>CAYMVL010000045.1:0-16255 GCA_964394145.1 uncultured Dehalococcoidales bacterium | reverse complement strand
CAAAGCGGCAAACAGGGCAAGCCACGGTGCTATCAGGCCAGTCTTGCCTACAGGATAAGCCACACCTCCAACGGGTGGTGTTGGTAATGGAACAACCTGTGCCGAAGCGAAAGGGGTACCCGTCAAATCCGAGAGGCTGGGGACGGTCTCAGCGGTGATGGTAACCACGACACATCCTGAACTTTCATGGTATACCTGGTCGCTGGCCAGCACCCAGCTTTCCCCATCCCAGAAATAGACCTCGTCCGCTGGACAGAACTCAACATCCAGGCTGGTCACATTCTCAGCGCTGTCGAGATGCACATCATAGTAGCCTTCCGCCTCGAATGTAGGAGTGCCGCCCGGGTTATCAGCGTATTTGGCAGCCGTGATGGTATGGTCACCTTCAGCGTCGATGGTGACGTCTCCCCCTGTGGGAGTACCCGAACAACACCCACAACCACAGATGCACTCAGATTTGCATTCCTCTAACTCCGCCCCGATCCAGGGCTCGAAGGTCACATTGTCAGAGACCATGTCACCGGTGCCACTGGGATTATCTGCATGGGTCGGCCCGCTGGCATCGCCCCACCAGTTGTTGGTGCCGTCGATTGCTGTAGTTAGCGTTGATGCATCCACGCCATAATCGGTATTGCCCTCGATGTTGTTGAAGTTTACGGATACGTTGGCTATTGTGCAATCCTCTAAATCATACGTGCCTCCAACCATTCGGGCCGATTCAAGGCCCACTCTATTCTCGGTGATATCAACTCCACTTATCGCTACATCACTCACGTTCGATGTGTCTGTACCTCCATCACAGAAACAGCAGAAGAGGCTACTTAAGATCAAAACGCCGATGTCGTTATTGCTTATCGTGCCCCCACTCACAGTCACATCTGATATGTCTCCATCTTCGCTCCACAAGAGTAATCCTCTACATGGGTTGCCGACTATTGTGGGATTGGTGATAGTAACATTACTTATTGTCTTGCCCCCACCGCCAGCCACTAAAAAGACGCCGGCTTCATCATCCTGACCCCTTTGACCATTGCCATTGGCGGTTATGTCCTGCAGTACAAAGTTTTCGCCTGACGCATTCTCGAAGTAAATCCCAGAATGCCAGTTATCGTTGAACCTTCCGCCCGTGATTTCAAGGTTGTTCACCTGACAACTCACGTGAACCCCATTATTGGGGTGGCCCACGCTTCCGTTTGCACTCATATTGCAATCCAGTAATTTCAAATCGCTAATGTGACGGCTAGCACCATCTCCTATCTGCAGTCCATCACCAGCACTATTTGCAACGGACCCAACGTTCTCTAGGGTAATATAGCTTTGAGGGGTACCCTCAATCACGCCTGGAATGAGAAATCCATTGTTTGTCGCACCAGTAACCCTGAGACCCTTGACGGTCAGGGGCTCCGTTGCCGAAGTACCGCTGGCTGTGATCTTTACTCCAAAAGTCTCAGATGGAGGAGCGATAATTGTATTGGTAGTGTCGTCGTCTCCATTACCGGCACCAGCCAGAGTCAGGGACTTATCGATAGTTACACTCTCCCCATACGTCCCCGCCACCACATTGATAGTGTCGCCAGCAGAGGCGGCATCAATGGCATCTTGGATGGAATCGTTGGTGTACCATATCATCGGGGTGGTATCCGGAGCGGTGCCCAGCCAGGGTGAATACTCCACGTTTGTGGAGATAGTATCACCTGTCCCTGGTCCCGCACCGGAAGGCCCGCTTTCCGAACCCCACCAGTTGTAGCGGGCATCGAATGTCTTAGGGGGAACGCCGTCGCCAGTGTCGCTTTTGACACCTTTTTCCAGGTTGTCCTGGATGTTGTTGAAATGGGCATATGATTCCGCATTGGTAACTACCACTATGCCCTTTTCGTTATCATACAGGTCATTGCTCTCCATCTCCACGACGGAGTCGGGGTAGTCGCAATCATGTGACTGGTCCCAGCCGTCTATGTAGATGGCTGCAGAGGCCCATTTCGCGAAATCTGCGGCGCCATTGTAGTGGTTGTAGATGTCGTTTCCTATTATCTCAAACTCGCAGACGGGTGTGTCTACGCTCTCTACCTCCACGCCGTAGCTGAGCAGGCCGTCATCCGTTCCGTTGTAGGCAGGGCCCACTATGGTGGAATCGTATATACGTCCCGAGCAAGCTCTGCCCGCAGCATACCCGAAAACGCCGATTCTGCCGTAGTTCTCTATGGTACAGCTATCTATGGTGAGGTCGGCATCTTCCCACAACGCAATGCCCGTGGCCCCCATGTCGTCTACCGTGTTGGGGGAAACGGTGCAGTTGTTTATCTCACCGGTGGCTCCATCATAAATGACCCCGTAGCTTTTTTCATTCGTCCCACCCTGGGCAGACCCCAGATTCTCTCCCTGTATATCCAGGCCTTCGAGCACTACATCAGTGGAATCCTCCACAAATATGATGCAATCCCGGTCACCGTAATAACTGGTCGTGACTGATGCGCCCCCCTTGATGACCGGCGTCTGGTCGTCGCTGCCGGCCCGGATGGTCAATCCACTAAACCCGTCAATAGTAAGGGTTTCATTATATGTGCCACTCGCCACCACGATGGTGTCGCCAGAAGACGCGTCATCAATGGCGTCCTGGATAGTGGAGTGGCCATCTGGCACCTCGATTGTATCTGCCGCCACCGGCGTCGTTGCCACTACACTGAAGCTCAGCACCAGCGCCAGGGCGAGCAGAATTGCCAACGCTCTCGGCCTCGCCGCTTTCCAACCCTCGACTTTCGCTCTTAATCTACTCATTTTGTCCTCCTTCTAATGAGATTGCTTCGCCTTTGGCTCGCAATGACGAGCGGAAATTTCATTTTCGTTTTACCCATTGTTGCCTCCTTTGGTTGAAGTTGTTTTGAGATTGCTTCGTCGCTTCGCTCCTCGCAATGACATGGTGGGAAAGCCCCTCGCAAGGGCAGAGACCGAAGTCCCCCACACTGACGGAGGGCGACCTGCCTCGCAATGGCGGAGAGCGGAAGCTCCTCGGAACGACAGGGATCGAACTCCGTCGCGGTAAGGGGGAATCCTCATGCGAGGCCGACTGTCTGCGGGCTTGATTTTTGCCTGACACGAGCACTGTCTGATGGCTCAGTTCTGTCTGGGAAAAGAGAGCTTGAATGGCATTAGGATTGAATGCCGAAAGGTACGGGCGAATTGCATCCCCGGCCATGCCCGTCTTCCACCCTCCCATCCTGAGCTCCACCTCTGAACCATCAGCCCTGTGGTATTGCATCATCCCTGCGTTTTCCAGCGTGTAACACCATCATGCCCCACCCACAGCAACCCCCCTGACCACCATTAACACAGCCTACCCGACATCATCCGTTATATACAATTATATTCTTGCTGATATAATAGTAGCACGCTTTATTGAAATGTCAATACCTATTAGCGACTTTCTCACCAGAACCTATCAGGATAATCTGGCGACGGTTATTCGAATGCGGCTATTCGAGGATGTATCGGGGCTTCCGTTCTGAATTAGAGCAGGTGGATGATGGCTATGCCAGCCACAATCATAACGGTGCCGATGAGCCGCAGGATGAGACTGGACCTGCCATAACGCCAGTCCAGAAAGCTACGCCACACCCGGCTCAAAATAAGAGCACCTATGAGCACAAATAGTGGCCGGCTGCTGACAATGGTAGATACGAGGGATACGGGACCCTGTTCTAGCGCCCAGAAGGAGAGCACTATCCCAATGAGTGTCAGTGTCTCGGTCAGAAGGATGAGACCTATAGCCGTGCTTCTCCCCTGCATGCCAGCCACCTGCCTGATGAAGCGCGGTCGCAACGACAGTAACAGAAAGATACCCGACATGCAGAATGCGCTGATCCAGAACATGTTCCAGAATGAAATGGAGGCCAGGGCGTACTTGCCGGCTACATCCGCCACGGCAAAGAGAATGCTTGCGCCGAACAGCACGAGTAGCTGCCCGGGACGGCGCATAGAGCGTGATGGCCTCTCTGTCATTGAGCTCAACACCGCTCCCACTACAACCATCACTACCGCGAGCCATTCCAGGCCAGAAAGTAACTCTCCCAGCAAGGGGGCAGCCATTATGGCAACGAAAATAGGATAGGAGTAGACCACAGGGATGACCCGTGAGACCTCTTCTTTTCTCAGGCTATCAAGCATAATAAGAGCGGCAATGCTCCGTAGCACGCCGGAAGCTACTGCCGCCAGTATCGGCCCTATGTCAGCGCCCTGCGGTAAGGGGAAAAGGATACACAGTATCGAGGCATAGATTACATGTATAGAGCCTACAGGAAAAAGATAAGCCCGTAAGCCCGGCATCCGCCTGGAAAGCAAGTGGCTGTCAAGTATGTTCACCATCGCCATGATAGCCGCGCTCAGTATAGCTATGTTAACCCAGCTCATTGGAAAATCGAATGATTATAGAATACTTTGGCACAGTGGGGCATCCCCGTAGCCAGCCCTTTTTGATTCTGGCACCGAAATATAGTAAAATTCGCGGTACGTTTTAAGCGAGTGCGAAATAATCAAAGGAGACAATATGGCAGCTGAATATGAATTAGAAAACCTGGCACACATGGTCTGGCTGCTGCTGCACCGGACTTACAATGTGATAGCCAAGTGCGAGGACGACGTGTTCGCCAAACAGGGTATCACGCCTGAACAGCACGCGGTGCTTCTGGCTATAAAATACATTGACGAACCTGCAACACCTACCGACGTGGGGCAATTGCTTGACCGGAACACGAACAGCATCAGCCTTATAGTGGAGCGCATGGTCAAGGCGGGGCTCCTTAAGAGGAGAAGGGACCTTCCGGACCGCAGGTCATGCAGGCTGGTTATCACCAGGCAGGCCAGGGAGATTCTCGAAAGGGCAACCCCCGCCGGCTGGGAACTAACCCTGAAGGTACTGTCACGGTTATCACTGGAAGACAGGCGCACTCTAGTCAGGTTACTCGAGATTATCAGGGAGGATGCGATAAAATGCCGCAACCCTCAGGATGTCGCGGACGATATAAAAGCCGATCATACTAAGAACATAGCCCGCTTCATAGAACGCCTGTCAGACTACGCTTGTATCATCCCCCCTGCAACTGAGGATAATACCCAGAAAGCTTGAGCACTTCCTGGCACAGTTCTGTGCCCAAGGCTCTGGGAAGGCAGGAAAGAAGCTCACACTCTGCGCAGGCATCTGTGGGACCAGCCAAGCAGGCTTGATTCCGTCAGGTGAAATCCGGTAGGCAATCAGTCGAGCTCTCAGCCACGCGGGGAGACAGACTATACACTGTAGCTGGTGTAATGGCAATTGGTGCTATGATCAGCTTCATTTGCAGCATATGCTTCTCCATAGATAGGACCCCGTACAGGGCCAGTCACAGTTGCACAGAGGAGGCTTGTTATAGCGAAACAAATAGTGGTGCAGAACCCTGGCAGCAAAGGACGATTATTCTACGGCTATATCGTGGCCGCCGCTGCCCTGTGTATCATGACGGCAGCATTCGGCACATCTCATGCTTTTGGCGTCTTCTTCAATCCCATAGTAAATGAGTTTGGCTGGACCAGAGGCGTCACCTCGGGCGCTTTCTCTCTTTCCATGTTCATCCAGGGGCCGCTCGGGATTGTGATGGGCGGACTAACAGACAGGCTGGGCCCCCGGATGGTGCTGAGGCTTTCTGGCTTCTTGTTGGGTCTGGGATTCTTGCTCATGTCACAGATTAATGCCGTGTGGCAGCTATATCTGGTTTACGGTGTAATAATAGGCGTTGGTTTGAGTGGCATTTTCGTACCGCTGGTGTCGATCATGGCCAGATGGTTTGTCAAAAGGAGAGCTATGATGGCGGGCATTGTTGTAAGTGGCACCAGCATCGCCACCTTGATTGGCCCGCTGGTCGCTGACCAGCTTATCTCTCTTTACGAGTGGCGTACCTCATACACGGTACTGGGTGTCGCCGTTCTGGTAATAGTCGTATCAGCTGCCCAGCTTCTAAGGCGTGATCCGGCTCAGGTGGGACAAGTGCCCTACGGTCAAGAGGACGCTGGCAAAGGCGAAAAAGAGATAGCTGCCCGGAGGTATTCCCTCAAAGAGGCGGCTCACACAAGACAGCTCTGGGTCATTTCTGCCATGTTCTTCTGTTTTGGCTTCTCTATCTTCAGTATCTTAATTCATATTGTGCCGCACGCCACCGATTTAGGAATTTCCTCCACCACCAGTGCAAGCATTCTGGCCACTGTGGGTGCAGCGGGCATTGCCGGCACTTTTGTGCTGGGGCACGCCGCAGATAAAATTGGCAACAGGCAAGCCTATCTTATTGGTTCTGTTCTGATGTCAGCGGCGCTGTTCTGGCTGCTGCAAGCCGAGATGCTGTGGCCGCTATTCATCGTTGCCGCCGTCCTTGGCCTTGCCCGTGGGGGCATGGGAGCAGCGCAGTCACCCCTGGTAGCAGATTTCTTCGGGCTGAGCTCGCACGGGCTGATTTTCGGAGTTGCCAGCCTCTTCTATACAACAGGAGCCTCTGTTGGCCCACTGCTAAGCGGCTACCTGTTTGATGCCACCGGTAGCTATCACACGGGGTTCTTGGTCGCTGCTGCCATCAGCATTGCCGGCCTTGTATTGACCGGCTTCTTGAAACCAGCGAGATTCAAGGAGAGCAGAGAACATGGTGTGTGATGGAAACTAAGCTGTGTGGACTCAGTGGCAGGCTTAGCTGACTTCATTATGAATGAGAGGCCGCCATAGCAGCAAGATGTGGACACCCGGCATTTTACCAAGCAGGATGGAGCACCTAAGTGTCCGGTGAGGCCAGGCTTGTGGTGCCTCCCGGTGCACCGATGCCTTCAGGTCTGCTACAGACACCCTATAAGCGCTCTGCCACTTGCTTTTGTATAACGACCTTCCTGTTCTGGGTAGCCCTGCATCTATATACTCCAATACTGCCAGTATACATAGAGGCCTCCGGTGCCAGCTTAGCCATCGTCGGGCTTGTGGTGGCTTCCTATGCGATACCCCAGATGCTATTGCGCATCCCCATCGGACTCCTATCGGACAGGCTGAGACGCCGCAAGCCACTGGTAGTTGCGGGCCTGATAATAACAGCCGCAGGTGCACTGTGGCTCGGGCTGGCCGATCAGCCGTGGCCATTGTTCTTCGCGCGGATGACC
Source organism: uncultured Dehalococcoidales bacterium (assembly GCA_964394145.1). Lineage (GTDB taxonomy): Bacteria > Chloroflexota > Dehalococcoidia > GIF9 > AB-539-J10 > JAFGBN01. The sequence continues at coordinate 9,097 of CAYMVL010000045.1, read as the reverse complement.
ACAGGTATCGGCGCCGCCACATGGGTGGTGCTTGTCATTTATTTCGCTACATACTATCCGCCTGATAATCAGGGTAAAGCTATAGGAATTATTAACTTCGTTCAGGGAAGCGCTCTGGTAGTGGCATCGGCCGCAGGCGGCATCATCGCCGACCTGATAGGGCAGCAGCAGACATTTCTTATCGCGGCTCTTATCGCAGTTGTAGCTCTTCTACCTTTGATGTTGTCTCAAGAGAATCCCCCTGCCAGGCTGGTAGCTCATACGCGGCGGGGAGCTTCATCTGCAATTATCAATCCGGTCTTGATAACCGCATCCATCATGGGAATACTGCTCCAGTTCTCAGTCCATGGTGGGCTATTTGCCTTTACTCCCATATATGCGACTCGAATCGGGGCATCCATTACCGACCTGGGGCTGATAACAATGATTAATACGGGATTCTCTTCACTGGGCGCATTAGGGGCATTGCGGACATCCACAAGATTTGGCCACAGGTCGACCGTAATATTCGGGGGCTTATTGATTGCAGGCAGCCTTCTGGCCGTCCCCCTCATAGACAGAGTCCCCGTGCTGATGGCGCTGCAGGTCGCCTTCGGCTACGGACGTGGGCTGCTTATGACCACATTGATGACGCTCAGTATTCGCAGTGTGCCAGCCGGGTACCAGGCAACCTCCGTCGGGGTATATCAGGCTGTATACTCCGTAGGCATGCTCCTGGGACCGCTAATCTCCGGGATTATTGGCGAAAATCTCGGCGTTTCGATGGTATTCTCCATAGCGGCATTGCCCGGCTTCATTATTGTTGCCCTGGCATTTCTGCCCGCTTTTTCCAGGCGCACTACAGTCTGAATCTCCTGGGAGGCGGTGAATTAACCCGCAACAACCAGACCGTCTCCCCTAGGGCTCATTGCCCTGCCAATGGCCGAGGCTAAGAATGAATTTATTGCCAGCACACGTAGTGGGTGGCTGGGCTATTCCACCCGCAACTTCGCTGGTTATCTTAGTCACAGATGCACATTTACCGTAGTGGCTATAAGAATTATGGAACTCCAACCGCTAGTGGGTCATTACACTTAGAAGTTGGCTGGGCATTCTTCTCTCAATTTAGCTTCCCTGTTGGATACGATCTCCTTTGGTCATCCTATTCAACATAGGTGCCTTTACCACCATACTCCTGCTGCAACGTTCGTAGCCAGTCTACCATGTGGTCTATTGCTGGTTTTACCATCTTGTCCCAATTCTTCGCATTCTCATCTGAATAGCTTTCCAGAAATCGGTACATGATCTCCCCCATTTTTAGACCGTTCCTAACGAATAGTTCATAACAACAATAGAAGAGGAGACTATCGTAGCAAGGAGCCACTCTCAAGTCATTAGTCTTGTGGTCTCGCATGATTTCTAGGCTTAGTCTCCCAGCATGAGTGAACTGGGATTGAAACGTATAATCATGTGAATACACGATGTCATTTGCGTTATCTTTGACCTTTATTCTGTCAGCCATATCTCTATATCTTAGTTTTAATTTCTTGTCCCCGAATTTGTGCTTTTTGTATAGTAGAGTATCCAATGTGGGCTGGTAATCTTCACAATCCTTGCCAACAAGCCAATCCTCTGTAACTGTCCGCAGCAGTGTTAATGCCGAACCATAATAGCCACTAAACATAAGTAATACAGCACTTCTCATTGACTGGTAACTTCGTGCAAGCAGTAGGAGCCACGCGTATGGCACATCATTCGTCTCGGTTCGCTGGAAAGAGGTTGCAAGATTGAATCCTTTAGTGTAGATGCTAAGCAATTCTGCGGTTAAAGCTATTTCCTTCTGGTGTTTTCTAGCTGTGGTTTGCTTGACCTTAGCTTCAACCTGGAGGATATTTGGAGCTTGTTCTGCCATAGTGACCTCCGCATAGGCTCTACTCTTATGCTTCCTCAATCCCATGGTGTAGTATAGCACTCCACTCTGTGCGAGTGCTTCACTTTCGATTGTCTACATTTGTCCCTGAAGAGTGTTGCCTCTCTAGCTATTCAAGCCTATAATTCATTTAAGAGGAGGTGGAAGTAGAGCAGCCAGTCTTACCATCCTTAGAATTATACTCATAGGTTTACTTCTAGCGGGGCTAAGTGATATCGTTTATTAAAGTTAAAGGTGAAGTGACGACTTTTGAAACGGCAGACACTTGTGATACGGGAAAAATAGGAAAGTAGGTTGAGATATGTTTGTTCTAGCGTTAGCAGCTATAATAATTATAGGTGTCATCGGTGTTGGGTTATTAGGGCTATTGCCCAAATGTATTAGCAATCAAAGAAATGGCTCAAGACAGGAACCTGAGACGGCACCAACTGAATTGAATCCAGGGCAAGGGGGTAATGAACAGCTATCCGCTCTTATTAAGAAGATTGACGCATACCACGACAAAGATACTAGAAGGTCTCTGGCGAATAGATTTGAGCATCTTCTGTGTGTTCTTTGGGGCTTTGCATTAACGATAGGTATTTTGGCATTCACAATATCTGAAATACCTCGCACTAACTGGAAAATCGACCTTATCCTGACTGTATCGATAATAGCCACAGCCATTTTCTTCATTTTGGCTATCGCAGCAACTAAGAAATGTAGTCAATACAGGTCAATGGATTGGAAGGATTTTTGGGGTGATAAAAATTATTGACTTTTAGAGCAGACACCTCATTTTTGAGCGAGTGGAACTTATGGAGCAAAGCTCAGCTTGGGGGAGGCATAAAGCCTCCGGCAAATCCGTGACCTATCCTCAGACTTCACCGACCTAGCAGGTAGTATAATTAAAATCAAGATGGTATAGCAGGGTAATGGCACTTCCGTCGCAATGCAAAATGCCTGATTTGTCAGGTTTGGACTGCCTTATGAACCGTTTGTTGGTTCAACTACTTGTTGGTGAGCAAGGCTTAAGTCAGAAAGCGCGGCTATATAGAAGAAACTTCATTCGTCTGGTAGATAAGGCTATAAGGGAATACCAAGAAACGAGGGAACTTATTCTTGCCCAAATAGCGGAGATGAACCGCTCGCCAAAAGAAATCAGCAGAGATGGCAGGAGCATATATCTTCTCAGATTCCCAGACCATATTGAGACTTGCATTAATGCTGTTCGACGATTGTATAAACTATTAGAGAGAATCAAGGCAGAAGAGGAATCACCAATATTGCCAAGGGAAGTGCGGAGGCAGATAGAAACGATGGAGGTACGCTTGACAAAAGTTCGGGATGCCATGGAGCATATAGACGACATAATTCGAAAAGATGAGTTAGGTCTTGGTGAACCAGTAATGGCAGCTGCTAGCGAGAATTGGGATGCTATTGTCGTGGCAAACTATGAACTAAAATTTGAAGAACTAGCTATGGTGCTGAGGAAAATGCATGAAATAGCGTTATATCTTCTAACAATCAAAAGGGTTGACTCAACAACCTCCATTGAGACTCGTTAGCTTCAAGACCACGATAAACGCTCAAGCAATCTCAAAACTTCACTGACCGGTTATCGCGAAATGAGTATTTCGCCAGAGTGTAGATAGAACAAACTACATCTGATAATTAAGTCACCCGTACCTGCAGAGCTATGAAGTCAACACACCTGATTAGTAATCATGTAGCTAAAGCTAATTGTTGACAGGTACAGCGCTGGCGTTACCTGATGACAGAAGTTGTAAGGTTAGCCATTCACAGCCTTGTAGTGCTCCAGGCAATCATCAAAGGCGATACTACAGGTATACCTCAATACCATGCTTAGGTCTTCCCAGCCACACAAGTACATAATGCCCAGCGTGCTTAGTCCCTTCTTATGTAGATTACAAGCAAATCCTCTTCTCAAGCTGTGAGCATTACACTTAATACCTGTCTGTAACTCTAGGCTCTGTAGTAAGGTTTGAATACCTCATAATGGTTATGGCGTAGCTAGTCCAATCAATGTCCGAAGCTTGGATGTTGGCTAACTCGTTTAGCCTCATACCGCTATCACCCAATAGTGATATGATAGCTTTGTTCCTATTGCCATCCACAGTATCAATGAGGTATTGCACTTGCTCAGCGGTAATGCTAGGCATTATTCTCTTAGCAATTTTGGGCTTATCTACCCTGTCAAGTGGATTGTTTGTAAGATAACCTTCCCTTATAGCCCAGTTACAAAAGGCTCCAATAGCTCTATAATAGCTAACCTTACCATTGCCACAGTTAACATTAGCCAGGAATGAGTTAATGCCTTCAGGTGTCATCTCGTAGCTTTGTAGGAATGGTTTGAGACAGGTTTTATAGTATGCTAAAGTGTGCTTCGATAAGCCTTGTCTTCTGGAGTTAACAAAGAGTGTTAACAAATTAGCTTGGAATTGTATTTGCGAAACTGTTAACTTTTCCTGAGATTCTGTTAACTTTTTCCCTGATTTTGAACACGGGGGAGTGTCGGAATTGGCAGACGAGCATGACTTAGGATCATGTGCCGCAAGGCGTGGGGGTTCGAGTCCCCCCTTCCCCACTTTGAAGCTAAATTCCTCGGGATATTCATGCCAGTTATCCCGGAGAATCCTTGACACCTGATTCCCTGTCATGCTTTCCTTTTCCGCAGGAGTGGTTAGTACCTAGTTCTGCTGTTTTCTCAGCTACAGAAGAGTACTCGCTATCGCCAACTATGTGCACGCCTTTTGATTATAGCTCGACAGAATGAAAAAGCCCGCAAATCATGTTTCGCCAAATCTGAAATCGTGATACTATGGGCCTGGATGCGACGTGTAATTATCTCTCTTATTGTGCTGGGCGCACTGCTTCTGCCTGGATGCAGCGGCATAGTTCCTATAACGGTACCCAGCATACCAGGAGACAGACCGGCAGTTGAGACGCAGGAGGTCTTGAATTTAGGCATCATGGTCCATCTCGAGGGCTGGAACGATGGTGTAGATGAGGCTAGCTTCGAGAGACATGCGGCCCTGCTGCGGGACTATGCGACGCTATTTGAACAGTACGGGGCTAAGCTCACTCTGGAGAGCAAAGAAATGACCGAAGGAGCTATCCGCTGGCACGATAACGTGCTGCTGGAGATGGAGAACCGGGGCCACGCAATCGGCGTACACGCAGACGTCGGCGGCAGCAGGAAGGACTCGACGGGTAAGATGGAAGCCGATTTAGCCCGCATGAAGTCCCAGCTGGAGTCCCTAGGTGTGACGGTGAGGCATGTTTCCGGCGTCAACTCTCACTGCGATTGGGTTACAGCCACGGCTGATGCCGGCTTTGAATTTGTTACCGGAGTTGTATCCTATGCCCTGCTATCATTACCTCCACGAGAGCGACCTATCACGATTCCTGATAACGCCCGACCCGGTGAATTCCATGAGGCTTACCCTTTTAACATGGAGGGGAGACTCCACCCGTGGAGAGCGGAAAACGGCTCCAACTGGATTAGTGATACTCCCAACGGTAGAATTGTCATTATCCCCTCAGGAGGGGGATTAGCATATTCTTACGAAGAAGCTCAGGATAAGGCCGAACAAAGTGGTACCCAGGACTTCACTATAGAATCCGATAAATCCACGCAACCTTATACTTACTATGTCGCATGGTCTTTTGGCAAGGCGTTGGACATAGGACTCGTGGAGCAATGGCTGCAGGTCGTCAATAAATATGTTGTGTCCGGCAAAGTGCAGTGGAGAACGATTCCCGAGATGTACGATGACTATCTTCAGTGGGAGACCGATAGCGGCAGAAGGTAAGAGAAAATGTATTCTTATATAATGGTAACCGTGCTTCCTCAATGGAGTGCACCTGTGTATACGTGGTAATAGGAAGCCTTCCAGTTGTTTTTGGACTCACCTAACGAGCACAGGCAGGCATATCGCCTGCTGCAGCCTAGGCAAGGCAGTTTTAGTGAATGATTTTGGTCAGCACTATGAAAAGAGCCAACGCAATTCCTGCAAAAAAAGCCCACATAGAATGTTTTTTCTCATGTCCACGTGCTTCAGGTAAAAGGTGGGAAGCCGAAATATAAATTAAGACTCCCACCACAAAACCGAGAGCTAGTCCCAAGACAGAGCCACTCAATCTACTTACAATAGGATAAGCTATAAATGCACCTATCGGGGTGGTAAGCCCGGCTATGAGAAAAGCATACCATACTGCTCTCTCTCTCCTGACCCCCCCGCTTATCAATAGTGAATAAGTAATTACCCCTTCCGCAAGTTCATGAAGCACCAGACCTATCCCAGACAATATCCCGACAAGTATACTTGCGCTAAATGTGACAGCGTAAATAACTCCGTCAACAAAAGAATGCAGCCCTATTCCCTCCGCAGCGGTAATCCCGAAAGCCAAAGATTGTTGTCGTGTTCTGCGTTGTATTAGCATATTAGATATAAACATAAACAGGAACCCAATTAAAGCAGCAAAACCTGCATAGTGATTGTTCTGTATAGCTTCAGGCAGAGCGAACGTCAGGGGGACAGATATCAAGACTCCCGCCGCAAAACACATCAAATATATCTTTGCTCTTTCAGCCCATCCCTTACTTTTGTAGACGGCAAGAATCCCTATGGTGTTAATCACAGCTGCACTAACTGCAAAAATAGCTACCCAGGTGAACGTACTAAGCTGAAGCATCCGTATTACTCCTTATTCCTCCACTCGATCAAGAGACCTGCCCATAATTCGCATCCTCTCTATCCGGTACAGTTCGCTGTAGCAGATAGCACACTTGGCCTGGCACGTGCCAGATGCAACGCGTAAAAGCAATTCTGAAAGCCTGCCACAGAACGTCGCTCAAGACTATTATGGCTGTTGTGATAGTCACGCCGGGAGTCCCTATCACAACGCAAGGTGCAGCTTCTCTTCTAGTTCTATTATTTGCCTCAGCATTTCCCTTTATTGTTATTGCCTTTAATCGCAAGCCTGCTCTCTACCAGTTCCTTTTCATAGCAACTGGCACATAGTCCGGAGAACTCCGAAAGATGATACTCGGTATGAAAGCCAAAATTCCCCGCGAAATCATTTTCTTCCCGGCATAGCTCTTCGCTGGCAAACTCTATGATGGCCCCACATTTACGGCAGACCAGGAATCGATGACACCCTGGCTGCTTCCCCAAACCACATTTAACATATCCCCCCGTCGACAAAATCCTGTGAGCCAGGTTCAAGTGGCAGAGTAAATCAAGTATACGATAGATAGTGACATGATTCAGATACTTGTCTTCCTGCTTCAACAGTTTCTGTATTTCGTAAGCCGAAAGTGGCTTCTGCGCTTCGTCAAGAACCACAAGCACCTGTCTTCGCGCCCTGGTCACCTTATAACCGCCAGACCGCAAAATCTGTATTGAATCCTGAACCATCAATACTATAATATCTTAGGCAAGTATTAAATGCAATATTATTGCAATTAGTCACATATCACAACGCAAATCCACTCATCGCAAATGCCCTCCATCTGCACCCTTACAGCATCTTCGCATGACGGAGTCCGTACCAGCATCGCAAAAGGAGGAGGCTAAAAATACTGTATGGCGGAAGGATGTCACCATCCAAACACTGGTTTTCCTCTTTGAAGCTGGACCAGTTTCGGAACAATTGCGGTGCGCAGTACCGGGCTGAAGGCACTGAAAGAAGATTATGTGAAAGGTCTAGTCTACCAGGACCAGCCCCACCCAATTTCTGATTCCATTCGGGGTAAAATTGACCTGCATGCGCGCATTTTTGGCTGTGGCAAGCACATCAATGCCCAGTGCTTCCATCGGCGGCCTCGCTTTAAAGGGATGACGGCACGTTAATCTCGAAGCAACACCGACACATTCCTCACATAGCGTGCAGGTGCCAGCTCCCAGACCGGCAGCGAATAAATATCCCCTGGCAATGCACAGAGATTCTATCTGGCTAATCACTTCAAGCAACTTTTCCTGGCTCTTATTTAGACAACGGATATAGTCATCTCCCGTTGTTTCAGAGTTCTTCCGTCCGTTTCTTACAGAAGAAACGATCTCCCACATTTCCGATAGGTTGTTGTACTGCGTTAACTCTTCGGGTGGTTCATACGGAGCCGCCTCTTCCCTCAGCAGAATAGCACTATGATAGTACCTGAGAGTCCGTTTGAATTCGGATATGGGCATAACGTTGGGAGGGCATACCAGGTTCTTGTTATAGCAGGGACACAATGGCACCATGCATTTCAACCTTACCCTATCATCCACGACAATGGCGCTAGCAGGTATTGCTATTGCGTCTGATGCTCCCAATTCCTTTGCCCTCTGGCAGAGGAACTTAAGATCCGATTCAAGTTTCCTCCCCACTAGATTCCTTTTCAAATTTATTACTCCTCGTGCCGTTTACTAATCATATGCCAGGAACACAGCACAGCAACCAAGAAATACATGCCGCCCGTCCGGATTCAATAAGAAGGCAACACTCAACCCGGCTCAGATTCCTTCAGTTGCGCTGGCAGCGATACTCTTTGCTGACCTACTAGAAGGCCTTATCTTCAAGTAGCGCCGTCAAATCATTAAGGATAAGCTACTCTCATAATTTAGTCAACTGCTAATCGTATTAGCTGATTCGCAGATATCGGCTCATCAGTCGGAGGCAAGACGCCCTCCACCCCATAGACTTCCTTCCAGTACCCGGCAAATTCTTTAAGATGCTAGTTCATCAATTTTAGAGCGTGGTGGGCAGCTTCTCGCTTCTTGCGTGCCATTTACACAGGTTGTCAGGAGCAAAAGCGTTACCACCAGACGCAAATGCGCTGGCTCCACGAAAGAACGTCACGCTAAAAAGCTCATTATCGAGCCTCTCCTGCCTGAGAGGCCGTAGAACTGCTTCATTGATCTTGACAACCGAAGGCGACTGATCTCATCGCCCGCTGGACCACTTGATTTGCCAGCCAAATGCCCAACCACGATACAAAAGGTAGCCAATTATATGTTCTTACATCTGTCTCTGGTTTATCTCCCTAATTCCTCTTTCTTTAACATCTTGATTAGCTTTATAGCTTCATCAACCGCAGTGCCCGCATTGTCAGCAGTGCCATCAGCTCCGTATTTTTCCACTACATCTGGATTTATGGGAGCTCCACCCAGCATAATGCGCACGTTAGGATTCTTCGCTCTT
>CAYMVL010000044.1:0-70396 GCA_964394145.1 uncultured Dehalococcoidales bacterium | reverse complement strand
AAGATTAGTTATGCCTTCGGGAAACTCAGCCTTCAGATTCTCATAGTAACCCAGCTTTCCGGTTGTTACGAGCTCGGTCGTCTTCTTGGCTATTGCCTCGCCCACACCAGGAATATCTCGCAACTCCTCTCCCTCCTCAATCATTATCTTTACTTCCCTTGGGTGATGCTCGATAGCTCTGGCCGCCTTCTGGTACGCTCGAATCTTGAAGACGTTCTCTCCTTTCAGCTCCAGAAGGTCAGCAATATCCTGGAATACTTTAGCAATAGCTGTGTTCTTCATCAGCGCTGTTCACAGAAGAATATAGCTTCCGTGGCTTAATTATAGTATCCTGCGGTGATAACTGCACTATCTCGCTGCGAGACCGACGGAGTCATCGCGTGCAGCTTGAGAATAGGCCAGAAATGCGCTCTATACCCCGGCGCGGGATAACATAGGCTGCTTCGCCCCATTCACAAGCGACGGGTCGAACTGGGTATGGACGCCAGCTGCCTACAGGCTTTAATCCTCCGCCTCACCCGCTCCCAATCAGACTCACCATGCCCGAAGAAAGACCTAAACTTCTGCTTCAGCCACTGGCAATAGTCATCCTCAACATACCGCAGGTTCAGTCATAGACCCTGTTTTGCTTCAAGTTCTTCTATCTCCTCTTGCAGATAGCCAAACTCCCGAGTCATGACTTCAGCAAGGGCAAACGGAGGGCTGAGACGGAACCTCCTACTTCTTAAAATCTCCCAGTCTTTATCAATTGCCTCAATGCTATGATCGAAGAAGGTAACGGAGACATAATTCATTTTGGCAAACAAAGTTCGGTACATGGGTCTTAACCAGATTGGCTTCCGGTACCGAACCACAATATAAAGGCCATAAAAGCGCCAGTTTGCAATCAGAATCCATCTATCGCTAGCCCTCTTTTTGTAGAATAGGTATCCATCCTTGCCCCCTTTAACCCGATAGGTATATTTATCTTGGGTGAGCATACACTCCGTGTCTCGTTCACTAAGCAGAACAGCCAGAGCAAGCTCATGAATAGTATCATTAAAAATGCTGAAGTCGCAGTTTTCAACGAAAGTCTTATCAGCCACCGCGTCAAACATCCTCCTTGAAAAGAGTTCCCATTAATATGTTTCTAGCTCTGCCTCGTCAAATTGGCAGCTGAGTAATGCTGACCGCATCTTTACCAATTAGGTTGCGCCTCAAAACCCTGTAGAGATTCAATCAAATCTAATTTCGGTCAATGTAATATCGTCTTTGTCTTCAGAGACCCGATAGTTTATCAACCTCACTGCCTTATCCTCTATCATCTTCCTTCGTTGGACATACTCTAGCACTTTGTCTTGAAAACTGAACGCAACGAGTATGCTCTGAACCATGTCATTATCGCCAGAAGCAAGCTTCCTAACCAACCAATTCTCGTACTTAATGACTTGATTTAGGTCTTTTTCGGTCCCTAGCCCTGTCTTAAGCTCAATACAGGTAAACTTATGCAAAATGTCGACTGAGTCGAGTCTTGTAACATGGGTAAGAAAGACATCCATGACCGTGTTGAACGATGTAGGCACGAAATTTAGAAAATCATGATACTCCCCAATGATGTCTTTCAACTTGCCTTCCCTGAACTGCCGCATAAACCAAGCATTTAGGTATCCTTCTACCCTTATTTGCCCTGCCGTATCTGTCTCTAACCTCACCGGAAGTGCAGCCCCATTACTTATATAGGGTCTTGGAATGATGCCAGCCGGGTAAGAAATCGGATTATTTCTCAATAGGAGGCGTATCAATTCCTTTGCTTCGTCTGCCGTTATAGGATGATGGCTTTTCTTCCCAATAGTCCCTAAGTCAAATGTCCATAACTTTCCTTTGTCTCGAAGATCCAAAATGTCACTCAAGGAGATTGGCTTGGAGAATTGCCGGATGGCAGGTTCAAAACAGACCCTATAGGGGAAGCTTTGCTCCTTGTCTCCCCAAATATCACGCTTATCAAAGAATGGTTCTCTTGTTGACCTCCACAAACCATAGACGCCGACATTCTTAACATAGAAGAAGATAAAATCTCCCGGTCTTATAGCCTCAAAACCAGCTATCACCTCCGAGTTAATCCTTTCCAACGGGTGGGAAACACCTCCGTATACTCCATATTCAAGACACATAGGAAAATGCTCCTGAGTAACAAGAAATATATGACTAGACATGGATAATCACCTCTATACGCTATCCTTGTTGGCAATAGTCATAATATCTTACCGAGCCTCTATCATTCCCAAGATTCACCTTCGGAGAAATCTTCGTCGGGCATTGACTCGCCGGTCTCCTCCTCAACATCCCCACCGAAGTCTTCTTCATGACCAAGGGACCCTTTCAGGTATAGAAAGGAGCGGGGAAAGAGTCTTCTCACCTCGGCACCACATTTTGGGCATCTGCTAAGCGGCTCGTCATTTATGCCCTGCCTCACCTCAAACCTATTTCTGCACAGCTCACAATTGGTACTGCTTATAGCTCTATACTCGTAGATGGGCATCACGCCCTCACCTTAGCCCTCTCACTTCGACGGAGAGTGAGCCAGTCATTATCCTGCATCTTAGTATTTGCACTTCTTACCTGCCTGAGCCGCAGATGCAAGCATTATACCGGCGCTCTTCATATCACAGCACCTCCAGTATTTCCAAGTCAGTTTTTTGAGCTATCAAGTCAAAATGCTGGTCACGATGAAGAAGCGAGACGTTATTTTCTATGGCCAAGAGGGCAATATAAGTATCCACCAAAGGAACAGCAATCCCTTTCCTGAACAAATCAAAGCAGAATCGTGCTAACCGCTCCCAGAAGTCTTCTTCCGCCGGGAGGTAAGTCAGACCGCTTAGTAATTCATCAAGCTCCTCGTATTCCTTCTGGGACTTTGTTCCTCTTAGTATCTCCACTCTTATAATTCCGGGGAGAAGTACTCTTCCCTCAGTTATTAACCGCTTAACTAGCTCTTTCAATTTAATATCACCCTGAGAATGAAAGGATTCTACCCAAGCGGAAGTGTCCACTATAACTCTAGCCATCAGCCCTCATCCTCTCCAGTTCTTCCACAGTATACCCATAGTCATAGTTGCCGATGAGCGAAGCGAGTTTCTCCCTCCTTTTCAAATTGAGATAAGTTTCTATGGCCGTTATAACGGCTTCCCTTTTTGTTTTGGCATTGGTCTCCTTTAGCAAATCTCTTATCAGATGCTCTTGTATATCTATAAGCGTCCTCATTACAAGGCCTCTCTATATATCATTCAACTCAAGAATAATATATCAAAAACGACAAGAAATCACAACAAATTCCCCCACTCTGCATCTTAGGGTCGCATGGGCCCAAAAGCCTGCGCACCTCCAGAGCCCACCCATTACACTATCTTCCGCAGCAGTATTTATATTTCTTGCCCGAGCCGCAGGGGCACGGGTCGTTACGCCCAACCTTCTTACCTGCCACCACTGGCGTCTTCGGGCGCGCCGCCTGCTTACCTTCTCCCGGGCCCGCATTCTTGGCAATGGTGACATGATAGATATTGTGCACAACATCATGTTGAATGCTGCTCAAGAGCGCATCGAAAAGTAAATGGCCCTCTTTTTTGTACACTGCCAGAGGGTCCTGATGACCCACGGCCCGAAGGCCTATTCCCTGGCGAATGTTCTCCATAGCAGTGAGGTGTTCCTTCCACAAGGTGTCAATAACGCGGAGCATAACCAGACGTTCCACAATTCGCATGTTATCAGGACCTATTTCCTGCTCACGCCGGTCATATAGCTCAGCCGCATGTTCGCTCAGCTTTCCTGCAATCTCCTTCTCGTTAAGCTGAGAAAGCCCATCACTGCCAAATTGCGGTGGTATGGGGTAAATATGGGACATATCTTCGAGCAAACCGCTTAAATCTGGTTCAATTGAATCATTACTGAAATGGCTGGCTACCAGACCATCTATTTCGTCTTGAATCATGGACATTATATTCGCCTTGAGGTCAGCGCCACTCAAAATTTTCTTTCTCTCAGCGTAAATTACCTCGCGATGCCTGTTCACGACATCATCGTATTCCACAAGATGCTTACGAATATCAAAATGATAGCCCTCTGTTTGCACCTGGGCGTTTGTTATTGCCTTGCTAACCAGTGGATGTTCTATGGGGGCATCAGCATCCATGCCAGCCCATTGCATCAGCCCTTTGATTCGCTCACCGCCAAAGCGACGGACAATCTCATCTTCCAGAGAGGCATAAAAACGCGAGCTGCCCGGATCTCCCTGCCTTCCTGCTCTTCCACGGAGCTGGTTGTCAACTCGCCTGGCTTCGTGATGCTCTGTCCCGAGGACATGGAGTCCGCCGAGCTCCACTACCTTATTGTGCTCCTCCTGCCACTCCCGCTGATCACAGCCTTCGGGGTTACCACCCAGAATAATATCCACGCCGCGTCCCGCCATATTAGTGGCCACAGTTACCGCGCTTAGCCGTCCAGCCTGGGCGATAATGCCTGCCTCCTTTTCATGGTTCTTGGCGTTCAGCACCTCGTGAGCTATGCCCTTCCTTTTCAGGATGTCACTCAAATACTCGGATTTTTCAATCGAAGTTGTACCTATAAGTATTGGCTTCCCCTGGCTATGTAGTTCCCCAATTTCACTGGCTACTGCCCTGAACTTCCCCTCCTCATCTTTGTAAACCTTATCAGGGTGCTCAGCCCGAAGTAGTGGCCTATTCGTAGGTATAACCATCACCTCCAGTTTATAAATCTTCTGAAACTCCTCAGCTTCGGTGACCGCAGTACCAGTCATGCCGGCCAGTTTGTTATAGAGGCGAAAATAGTTCTGGAAAGTAATAGTGGCCAGGGTAACGCTTTCGCGTTGGATTTGCACCCTTTCCTTCGCCTCAAGCGCTTGATGCAGCCCTTCGGAGTATCTCCGACCAAACATCAGCCTGCCGGTGAACTCATCCACGATAATAACCTGCCCGTTCTTGACTACATAGTCACGGTCCCTCATAAACAGGGCATGGGCCTTGAGGGCGCTTTCCGCGTACTGGGTAAGATAGTAATTAGAGGGGTCATAGAGGCTGGGCCCTTTGAGCAAACCCTCCTTCTTCAAAACCTTTTCCATTTTGCTGATGCCAGCATCGGTAAGGCTTGCCGTGCGAGTCCTTTCATCAATAGTATAGTCCTCATCCTTGATAAGGCCAGAAGCTAATTGAGCAAAAGTATAATATTTCTTGGCTGCTTCCTCGGCAGGGCCGCTGATAATGAGTGGCGTGCGGGCCTCGTCAATCAGGATATTATCTACTTCGTCAACGATGGCGTAGTTAAGGGGACGCTGAACACATTGAGACAGGTCTAACCCCATGTTATCCCTGAGATAATCGAACCCAAACTCGTTGTTGGTGCCATAGGTTATGTCTGCCTGATAAGCCTGGCGGCGAGCTTCCTGGGGTCTGTTGGGAGAGTACGGAATAGAATGCAGGTGTTTCCACTTTGGGTCTCCCGAATCGAGGTCGGGATTATAGACATAAGAAGGGAAGGGGTTATCCGTCGTTTGCATTGCAGTAATAGCTGCCACGCTCAAGCCTAAAGCATGGTAAATAGCTCCCATCCAGTGGCAGTCTCGCCTGGCAAGATAATCATTTACTGTGATCAGATGGCAGCCTTGTCCAGTCAGAGCATTGAGATAAAGAGGCAAGGTAGCTACCAGGGTCTTCCCCTCACCAGTCTTCATCTCAGCTATCTTGCCCTGATGAAGCACAATCCCCCCAATCAACTGCACATCAAAGTGCCTCTGCTTTATGGTCCTCTTGGCTGCCTCTCTGACTGCAGCATAAGCTTCAGGCAAAAGCTCATCTAGGCTCTCGCCATTGCTCAACCGAGCCTTGAACTCATCGGTCTTAGCCCGTAATTCGCCGTCGGAGAGCCTCTGGAAGTCAGACTCAAGCGAATTTATTCGCGATACCAGGGGTTGAAGGCGCCTCAACTCCTTCTCATTAGAATCAACCAGACCACTGAATAACTTAAACATTTCTGCTTTGCCAGCACTGAATAAGTCTTGCTATCTATTCCCGCCTCCGACACCGGCAGACTCTCTACTCAAACATAGCTCCCACGGACAGGCCAGTATGGATACGATGAATAGCTTCTCCAATAAGCGAAGCTGTAGGCAGAACCGTAATCTTATTCAGTTTCTTATTATTGATGACAGGTATAGTGTCGGTAACCACTACCTCCTTTACAGGGCTGGAGGCTATCCTTTCGACAGCCGCGTTCGAGAAGACAGGGTGAGTACAGCAGGAGTAAACCTCAATAGCGCCGTGCTCCAGAAGAGCCCCTACTGCAGCGACCAGAGAACCAGCGGTATCAATCTCATCGTCAACCGTAAGAGCGCACATCCCTTCAACATCGCCAATCACATTGAGAGTTTCGGAAGCATCCATATTACCCAGGCGTCTCTTTTCAATTATAGCCAGGGGTGTGCCAAGCTTGGCGGCAAGGTCTCGGGCCCGCTTAGAGATACCAATATCGGTGGCCACAACCACCAAAGGGCCCAGGGCTTTTTCCCTGAAGTATTGAGCCAGGATAGGCAAGGCGGTCAACTCATCAACAGGCGTAGTGAAAAAACCTTGAATTTGGGGAGCATGCAGGTCTATTGTAAGCAACCTGTGCGCACCGGCAGTAGTAAGTAAGTCTGCAACCAGCCGGGCGGTGATGGGTACCCGCGGTTGGTCCTTCTTATCAGTCCGGCCGTAGCCATAATAGGGAACAACAGCCGTGATTCGCCCGGCTGAGGCTCGCTTGAAGGCATCAATCATAATCAGTAGTTCGACCAGGCTCTTGTTAACCGGAGAGCAGATGGGCTGAATGACAAAAACATCTCGCTGGCGCACATTCTCCAGGATGCGGACAAAGATATTCTCGTTGCTGAATTCAAAAATCTCTGCTTTGCCTAAAGGTATGCCCAGATAGTCACACACCGACTGTGCTAAGCTGGGGTGAGCGTTGCCAGTAAATACCTTCAGTTCGTCCATCGTGCCTCCCTGACGTATATTTGGATGTTAGTATTATACCACCTGACCTTCATCTCTTCTTGCTGCGGAGGGTGAGCTGCAAAGACTCTGACAGCGCGGACTTAATCAAGAGGTGCCAACAGGGATTATCGCTGGGAGAAATGGCCTTACACTAGACTGGGAATGGGGAAATGCTGACACAATTGCTTTACTTCTTCCCTGGCTTGCTTTTCAGTAGGCTTATCGTCAGGACGAGAGAGCACCCTGAAAATAATAGAGCCGATATGTTTCATTTCTTCCATCCCGAGGCCCCTGGTAGTTACCGCCGGCGTGCCGATTCTGATGCCACTCGCAACCTGCGGTGGCTTGGGATCAAATGGAATAGTATTCCTGTTAACTAATATGCTCACCTTCTCCAGTGCAAGCTCAGCATCCCTGCCGCTTATCCCCAGAGCCGACAGGTCGATAAGAATAAGGTGATTATCCGTTCCTCCTGAAACAATGCGGAGTCCGTGTGCTTGAAGCTCAGAGGCCAGGGCACGGGCATTCTGCAGCACGGCTTTCTGGTAAGAGACGAACTCGGGTTGCATCGCCTCAAAAAAACAGGCAGCTTTAGCTGCAATGGTGTGCATCATAGGGCCACCCTGCATTCCCGGGAAGACCGCAGCGTCAATATCCGAAGCCAATTCCTGGTTACACAAGATAAAGCCACCCCGGGGCCCTCTCAGGGTCTTCTGTGTAGTAGAGGTAAGCACCTGAGCATGTGGCACAGGAGATGGATGACATCCAGCAGCTACTATCCCTGCTATATGAGCCATGTCAACCAGCAACTTGGCACCTGCCTTATCAGCTATATAACGAAACCTCTCAAAATCAATGGTGCGCGGGTAAGCGCTTGCCCCTGCTATAATCAGCTTGGGCTTATGCTCGAAAGCTAGACCCTGTATATCATCATAGTCAAGCATCTCCGTCTTAGCGTCAACACCGTAGGGAATGAATCTATACCACCTGCCGGAGAAATTGACCACTGAGCCATGGGTAAGATGCCCTCCATGGCTCAAGTTCATGCCCATAACGGCATCACCATGCTCCAGCAAAACTGAATAAGCTGCCATGTTTGCCTGGCTGCCACTATGGGGCTGGACATTGGCATGTTCCGCCTTGAATAGCTGTTGCGCCCTCTCAATGGCAAGTTTCTCAGCTTCGTCTACATGGGTGCAACCACCATAGTAACGATGCCCCGGATACCCCTCAGCATACTTGTCGGTTAAGAGAGAACCTTGAGCTTCAAGGACTGCTCGGCTAGCATGGTTCTCGGAGGCGATGAGATTTATGGTACTCGCCTGGCTCTCCGTTTCTGATTGTAGGATTCGCGCTAGTTCGCTATCGTGTCGCGCCAGAGCGGATGCCTTTTCGGGTTTCATATCTGCGCCATAATACTACTTGATTCTTCTATCAGTCAACAAGACTCATAATACCAGCGGTACTGTTGCAAAGCGCTGTCTGAACCAGGTCAGGCCATCTTTTTCAACTCTTCCAGCCAGGCTATTGACTTTGGCGTTCGCTGCAAAAGGTATCCAATATAGCCCTGCAGTAACCTCTGCAACTCCAACGATATTTTAGATTCTACCTTTACTCGCCTTGCAGTAAGATAATCACAGTCTTGCCACAAACGAAGTACCTTTAGAGCATCAACTGATAAGGCCAAAGGTTGATACTCATTTTGGCCGCAACGAGGACATATTACTCCACCCTCGCCAGAGCTGAAATAGTTGACCACCGGTCTGAGAGGTGAATTACACCTTACACAACGATAAAGCTCCGGACGATAACCAAGATGCTGCAGAAGATGAAGTTCAAAATAGCGCAACACAATTTCATTATTGTTTGTCTCAGTTAACAAACGTAAGGAATCCAGTAACAAATCGAACAGAGGGCGGTTTGCGTTATTATCGACGGTAAAAGAATCGACGAGCTCCAGGATATAAAGCCCGTAAGCCATTAGTTTCAGGTCACCTTTCAAAGTCAAGAAACCATCCATAGTCTGACTTTGAGTGACGATATCCAAGTTGCGTCCTGTGGCCAGCATAACCAAGCTATAGGTTATGGGTTCCACATTGCCGCCTAGCTTGCTCCCGGGGCGACCGATACCCCGGGCTACCGCCCTCAGCTTACCAAGTTCGGCCGTATAGAAAGTAATGATCCTATCAGTCTCGCCAAACTTGCTTTGCTTAATAACAATAGCTTGTGTTTGATAATTTCGATCTGCTCCCATCCACAGCCACTCAGAATTCCTGCCTCTGGTCCAGCGCTTGACCCAATGTTACATCATCGGCATATTCAAGTTCAGCACCAAACGGCAAGCCCCTAGCCAGGCGACTGACGCGAATACCTAAAGGTTGGATCATGCGCCGAAGGTACATGGCCGTAGTCTCACCTTCCACATTAGGATTTGTCGCCACAATCACTTCTGTCACCGACCCATCCTGGCACCGCGACAAAAGCTCCCTCACCTTCAAATCATCAGCCCCTATCCCTTGCGCCGGACTAATACTTCCATGCAGTACATGGTAAACGCCCCTATACCTCCCCGTCCGCTCCAAAGGAAGTATGTCGGAAGGTTTCTCGACGACACAGATTTTAGAGTGGTCGCGTTCCTTATCCTGGCAAATGAGGCAAGGGTCACGGTCCGTGATATTAAAACAGACTGAACACAGCTTCAGCTTCTCCTTTAGAGCCAGAATAGCATCAATTAAAGCTCTAGCCTCTTCATCCGAGCCACGCAACAAATGATACGTTAACCTTTGGGCACTCTTGGGACCGATTCCAGGTAACTTATTAAATTCCTGGATTGCTCTAGCTACAGGTTCAGCAACAAATGACATCGTTACCTAAGTTAATCCTGGTATCTTAAGCCCACCGGTTAGACTACTGAGATGCTTGCTGGCAAGCTCCTGCGACTTAGCAACCGCTTCGTTAACTGCAGTCATGACTAAATCCTGCAACAATTCCACATCCTCAATATTGACCACCTCTGGTGATATCTCCACTGAGTGAACCCTCTGGTGACCATCAATCACCACCTTCACAGCTCCACCCCCGCTAGCAGCTTCCGTTGTGATATTGCCCAACTCCTCCTGGGCTTTAGCCAGCTTTGTCTGAAGTTCCTGCGCCTGACGTAATATTGATTTATCCATATCTCTTCCTTATCTGTACTATTACTCAGCTATCTTAGCCCCCATTTCCAGAGCAGCTTCTACCAGGGGATTTCGTTTCTTCACCTTAGAGGCATCTTCCCTCTTGTGATCAACCAGAACACAGCGTATCTTATAAGGCTGGCCAAAGACCTCTTTGAGCTTCTTCTCCACCAGATGTTGATACTTAGCATCTTCGATCTTTTCCTTGTGGAAGGAGTAATAAAAACCTAACACCAGCGTATCGCCTTGAAGATCCACTGGCTCACAGGCACTACGCAGGAAGGCATCCAAATTGCCACTGGAACCCTCCCCTCGCAAAGAGACAATGAAATCCTTCCACCGATCGCGCAGTTCGTCTATATCTTTAGGAACCTCTGTAGTAGAAGCCTCAGTGATGCCTTCAGAAACGGGGGCCTTAATCTCCGGAGAAGCTTCGGGTAGCTTCTCAGATAGCTCAACAGTCTCCTCTCTTTCCTCAATTTGGGTCACAGCTGGCACCTCTTGCCGAACTTTAGAGGACAGGACGCAGTCAACTAAAGCTAATTCTAAAGGCAAAGTGGAGTAACTGTCACCATGAAAATCTATTCTGGCGAAAAGTTTGACTGCCTTGAGCAAGTAATCAACTCCGCTGTTAGCCACAGAGTCTCTCATCTCAGCTAAATCTTCAGCGGTCACTTCTAACGCTTTATCGCACTGCGACTTAACCAGAAGCAATCCTCGCAGATACTCCACAAGCTGAAGATTGAACTGCCTGAGGTCAACACCATCTCTGTTGATGCTATTAATAACCTGCAGGCCCGCAGAGATGTCCTTAGTGACAATAAGTTTTGCCAGTTGCCTAACACGTGAGTCACCAGCAGCGCCAAGCTCTGCCTGAACCTGGTCAAATCCAACCTGATTGCCATGAAAGGCAATCAGCTGTTGTAATATGTTTTCAGCATCACGAAGACTTCCAGTAGCAGACCTGGCAATGAGCCTGAGAGAATTAAGCCCTATATTGATCCCCTCCTCCTTGCATATCAGATCCAACTTATCCACCATCGTTGCTTGCGCCAGGCGATGGAAGTTGAACCGCTGGCATCTAGACACTATGGTGGGAATGACCTTGTGTGCCTCCGTGGTGGCTAAAACAAAGATTACATGAGCAGGCGGTTCCTCTAATGTCTTCAGCAAAGCATTGCAGGCTGCCTCAGTAAGCATATGAACTTCATCTATGATATATACCTTATAACGAGCAAGGCTGGGGGCATAATGTACCTTTTCCCTGAGGCTACGGATTTCGTCAATGCCGCGATTGCTGGCAGCGTCTATCTCTATTACATCCAATGCCCTGCCCTCTGTAATTGAGCGGCATATATCACAGGTATTACACGGTTCGCCACTCACCTGATTAGGACAATTAACCGCCTTGGCCAGGATACGCCCTGCACTGGTCTTGCCGGTGCCTCGCGGACCGCAGAAAAGGTAAGCATGGGCTATCTTTCCCTGCTCCACAGCATTACGCAAGGTCTGAGTTATAGGTTCCTGTCCTACCAGTTCAGCAAAACTTTGCGGACGCCACTTGCGATAAAAAACCTCAGAGCCCATATATCAAGTATTATACTCCCTGAAACGCAATCACCCAAAGAGAATTTGGCAAGACCTAGCGTCCGGTACCGCTTTTCAAATGGAAGACTATCCGTAGCTGCCCGATCTTTCAAGCGCCCAGAAAGACCATCGAAGCTGGCAACAAGCTCTTAACTCTCCAGATTAAGAAGTGTCTCATCATAGTCTCGTGCCATATTCTTGATCGCTTGCTCGATAGAAGGTTTCAGTTCCTTGGGAGCCTTATCCAGAGCGTTGTGTAGTTTAGCTAAGTTCTCAGCACGACTGCGACTGAGCATTACCGCCAAAGCTCTCTTCTCATCTGAGCTACTATTATCATTAGCTCTCTGTGACGCAGACGGAGCAGGAATAGGGGACGGCGCCGTCACCTGACCCGGGGCTGATTCAGCCGGCGGAGGCGATTCCGGAGGCACACTGAAAAGCTCTGCATCCTCGGCCTGGGCCGTCTCTCGCGCCTCGACGATTTCCTCTACCTGGTCTATATGGCTGTCAGCCTCCTCCGCCAGCAGTAAGGCCTTATCATCATCACCCTGACTAGCCAGCTCGGCCATCTCCGTTGTCCTTCTCTGAGCAAACTCAATATGGAGCTCTGCCTTATCCACATCAGAGAACGCCAGACCCATCATCATTTGCTCTGTAGCCAGCTTTACAGGGTACAAAGGCTGCTCTGGTAAAGCATTCGCCGAAGCAGCTGCAGTACCTATGCCGGCAAACAAAATAATTACAATACTGGCCACAGCCGGAACCCATCTCCTCCGCCAAATAGAAATTGCTGCTTTCCCTTCCACTTTCTCTCGCCTAGCGTGAAGCAGCGACTGAAGCTGAGCATGAGTCCTGACCTTGAACTCATGGTCAGGTTGGATAGCGGCAGACTTTTCCACAAAAGCCAAGCTGGTATCGAGCAAAGACTCCAACTCAGATGCTTGCTCAGGATAGGTCTTGAGGCAATCCTCACGGCTTTCTCCGCTGAATATGCGCTCCAGACAGTTATCCAGAATATATTCTATCCTCTCTGCCATGTGCTACCTCTTGTCAGAAAGCATCCTTCTCAGAGCCACTATGCCATTGTATTGCAGGGCTTTCACCGTGCCTGTGCTCTTGCCTAGAACCTTAGCTACTTCAGCCACAGAGAGTCCGCTTCCAAACCGGAGAGAAACCACCGCTCGCTGGGCAGGCGATAATTTCTCTATATTATTCCTCAGTTCTTCAACTTCAAGCCTTTGTTCGGCAACGAGCACCGGGTTTGGCTCTTCAACACTAGCTATGTTATCGTCCCAAGCCACCTTCTGAACTTTGCCTGCTTTTCTCAAATGGTCAATCATGTGATTACGGGCTATACGAAATAGCCAAGAGGCGAAAGGCAAACTCCGCCACCTGTAAGAGCCAATTGCCTCCAAAGCCTTAACAAAGACCTCCTGGGTTAGATCCTCGACCTCAGCTTGATTCCCCAGCCTGAGGTAAAGATAGCGGTAAACCTTATCGAAATACTCTTCATAAAGCCGGGCAAATGCCTCTCCATCTCCTTCTATCGCCCGACAAACTACATCCTTCTCTTCAATAGACATCAACCTGATGCCTATTATACTGTAAACGAAAAGAATGAGGAAAAGTTTATACCGAAAGCTCCCCATCGTTACTCCACGCGGGCAATCAGCTTGCGCCAAGAACTAGATGGAGTCGATTCGACGCTGCTGCGATGCTTCACGCGCTTCCACGAAAAGATACGGAGACACTGATAAGAACTAGATAGTTAGATCAGGCGCAGCGAGCGGCCGTCAGGCAGCTACCCCTTCACCTTGCCAATACCAGGGCCCAGGCGAATCAAAAGACTGACGGGCATGCCTCTACGTGACGATACCCCGGCAATCACATGTGCCATAGATAAACAGAAGTCACGAACTCTTACTGGCCCGCTTCTCCGCCCAGTCACCCGCCCCTGGTACCTTCCACATCTTTCCCTGATATGCCAGAATCATCAGGACAATCCACAAAATGCCAGTTATAACCCACACGATAACGCCAACGATGTGTGCAGCGATTGCGGCCCCGGGCGCAAAAGTAGCCCACGCAATAGCAGCAATTATTGACAGAATAATCTGGATTACAGTCAACACACCGAAGGTCATGATTGACTGCCAGGCATGGAACTTGACAAACTTACTGTTCTTCTCCAGCACCACGAATACTATGCCAGAAATCCAGCCCCCCACGTAGCACAGAAGACCGGCTAAATTGGCTGACAACCCTGTACTGCTACGCTCCCCGGACTTAGCCGCAGCCTCGGATGGCTCGATAGAAACCTCAAGAGGGGCGCCACATTTAGAGCAAAACTTGGCTCCTTCCGGATTTTCGGCACCACACTTGCTACAAAACATACCCGCACCTCCTTATGCTCAGTTTAGAGACATTATAGTACACATACGGGAATAGGAAGTCAATAGTTGCTACAGGCCCTGCTGATGCTTTTCAAAAACGCCACGCTGAGCAGGACAGACCGGTCGACAAAGTAGCGCTAGACTTTGAATGCCTCTAAGCTGCTCCCGGCAGAGTGAAGCAACCCCGGATAGCTCCAAGCAGACTCCATGGCATATTGCAGAAACCTGCCATGGCGCAGTCCACATAGACGCGGACTTCCTGCCTGACTAATCCCCTTCAAAATAGCTGAGAAAGATATGCTATTTTTCAAGCTCTATCTTTGCTTTTTCGTAAAAATCCAACGACTCGGGGTTCATCAGAGCATCCCTGTTCGAGACTGGCCTGCCGTGCAATATGTTGGTCACCGCGCTTTCAACTTTCTTCATGTTCATAGTGTAAGGGATATCTGGCACTTCCATGATTATTGCCGGAACATGACGGGGAGAGGCCTTCTCACGCAGGGTCTTCTTAATCTTATTCTTCAGATCTTCCGTTAGCTGATATCTCTTAGCAAGCTTAACGAAGAGGATAACCCGCTGGTCCCCTTCCCAGTTCTGTCCTATAGCCAGACTATCAGCAACTTCAGGTATCAGCTCCACCTGATTGTATATCTCAGCCGTACCTATTCGAACTCCGGAAGGCTTCAGGATAGCATCAGAGCGGCCCAAAAAGGTAATCCCTCCCGTCTCGCTATGGAACACAACGTAATCGCCATGACGCCAGACATTGGGATAGACGTCGAAATAAGTTTGGCTATACCTCTCATTATTTGGGTCATTCCAGAAGTAAAGGGGCATAGGAGGAGCAGGCGCTTCACAGACAAGTTCTCCCTCCTGGTCATATATCGGCTTACCACTCGGGTCATACGCCTTTATCTTCATTCCCAAACCGGGACCCTGCAATTCACCAGCATATACCGGCTGAATGGGACTTCCAGTACAGAAGCACCCGTTTATGTCAGTACCACCAGAACTGGAATTAAACCAGACATCCTGCTTAATTTCCTGGTAAACATATTCAAAGCCTTCGGCAGAAAGAGCTGACCCGGTCTGCCATATTTCCTGCAAGGACGAGAGGTCATAATCCTTGCCAGGCTTGATGCCCTGGCTGCGGAGGAAATTAATATAGCTGGCACTACAACCGAACATGCTTACTTTCTCGTCCTGAATCACTTTCCACATAGCACCGGGGTCCGGATAGTTCGGATTGCCATCATATAGAATCAGAGTGTTGCCCGTGGCCAACGAGCTCAGCATCCAATTCCACATCATCCAGCTACAAGTTGCTATGAAAAAGTGGACGTCTTCTCTCTTCAAATTGCTCTGAAGTATGAGCTCCTTCAACTGGTTGACGAGAATTCCGGCAGCCCCTTGCACCATGCACTTCGGCTTACCTGTTGTTCCAGAGGAGAACATAATAAATACAGGATGATCGGACGGTAATTGTTCGAACTGAATCTCAAGTCCCTTTTCCTTGGATAGGAAATCATCCCAGCGCACAGCGTTGGGGATGTTGCTGACTTCAGGCTTTCCCGTTGTATACGAGGCAACAATGACTTTCTTAACTGAAGGTAATCCCTTTAGAGCCTCAGCCGCATTGGAAAGAACATCGAAGCCCTTGCCCTTATAGAAGTATCCATCAACAGTAAACAAGACTTTTGGTTCAATTTGACCAAAGCGATCTATAACTGCCCCTGGACCAATATCCGTAGCGGCGGAAGCCCAAGTAGCACCAATGCTGGTAGCAGCAAGCATAGCAATGGCCGTCTCCATCATGTTTGGCATATACGCAGCTACCCGATCCCCTGGAACGACTCCCATCTCCCGAAGCGACTTCGACAGACGTGCTACAGAGTCATAGAGCTCTGCATAACTCATTTTAGCTGTCTTTTGAGTCTCCCCTCTAAATATAAAGGCTGTGCGCTCATCCCTGTATCTGAGAAGATTCTCTGCAAAATTAAGCCTCGCCCCAACAAACCACTTTGTTCCTGGCATCTTGCTTACATCATCAACGACAACCTCATAGCTTTTAGAAGCTTTTATCCCGACAAAATCCCACACCGAGGCCCAGAAGTCGCTTATCTGACTTACTGACCAGTCGTATAGTTCCTTATAAGAATGGAAGTCCTTTCCGTACTTGCTATTCACCAGTTCTATGAACCTGGTTATGTTGGCATTTCTCTTCCGTTCGTCTGACGGCTGCCAAAGTAACTTACCCATATCGCCTCCTTCAAAACTTCAAACTGCCAAGTTTTGTAGTCTACCATATCTTTCCGATTAAGGCCAAGCGTCTATAGAAATAGAATGTTGATGACTAACCCAGACCATTGAGGCACAGTCGCCTAACTGACAGAAGACTTAATGGCTGGGAGCAAGGTTCTGATTACGTAAATGGTATAATTGGTACGGTCCCCTAATGACTTATCTCCCATCAAAGTAATTATGGAAGAGCTACAGAATCTGAGTTTAAAGCCTATAGGAATAATTCACTCCATTTATCACTCCAGGCGAGAGACACCTCGGCAGGGTTGCGTACGGCAGGATATCAGTGAAGTAGAGGTGTTTAGAGAGTTTGAAGAGGGCTTAAGAGGCATAGAGAGATTCTCCCGGATTGTTCTGATATACTGGTTTCACAGGTCTGCCGGGTATTCTCTCAAGCTTGAATCGCGCGGCGTTTTTGCCAGCAGATCCCCGGATAGACCAAGCCCGCTGGGATTAACTGTCGTAGAACTAGTGGGCAGGGAGAATAACATCCTGAAGGTAAGAGGACTGGATGCACTGGACGGGAGTCCGCTCCTGGATATCAAACCCTATATCCCTACAATCGATGGGTGAAACAGTCATTAGAGTTGATTAATTTTAACAGCGACACCGTCACTTCACTGATATTTAATGACTTGGGTGGCATAATTGCACATTTCGCTCAAGAAGAGCCTGCCCTCACCATTATCTCGTCTCCTACCCCTATTTCCAGGAAATTACGGGCGTTTCCATCTCTTAATGCTATTTCTAGATAGCCGTTGCTACCGAGTACAGCCATCAATCCCTCCTCCTGTTGAGCGTAATAACTACTTAGCCCACGAATGCGGTATCCCGCTATCTCAATCACAAGATCGTCGGCTTTGCCAGGCAAGTCACTCTTCCTAATATCTGCAATTAAGTTGCCAAAATGATCGACATGCAGTATATGTCCTATCAGGTTCCCTTGTGCATCGGAGAACGGCCTTGAAACAGGGAAAACATTAAGGAAGCTCACCTTATCGCCAAACTCATAGGGCGAAATATCAAGGGAAATTCCAGCAGCTACTGGAGCAAAAATATCCCGTCCGTGGAAAGTGGTGCTTATGGGATTGCGCCAGAAGCGAGGGTCAGTAATAGCTATGGCTTCAAGGCCCTTCTTTAGACTCACCTGCTCCAGGTCAGGAGCATGCTCAGTCGAGCTGCCTCGGTTTTGCGCCAGGTCGCTGATTACGTAGCTGAGGATGCCATTATCAGGGGCAACGAATAGAGCCAGAGGAGTCTTCAGGATTATTGGCTTCCGATTGCTGCCTACACCGGGGTCAACAATAGCTATGTGAATAGAATGCTCGGGGAAATAACGATAGGCGGTGTTCAGGATAAAGGCACCCTGATGGATATCCTGCGGCTCGATAGAGTGAGTTATATCGACAACATTGGCTTCAGGATTGATGGTCAGGATAACACCTTTCATCGCAGCAACGTAGGCATCACTGGAGCCAAGGTCGGTGGTTAACGTAACTACACGACTCATATGGATCTAGGGGCTAAACATAACGATCAGAACCGCAAAGATGACGAAAATGACAGCCAGAACTATCGTAAGCTTGAGTAGAGTTCTTTCTATTCCCCGTCGCGTTCGATACACAGAGTCCGATTGCCCGAATATCCCGCCCAGACCACCGCCGTGTAACTGAAATAGAATGGTGACAATTAAGGCTATCGCCACTAGTAGCTGAGCAATAATGAAAGAACTTTGCAATTTACTTTTCTCCTAGCTCCTGTATCAGTAATTCATTCACCAAGGCAGGATTCGCTCTTCCCCGGGTAGCCTTCATTACCTGCCCTGTAATGAATACCAGTGCTTGCTGCTTTCCAGCATTATAATCAGATACTGCCTTGGTGTTGTCAGATATGACCTTCTTTATTATCCCCCTTATCTCAGTCGTATCACTAATCTGACTGAGCTTCTTTTCCTGCACAATATCACTGGCCCTCTTACCACTAATAAACATCTCTTCAAGTATCATCTTGGCTATTGTTCCGCTAATAGTACCATCGTCTACGAGCATAAACATCTCTACCAGCTGTTCCGGCATTATTCTAACATTTTCTACTTCGGTGTTAGTAGCGTTAAGCAATCGGCTAAAATCTCCCAGCAGCCAATTACTTATCACTTTCGCTTTGCTATCTCCCATCAACTTACAACAATTCTCAAAATAGTCAGCTAATGCCTTAGAATTGGTTAAGATATTGGCATCGTACAGCGGCAAACCATACTGTGCCATAAATCGGTCTCTCCTGGCTTCCGGTAATTCGGGAAGCTTCGATCTGATTTGATCTACCCAAACTCTATCAAAAGCCAGGGGTGGCAAATCTGGCTCAGGGAAATAGCGGTAGTCATCAGCATACTCCTTGGTTCTCTGAGTCTGAGTTATACCTTTCTCCTCGACCCAACCCCTCGTCTCCTGCACAAGCTGCCCACCCTCTGCCAGCACCTCTTTTTGCCGCCTAGACTCATATTGCATAGCTTGGAAAACCGACTTGAAGCTATTCATATTCTTGACCTCAACCTTAGGGGGTAGTTCTTTGCTACCCAGAGGCCGAACACTTATATTAGCATCACATCTAAAACTGCCCTCCTCCATATTGCCTGTGGACACACCCAAATAGCGGAGGATGTTTCGCAGCTTGAGAAGGTAATCACGGGCTTCTTCAGGAGAGCTAATCTCAGGCTCGCTGACGGTCTCCATCAGCGGTACTCCAGCGCGGTTGACATCTATCAAACTCGAATTACCCCTGTGCCACAACTTTGCCACATCCTCCTCAAGGTGCACCCTGGTGATATTGATCCTCTTCTTAGAGCCATCGCTATCAATAGTCAGCCAACCGCCCTTACCAATAGGGGCATCATACTGAGAGATCTGGTAGCCCTTCATTAAGTCAGGGTAGCTGTAATTCTTACGGTCGAATTTGGTGTATTCAGATATGGTGCAGTTTAGAGCAAGGGCTGTCATCACGGTATATTCCACTGCCTTCTTGTTAATAACTGGCAGAACACCGGGCATACCCAGGCAAATGGGGCAAACATGCGTATTAGGTGGGGCATCAGCATAATCCGCGCTACAACTACAGAACATCTTGCTCTTGGTGAGCAACTGAGCATGGACTTCTAAGCCGATGACAACCGCATACTCCATTAATTCTGGAATAGTATAGCAACCTTGCTAATGTGAAACAAGATTATCTACTTGCTCCATGATTAGTGACATCTCCTAATTTACCGTATTGTGTCGATTGCACCCAAGTCGCTCGAGTAGGGTCATTCAGGTTGGTTATTTCTGGTAACACAACACGCTCAGCCTAACCCGCTGTCTTCCCCTGGCCTCTAGCTTCGATCTCATTAATGGTCTGGAGTATCTTCTTTGCTCCAATATAGACCGGGGTATCCACCATATGTCCTTTGTATGCCACTGCAGCCGAACCTTTGGCAATCCCCTCCTCCTCAAACACTTTCACAACTTCTCTGGCCCACTCTACCCTGTCAGGTGCAGGGGTGTAAATCCTGTGAGAGGGCTCAATTTGACTTGGATGTATCAGCATCCTTCCCTCAAAGCCGAGCTGGCGACCATAGAGTGTATCTTTCTCAAAACCTTCGGTGTCCTTAAACGCTACATAAGGAGCATCAATAGCTATAAGGCCGGCCGCTCTGGCAGCGCAGGCCACACGCGCTCTGGCCCATTTCGTTTCCTCACCGATCGGCTGAGTCAGTGTAACCCTCATATCGGTGGTATAGTCCACTGCCCCAAAAATCAATGAATTGACTCTCGGGCTTGCAGTAGCTGCCGCATAAATGTTCATCAT
Organism: uncultured Dehalococcoidales bacterium; assembly: GCA_964394145.1. Classification (GTDB taxonomy): domain Bacteria; phylum Chloroflexota; class Dehalococcoidia; order GIF9; family AB-539-J10; genus JAFGBN01. The sequence goes on along the minus strand of CAYMVL010000044.1, from coordinate 50,080 downwards.
GCCCTTAGCCGTTTCAATCAGTAGCTGAATTTTTACGGTTCCCACCCCTAATCCCCTTTTCTGTTCCATTTCCTCCAGTTTCCAGGACAGCCGCTCTACATCGGCCGCTCCTCCACACTTAGCAAGGCACACGGCTGCTAAACCTTCATCAACCACCGCCTCGCAATCATCATTGGTCATACCTGTCTCCCAGTTATTGACGCGAACGTAAACAGCTGCACCGGACGATGCTGCAAATTTGAGGTTCTTATGACTCAACTCTCTGGCCTTCTGTTTCTCCGACGGGGGTACCGAATCTTCAAGATCCAGTGTGATGATATCCGCCGGGATCTTCGGTATCTTGGCAATCATATCATCCTTATTTCCTGGCACATAAAACACTGAACGCATTACAGTCACCTTCTAACCTCCTGTAAATGAATTTTTTGAATACGTGCAAGAAGGAGTTCAATATTATTCAACTCCTTAACATGTGGAAAAGCCTTACCCGCACTATAAACTGAGCAACTTCTTAAGCGTGGGAACAATTTCCCTAGGTGTCTCCACCGGATAGGCACCTGCTTCACGAAGTGCTTTCACTTTGCCCTGCACTGATCCGCGTCCCCTCTCTACTATAGCAGAGGCATGAGAGAAGCGCTGCCCTTCAGGAGCACTGGCACCAGCAATATAGATAACAAAAGGTTTGGTAAATTTGCCAGCCTTGATAATCTCGGCTGACTCCTCCTCTTGACTGCCGCCAATCTCACCAAAGGCCGCTACTGCAAGAGTCTCTTCATCTCCCTGAAACTGGAGAAGGAAATCAGCGAAGGAAGAGCCAACAATTGGTTCAGTACCCGTATGAATAGCAGTACTCACACCGAGTCCTCCATTCTTCAGAACCCAGGGCAGCGTTCCTGACTCCCCACCACTGCGAGACAAAACTCCAATTGGTCCGGGATGAAATAACCTGTTCGCCCACTCCATATCTCCGCCCAACCATCCAGCTACAGCCTTTCCCGGGCTCATAATGCCAATTGAACCCGGCCCAACTATTATCGACCCCGCCCTTTTGGCTACTGCAAGCATCTCCATAATATCATGAAGAGGCACACGCTCTACCGGGCAGACTATGCACTTTATACCGGCATCAATCGCTTCTAACACTGCTAATTTTAGTCCCGGGCCAGGAATAAAGGTGACGCTCATATCTATAGAACCCTGGGCCCGCATTGCTCCTCTGACAGTGTTATAGACAGGGATTCCCTCCACCGCTTGTCCTTCTCTCCCGGGTGATGTACCAGCTACCACTTTGGTACCATAATCTTTCATATATTTGGATCTCAGAGAGCCTTCCCGCCCGGTTATCCCCTGAACAATTAGCCTGGTATTCTCATCAATGATTATCGACATCTTTGCCCCTATTCCATGTTGCGTTTCCTGCGGTAATCATCCAAACCCTTAACGGGCACATCAATATAGATTGCATTGTTACCGCGCTGCCAGCATTCATACTCACATGCCAGACATTCCGTACCCCTTCGTATTATCTCATCCGAACTAAGATGGCTTACAGAAGCCCTTCCGTCTCTTAATTGCAGAATACCGCGGTTGTAAAGGCTGCAGGCTGCTATGCAAGCTTTGCTCTCGCACGCAGGGCATTTATCGGTATCAATGATTACCTTGATGGTTCTTTCTTGAAACTCTAGCATCGCCCAGCCCCCTCTAGCCTCTCTGCGCCTTATACTCTTGTATTAAGGACAGCATCCTTTTCGCAATGAAATCGCTATCCTCCACATACTGGCTACCGTAAATTTCAATACGCCCGGGTAAGCCTTTCAGCCCCTCTTGCAATATTTTAAGAGACTCTTCCTCTTTGTTTCCCGCTAGAAGGAGGACACAGGGGAATCCCGGCCTCTTAGGGAGTTCTTCTCTCAAGGCCTTAACCAACGCATGGGCGTGATGCCACTGCTCCTGGTTTCCAATCAGAAATCCCGCCAGCAGATAACCCTCAATGTGGGGTTGGGATAGAATTACTTTGGCTACCCGGTAAATCTTGGAAGCTACCGGATTGCCGCTTGTATCAGCAAAATTTGCTGGCTTGAGTCCTACCCTGCTGAGCGCATCCATCCCTATCATGGCTGCCCCGCCACCAATGGCATGGAAGCCAACGTATCCCGGGCTGTTCTCATCAAGGGTCATCCTCATGACGAAGCCTGACCCACGTAGGTCCGTCTCTTCAATCCCCCAACCAATCATGTCAAAATCAGTGGGTTCCCAGGGGAATTCCCTTGGGATAGTAATCCCCAGTTCGGGATGACGGAAAGTTGAGTTGTCATCAATAGCCATGCGGCAGTCCCCTGCAACTAACTTACCCTCTCGGGTCAGCACTAGGGGATTAATTTCTAGAATATTGCAATCACGCTCCTTAAAGACCTCCACAGCTTTAGAAATGACGGCCGCCATTTCTGTCAGTATCTGATTGGGAATAGCGGCACTGCTGGCCAGGTCCATAGCATCATACAGAGGCAATCCTCTGAGGTAGTCAATTCTTAATCGGAAGATCTTATCCTCGGGGACTGTCTCGATCTCCATCCCCCCTTCGGTGCTAAAAATAAGCACTGGACACCTACTCTCTCGAGAACCATCTGCAATTATGCCCACGTAATATTCCTTATCAATATTCAACATCTCCTCAACCAGCACCCTGCGAACTGGAAAGCCCTTTACTTCCATCCCTAGAATAGCATTGGCTGTTCGTTCTGCCTCCTCTGGTGTGTTCGCAAGCTTCACAGCTCCAGCTTTTCCCCGCCCACCTACCCAAACCTGAGCTTTAACTGCAACTGGTTTCCCCATCCTGCCGGCAACCTCACGCACCTCTTGTGCAGTCGACACAACTTCCCCAACCGGAATCACTATCCCGCTAGCTCTGAGAAACTCCTTCCCTTGATATTCAAACAGTCTGGCCATTCATAGCTCCTTAGAAACCAGCAAATCGCTAATGATCCTTCAACTTACCCATTTCCGAATATATATCTCCTTAACTTCAGGGTTAAGAATATTGTCAGGCCATTCTCCTCTCATAACCCTGAATACCTGCTCAGGGACCAGTCGAGACAGCTCAGCAAAGGCCATAATGTCCTTTCCAGCACGATGACCGGTAATAATCACATTGTCAAGCCGCAGAAACTCATTATTATCAGGGTTTGAAGGCTCCGGGTCAGTGACATCCAGACCAGCTCCCGCAATCAATTGCTGAGTAAGAGCAGCATAAAGTGCGTGCCGGTCAATGATTGAGCCGCGCGCAGTATTGATAATATAGGCAGTAGGTTTCATTTTTCTAAATAGCTCTAGCCCAAACATGCCGCGCGTTTTCTCAGAAAGCATGGTGTGAATCGAGACAAAATCAGATTCAGCAAGGAGCCTGTCAAGCTCTACACTTTCTACCTCAAACTCGCTGAAAATACCGGGAGGTGCACTGGGGCTATATGCAATGATTCTCATTCCAAAGCCTTTTGCCCTGACAGCGACGCCTTGAGCAATCCGACCAAATCCAACGAGGCCCAGAGTCTGGTGCTCAAGCCTGATCAACTTCGGGTCAATATCGCGCTCCAATCTTGAATCTTTATCTGAAATACTGACCCACTCTCCACGTTTGACTGCCTGATTAAGCTCTACGATTTTTCTGGAACAGGCAAGGACAAGGGCCATAGTATGGTCTGATACTTCCTTCCAGAACAGATCCGGCATGTTAGTCACCAGTACACCGTGTTCAGTAGCAGCCTCCAGATCTATTCCATCGTAGCCGGATATAAGGCCGAGTATATACCTGCATCTCGGAAGTGCCTCAATCACTTTTCGGGAAACCATCACATGTGCCGGAACCACCATCAGCACATCAGCATCATGGGCCACGGCAACGATTTCCTCCTCTCGGGCACACAGTCTCATCTCGTATTCCACCTCCGGTAGCTTGAAAACCTGCTTGCAGTGCTCCGAAACACCAGGCATATATGATACCTGGATCACCTTGAAACTTCCGCTCGTTTTACCTCTCAATCTCGCCATTTTGCCGCTACCTATCATGCTCGGAGATCTTTTTCTCCTCCGCAGGCGAACTATACAACAAACACTTCACGAGGGGTTTTATGTATTCTTACGGCGCCAGACTCAGTGATAAGATAGTTATCACAGCAGAAGGCATAGCTCTCTCTTGTAATCAATGTGGGATGAATTACTATGTTCATGCCGCTCTTTATCGTCATCCTCTCCCCGGGGCATATGCCAGGGCGCTCCACAAGGTCATATCCCTGACCATGTGAGAATAGTCTGCCTTCTAGCGGATACCCCATGCTGCCGAGTAGCTTATTATGAGTATCTATCAACTCCTCCGGTTTGGCTCCCGGCTTCATAAGCTCGGCAGTCTTATCCTGTGCTACGACCGCTTTATCCCACGTGTCCAGCAAAGCCCTTGGCGCATCACCTACACAGACTGTCCTGCCAATTTCACAGTAAAAACCACCCAGCCCGTTAACTTCAATCATGATACATGCGCAGTCTCCATCTCTCAGCGTACGGTTCTGATAGAATTCATGCAATTGCCCTGCAGGAGTTCCTGCCGGTGCAGAACCAATCATGATCAGCTGTTGTTCGCTGCCCAGGTTAATAGCTAAGCGCTGTATCTCCGACCTCAGTTCATACTCCCTCACACCAGGGCGAACCGAGGCCAGTATGGCAGCAAATACTCTATCCTGTAATTCAGCTGTCTTCTTGATAAGCCTTATTTCTTCTTCACTCTTGACGGCCTTTATTTCATCCACCATATCAGTCGCGTCGCATATATCTACGTCAGCCAGATTTTCCCTCAGATATTCATAGACGGAAGCAGCAATTGCTGCTTTCGATACAACACCTAACCGTTTTACATTATGGCTTCTTATCGCTTCCGCAATGGCCTGAGCCTCCATTGTATTCGTGAAGTTAAGCGTCGGCAGATAGGGAAGTACGATGCGCCTTTTCACGCCGTGCAATGCCCACTCGGGTGGGCTGACTGGCAACGGCGGCCCCCCATGAGAAATGAGTGTCATCCCGTCCCGCAGGGGAAAAATTATCGACATCGGATAGCTATGTTGAGCGGGAATATCAACAAAATACCGCACATATCCACCCAGATAGCGATTTGTGCTCCGCATCTCAAGACAGTCCAATCTCTGCTTTGCCATCGCCTCCCTGACTGCCTTCCAACGCCTTTCAAGCTCCTGTCTGGATATCGGCTCCCTGAGTCTTTCTCTTCTCAAATCCTCTGACACGCTTCAACTCCCATCTTCAGATTACAATTCTATATCGCAGCATTATTTGAATACAGCGGCCTAAAATCGGAAAAATAGCGCAAATAGTTAGGCCGCAAAAGACCATATGAACCGTTGGAATATATGACCAGCCCATCAAGGTCTCGCTCCTGGATCAGGCTAATAGCCTTGCTTAGTCTCGTGTTTGTTCCGGTCACGACTTATCCTATGAAATTGCTTCTCCTGTCACATCCAGATAACAAGACCTTGCTGTACAATCGCACAAACAGCCATAAACCCAACCGCGAATTACACCCCTACATCCGCTTTGCGCATCTAAATGAATGATCCAAGCTTAAATAGGACTGACGACTATACTAACGCAGCATTACGACATCTGTCAAAATATTTGTGCTGGCTGATCTGACAGATGACACTGGGTTATATAGCACTTGCCAAGATCGCTTTCGATATGTTTCACAGGGGCAGGATAGCGAGGAGAGTTGTGGCAACGATTGTGATCACACCATACGAGACTCTAAGTTAGCCCGACAGTAAGCGCTTCGGCATCTAACGCTGAATTGCCGTCGTAAAGTCCTTCACATACTCAGCCTCCGGTCAAATCTTTGCATATCTGGCAGTGCTCTTGTCCTGGGTTTTGTTTTGAAATAGCACCCAAACCGCATAATTCGTTTCTTGCGCTTTCAACTCCCAACCTAGCTCACTACCATTAGGCCTTTGCAGGTCTTTCATATGCTGACAAACACCATTACGGAAACGACAAGTAAGAGCTGCTACAGGCTTTTAGCTGCTGTCTTGGTACATCCTGCTGCAGCCTAGCCTGCTATTTCACCAATGCCTGTCATGCAAATAGACTTCGTCTTCCTATGCAGGCAGGCTACACAGCCAACACTTCATGAGCCATCTTGTATGTCCTTACATCGCCAGAGACTATGTAACTCTGGCTCCCCTCACAACATTCGTGCTGCCTAATCGGTTACTGCCCGGGGGATACAGCCCGCTCTTACCAAGGCATCATGTGTCGCCCTGGAACTGTTTATCATAGCCTGGCTCTTGTTGTGCAGCTCATCACGGCTAATCTTCAATCTGGCAAGCCCCTCCTTCTGAGCTTCCATACCAACTTCCACTGCCTCACGAACAAAAGCCTCTGTCTCTCCCATTGTTGGCGCGATGTATTCCTCACTAATGCCCTGCTCTTCAGCATACTTAGCCAGCGACTCAGCAGCAACAATACACATCTCATCACTTATGGCCCTGGCCTCCACATCAAGCACACCACGGAAGATGGCGGGGAACCCTATAGAATTGTTTACTTGATTGGGGAAGTCGGACCTTCCAGTCGCTACAATTTTGGCTCCTGCTTCCTTAGCTTCCCAGGGCCAGATCTCCGGGATAGGATTGGCACAGACAAAGCATATGGCATCCTTGGCCATTGACTTTATCTGTTGGGCTGTGATTACTCCGGGACCTGACTTAGAATAAGAAATAAGAACATCGGCGCCTTTCAAGGCTTCGCTTAAATCGCCGCTCCTTTTCTCGCCATTAGTAATTTGGCAGAACCTCCACTTATAACTATATCCAGCCTTTTCCCCCTCCAAGTCTTTCCGCCCTGGATGAAGTATGCCTTTACTATCCACGACTATAGCGTTTTCGGGCCTGGCCCCGTAGGCAAATAGAAGCCGCGCGGAAGCGATATTAGCTGCTCCAAACCCATTCAGCACGACTCTCACATCACCTATCTTCTTACCCACGATCTTCAGAGCGTTAATCACCCCAGCCAGCATTACCGTGGCTGTTCCCTGCTGGTCATCATGCCATACCGGAATTTCTGCCCTTCTCCTTAGCTCATCAAGAATATAGAAGCACTTGGGGCTAGAAATATCCTCGAGGTTAATAGCAGCAAACGACGGTTGCAGCCACAAGACCGCCTGGATAATCTCATCGGGGGACTTGGTGCCAAGGCAAATAGGCACAGCATCCACACCACCAAGGTACTTAAACAATAGACATTTGCCTTCCATGACAGGATAGCCTGCCTTAGGTCCTATGTCACCGAGACCCAGCACTCGAGTGCCATCAGAGACTACGGCTATGGTGTTCCCTCTGTTGGTGTACTGATGTAACTTCGATTCATCTGCCTGAATCACCTTACAAGGCTCAGCAACTCCGGGGGTGTAATAGATGGCAAAGTCATTGAAGTCACGAACCTGGCATTTGGGCACCGTTTGCATTTTGCCCCGGTAAAACGCATGCAATTTCATTGCATCGTCCGCAGGCTTCTCTGCCTTAGCCAAAAGCTCTTCCTTCGTTACTTTCTGCGACATGACCTGCTCCTCCAGCTGTCGAATTCCATGTGGAACATCTAAAGGTTCACTTTCCTTTAGGAACACTTTATGATAGCAATGTTGTCGGCCCAAAACAAGGCTGCCTGCTACCTTACGTAGATGGTTACTACATATTTAGCAATACCCTTCCAAGGGAGACTAACACAATTCAGCTTCCAGTCAGTGCCAGCAGTGACACGCCCCTTGAGCATAGTACAGAAGCCTGATAAAAGCTTACAGCTATAGCCACATCGGGCCCCGATATGCCCGGTCAGGCTTCAAGGTAATCTCAAAGACCACCAACTGAGACTTACTTACTAATTATCGCTTCGTCGCTCGAATATAACTCGCCAGCTGCCTAACAACAGTACGCGCAGGAGATTCTTTAGGATAAAGCTCTCAAGGCTTCCTGCTGGATTCTGAAAAGCTTGGTGATTCCTTCCTGAGCTAGCGAAAGCAGCGAATCGATGGTTTCTCTAGAAAAAGGCTTACTCTCAGCTGTGCCCTGAATTTCGACAAACTCGCTCCTATCAGTCATTACCACGTTGAAATCAACTTCGGTTTTGTAATCCTCGTCGTAGCAAAGATCAAGTAGCATGCTCCTATTCAAAATGCCAACGCTGGTAGCAGCTATCATCCTGCTGAGCGGCATAGAGGGCAAAACTCCTTGCCTTTTCAGATTATGACAGGCTTGAAACAGAGCGAGATACCCGCCAGTGATAGCCGCTGTCCTGGTGCCACCATCTGCTTGCAACACATCACAATCCACGATGAAGGTCTTCTCTCCCAAGGCAGTCATGTCGATTGCTGCCCTTAGACTGCGACCAATAAGGCGTTGGATTTCCTGGCTCCTTCCTCCTGCCTTATCCCGGGGTATGCGAGTAAGTGTGGAGCGAGGCAACATAGAATATTCAGCAGTTAGCCAGCCCCTCCCACTACCTTTGAGGAAACCGGGCACCCTCTCCTCCAAGCTAATGGAACACACGACCCTCGTTTGCCCTAGCTCTATAAGGGCTGAGCCTTCGGCGAATCTTTGATAGCCCAAAGTAATATGCACCGGGCGAAGCTCATTGTTGGCTCTGTTATCTGTCCTCGGCATAGAATTCTTTCTCCTTTAGACTTGTCACGAACTTTTTAAAAGTGCACTGCATTACGATTCAAAATTGAGGATCAGCTTCGTCAGTTTGAAGAGCATGCTTTCTCCAGATACTATCGCTGCTCTCGACAAAACGAAAGACACGCGAGGAGTCAGCATAATACCGAAAGGGGATTCCGTAGAACTCCACTAAAGCTTGAGAAGCTCTGATATGAGCCCGAGATGTCTCCTGTTCAAATAAGTCAGCATTGAGGAGATTGCGGCTGAAATCATTTAGGGAAGTAATCGATACCCATTTCTCTTTTGCATAGGCTGACCTACGGTGAGGTGAGCCGTCATGCTGAATCAAGGCGCCAATGGCAGCGGTAACGACTTCACAGTCATGTGCCTTCTTCCTTCGATGAGGATGGTAGCAGTCCAAAGTTTTGGCTCGCTCGATAATGGTAGATAAAGCTACTATAATCTCTCTCTTAGCTAAGCGATCTCTTATGGCAGAGTAGTTATAGTTGTTAATGGGCAAAGTGCGATCATCGATTAAGCTTTCCTCTAGCGTCAACTTTTCCTCGATTTCCTTGCCCACCGGGACACAGAATTCTCTAGTTGGGCTTTCTCTTTGATAAGCTACGTAAAATTTGCCCGAGTTATGACTATACTCCTTTAAGAGGGTGAAAAACCTAGATTCACCAAGTTCCAAAATTTCCTCAATCACTGTTCTATCTAAGTACTCCTTGGCAATACCCCTTAAACAAATCCTTTTCCCGTTCATCAGCAAATCGTCTGTGGAGATGTTCCATACTTGCTCTTTTTGGATAGGAATGTAACACCAGTCCACCTTTCAGACATTATTAGTCCAGTCTTAAAAGGTTCTTAACATTTCTCCTTTACACTTGATATAAGAAACTAACTCAGCTAGAATACTCAGAAATATTGTACGGGGAGTTCTCAAAATGAGCAAATTGAAGCTAACTTGCCTTATGTCTTGTCTTCTGCTAGTTGTGGCAATATTCAGCGGGCTGGCAAACCCGCAGATAATTGCAGCGCAATCGGAGCAGCAAACCTCCTTGCCTGAAGAAAAGATAGAGTTCGAAGTCGAATATCCCGTACTAAGCGGTACGGCTGATACCAGCTTTCAGTTCTCAATACAGCTCTCCTACGTCGGTGGAGAAGAGCCACGGGTCTTTGACCTTTTAGCTACAGCACCTTCTGGATGGACAGTCCGTATAGCGTCGTCTGCAAGCAGCACAACACAGCTATCGGCTATTCGCCTCGACCCAAGCAGCACATACCCAGAAACCCTAACAGTCACTGCTATAGCACCGTATTGGCTATTCCCAGAGCCGGGAGACTATACCATAACACTGCAAGCAGCTGCCGGGGATATAGAGTCCAGCGTTGACGTCACAGCCAGAATTACTGCCACATATCATCTCGCAGCCGAGACAAAGACCGGGCTGCTCAATATTAAGGCTACAGCCGGTAAGGAGAGCAATTTCACTATCGTCGTCACCAATATCGGAACAGATGACTTCAACGAAATAAAATTTTCTTCAAGCGAGCCGGCAGGAATCGCCAATGAGGAGTGGGAAGTAAGCTTTGAACCGGACAAAATAGAGAGCATGGCTCCGCTGGACGAGCGGGAGATTGAAGTCACTATAAAGCCGCCGTCCAAGGCTATAGCTGGTGACTATATGACAACCATAACATTTGGTACTGACCCGGATACCACAACCCAGCCCCCTGAACTGGATATCAGAGTGACAGTAGGAACATCCACCAGATGGGGGTGGATAGGAGCAGGCATCGTCGTCGTTGTCATAGCGGGCTTGGCGGTAGGATTCAGAAAATTGGGCAGGAGATGAGTGATGGGGCAGGTCGTAGTCGAGACTAAAGATTTGACCAAGACCTACAATGGCTACACGGCCGTTGACAGGCTTAATCTTCGTATAGAAGAGGGTGAAATTTTTGGTTTTCTCGGGCCTAACGGGGCAGGCAAAACGACAACCATGTTAATGCTTCTCGGGCTCACCGAGCCCAGTTCAGGCGTAGCCCGGGTTTGCGGCTATGACCCAACAAGAGAGCCCCTGAAAGTGAAACGAATCGTAGGCTATCTGCCAGAGAAGTTTGGCTTTTACGAAGACCTGACTCCAAGGCAGAATCTCAGATATACTGCCGAACTAAATAGCCTGCCGAAGGGGGAAACTGAGGGAGTCATAGATGAGCTCCTGGGTACGGTGGGTTTATCTCAAGTAGCAGACCAGGAGGTTAGAACCTTCTCCCGTGGAATGAAACAGAGGCTGGGTATCGCTGATATATGGATTAAAGAGCCCAAACTCATCTTTCTGGATGAACCCACATCTGGCATAGACCCCAAAGGCATTGATGAAATGCTCGACCTCATAGTAAAGATGGCCAAGAAAGGCATGACCATTGTCTTCTGCTCACATCAACTACCCCAAGTACAGAAGATATGTACTCAGGTAGGCATATTAGCCAAGGGGCACCTGGTTGCTGAAGGACCTATAGCCCGCCTGGGTAAGCAGGCTATAGGTGGGGGCCAATACCGCATTGAGGCTGAGATAGACCAGGCGACTCCGGAACTCATCGATTCCATAAAACGCGTCGACGGAGTAACGGACGTACAAAGTTCCGACAACTATCTGCGCATTAGCTCTGGTCATGATTTGAGAGGGCAGATAGCCAAGGCAATTGTAGATAGTGGCAGCTTGCTCGTTGGCATGAAAATCGAAGAATACGACCTGGAAAGGATTTACAAGAAGTACTCTAAAGAGGCTTAGCTATGTACGCTGTTTTTCGCAAGGAGCTTGCTGACCATCTTGCCAGTAGAAGATTCTTAATCCTGTTTATTCTGGTTTTGCTGGCATCCGTATTCGCCACCTATATCGCTATACAAAACATAAGAGGCGAGGTAACTACAACTACCGAATTTATCTTCCTTAAAATCTTTACCCTCTCAGGCGGGACTTCGCTATCTTTCCTCTTCTTTATGTCACTTTTTATCCCCATTATGAGCATAGCCCTTGGTTTTGATGCTGTAAATAGCGAGCGAACCAGCGGAAACCTGAGCCGGCTCCTGTCCCAGCCAATCTATCGCGACTCGGTAATCAATGGCAAGTTTCTTGCCGCGCTTGCCATTCTGGCCATCATCATAGTCAGTGTAATCGCCATCGTTGCCGGACTGGGGCTTCGTATTGTTGGCGTGCCGCCGGGCTCGGAAGAGGTTTTGCGGCTCATATTCTTCACCCTGGTGAGCATAATCTACGGTGCCTTCTGGCTGGCTCTGGCTGTGCTCTTTTCCGTCTTGTTCAAGTCTTCCACCACTTCCATACTGGCTTCTATAGGTCTGTGGCTGTTCCTCTTCGTCTTTATGGGGGTAATTGCCAGCGCCATTGCTGGCAGCGTAGTGCCGCTTGCTGAGGATTCCACCATGGAGATGATAGCCAGGCATTATGAAATCTCAGGGGCAATTTCACGCATTTCCCCATCCACCCTTTACGGCGAAGCTACTTATGCCCTGTTGACTCCCGAGCAGGCTAGCTTTAATCCGGCACTAATACTGTGGAGCGCCTTTACCGGAAGGATGGAGAGTTCTCTCAGCTTCGGCCAAAGCCTCTTGCTCGCCTGGCCCCAGATAGTAGGCATAATTGCCCTGGCGGCCATCTGCTTCGCCATCTCCTACACAGTATTCATGCGGGAGGAGATAAGATCAATCTGAAATTTGATTCGCCTGCGGCCTTCTCAATGTCCAGCAGTTACCCATAGGCGTTTCCCGTCGGTGATAAACTCAATGGTCGCATCCCTGTCCGTCCTATAGACATTGTCCTCGCCCAGCCTGTCCGCCAGTCTCTCGACCACCTCGGGGTCGGGATGCCCGAAGGGATTATCTACTCCAGCCGAAATAACGGCCATTACGGGGTCAACGGCTGCCAGAAAAGGTGCTGTGGTGGACGTCTTGCTGCCATGATGGGCTGTCTTGAGTACGGTGCTGCTCAAATTGGCTCGGCGACCGATAAGCTCAAACTCCCCCTCCTGCCTTATATCCGCCGTAAAAAGAAAGCTGATCTCATTCCAGCTTAGCCTGAGCACCACGCCGTTATTATCAACATCGTGGCTGGTCCCTCGAAATAATCCCGCTGGTGGATTAAGCACCTCTATCTTGATTCCGCTGCCCAGGTCAATTTGCTGTCCCGCCTTAGCTATCTCGTGCTCGATTTGTTTCTGTTCCACCAGCTCAAGCCATTCCCGATAGATAGGGGAATCATATTCCACCCCTGGCTCAAGCACCCGTTTTACTGCATACCTCTGGAGCACCTCAACCAGGCCGGTAATATGGTCGGCTTGAGGCTGAGTGGATACCATCAGGTCTATCGTTCTATCCCAGAAGGGAAGCTTATCACCCAGCGCTAGATTTATCCTCTGCGGGTCGGGCCCACCGTCAATCAACACGTCCTGGCGATTGGGAGTTTGTATCAAAATGGCATCTCCCTGCCCCACATCAAGAAAGCTTACATGAAGCCTGTCATCAGGAGCAGTGAGAGCGACAGACCAGACCAGTATGGCTATTACCAGGAGGCCCACAACGAGCCATCTGCCGTGACCTCGCAACCAGGGTTTAGAGACGTCTTTAGCCATTCCCCTTATACCTCGAAACTAAGCTGGAAAACGAACTGATGACTTGTTTTCTGTTCTGAAAGAGTCCTATGGCTGCTGCCAGCGCAATGTAGTATCCCCATACCTGCCACTCAGCAATAGCCATCGGGAATGAAGAGAAGGGCAAAGCGTCAAAGCTTTCAACCACGAAAATTAGATAGCTGGAAAAGAGCCAGGCCAGCAAGCCAAGAATCTGAGCTGCAAGCGGTGCAAAGAGCCCGACGAACGCAACCAACGCCGCAGTGACGATGATTGCAGGCAGAGCAGGTAAGCAGAAAAAAGTTGCTGGCAAGCCAACTAAAGACACGATTCCGAAGTTGTGAGCCACCAGTGGCCAGACTGCTATAACGGCTGCCAGGGTTACGGCAAAGCCATCAACAATAAGGCTACCTATAGCCCCCGGCGCTTCTCTATCATGAGTAGCTGCAACGTGCCTACCCCACGTTTGAAAATAGGGGTAGAGGAAAATGAGCCCCGCCATAGCCAGGAAGCTAAGCTGAAAGGAAACGCTCCACAAAATCTGTGGCTGGATCCCCACCATCACAGCCGCAGCGAAAGTCAGGGCAGTGACGCCGCTACGTTGTCTTCCCATGTATTCTCCTATTAAGAACATGCTCCCCATAATCGTTCCACGAATCACGGGCGGATTCATCCCCGTAAGCAAAGCATAAAGCCAGATAACTATGAGGGCTAGCCAGATGTATATGCCACGGAGCCGGCCAAAGACCAGGACCGCAAAGCTGAGGACCATGCCAATGACGATGGCAAGGTGCAGTCCAGAGATAGCTAGAAGGTGCGCAGTTCCTGTCCTAGAAAATGCTCCGTAGAGTGTATCAGGTATATTGCCTCTTATGCCCAGCAAGATCCCTTGGGCCAGCGACCCCTGCGGTTCCGGCAACGCTCTGGCCAAGGAAGCGGAAAGCACCCTCCTTAGAGAATAAATCCACTGCAGGGGCTTTATACCCATGCCTCTAGCCAGTATTTCCACACGGGGATAATAAATGACAGAGTAGATTCCCTGTCGCGCCAGGTAAGCTCTGTAGTCAAAGTCCTCAAATTGCGCAGGCGTCTCCAGTTCTCCAGTTACCTGGAGCACATCTCCATAATGATAGGCAGGATACCTGGGCACCCGTATCAAGGCCATTCCTGATACCTGTTCCACAGCATCTACATCAATTTCGCGGACGGAGAACGTCAGCAGGCAATATCTGCCTCTGACGTCTGGCTCTTCTGCCACCATTCCCTGCATAGTCGCCACCTCGCCGTTATAGAAACGCAGGAAATGCTCATCTAACTCCGGCAGGCTCGACGCGAAGCGAAGCGCAGCACCTAGAAAGGCAAAAAGACATAGCGCGGTTACTACCAGGATTTTCTTCCTATTTGGGAAAAGAGGGATAAACAACAAAGGAATAAGCCCGCTTGGCAGGGCGAGCAACGGAATGCCTGCTTTTGAACCCAGGAATATACCCGCTATCCAGGCACAGCTGATATAGAGCAGCTCCATGTTTCATACTATATCAACAGGCGGGTGTCAGAGGAAGACCAGCGATGGAGCATACCGAACCAGAAGCAGCATCAGGAAATACAAGCCAGACCCTGTTTTCGAAGAGGAGATAAACAAGATCCTGGAAGCAGCCGAGTGGGCACTCTCTCAGGACAACAGCCACCCCTGGGGGTTTACAGTCTTACGCAGCCAGGAAGGTTCTCCCCAATGTTACCTAAAACGAGGGGCTCACTTCCGTCATCGCCATACAACGCCCGCCAGAAACGACTAAGAACACGAGCAGAGGGCTGGATGGGCTAAGTCTCACCGACAGGTACTGGAGTCGTAAAGTTAAATCTGGTTGCGGCTACATTGCGCAAGTCATATTATGTTTAGCAGGCAGCGGATTCGGGGAGAGCGTCCTAATCCGACACGGTTATGTAGTCCTTTATCTTTTCGAATGTTCCTTCGCCAATGCCTTCGACCTGAAGAAGCTCCTCAATGCGCTTGAAAGGGCCGTTTTCGCTGCGGTAGTCCACGATAGCCTTAGCTGTGACTTCTCCTATCCCTGGCAGGGCTTCCAGCAGCCAGAGCTCCGCACGGTTGATGTCTATTTTCTGTGGAGACTGTTCAGCGCCTTCTGCCGGTATATAAACCTCGATAAGGCTGAGGTCAGCGTCGGGCTCAATCCCGGCATCAAGCAGAATATCCTGCAGAGTATCACCTTCCTTCACCGGATAGATGCCAGGGCCAGCAACAGCGCCACCGATATAAACCTCGCCAATAAGCTCAGGGGGCTCAATCTGAGATAAGACGATTTCCACAGGCTGGTTCCTGCTGTGCCTCACCGCTATGATCACGCCGCCCACTATTACAGCGATAACCAGAAAGACGGTCACAAACAGGTAGAATCTATCGGCAGCGCCCATAAGAACCCCGTGACTCAAGCTGCGGTTTCAGCTTTTCCAGTTAGTCGCAGCGACTACGTAAACCAGACGCTATGTTACTTCTTTTCTTCTTTTTCTTTCTTCAGGCCCGCACGCTTGCGTTCTACGTCAGCTTTAGTGAGCAGATAGATCATACCGGCTAAGCACACAAGGAAAATACCAAGGCCGATAGGTGAACCCCAGTAGAGTGCCAGCCACAAACTCTCCATTCTTGCCTCCTCCGTTGGGAACTGGTTCTTGTTCCCACATTGTATAGTTGCTTTGCCATGAAATCAATAGACTGCATCATCAGAAAAGCATCTGGCAGCTGGTAAAATTGCCTGCTATATACGGTAATGCTAGAATCTTCATATGGCAAAAGACTCCAGACCGATAGCTCTCAACCGCAAGGCTTATCATGCATATTACATTCTGCAAAGCTTAGAGGCAGGATTGTTCTCAAGGGGTCTGAAATTAAGCTGCTCAGAGAGGGGAGGTCAAACTTGCGTGATGCCTGCCCCAAATCACCACATCACCCAAACTAGCAGCATTACCGAAGGACTCCACCGCCAGAAATGTAGCCTTCGTATGGGGACTTGTGGGATTTACTAATATAGTAGATGTTTTTAGCCGAGCTGCCACCAAAGGAGCTGTCCTGTCACTTGTGTTTTGAACGGCGGTAGGCTATTGACAAAACATTAAGGCAGGAATATATTGACTGCCCCATATTTGAAATAGTCTCACAAACAGCGTAACTTACATGATGTGGAGATTAATAAGAGTGGCTAAACCGTTACAAAATCATAGTAGCGTCTGGTATCCTTTTTAGTTGGGTTGCATAAATACAGCAAGGGAGGTGACGCCTATCGAAATAACGCACTCGCATGTTGACTTAAAGAGCCTATAAAGGAGGAGAAAATGACTGAAGAGAATGTAATAGCTGGCGAAACCACTATAGAGGATGACGTCGTGGCATCAATCGCTGGCCTAGCTGCCGGGGAGGTAGAAGGTGTCGCCAATTTGGGGAAGAGTTCTATTCGGCGCATGGTGGCTGGGGCGCTGGGTGGTGCAGGGGGGAAAGCCAAAGAAGGAGTGGGGGTTGAGGTTGGGAAAAAGGAGGCTATCGTTGACCTTACACTAAGCGTTAAATATGGGTTCAACATACCGAACATTGTAGCCGAAGTTCGTAAGAAGGTAGCTTCCCGCCTCCAGGAAATCACCGGGCTTATAGCCAAGGAGATCAATGTGAGCATTGTAAGCATTGAGTTCGGGGATAAGGCGCAGGAAAAAGTACAAAAAGTACAATAGGTACATCCTGAAGTCGAATGAAGGCTTGGCGCTTTGGTAAGCTGCTAAGCGATAGCCTGGAGCAGGGTTGTTGCTCTTTTTATAATCGGGTAGCAAAGGAGGAGCAAATGGCTGGAGAGGTTGTAATACCTGGTGAAACCATTATAGAAGATGACGTTGTAGCCTCAATCGCAGGGATAGCCGCTATGGAGGTAGAAGGTGTCGCCAATTTGGGCAAGAGCTCTATTCGACGCATGGTGGCTGGAGTTTTCGGGGGTGCTGAGGGACGAGCTAGAAGGGGAGTGGACGTAGAAGTGGGTAAGAAGGAGGCAATTATTGACCTTCAGCTGGATATCACATACGGGTTCAACATCCCGAACATTGTGGCCGAAGTTCGCGAGAAGGTAGCTTCTCGCCTCCTGGAGATCGCTGGGCTTATTGCCAAGGAGATAAATGTACGTGTTGTAAGCATTGAGTTCGCTGAGAAGAGACCAGGAAAGGTAGAATAGACATATATTCAAAGTCAATTGAAGCCTAAGCTTGAGAAAGCTGCTAGGCGATAAGTTAAGGTATGGCTGTGTCCGTTTTTAATCGAGTAGTAGTGGTTATCATTGGCGTGGTCGTGTTAGCCCTGTCAGTGACCACCTTTCTTGTAGCCGCCGGGGTGAGCACGCCGGATGTTTTGCCGTATGGGTGGTTTGAGTCCCAGCTACAACGGGTTGCCGATGCTAGCGGGGCTAGTGTGATTGGCATCATAGCAGTTAGTGTGGTCATCGCCTTAGGCATGATCACTATGCTGTTCTTCGAGTTCGCACACCTGCGCACGCCGGGGCCCTTACTCATAAGCTCAACTGAGGAAGGCAGCATTACTATAGGTGCCGAGAGTATTTGCGTATTGGCGGAGTCCACCGCTGCCACTATTCACAATGTGCATCAGGTTAAGTGCCGCATAAGAGAAGGGGTAGGAGGTTTGTTTATTTCCTGTCGGGTTTTGGTAGCTCTGGCAACCAACATACCCGAGGTTGGTATTGAGTTACAAATTAAGATTAAGGAAGCAGTGGAGCAATTTACAGGACTGGCGGTAGCGCAGGTAGATATGCAGGTTAAATATAAGCCAGAGGAAGCTCGGCGGCTGGCTGTCCGCTGATGAGAGATAATAGATGTTAAATCCAAAGGCAATAGGTGCTATCATTGGATTCGTACTGGGACTTATTACAGTATGTCTTGGTGCCATAGAGGCTTTTATTGTGGCCTTGTTTATTCTGGGTGGCTGGCTTATCGGGAAGTTTTGGATGGGAGAGATTGATCTTCGTGATCTTTATGAGCGCTTTATGATCAGTAGGGGCAAAGGACCTAGAACATGATTCTGCTCCCTGTGCTAGAATCTCCACATGGCAAGAGACTCCATAACGATAGCTGTCAATCGCAAGGCTTATCATGAATATTACATTCTGGAAAGCCTAGAGGCAGGGATTGTTCTCAAGGGGTCTGAAATTAAGTCTATCAGGGCCGGGAGGGTCGCCCTGGCTGATTCGTATGCCAAGCCCGAGCGCGGTGAGATATGGCTATTTAACAGCCATATCGCCCACTATGACGCCGCTAGCTACAATACTCATGAGCCAACTAGGCCCCGCAAACTACTCCTCCGCAGGAAAGAGATAGATATCCTTACTGGCAAGGTAATGCAAAAGGGTTTGACTTTAGTGCCGCTGAAACTGTATATTAAACAGGGGTTTGCTAAAATAGAGCTAGGGGTGGCCAGGGGAAAGAGACTCTACGATAAGCGTGAGACCATTGCCCGGCGGGATGTACAGAGAGAAGTGGAGCGGGCATTGAAGCTCAGAAGGAGGTAAACAACAAGCAAAGTCTGAATACGGGGGCGCGTGGTTTCGACAGGGGAAGGCCCACAGAATTGCAGGCTGAGGTGCCACTAACCTCACAAAACAGGTGGCAAAAGACAACTGCCGAACCAGTTTTCGCATAAGGTTCACGCCAGCTTGACCTCTCCTCGATGGGTCGGGACTGGTGTTAAAAAGTCGAGGCGCGCCAATCCTGAGGCCGATAGGGATTGACTAAGATTCATTGGCTGGTCTGGCTGGACCCGGTCAGCAGACGAAAGCCGGACGAGATAAAAGGAGCTGACTAAGCCTGTAGCAGATTCTGGCAACCTTTTTTTGGACGGGGAGTTCAACTCTCCC
Organism: uncultured Dehalococcoidales bacterium; assembly: GCA_964394145.1. Classification (GTDB taxonomy): domain Bacteria; phylum Chloroflexota; class Dehalococcoidia; order GIF9; family AB-539-J10; genus JAFGBN01. Next base: position 30,813 of record CAYMVL010000044.1, on the reverse strand, counting down.
CCGCCTCCACCAGAGATAAGTAACTAGAACCCATTCTGCAGCAATCAACTCACATTTCGCGATATGCACTTGACAACTGTTGTCTTGCGTTTTTATAATTAAGCAAACTCGACCTTTATTTGTCTTCCTGAGATCAGCTGCGGCGTTTTTGTTTTAATTGTGTCCACCGGCAAAGTATGACCAAGTATATCTTCGTCACAGGCGGAGTAATAAGTTCTGTAGGTAAAGGTATTTCAGTAGCTTCTATTGGCAGGATACTGCAAAGCCGTTCCATCGCCGTGTCGGTACAGAAGCTTGACCCGTACCTCAATGTTGACCCGGGTACCATGTCCCCCTATCAGCATGGAGAGGTGTTTGTGACTCAAGACGGTGCTGAAACTGATTTAGACCTGGGACATTACGAGAGATTCATCGGAACAGAGTTGACCCAGGCTTCCAATGTCACTTCAGGGCAAGTCTACTCTTCAGTCATTGCCCAGGAAAGACGGGGTGACTTCCTGGGGGGCACAATCCAGGTAGTCCCCCATGTAACCAATGAAATAAAGAGGCGCATCAGGGAAGCGGCTGAGATATCAAGAGCAGAGGTGCTAATTGTTGAAGTTGGCGGAACTGTAGGTGATATTGAAGGGCAACCCTTCCTAGAAGCCATAAGACAAATGAGAAAAGATGAAGGTAGAGATAGCGTACTGTACATACATGTCACTTTTCTACCACACATCGCCGCCACTAATGAACTCAAAACCAAACCAACGCAACACAGTGTGAATGAGTTGAGGAGAATCGGTATCCAGCCAGACGTGATACTTTGCCGCAGCGATGAGGAGATAGCAGACGAGATAAAGGATAAAATATCGCTTTTCTGCGACGTGGATAGAGAGGCAGTCATCCCTCTCGTAACCAGTGATACTATTTACGAAGTGCCTCTATTGCTAGAAGATGCTGGATTGGGCGAAGTGATGGTGAACCGATTAGGCTTAGAAGCTGAGAAAAGCGATTTAGATGATTGGCGAAAAATGGTAGCCAAGCTAAAATCTCCAAGACAGCCGATAGTCATTGGCCTAGTAGGCAAATACGTGGGACTTCAAGATGCTTATTACTCTGTTCGGGAAGCGTTATGCCACGCAGCACTAGCTCGTAACCGTGATGTAAAACTGGAATGGCTTGACTCGGAGGAAATAGAGACTCATGAGGATGGCAAGCTAGGGCAAGTGCAGGGCATAATCGTGCCTGGCGGCTTCGGGTATCGAGGAATTGAGGGCATGATAAAGACTGCCAAATTCGCCAGGGAAAAGGAAATCCCTTACCTTGGCTTGTGCCTGGGAATGCACACCATGATCATCGAATTTGGGCGTCATGTTTTCAGAACTGAAGAGGTAAATTCCACGGAATTTGATGAAAGTACGGCTTATCCCGTGATCGATCTCCTGCCAGAACAACACGACATAAGCCATAAGGGAGGAACCATGCGACTGGGAACCTATCCCTGCGAATTGGTAGCTGGAACCAAGGCGGCCCAGGCTTATGGTACGAAGGCAGCTTATGAGAGGCATCGGCATCGTTTTGAATTCAACAACTCTTTTCGACAGCAACTGAGAGAAGCCGGGCTTGTGCCTAGCGGCTTATCGCCAGACGGCGAACTGGTGGAGATAGTTGAAATTAGAGACCATCCGTGGATGCTTGGCTGCCAATTCCACCCTGAGTTCAAGTCTCGCCCCGATTCACCACACCCCTTATTCATGGATTTTATTGGAGCAGCGGAAAAGATACTTGTCGAAGGCGCCCAAACGAGTTTGCCGCTGGAATAGGAAAGATGGAATTATTTCTAGATACTGCTAATATAGAACACATACGTCATGGGGTAAGACTGGGAGTAATCAGCGGGGTAACTACAAATCCCAGCATAATATCTCGAGAAGGTCAGATTGATTACCAGCATCTGGTAAAGGAAATTTGCTCGATTGTCCCCGGTCCGGTGTCCACTGAAGTGTTGAGTTGTGACGCTCAGGGGATGGTAGCTGAAGCCAGAGAGATAGCTAAATGGGCGCCTAATATCGCAGTCAAGATACCGGCCAACCTCGAAGGAGTGGAAGCTACCTCAGTGCTGTCAAAAGAAAATATAAAGGTCAATTTTACGCTTTGCTTCTCGTTGAATCAGGCTGTGCTGGGGGCAGCGGCAGGAGCTACATTTGTCAGTCCATTTGTAGGCAGGCTTGATGACATTGGTGAGGATGGCATGAAATTGGTAGCTGATATTGTAGAATATTTTGATTACTATCAACTACCTACTCAAGTCATAGCTGCTAGTATCAGGCATACTCAACATTGCCTAACGGCAGCCAAAATTGGTGCACATATTGCCACCATACCCTACAAAGTGCTACTACAAATGATACAACATCCACTCAGTGATATTGGCGTTGAACGCTTCATGGATGATTGGAAGAGAGTCATGGATGATAAGGTTGATAGGTTCCCCACAAAACCATAGCTTTTGTCCCATAGGAGCTAGTCGTTTAGGAGAGGTATTATGTTAAGTATAGCGGAATTAGAAAACAAGACTCGCGATGAGCTTGAAGCTCTAGCTAAAGATTGTGGCATCAGTGGCTATTCCAATTTGAAGAAATCAGACCTGGCTCTCCACATTCTCAAGTCACAAGCAGAACAACAGGGAAATTTGCTCATAACTGGTGTCCTGGAAATCATGAGCGAGGGCTACGGTTTCCTGCGCCAGGATACTTTCCTGCGTAGTGTCAATGATGTTTATGTTTCAAATTCACAGATTCGCCGCTTCAACTTGAGAGATGGCGACTATATCTGCGGTCAAGCCAGACCTCCCAAGGAAAGTGAAAAATACTATGGTCTACTCAGGGTGGAAAGTATCAACGGGATTGACCCTGAACTGGCAAGAACGCGAGTCTCATTTGGTTCCCTGGTCCCTATTTTCCCCAACAAGCTAATCGATCTGGAAACTAGTTCAGATGAGCTGTCTACCCGATTAATTAACCTGGTGGCACCTATAGGCAGAGGGCAGAGAGGACTCATCGTCTCACCACCTAAGGCAGGTAAAACCGTGCTGCTTAAGAAAATCGCCAACGCAATCACTACAAAGTACAACGATATCCATCTTATGATTTGCCTCATAGGAGAGAGACCTGAGGAGGTTACCGACATGCAGCGGTCAGTTAAGGCTGAGGTTGTAGCCGCTACCTTTGATGAACCAGTGGAAAGCCAGACCAAGGTTGCCGAACTGGCACTGGAAAGAGCTAAAAGGCTTGTCGAAATAGGCAAAGACGTTGTTATACTGCTTGATGGAATCACCCGGCTTACTCGAGCCTACAACTTAGCAATGCCTACCAGCGGACGCACTCTATCTGGTGGTATAGACTCAGCAGCCTTACATCCTCCTAAGAAGTTCTTCGGTACCGCCCGCAATACTGATGAGGGTGGTAGCCTGACCATAATCGCTACTTGTCTCGTTGATACAGGCAGTCGCATGGATGAACTTATATACGAAGAGTTCAAGGGCACAGGGAATATGGAGCTTCACTTAGACAGGAAATTGGCTGAGAGGAGAATTTTCCCGGCCATAGATATTGTGCCCAGTAGCACAAGAAGAGAGGAACTGTTACTGGACGATAATACTCTAAAACAGGTATGGCTTCTCAGACGCATGCTTGGTATGATAGATAGCGATTCACCCAACCACCATGGTGAGGCTACACAAAGAATCCTGGAAAGATTGGCCAAGACCAGGAACAACACTGAATTCTTAGCCACCTTGTCCAAGGATATGTAGAGCAGCCATGAGTGCTACCGGACCAAGCTGGACCTTCAAAATTAAGCTCAAGATAAAGGAAGCGTTGGGCATGAATACCATACTATGCAACAGCTGTAAATGGAACTGGCGCGGTGCTTGTCACCGCCCTGAGCGACCAAATGCTACCTGGTGCCCAGATTACGAAAAAAAGGGCAGCTAGGTATTGTGCCCCCACTCTTACCCATTGCCTCCTATCGCGTCAGCACCGACAGAGAAGTTGACCCGCCTCTAAAGATGGCATACAATAAGCAGCAAACTTGGATGTTTCTCTCCGAGTTGCTTGCCTAAAGAGAAATCCATGGTTAGCAACCGGCAGACTGAGAGTCTCGAGGGTCTTGGTTGAAAGAATCAGGCCTCCCGCGTTTGGAAAGGAGAGAAGATGGATTTCGTAGTTGTAACAGCAGCTTCACCAGCAAGTCGCTTTTCGGCGCCATTCCATTTTCCCACTACTGCATATAATACGGCCCGCCGTTCTGGAGTGGAAACAACCCACGATACAAACCAAAGCACTATTAGAGACCGCACGAGAGTAGTAGGATTTGGAGCTACCAGACGAGGGAATGAAGCATGACAGAGCTCTTTGACCCTTTTGGACGCATTGTAAATTATCTCCGGATCTCAGTCACCGACCGATGTAACCTGCGCTGTATCTATTGCATGCCTCCCGAGGGTGTTCCCTGGATACCACATGGCGAACTACTCTCCTATGAGGAAATCTCCACCATCGTCAAGGTAGCGGCGGGTATGGGAATCAACAAGATACGTCTCACAGGGGGCGAGCCATTGGTTAGAGAAGGTCTGCCCAGGCTTGTGGAGATGCTCTATGAACTGGGGGGGATTGATGAGGTATCTTTGACCACAAACGGAACACTCCTAGACCGCCATGCCCTAGAACTTAAACAGGCAGGCTTAAAGCGGATCAATATTAGCCTAGACACACTGAAGCCCGGTAGATTTCGGGAAATCACCCGGCTGGGAGAGTTAAATGATACCCTGAGTGGCATTGAGGCATCAAAGGAGATTGGCTTCGACCCCATCAAGATAAATATGGTAGTCATGAAGGATATAAACGATGACGAGGTGCTGGATTTCGCCACTATGACTTACAAGGAGAAATTACATGTTCGATTCATTGAACTCATGCCTTTCAGTAATATAGCGGAACCTGTGCCAGCGGTCGACTTACGAGAGCGCATTGGCAGGTCTCTTGGCACACTAACGCCGTGCCCGGCTCCCACAGGAAATGGCCCGGCAACATGCTACACTCTGCCAGGAGCTGAAGGCACCATAGGTTTCATCAGCCCAATCACTGAGCCCTTTTGTCCTACCTGTAATCGCTTACGGCTTACCTCTTGCGGCCAGTTATGCCCCTGCCTTCTGGCAGATGAGGGCATCGATTTGAAGGGACCACTGCGCAATAATGCTTCCGCCAGGGAACTGGCGCACTTGATTCTAGATGTGGTCGCTTCTAAGCCGGAGAAGCACAGACTAGCAGAGGGTATTGTACCGGCGAAGCGGCATATGTCTCAAATTGGAGGTTGAGAATGGATATCCCACAATCTGCACAGCGAATACGGATGCTCGATATTACCGGGAAGGCGGAGACAGAACGCCAGGCAGTAGCGGAATGCAGAGTCAAAATGAAACCGGAGACACTCGAGCTTATCCGCAGTGGTAAGATGGCAAAAGGAGATGTCTTGTCTTGCGCACAAACAGCCGGCATCATGGCAGCAAAGGAGACGCCTCACCTCATACCACTATGTCACCCATTGCTGCTCACAAACGTTGCAGTTGAATTCGATCTGGCCGAGAAGGGTGACTTCATTAAGATTACTGCCACTGCTAAGGGTATAGGGAAAACAGGATTTGAAATGGAGGCGCTGGTTGCTGTGTCCATAAGCGCTCTCAGCATATATGATATGTGCAAGGGGATAGACAGAGAGATGACTATCGAGGGGATACGCTTAGCAAGGAAGAGTGGCGGCAAGAGCGGCACCTACATTGCCAACGGGTAAGATAGTGGCGGTTTGTTCAAGCCGGGACAAGGGAAGCAAGAAAGAGCCTGTCAGTCACAGCTTTCTCAGGGAAGGTTATGGCCTTATTGGCGACGCTCATGCTGGCAGTCCTCGACAGGTTAGTCTTCTCACGATGGAGAGCATCAGACGGGTGTACGGTGAAGGTGTTAAAATAGCTCCTGGCGACTCTGCTGAAAACATTCTCACCGAGGGAGTAGACTTAGCTCGCCTAGCTACCGGCACACGAATACACATTGGTCAGCACGTCATTTTGGAGATTACGCAGATTGGCAAAGAACACGACCAGCCGGAATTCCGCCCTCTTGTACATGAAGGAGTATTTGCGCGGGTAATTCAGGGAGGGATGGTGAAGCCGGGCGATAATTTCGACGTTCGAGCTTAGTTGACATAGGGCCCCCTTCAAAAAATCAAGATGGTGTCTGCAACTGTAGCCCTGGCAGAGCGGCATTGGCGTCATGTTAGACTTGCCGGCACAAGCTCCACACGGGGCACTTTGTCCGGAGAAGGAGGAGGACCACCCGGTAAAGGATTACACAATTATATCGATTGATGCTACAATTCCCAGTAAAGGTTTATTCGACTCACATCGAAAGAGTCATATGTACCGGATTTTAGGTAGAGAAGACTTTACTCCAGACACTCATCTGTTTAGAGTCGAAGCACCAATGGTAGCCAACAAGGCTCAGCCAGGGCAATTTGTAATCGTCAGAAGTGATGACACTGGCGAGCGGATTCCACTGACCATCGCCGATTGGGACGCGGAAGAAGGATCTGTAAGCATCGTTTTCGTAGAAGTAGGCACCTCTACAAAGAAATTAGCTTTACTTAACGCCGGCGATAAAATCCTTAACTTCGTTGGCCCACTGGGTCGCCCCACAGAGATCGAAAAGTTTGGCACTGTGGTGTGTGTCGCCGGAGGATTTGCCATTGCCACCATAATACCAATTGCTCGGGCGATGAAAAAGAAAGGGAACAAGGTCATCTCAATTATGGGGTTCCGCACAAAAGACCTTGTTTTCTGGGAAGAACGCTTGCGTAGCGTAAGCGACGAGCTAATCGTAACTACCGACGATGGCTCATACAAGCGCAAAGGGCTGGTCACAGAGCCATTAAGAGAGCTTCTAGAAAAGACCAGAGTTGATAGAGTGATTGCCATCGGCCCCACAGTCATGATGAAGTTCTGCTCCCTCACTACCAAGCCTTTTGGCGTCAGGACCGTTGTGAGCCTCAACCCTATAATGGTTGACGGCACCGGTATGTGCGGTTGCTGCCGGGTATCAGTAAGCGGCGAGACTAAATTTGCCTGTATTGATGGGCCGGAGTTCAATGGACACGAGATCGACTGGGATTTGCTTATTAGCCGCCAGCGTGCTTACCTCGACGAGGAGAAGGAATCGCTGAAGATGTGGGAAACAAGGACGGCCCACATCACAGAACACGGCTAAGAGGAAACAGGTAGACTCCGAGCAAGTCCCTGTATTGAAGCAACCAACATCATGCCTGAAGTCATACGGCCCACGCTTCCGCCGCAAGTATTCCATTTGCTCTAGCTAGCTCTCCTAGCCCAAAAACCACTATGCTGGCTGCATACTATAATAAACGGCCCATTTAGCTATCTAACCGACTGCCCGACTCGAGCCTATTAGCATTTTGCATCGCGCAGATGCTATATATGCACTTTTAGCCCCCCTGCATGCTGGCTAGTAAACAGGTTCATCCCCAAGCCATTACAGTACGACGCCAAAATGGTCGCGATAAACGATTCAATGTCTACAGCTTTGGCGGAGGAGCAGCGCTCCAATTCAAGTTAGCCAAATAGTCAGATTTTCATTATTTGACAAACTAATAAGAGAATTCATACAATTCCCGATTAACGCCAAGCTCATCAGGGGAGGAAAAGATGGAACAAGACGATAGGCGTACAGTGCACAAATACTTTGGCTCTGCAGTAGTTGGCCCCCGCGGGCAGCTGGTGATTCCTGTGGAGGCACGAAGAGAATTGGGGATAGCTGTTGGCACCAAGCTTCTAGCTTTCAATCTGCCCCAAGGAGCCGGGATTCTGCTGATTAAGGTTGAGGCTGTAGAAGATCTGGTTAACGCTATAAGCCGCGAGGTCAAATATTTTACTAAGTTGCTGACGGAAGCCGAAAGCTCAGACTCAAACGGGCCAGGTTATTGAAGTTGATAACCGGACTGTTATTTATCGCCATCCCAGGCTTACGGCTCAAATCATTATTGGCTAGATAACAGGTAACTCATAGCAATACAAGAGCAATAAGAAGGGGTGATAGAAATGAAGAAATATCTAACGCTCATAATGATAGTCAGCTTGGTTAGCATGGTATTTACTGGCTGCGCTGCTCCTGAAACCACGGCGCCAGAAACCAGCGTGGTAACTCGAGGCGACTTGGAGATAGTCGTCACCGTCAGCGGCAACCTGGAAATGCCCCATAGGGCAGACTTATCATTTGGCACCACAGGAACGGTGGCAGAGGTACTGGTGAGTGAGGGAGATAGCGTATTGAAAGGACAGGAATTAGCTAGGCTCGATGCCAAGTCTCTGGAATTGAACGTAGAAAAGGCTAAGGCGAGATGTGAAGCAGCTCAGATTGACTATACGGTGGCCGAGAATCAGCTCATGCAGACTATATACCCTCATTACACCAATACCTATGCTACTGATCTACCTGGAGTATGGATAGCTCTAGATGAAGCGGAGCATAACCTGAGAGAAGCGGGGAGGCTTCTGCAACAAGGGGAGACTGAAGAGGCACAAGCACTGCTGGATTCAGTCGGGGCGAACCTGGTCAAAGCGCAGGAGAAATCGCAATCCAGGCCATGGGCACTACCTCTTTCAATCAAACTGCTGGAGCTAAAGGTAGAGCAGGCCAAGACGGCTCTGGATGCAGCCGAATTAGACCTGGCCAGTGCTGAGCTGGAGTTGACCAAAACCGTGATTACCGCTTCTCTAGATGGCGTCGTAGCTGCCGTATCGATAATTGAGGGAGAACAAGTCTCAGCTGCGACGTACGCCAGTCCAGCGATCAGCTTAATCGACATTAGCAAGATAGAAATGGACGGAACCATCGATGAGATAGATATCTCCATGGTGGAACTGGGCCAGGAGGCGCAGATCACGCTGGACGCCATGCCCGACAAGGAAGTAGAAGGGACACTAACATATATCTCTCCAGCAGGCACGGTCCAGGCAGGAGTGGTATCCTATCAAAGCACAATAACATTGAAGAAACGGGATAAAAAACTCAGAGATGGTATGAGTGCCACTGCGGAAATAGTCGTTGAGCACCATGACGATGTATTACTGCTGCCGAACCGGGCTATTCAGGGCAGCCTGGATAATCCAACTGCAGAGGTTGTCAGGGGTGACCAGGTTGAGCAAAGAAGCATCATACTTGGTCTATCCGACGGGATAAGCACTGAGGTTCTTAGCGGATTAGAAGAGGGGGACAGGGTAATATTGCCCACCTTAACACAATTCCCCTCTTCGATATTCGAAATGTGATTGATGATTGAGCTGAGTAACATAAGCAAGATATATAGAGCAGGCCAGACAGAGGTTACTGCCCTGCGGGCTGTGAGCTGTCGTATAGAGACAGGAGAGATGGTCTCAATTACAGGACCGTCGGGCTCAGGTAAATCCACCCTGATGAACATTATCGGGTGCCTTGACAAACCCAGCTCAGGCCAATATCGCCTCGACGGAATCGAGGTGAGCAAACTGAGCGACAATCAATTAGCCGAGATAAGGAATAAGAAGATAGGCTTTGTCTTCCAGAGTTTCAACCTGTTAGCCAGAAACACGGCTCTGGCTAATGTGGAATTGCCGCTTGTTTACAGTGGTGCTCATAATCGACGGCAGCGAGCTTTACGGGCCCTAGCATCAGTAGGCCTGGCCCATCGGGCCACTCACAGGCCAAGCGAGCTGGCCGGAGGCGAGCAGCAGAGAGTAGCCATTGCCAGGGCATTAATAAACACTCCATCGCTCATTCTGGCTGATGAACCTACAGGTAATCTCGATACCCAGACCAGCAAGGACGTTATGTTTCTGTTCCAGCAGTTGAACCAGCAGGGAATAACCATCGTACTGGTTACGCATGAGCCTGATATTGCCGCCTATACCCAGCGCACCATCAGAATGAGGGATGGCCAGATAGAAGAATGAGACCATGGGATTGCTTTACCACCGCTCTCCGTGCCATAGCCGGTAACAAGCTAAGGTCGATTCTGACCATGCTGGGCATCCTTATCGGCGTAGCCGCGGTTATTTCCGTAGTGTCCCTGGGAAAAGCACAGGAGTCCGTGACACAGGAGGCTTTTGCCTCTCTGGGGTCTAATCTAATATATGTCATGCCTGGCTCCTCGAACAGTGGTGGGATAGGAGGAACGATGGGTAGAGGGCAAACACTGACCATGGAAGACGCTGAGGCCATTGCCTCTAATGCGGCTTCCATCGCGGCAGTGGCGCCGGTGGCACAGATTACTGCTCAGATTGCAGCAGGAAGAGAGAATGCCGGAGTTACAGTTGCCGGAATAACGCCAGAGTACATGTGGGTCAACAACCTTAATATGGCTCAGGGCAGCTTCATCACCGAGCGAGATTACAAGGCAAAATCGAGAGTAGTCGCACTGGGAAGCAAAGTGGCCGAAAGTCTGTTCGGGGAGCAGTTCGACCCTACAGGTCAGAGCATACGTGTAAATGGGCGTAAATTCACTATCATTGGAGTACTTGAAAGCAAAGGGAGTACATTTGGATTTGAGGACTTATCAGTATACATTCCGTTATCGACGCTCCAGTCCTCTTTGGCAGCTCAGGAAATTACCAGCCTGGGGCATAGCGTTCAGGTTATCAGCGTGAGGGCCAGCAGCGAAAACGCGATAGATTCTGCTGAGCAGGAGATTACGAGCATCCTGAGACAGCGACATCATATCAGAGAGGGAGAGGAGAATGACTTCTCTGTTGTTAGCATGAGTTCCGTATCGCAAATAGCTAACCAGATACTGGGAATAGTGCAACTTGTCCTCGCTGCCATAGCCGGCATATCCTTGCTTGTCGGAGGCATTGGCATAATGAACATCATGCTGGTTTCGGTAACTGAGCGCACCAAGGAAATTGGGCTGCGCAAGGCTATAGGAGCCAAACGCCGAGACATCCTGACTCAGTTCCTAACTGAAGCTGCAACTCTGAGTTTCGCCGGCGGCGCTGTAGGAGTAGCTCTAAGCTGGCTTCTGGTGAAGATTGCCTCTAACGTAGCGACAAACATGGGTTTTCCCCTCCCCGCTTTGCTCCCGGGCGATGTAATTGCCCTGGCGGTAGGAGTCTCGATATTCATCGGGCTTGTTTCCGGTATATACCCGGCATTTCGAGCTGCGCGGCTCGATCCTATCGAGTCCCTGCGCCACGAATAGACTATCTCCCATGGATTAGAGCCAGGAATTCAGAGCGTGTCATCGCTTTACTACGGAAACTTCCTCTCATTGCCGAAGTGACCACATTGGCCCCCGGTTTCTTGATTCCGCGCATGACCATACACAGGTGCTCTGCTTGAACAACCACAGCTACGCCGTCAGGCTGGAGAGCTTCGAAGATGGTATCAGCAATTTGCTGAGTCATTCTTTCCTGAATTTGTGGCCTCCTGGCGAATATCTCCACCACCCTGGCCAGCTTGCTTATCCCGACAACTCTGCCGTCCGCACCGGGTATATATCCAATATGAGCCAAACCATAGAAAGGAAGCAGGTGGTGCTCACACATCGAATAGAAGGGTATGTCTTTGAGAACTACCATCTCCTGATATCCGACCTCGAAGTCCACTGTCAACTCAGCTTTAGGGTCAGCATCCAGACCGGAGAAAAGCTCAACATACATTTCAGCCACCCGCCGCGGAGTATCCTTTATGCCATCCCTGAGCGGGTCATCACCAATGGCCCCGATTATAGAAGTCATTGCCAACTTGATTTCATCTTGATTTATCATCTCAATTCCCTTATATGTAGCTCAGTATCAATATGATCAAAGGGGCTGCCCCCAATCCAGAGCTTTCTCAATGGTAGCCAGATCAGCAGGAAGCTCTATTGGAGCCTGGGCATACTTAGCCGGCAGTCCCGGGTCTTTCAGTCCCGTCCCGGTAATGACACAAACAACTCTCTTGTCAGAAAAGTGCTCCTTTTGTGCCAGCTTAATCAGTCCAGCCAGTGAAGCCGCCGAAGCGGGCTCGCCAAAAATACCTTCTTTTTCTGCAACCAATTTGTAGGCACTCATGATTTCATCATCAGTCACGCAGTCGATGATGCCTCCCGATTCATCCCGGGCAGCCACTGCTTTTTGCCAGCTGGCAGGGTTGCCAATTCTAATCGCTGTAGCAATAGTCTTCGGTCGTTCTACAATCTTCCCGCGCACTATAGGAGCCGCCCCGGCAGCCTGAAAGCCCATCATCTTCGGGAGACAAGTCGATTTGCCAATTCGATAATACTCAACAAATCCTTTCCAGTAGGCGGTGATGTTGCCAGCATTGCCCACAGGTATAAATAGATAATGAGGAGCATCGCCCAAGTCATCCACAATTTCAAAAGCCGATGTCTTCTGGCCTTCAATGCGGTTGGGGTTTATCGAGTTCACCAGTGTGATGGGGTACTTTTGGGTCAGGGCACGGACTATTTGAAGCGCTTCATCAAAATTGCCTCTTATGCCCACAATGCGGGCATCGTAGACTATCGCCTGTGCGAGCTTTCCCATAGCTATTTTGCCTCTGGGAATAATTACGCTGACCTTGAGTCCAAACCTGGCTCCGAAAGCAGCAGCAGAAGCGCTGGTATTACCGGTGGAGGCACAGATAATGCTGGAGCTGCCACTCTCAACAGCTTTAGCCACCGCTACCACCATACCCCTATCTTTAAATGAGCCGGTAGGGTTACAACCCTCGAGCTTGAAATAGAGCTCACCACAGCCGAGTTCTTTTTCCAGAGCTCGTGACCTGACCAACGGTGTGTCGCCCTCGCCGAGCGTGATCATAGGTGTATCGGCGGTAACCGGCAAAAAATCACGATATCTATTCAGAACGCCTTGCTTCATCTTCAACCCTAATAAAGTTGCCAACCTTATGTATTACCTTCAGCTGACCTACTTCCTTCAGAGCTTTTTGCACCGACTTTTCTTCAGCCGGATGAGTCATAATAACAAGCACCGCAGTCTTGGACTTCAGGTCACTCTCTTTCTGAATTACCGAAGAAATGCTGATGGAATTACGGCCTAAGATTTCCGAGATCTGTCCCAGGACGCCCGGACGGTCAGCTACCGTGAGCCTGAAGTAATAACGTGTCCTTATGCTGGACATAGGCTTGACAGCTAATTTCTGGTTCATCTGTACGGCATGAACACTAATCGCCCCATGGCAGATTTTTCTGGCTACAGTCAACACATCAGCCACTACAGCGCTGGAGGCTCTTAGAGCACCCGCACCCTGCCCATAAAATATCAAATTCCCGGCTAAGTCGCCCTCCACCTGAATCGCATTATAAACACCTTCCACTTTAGCCAGCTGCGAGTCCTGGGGTACAAAAGCAGGGTGGACGCGCATTTCAATATCCGCATTCTCCCGCTTGGCAATAGCCAGAAGCTTTATAGCGTAGCCCAATTCCCTGGCATATCGGAAATCCTGTGGTTGAAGAGCCGAAATGCCTTCGCAATGTATATCCTGAGGGTTCACCACAGTGTGAAAAGCCAGGCTTGCCAGAATAGCCAGTTTATAAGCAGCGTCTGTCCCCTCGATATCATTAGCCGGATTGGCTTCAGCGTATCCTAATCCCTGAGCATCCTTTAAGGCCATGGAAAAACTCAACCCCTCTCGTGACATCCTGGTCAGAATATAGTTGGTAGTGCCGTTAAGTATGGCATGGATAGCTGAAATGTCATTAGCCGCCAGGTCTTGCTGAAACGGTGAGATAAGCGGTATGCCGCTGCCCACGCTGGCCTCGTAACGGAGCTCCACTCCGTGTTCGTGGGCCAAAGACAGCAACTCATATCCGTGCTTTGCCATCACCTCCTTGTTGGCGGTGACCACATGCTTACCATGTAGAATAGCCTGTCTTATGTATTCCGTAGCCGGATCCTCACCTCCAATAAGCTCAATCACTATGTCTACTTCAGGAGCAGCTATGACCTCCTCAGCTTGAGTTGTCAATTGCGGAGCTTTGAGCTCTACAGTGCGGTGTTTGCCTGCGTCTCGCACCAGTACCTTCCTCAGAAGCAGCGGGACACCCAGTTGTCCGGCCAGGCTATCTGCTTTGCCAAGCAGTACCTTAGCGACGCCACTACCTATAACGCCAAGGCCCAGTAAACCAATACCGATACCTTTTTCAGTCATCACGTTTCCATACCCTCCGTAACCCTCTCTACAGCCCAGGACTGCTTTGCCTCATCAACGCTAATAGTGCTGTTTTCTTGTTTTTCATCAAGCCAATCGCTGAAGAGCTGATTCTTCAATGTCTCCCTTACATCTTCACTGAGTTCATGCTCGCCTCTGTCCAGATTTCTCACCACCCAGTAGCCTCCTTTGGTCTGAACTGACGTATCCCTGACTGGCTCACTCAACCCGTTCTCTGCAAGGCCAAAGGCAACTTCATCAAAAGCGTCACTTATATCTCCCTCTTTTATCCAGCCCAGCTCGCCGCCCTCATCCTTACTCTCGTGCTGGGAGTATTCCTTAGCCAGCTCGGCAAAATCACCGCCCGCATCTAGTTTGCCTTTAACTTCGGTAGCTTCTTCCTTGCTACTCAGCAATATAGCTTTGGCCTGTATGCCTTGTTCCTCGTCTGAGTCGCTAACCTGTATAATCCAGTAACCTACACTCTTGCTCGTTGACTCATCATATATGGGCTCCCCTATCTCGCCCGGCGCGAGGCTAAAAGCAGCATCTGCTATCAAGGTATTCGGGATTAATTCTCGTGGTAACCAGCCTAAATCACCACCAACTTGAGGGTCACAGGAGAAATCTTCAACCAGGACACTGAATTCCTGGCCTATCTCCATTCTGGCCTTTACGTCATCAGCAATCTCCTTGCGCTCTAAAAGCATGACCTGAACATGCGCTTGCTGCATTGTATCAGGTAGCTGAGCGCCGAAATAGTCGTTAAGAAGCTTTTCCCTTAGCAAGATGGCAGTTATTGCATCACGATATACCTTATCGTCAGGTAAATCATTTTCTGCCATGCTTTCATCTATCTCCTTAGCCTCAACGCTCATTCCCAGGCTATTAGCACCTTGCCTGATCAATTCATCCTGTATAACCTGGTTGCTGGCGAGAGCAGCCATATAGGAAACCATGGATGGGTCCTGACCTTCGGTATAGACATCGAGGAGCTTCACATAGTAACCCGTAGTAAACTTGGTGTCATTCACCTCTATCATGACTTCACGAAGAGGCCTGACTTCGGCGTCATAATATCTGTAGCCCACATAGCCCAGAATGCCGGCTAAGAAAACAGCAGCAACTATTATTATAATTTTTCGAATCTTCTCCTGGCGCTGCCATCGGGAGATTTGGCGCTTGCTGACGACTTCCTTGGGCTTGACTTTCTTCTGCTTCTTAGCCAAAGCTACAAATCCTGCTTATCACATTTCTTGCCCCTCGCGCAAAGAATCCTTGATATGGGCTCATTGCCCTGCTCAGGCCTAAATCCGTTACTCGAGGTCCTGTTGTTACCACAACCCTGTTATGATACCATATAAAGAGGAGCTAAGCCACGGGGTGTAGCGCAGCCTGGTAGCGCACCTGAATGGGGTTCAGGTGGTCGGAGGTTCAAATCCTCTCACCCCGACTCTTATTTCGGATTAGTTTGCCAACACATTGCCAGCATGATTCTCAACGGCTCTACCTGACAGGAAATCATCGAGACGTTCGGCTGCCGCTTCCCTCAATACACCCGTTAAATGGGAACAGGTATCCAGTGTTACCTGAGGTGGACCCCACCGTCAGGACAGGATACGGGTAGTATTAAGAGTGGGTCCCGCTATCTCAAGTGGTCTGATGTTAAGGATTCTACCATAGCTCCAGTGTGAAGGGCTTCCGGGGTTATGGAGCAGACCTCTGCCGCTGGCAACGCTCTACAATTGATCAATTCGTCAGAAAGTGCCTCTGATGATAATCTTGCACAATGGACTGAAGTTTCGTAAACTTACCCCGGGTTTGCAGTGATTCGTGATTGGTTTCACGATTATCCAATATTTGGAGGTGGGAGGCAATGAGAGACCAGAAAAGTCAAGGAGCAAAAGAGACCAGGCGTGAAGAGAAGCGCATTGAGGAAGAACCTGCGCAATTGGCCAGAGAGCAGGCAAGAAGAGGAACTGATCTGGCTAGAGAGCAAGCAATTCAAAAAGAGCAAGCAGCAAAAGAGGCTAAGCGTAAAGAGAAACGTATTGAGGAAGAATCTGCGCAACTAGCCAGAGAGCAGGCAAGAAGACAAACTGATCTGGCTAGAGAGCAAGCAATTGCCGAAAATCAGGAAGCGAGAAGGCGAAAAGCCAACAATCAACCACCCGATTGAGTTAAATAGCTGTGGGTATCAACTATTGTATCATTTAACCTGTAGAGTCATAATTTAGCACCCCCGATTCAGTCGGAGTGTCAGCGAGTACACACTAAGTGCCGGTGCATAATCATCACAATATTATAGTCAGCAAATATTGCAGGATGATTTCATGGCTAAGCTACCTCAACAGGGCACGTTAATAAAGTCCACTATCGGGTAGACCACCGTTTAAAAGGGGGTAAAGATGACTGAAGACGAAATCCTTAGTCTGGAGGCGGGTGAAAAGCTGGATAGATTAGTAGCCGCTGAGGTGCTGCAGATCAGACCTGCAGATGTGTTGCATTACTCAACTGATATATCAGATGCCTGGCAGGTTGTAGAGAAGTTGAGCGGTTACGGCTGGTTCTATTTGGGAAGGGGCAACGGGAAATGGCATGCCACAGTAAGGGACCGCAGGATCAAGTGGGGGCAGACAACAGACGCAGCCTGCTCCACTCCCGGGGAGGCTATCTGCAAAGCAGCGCTCCTGGCAAGACTGCAGATCAGGAAGAGGGCGTAACCGGGCTACCGTTACCAGTCGGGTTAATGGCGACCTCCAGTTGATGCCGGCCCCGCCAGGAGGGCAGGAACCACATCTATACAGGCAATTTTTGGGCGCTTCGGGTCGTATTTGATGATTGCACAACAGAGGCCAGAATACTTCCCCTGGACAATAAGAGCGTTATGCCAAGAGTGACTATTCAGAAAAAAGGCAGAATCAAGATCGAAGGCAATCCGGTTTTGTAGAGAACAGGCTATTTCTCCTGCAGCACACCAATTGATTGGGAGCAAGAAGGGTCCTCTACTCTAATTTGAATAAATGTCACATTCTGCCTTTATGTGACATTCAGACTTCTTTTGCTGTAAGTAAGAAAGCGGTCTGCTGTCAGGCATGTCTTTTTGCTTACAGTTCTATTACCGGGCCTGGAGCTTCATGTCATCAATGATTTGAGTTTCAGGTGATGCTGGTGATTGTCTAAGCATATTTCCTGGCGTACTTCTCCGCGTCGAATTTGCGCTTCAAACCTTCAGCACTCATGTAGCGCACGTTGCCAAAGATCGGACGGCTTCCCCAGGGGCGGTCATGCTTGCCGAAGCACCATGAGACTCCAGCAAAACCATTAGCGTCTCTACCATCTAGCTCGTACTTGTTATTAAGATATAATGCTATCGAGAAGGCTTCTTCCGGCTTTGTGCTCCACTCTAATATCTTCTTACCCCAGTACATTCGCATGTACCCATGCATTTTACCGGTAATTACCATCTCCTTTTGAGCTGCGTTCCAGTAAGAGTCGTGCGTTTGAGCCTGTTCCAGTTCTTTCAATGAATATACATAATCCCGTGGGTCTTGCTCGTGTTCTTTGAGTGTACGTTTTGCCCAGTCTGGCAATCCGGCGAAGTAATCATACTGCTGATTATAATGGACGAAGTTCATGCTCAGTTCTCGTCTAATAATCAACTCTTCGAGAAAGGCTTCCATTCCTGGGCCGCTATAGCGACTGACCTGAAGCGCAGCGTACAAGGGTGAAATCTGTCCGAAGTGAAGATAAGGGCTCAAATTAGAGAGACCGTCTTCGTTGGGATCGTTGCGTAAATCATCATATCTGTATAATGTCTTGCTAATAAATTCCTCAAGCCGCTTCTTCGCTTCTGTTGTACCGCCATGAAAGCCAGCGACAGGTTTGACGCTGTGGTCAATATTAAGCGTTGATACGGCTCTATTTATGTCTGAAATATCGCTACTCTCAAATTCGAAGTGTGATGAATCGATTTTTGTTGTTTCCTCCGTGAAAGGAACAAGGTATTCATATAAGATACCCGGCATTTTGCGTCTTATCGTCGCAGCAGAATATTCCTCCTTATTTGAGACTGTTTCGACAGGAATCACAACATCACTCTCTACCTGCAATAGTGGACATTCTATATGTTCAGCAACATATTTGCGCCAATGTTTCTGTATTTTCAGATAGCCACGGTCGCACACGACAAGCGAGGCTCTCTTCGCAAACTTTACAGCTCCAAGCTCCGGGGAAACCCTTTCGATTGCAAAGCCTATTCCCCTTGAATTAAGCGTCTGCTGGCTTTCCTTTAAGCCCTCAAGCATGAAGAAATAGTGTCGCTCATTTGCTTCCGGGAACTGGTTGCCTAGGCCGAAATAGACTATCAAGGGCAGCCCTCTCTGGTTCGCCTCTTCTATAGCGAATTCCAGTGCGTGATTATATTCTGCGCGCTGTGAGGCCTGCATCCAGTAGATAAGATAATCTCCCTTTAAAGGGTGTTTCTCGTTTAGTGGTTGGATACGAGCTTCTTCAACCATCTTCAAACTAAAAAATATTGCCAGAAATATAGTATAATCGATTTTACAGCCCTGTCAGTTTTAGACTATCTGGAAACACCGGTAAGAAAAATTAGCTTTTTGCTAGTTGGGAAGGTAATTCATAAAAGTGACCCCGCCTGCGCAATTATTGAAAGAGGTAGTTGATACTCAATATTTCGCCGTGCTCAATACGGTAGGCGAAGGGGTGCCTTATAGCAATCTTGTTTCTTTCGTCATAAGTCAAGATCTGAGATCACTGGTTTTTGTTACCGACCGGAATACCCGTAAATATAGGAACATACAAGAAAATAAGAACATTTCATTGTTGATTGACAACAGAACTAACCGGCCATCTGATGTTTCACAGGCTATTGCCATAACAGTAATCGGCATTGCCCGTGAACAAATAGAAAATAAGAGCAGCCTTCAGGCTATTTTTCTTACCAGACACCCCTATCTGCAGCAGTTTGTCGAGAATCCCGATAATGCCTTGATACTGGTGACTGTAAGCGAATATATCATAGCCAGTTTCGACAAGACGCAGCGCTTGACTATATCAAGCAGGGTTGAACAACCTTGAGGATTGTGCAATCCCCTTTCGAGGGTTAGTCCCTCTCTCACCCTTTACCGAGAAGGGGGAAGAGAGGCTCAGAAAGGATCCATCCTTACTATTTTCCCACTTCCTTTTTAGTTACGGGTTTTCCCTGCTCCCTCCCGGGGTTTTTCAGGTTCTTTCTGCCTTTAGTTCCCGTTGCTTGCTGTCCTCATTGTATTTCGGAATCGATTATTCTTGCTCTCCGTACTCTCTTCCTAGGGGCAAAAAGGCAAGTTGACCAAAAAAAGACGGGTACTATGATTGACATGCCATTTAGGCAAATCAGTCTAGATAGTCTTTCAGCTTTCGACTGCGGGAGGGATGACGTAACTTGCGTAGAGCCCCGCCTTCAATCTGTCGTATTCTTTCTCGAGTTAGATTGAATTCTCTACCCACCTCTTCCAGGGTTCGAGCATGTCCGTCTTTAAGTCCAAATCTAAGCTGGAGCACCTTTTTTTCGCGCTCGGTAAGCTCATCGAGCACTTCATCTATTTGTTCCTTGAGCAGCTGCTGTGAAGTGGCTTCAGTTGGTGCTAAACTGCTGTGGTCTTCAACGAAGTCGCCTAACCGGCTATCCGCATCTTCGCCAATGGGCATGTCTAGTGACATTGGCTGACGGAAAAACAAAGCCATGCCCTTTTCAACTTTTTCACGGGATATATTCAGGCGGCTGCCAATTTCTTCGTAACTTGGTTCGCGTCCAAGCTCTTGAACTAACTGTCGCGTTGTGCGTAATAGCTTGTTCATCGTTTCTACCATGTGCACCGGAATGCGAATGGTACGGGATTGGTCAGCTATAGATCGAGTGATACCCTGCCTGATCCACCAGGTAGCGTAGGTACTGAACTTATAGCCTCTTCTATACTGGAACTTATCTATAGCTCGCATGAGGCCGATATTCCCTTCCTGAATAAGATCAAGGAAGGGATAGCCATGCGCGACATGCTTCTTAGCAATGCTAATCACAAGGCGTAGGTTTGCTTCAGTGAGGTGCCTTTCTGATGTTTCTGCGTCGGTCCTCAGCTCTTCAAAGTAAGCTTTGAGCTCACTGCTGTGAAAATCGAGTTGATGCAGGAAACTATCGTCAGTCAGGAGAGTCTTTAGTCTTCGCCATGAAATGTTATCTCTATCCAGGAGCTCCAGCAATGGCCGGGGCAAAAGTTGACTGTTTATGGAGAGATTTACTACCGCTTCTTCGGCCGCAGTGAGCCCTTTATCCATCCCCTTAGCGATTGCAGCTATTAGCGAT
The DNA here is from genome assembly GCA_964394145.1 of uncultured Dehalococcoidales bacterium. Taxonomy (GTDB): domain Bacteria; phylum Chloroflexota; class Dehalococcoidia; order GIF9; family AB-539-J10; genus JAFGBN01. The sequence goes on along the minus strand of CAYMVL010000044.1, from coordinate 10,215 downwards.
GGCTCTATAACAACGTCGACGGCGGAGCGAAATTCAGGATTCTTGATCGTCCCTACCACACTGCTGGAAGGTTCGATCCCGATACGCTCTTTAATAATCTGAACAACGGGATATGCCCTGGATAGTTGGGAAATTACGTGAACGACTATGTCAACGGCTGAAGGGGCTTCCCCGTATTTCCTCAAGTGGTTATCCTTGAGCCTTTCTACGTATCTACCCAGCTCTATCTTCCGGCATACTAACTTCTCTTCTCGAGCTGTAAGCAGAGGCACCCTGCCGAGTTCCTGAAGATACATACGCATTGAGCCTTCAATTACCTCGTATCCCCCTGGTGCTGATGGAGGCTGGCTCTCTTCAGTTTCCTCGGTGACGAATTCGTCGACTTCTTCTTTGGCCTCAACTCCCTCAATTATGGGGCTGATGTCCTTAACTCCAGCTTCATCGTTGAGTAAGCCTTCAGCCAATATATCACCACTATCTAAGTTTATGTTTCTCCCTTCAGCTATTATTATCCTGCTTTTCTAAAGAAGACCTGCTGAAATCGCTGCCCGTAAGTTATGGCTGTGTTAATTTGTCGGGGAAAATTCAGCCCCTGGCTGGCTTCCCTTGCCAGCCCGCCTCCCGGTCGCTCTTATTGTAGCACAACGTGCGTAGTTTGACAAAGAGCCGGTTGCTCACTCGCCCGGTGGACCTGACCTGCCGTGTCTCTTGAATCTCTCAGTAGCTCTGCTTGCAGAGGATGTATCCCCTGCCAACGAAAAGCCATGCCGCAACTATGCTCCACGGGGCACCACTGGCTTTGTCTTCCAGGGGATTGCACTTCAGTCGGGATTGTTTGGCCAAGCCATTCTCTATGAGACCCGAGCAGAGTGTCTTGCACTGAATGATGAAAGGTTGCTTAGCAAAATCGCCGCAGAAATTGGGCAAAAAACGGCAGATGGTTCAATCAAAGAATTTAGAGTCGCCTACCGAGGCCGGACTATTCAAATACCACTCTGGAACGATATAGTCTATAGAGGATTTCATCTCATCAATTCTGCTAATGCCTACTTTGCAGCGATCTATCGTTGTCGGAAGCATATCCAAAGCTGTTTTGCTGTCACATTCTGACAAGACGTACGCAAACGATTTGCCATCAAAGTAATATTTCGCTGCGGACATCAAGACATATTGCAGCCACGGAGAGAGTCTATCATATATAGCTTTCCGGATGATCCCTTTGGATGTATTCAAGCCGTATTGCTTTACTATGTTCTTGTCGCCATCTACGATCCTTGATTTGATAACTTGTTGATCGTGAACTATCTCATGAAGTTCCTGCCGCCATAAATCCAAGTGCGCGATGACATGCATAATTTGGTCTGAATCTGGCAATTGAGTGAGTTCACGAGCCCTCTGGGTTTCTTTCGTACTTGTTTGCATCAAAGCCAGCGATCTCCTTGTTAGGAACGCCTGCCAACCTACAAAAATGAGGGCTAGAAGATTAATGCCCCCTGTAACAATTACAATAATTGAATCTGCTTGCCACATTGTCATGATTGATCTCGAACAAAATTAGCTATTTAGCCTATTGCACCTCATACACCTTCAGCACCTCATCCCCGTAATGGTTGATAACCTTGATAGCAATCTTACCGGTCTTTGGCGGGTGAAAGGGGCGGCTGACTGTAGAATAGAGAGATGACCAGGCTGCTTCGTCAATCTCAGCCTTGAGTGCTCGTTGCAGTTTCTCGTATGGCTCATCGGCACCACAGAAGTATGCATGGCGGACAAAGAAACTTTCCTCGTTGTAGTCCGTATCGATAAACCAGCAAGCGATATCGTCGGTAGAGCTGTTCCTTATCTGACCGGTGGTCGGGTCATAGACATCGACGCCTCTAATTTTCACGACTATTCTGCCATCTTTCTGCTTTTTGATATCGACGTCCGGCTCGCCAAAGACCATGAAGAGATTACCGGCCCCCGTTGATTTCAGTTGATCGTTTGTTAGGTACAAGGATGTATCCAGCTTGACCATGAGTACAATCAGTTTTCCATACCGCTTGGCTTCTTCGAATACGTGGGCATCAAAGGCAAAGCCACAGACTACAAGCAAATCAAAGCCGACACCCTTCACTGCTTCCTTGGCCGCTTCCTTCACCAGTTCTGGGCCTACTGTACCATACTCCGGACCAATGCAGACTGCCGCCCGCTTTGCCGCGCCGTCCTTTTCAGTGTACTCGCCCTCGGCGTGTAGCCATTCCCCGGCATAGGGTTCAAGGCGGTCAAATTTGAGGCGTTCGTTCTTGAATGTGTTCTGCGCTCCAGCCTTTTTCAGGTTGTCCAGAATCATAGTCTCAAACTGGCCAACTCCAGCCTCTTTCTGTGCCTCAGTCTCTGAGGCTGGTCTTTCGTCATCCACAGCGATAACTCGGTGAGGGGAAAGGCTCTCCACGGTGAACGGCCCGGTGACACGGATGCGCTTGTTGTCTTCATAGGGCTGGTCATAGAGGATTTCCGTCTCGGCATAGCGGGCGATGGCGGCATCGATCTCTTTTCTGCTCATACCTTCCTTGATATCTGGATTGTTAGCGATGGACTTGAGGGTGATATGCGGCACCCGCTTATAGACAAAGCCCTTCTTAATATCTCCCTGGGTCTTATATTCCGGCGGCGTCCTGCCGGTAAGTTCTGCTTCTTTCTTAATCCCCTCTGGGGAATCCGCCAGCAGGTAGTAGGGGAAGCGGGCTGCCATAAGGCGGGTGCGTGCCAGTGCCAGAGCTACCCGGCTGGTATCTATAGTAATCCAGCGTCTTCCCCACTGCTCGGCCACATAAGCCGTGGTGCCGCTGCCGCAGGTGGGGTCAAACACCAGGTCACCAGGATCGGTGGTCATCAGAATACATCTTTGAATGATTTCACGAGGTGTTTGTACCACATAGATCTTGTCGGCAGCTGCCCCAATGCCAATCCAAAGGCTATTTATGGGCATAACAGGGTAATCATAAAGATACTGTTTATAGCGGACCGTATTGCCTTCTACAACCAAACGTTTCAATTGAGCTAATATTTCAAGCCCTTCGTACGAGGTTTTCCACTGAGTTCCCTGAGGAGGATAATATGTCTTCCCTTCGTAGTCGAATCCCGCTTGTTTCTCTCTGCCCTGCGCATTGAGACTTAATGTCCCAAAAATCCTATAGCTAGGGTTGGCTTTCACCAACTGAGTTAAATCTTGCCGTTCTTCAGGGGACACTTTCCTTACAAAACTCAGACCTTCATTCTCTACCCAAAGGTGAGAACCAGTGTTATCTGCAAAACCGTCCAGGGTCCGTTCCTCGAAAAGGTCGCGATACTTAACTTTCTCAATATCTCTGGCATACCATATTATGAAGAAGCAAGCAGTATTCAAATATTTCTTCTCGAACATCACAGAGGCTCGCTTAATGGAAATCAGACTCATGAAGTTTTCGATTCCAAACACTTCATCCATCAGACTTCGCACAAGGTGCACGTTCTCATCGCCAATCTGTACAAAAACGCTCCCGGTCTCCGTCAGCAGGTCACGTGCCACCACCAGCCGGTCCCGCAAGTAGGCAAGATAGGAGTGTATGCCCAGCTTCCAGGTGTCCCGAAATGCCTTAATCTGTTCCGGTTGACGGGTGGTATCCAAGGCACTACCATCTTTCACATCCTTCCTGCGGGTGCTCACCTGCCAGTTTGAGTAGAACTTGATACCGTAGGGCGGGTCAATGTAAATCATCTGCACCTTACCCTTCAGCCCTTCCTTTTCTGCCAGAGAGGTCATTACGAGAAGTGAATCCCCGAGAATCATGCGGTTGGTCCAGTTCTGCTCATGCTGGTAAAACTCCACCAGTTCCTCAAATTGGAGTCCGTTGAAATCGGCAAAGAAGTCAAGCTGGGCTGGCTTGCCTTCTTTAGCTTGGGCACGCAGGTCTTCAATGATGTGCTTGGGGTGAATCTTTTCCTGGATATAGACGGGTACTGCTGGCACCTCCAGAGGCTTTGAGTCCTGCTCGTCCTTTCCCTTCCAGACAAGCTGCGGGTCAAGAGAAGGGTCACGGGGGTAGAGAATGTTTTTCGGTTTAGCCTCGTCCTCAGCCACGAAGTCGCGCAGTTCCTCGGTAGGGATATTAGCACGCCTGTCCTTGTGACGGAGTGTTTCCACGTTTATAGATTTTGCTTTCTCACCCTTTGTCATAGGCTATGCCTCCAATCAAGTTGTAGGAGCCAGTGCTAGGCGTGCTGTGCTGGGCAACTCATCCCATGTCCTGCCGTCCAGCAGACGGCCCGCTTTCTTCTTTTTAACCCCACCCCATTGTTTGAAGAAGAAAGGCACCGCTGCCTGCTGACACTGGTCGCGGATGTCAACTACCCAGGCTTTATCGATGGGCCGTGCCATGGGTCCAGATTCCCCACCTACAATTACCCAGTCAATTCCAGAAAGGTCAAGGTTGGGTAGCGGCCCTAACAGCGGCTCCAGAGAAAGAAACTTGACCGAGGCCCCTGTTGAACGAAGATGGTCGATGCGAAACATGTAGTCAGGGTTTTCAACGCTCACACCCATCCATACGTTTTGTGGCCACTCCAACTCTGGACTCAATTCCAAGAGACGTGCAGAGCGCTTGGTAAGTATTTGGAAATCATGCCACGACGCTTGCCTCATTACATCAAATACGTCAAGTATGAACAACAACGGGACATCCTCGTGAAACAGGTCGCTCATGGAGTTGACGAAAATAGTCCGAGGTTTCTTCCACTCCAAAGGAAGGTTTAGTAGCTGGGCGTGTATAGCTACCTTGAATCCATCTACATAGTTCGGGTGCTTCATCGACTGCAAGCGCCGTGCCATTCGTTCGGCGTAGCAGTGTTTACACCCCGGGCTGATTTTTGTACAGCCGGTAACCGGATTCCAGGTAGATTTTGTCCATTCGATGGAGGAATTGACAGCCATTACGCAACCCCCCTCAGGCGGTAGGTTTTGAATATATCCTCGACAATACTAGAGCCAGTCTTATTGGGTGAAGCAAAGAAAAGGTAGTATACAGTTGCTCCTCTTGCGTTTCGCATCGGCATAGGCTTTGGAGCATACTTGAATCCAGCGACTTCTTCCAGTCGCTTCCGAAATCCTTCTGCAATAGCATCATTCCGAGTTTTTTCATCGATTGTGTCGCCCCAAAGAGTCGGCCTTACCACATATGCTGCTTCTCGCCACGAATGATCCCCCCAGGCTTTGTCCATACGCACTGCTTGTGCGTAAGCCACGTTATCTGGATTGCGCCACAAGACATTCATGTTGGCATCCATAATCATGAAGTTGTAGAAAATCTCGATAGAGCCCATCTGGCCTGCGGCTTGCAGGATACTCCAATCGACGTTCAGCCCATAGGGATCAAGAAGGCACAATGCCCTGTTGAAGTCTTGGTACCGGCAACGTGGGAAAACCGTGTCGAGAAGGACCTTGTTAGCATCGCCCTCGTAAATGAAAACATCCTGGCGCGAACAAATTTGCCGGCGAAGCTCAGCAACTTTGCCACCATGTAGGTCGATTAAATGGATTTCGCTGAAGGAAGGAGTAACCTTCAGCGCATTTAATGGGCTTCCGAGCACAAACTCACCCGTACGTCTGGAGACATGCTTTCCCGCCCCCGCAAACGCATCAATGTAGATATGCTTCTTAATGGTCGACTGGGCACTCATAATCGTCGAGTAGGCGCTTGCATATTTCCGGACAATGTCAAGTTTGACTTCTGACCAGTAGCCTATCTCATCATACGCAAATGCTTTCATTGCTCACTCCCTTTTTGTCGAACAAACGCCCTGATAGTATTCTTGGCATCCCAGGGATCCGCTATCTCCAGGAATGCCCATCTGCCGAAGCCGCCGTGGTTATTTACCGCCGGTATCCAGAGGGTTCTGGCAGTAGCTACCTTGGCAGCCTTATCCTTCTTCTTCTCACCGGTGACTTCAACTATCAGATTCAGGAGGTCTTCACTTCCATCACGCACACGCACGATGAAATCCGGCATGTAATTTCTGTCTTCACCTTCCAACGTGTAGGGTATTGTGAAGCCGAGGTTATGATTCTTGACATAGCAAACCACTTCATCCATCTCCTCCAGAGCCTGGGCCATCTTTTGCTCCCAGGACTCGGTATCCGCGACAACGTGGGAAACATGGCATTTGTTTGGGTCAGTTGGGTATACCGGCCGGGTGGTATCAAAATCAACATACCGGGTGGAACCAATATAATCATAGGGACGAAGGATAGGTTTCAGATACTTCGGGCCATCCTGTGAGGAGATAATCGCCTTGTAAATACGGTCGGCGGCATCGTGAGCGAACTCAATGAGCAGTAGCAGTTGTGGGAAGCTGTTATCCTTCAGGGTGACACACGCCCGGAGCCACTGCCTGGCAATGCCGACTATCTGAGGGAATAACCAGGGTTTAGCATTGCCATCATCGTCGCGGAAATACTTGTCGAGGGTCAATTTGGCAAGACGGAAGGCAACTTCCTGCTCTCGGTGTAATTTGAGCGAATATAATGTGTGTGTACTGGTTTCACCTACAATGGGCGCATTCTCTGTCTTCGTCGGGATATCGGCTGTAGAAAGAGACATCATAGAATCTTGAGTAAAGGTGGCAGTCAGTCTTTCCCTCGGCAAGTCATAGCGGTAGCCAATGAGGCGTGGAAACGTAATCTCGCAGGCAATGCGCTCCTCCAGAGCACGAACCCTGGTCGGCATCGGTCCCGGTTTTGGGTCGGGATTGGAGCCTGAACAGGGTATAAACGAGAATGGCACCCCATAGACTTCGGCATATTCTGCCTCCAACATGTTTTTGTCATTAGTCACGTAACTTGTGCGACGCAAGCCACGGCCAATTACCTGCTCGCAGAGAAGCTGGGTGCCAAAAGCACGCACTCCCATGATATGGGTAACGGTGTTGGCGTCCCATCCCTCCGTGAGCATGGAGACGGATACTACACACTTCACATTTTCGCCCAGTTTCCCCGGTTTGCCTACCGTGTTCATCACCTCGCGCAAGAGGTCTTCGTCAGTAAGCTTTTCCGCATCACGCCCCGGGAAGCGGATGGAGTATTCCCTTTTGAACTCTTCAATTGCCAGGGCAGCCATCTTCTTGAATTCCTTGCTCATGGCTTCGCCTGATTCAAGCTGCTCGCTGTCAATTAGAATGGTATTGGGTACAGATAGCCAATTGCCACCATCATCGGAATTGCGGAAAACAGCCAGGTTGCCGGGCACTACGGTGGTCATGTTTTCAGGCAACTGCTTTTCCCAACCTGAAATCCAGTCGTACACCAGCTTGGAAACATTTGTGTTATTACAGACAACAATGAACACCGGAGGAGTTAGCCCCTTGGCTCTAGCCTCGGTGTTCCTTTCCCACTGGCGGTAATACTTCTCGTAGTTACCATAGAGGCTATAGAGAGCACCCTCCAGCTCTTTGGGGAGTTTCGGCTCTCCGCCACTTTCGTCTCTCGTGCCGCGACCTTTCTTCGGTAAATGGTCCCTGATATGAATCCAGATGTTGCGGTAGGTTGGCAATTCCCCTCGCATAGAATCATCGGCAACAGGTACCCGTGGCACTTTGACTATTCCACACTCAATGGCATCGATAAGGGAGAAATCCGAGACTACCCACGGGAACAACGTGCCTTCGGGGTACCCTGAGCCGCGCAGGAAGAAGGGAGTAGCAGAAAGGTCGTATATCGCCTTTATGCCAATCTTCTTTTTTACCGCTTCCAATCCTGATATCCAGATCCGGGCCTCTTCTTCTCGCTTTTCAGCCTCTTTTCTCTCGTCTCCGAGTAGCTTAATATCCTCACCACCAACACGCCGACGGTAGCAGTGGTGGGCTTCATCATTGACTACAGTAATGTTCTTCTTATTCCCCAGCTCACGACAAACCCGCCGCACCATCTGGTCAGGTGTTTCTGTGAGTGAGTTATTTTGACCCTTGGTCAGAATGTGCTTGGTAAGCTTGCCAGCGCTTACCAGCTCACGAGGCTTGAAGGCGTGGAAATTGGTGATGATGATTTTCGCTTTCCCCAGGTCCTCCATCCATTCAGGTGGCAATATGTCCATCTGATGATAGTAGTTTTGAGGGTCATTCGGTAGCAGGACACGCAACCGGTCACGGATGGTAATTCCTGGTGTGACAACGAGAAAAGTATCTGAAAAGCGGCCATCTTGCGGATTAGCCTGCTTGTTTAACACGTGCCAGGCGATGAGCATAGCCATAACGACCGTCTTACCACTGCCCGTCGCCATCTTAAAAGCGATGCGGTAAACCCCCGGATTTGCGTCCTCATTGAACTGTCTGAGACTGTTCTCAATCCAGGAATCGCCATACCTGTTAGCCACCTCAGCTAGGTAAATAGCTGTTTCCGCAGCTTCAATCTGACAGAAGAACAGCTTCTTTTCTCGTTGGGGATTAGTCCAGTATTCCAGAAGGCGGCGGGTTGTCTTAGTGATTCCCACATAATTTCCCTTTCGCCACTGAGATACTCTATCTCTAATCCGGTTGATTTCTTCATTGGGTTTGATTCTGTCTAAGGTCCACTCGGTATCAAAAGCCAGCTGGGCAGCTTTGCCTTTCTTCTTGGGTTTAGCGATGGGAATGAAATAGGAGCTCACCCGGCGGGCTTCAACGATTTCATTGGTGATGCCTTCGTCAGAGAATTTGAAGTGGCGTGCAGGCTCCTCAAAAGGCGAATTAAGGATAGGATTCTCTATTATCACGTCTGGCATTGCTATCTCCCCGCTTCAAACTCTCCCAGCCACTTGACGCGTGGCTGTCGCTCCTTAACTGAGTTAAAGAAGCGCTCATCAGCGGTCCATAAGTCGCATCCTAGGATATCAGCCAGAGCCAGATAGTGAGTATCATAGACAGCCGGCATTTTTAGCTCCTGGGCCAGCTCTAGGGCCCGAAGGTGAATTTGCGGGCTTTCCCTTACCTCGATACCCATGTTGAGTAGCCCTGCCAGCAACTGCTTTGCTTGAGATGGGGAAATGTGTCCTTTCACCACCCGACGGTGCAGGACATTGGCTGCTTCGACGAGCAGGAGGCACGGTGCCACTGGCCTGATTTCCGCGGTAGCCCACTCACTTGCTATCGCCAGTGCCTCGTCAGCATAGGGCTCGTTCAGTACCCACTTTATCGCTAGGCTGGCATCTACCACTACATAGCCATTCACAACTGGCTTATCCTTTCCTCTCGGGCTTGGCGAATCAACTCTACTGACTCATCGGCGAGCTTGCGCTCTCCGAAAACTGACTTCTGAAGCTCCTTTGCCTTCTCCACGGCATCGTGGTTGAAGCTGCCCGAAGCGAGGACTCCAAATTCTTCTCTCTCAAGCTGCTGCTCTATAGCCGAAACGGAGTAGTGACGCATGGTCACGCCCTTGCGAGCGGCGGCGATCTTCAGACGCGTGCGCAATTCAGGAGTCATATCTAGAGTAAACCGGCTCTTGTTATTGTTGCCTTTCACTTCTATCACCTCCATGAGCATTATACTGAAAGATAATGAATACTGCAATATGCTGACTCTGTGAGCCTGTTACTCTCATCCGTTCTGTTCGCTGCGGTGTTTCGACAGGGCACGATTAACCCGCTATGTGGCGAATAGCGCTCTTACCATACTGCAACGCTCCAAGTGTTTTGTCTGACCAGTATCTTAATGACTGCCCGGGGCTTTGCTCTTCAGCACCCACCTTACGGCTATGAGTCTGCGTCTGAAAACGTCGCCCCCTGTGATTCTGACCCCCTTTCCCCAGAGGCCGTGAAAATACTGTTCGGCTTCTTCCGTGCCGTAGTCACTGATTTCAAAATTAAACTCATTTTGACGGGATAGCCCAGCTCTAGTCAGGTTAGTGCTCCCGCTGATGAAGGAGCAATTTTTCAGTAGTTGACTCTGTGCTCATAGGTGTGTCTTCGAGTCTCGTAGCGCGGTGAGCTTGAGGAAAGCTTATTCTATCCGGCTTTTCGCTTAAACCCTGGCTCGCCTCCTAGGCCATTCTATTTCTTACTGTCTAAGTCGCTGATAAGCTCATCAACCGAGCCAAAGGTCTTCACCCGGCCAGCCTTGATATCCTCGTCAGCCTCACGCTCGCCTTCCTGCCATTTCCTGGTCCAGAAGTAAACCTGGCTCTTGTCCACCAGCTTCTTGGGCATCAACACAGCTCTCTCGTCTTCC
>CAYMVL010000043.1:0-119003 GCA_964394145.1 uncultured Dehalococcoidales bacterium | reverse complement strand
AGCCCAATTCGCAGCTCTACCACCACCTCGGTCCAGTCGGCCGCTTCACAAAAAAACGGGACATAAGGCTTTTTGGCAAGCGCCCTTTGTGTCCCGCCTCCACCTCTGCTCATTCGGCTTTCCCCACCCACACAACCACCCCCCACTCCCTTCATAACAAGGTGGCAGTCTCTGCCCGCATCTGATCTAATCCCGCACCCGCAGCTTCATTTTACGCTCCGCTGCGCTCGTTGCCCGCAACCCGTCGCTTCGCTCGGGGTGCTCCACTGCGTTCCGCCCGTTCGGTGCGGGCCGCTCCGCTTCTCCCAATTCCGCTTTTAGCGGGTGCGGGAAACAGCCCGCAGGGCAATAGAATGAGCAGGTATAGCATGAATCAGAGAGGTCTGTGTGGCAGGGTGGGACACTGCGACAGGTTATGCGCCAGGTCCATCTATTGCCCGCTGGGACAGGCCAGAGCCCGACAGCTCCTGGCAGCACAGCGGCAGCGTCGTACCCTCCGCCGCCTCATTATCCGCCAGGCCCTCGAAGCCAAGGTCATCAGGGCAGCAGGCTCGTTCGCAGCGTTCCAGCGCCAACTGGCGTGGGAAAGAAAGAGACAAGGAGGTTGCTAATGCAGCGCTACATCATTCAACGCGACAAAACCCGGCACATCGCCGTCAGGGTCGATGACGGCCAGGTCAACATCTTCCAGCGCATGGCAAGCCGCCTGCGCTCCAGCGCTCTATTCCTCACCACAGAAGAAGCGCTCACCACCGCAAACGTAATCATAAACCTGGTCCAGCTTACCGCCGACACCACTCACAACAGCGAGGACTACCCGGGGTGAGAGGCCCGGCACAGAAGAGGAGGTCAGTCAAATGCTAGAGTTCGGAGGCAAGGTTCAAATCACCCACAGCTAGCCGTTCAAGGTCGAGCTGGCAAGAGGTCAGAAGGGCAGCTACGGGTGGACCATAACAGTCCACACCGCAACTGCAGAGCAGGCAGTCGAGCAGCTCAAACAACTAGACGCCCAGCTCCAGGCACAGTTTAACCACAACGGCGAGTAATCGCAAGGCTCAAGGCGCTCGAGCCCGTCGAACCGCCATAAATAATACGAAAGGAGTCGCAGTATGAACGGAGACAACAGATACCACGGCGAGATTCAGATCACAATCAAAGGAAGCGCCGCCAGGATAAATGTCTTTAGCGACACCCTGCAGCAGTTGTTCAAGGACCTGGCCGTTATCCACGCCCACTTTGCCAAAGCCGATGCCACTACCCTTGCCGATCAGTCCGCCGCAAAAGCCAAACCACAAGAATTCCCGCCAGCCCGGACAACTGAAGCCCCATCCTGTCCCGAGTGCGGCACAAACGAGTTCATGCAGCTGATCGAGTTCACCGATAAGAAGACAGGCAAGCTCAGGAAAGCCTGGAAGTGCCAGGGGTGCAACAAGTGGTACTGGCCGCCTAGGAATGGAGGCGGGCAGTGACCCGCCTCCACACGAACGAACAGGGAGACAGGCACTGTGACAGGTCAAACGGCAGGAAGATGCCACAGATGAGATACAGCCTTCATCTGGCCATGTAAGCCACTCCTCAGAGATGCGAGACAAAACCACTTTTCACTGAGAAGGACCTGTTACCAAAGTCACACATACTAAGCTCTAAAGTGAACCAGCCAATAACCCCAGAATTGAAGAAGGAACCCGGCCGGTGTCAGATTTTGAGGCAGTTGCACTGGCCAAAGCTCTCAGAGTCTCCGTCAATTGGCTACTCGGCGAACCAAACAGCTAAGCTCTCCCTAAAACCCCTTCTGACCACAAACACCCATTGACAGCCACACAGTGCTGTGATTAATATGTTGTTATACTGTAAGAGAATATGCGAAGGCAGTCAGGGCATCTAATGGCGAATCTATCCCGTCTGGTCCACACTCGAAAGTCAACCGGTCATTAGGTCACTACCTTGCCAGCCGATTTCGGAAGAAACGAGAAGGCAAAGGGAGGGAAATTATGAAAAAGGTCAGCGATAGCGAGGCAATTAGACTTCATGTTTTGCCTGAGAAGGACGGATTTTCCTGGAGAGCATTTCCCCCTGCTTCATTGGAGGTTATCCGAGAAAAACTTCCATATTACGGTCAACGTGGGTTTTGGCTCAAGGACTGGGATCAATTACGCTCTTGGGTGGAGGACGTTTCTAGGCGGAAGATACAGAAGCAAAGGGAAGAGTCCATTCTCAAGTCCGGGGTTTCAGACAAGAAATACTATTGCCAGAATTGCAGAAAGTTTGCTCACGCTAAGCTGAACGAACAGGGGATTTGGGTTTGTGAGAATTGTGGTGCAGAACTGCCCTGGGGTTTTGAATCCCTGGGTCAGTGGGCAAAATAGATATTGAATACAGAAGGGGCACATGGCTGAAGGCGGTGAATGGGAAAAATCGACTCCGACCCGAACGGAGCTAGTCTGGCCGGGCAAGCGTACCCAGGTGGAGCGTGTCGCTCTACCCTTCCAGGTCGTTGAGACCATCAACCAGTCACGTGCCACCCGTGAGCGGACGCCTTTGCTGGCTGGCCTGCCACCCCCGCCGCTCTTCGAAGGCCAAGCTCCTGATACTTCTTGGAAAAACAAGCTTATCTGGGGGGATAATAAGTATGTCATGGCTTCGCTTCTGCAGGGCGACTCCTCCATCGGGCTTGAGCCGCTTGCTGGCAAGATCGACCTCATCTACATTGACCCGCCCTTCGCCACCGGGCAGAACTTCTCCTACCGGGCCCGCGTGGGCGATGAGGAGTGGGTCAAGGAAGCCTCTATAGTTGAAGAGACGGCCTACAGGGATACTTGGGGGCGTGGCCTTGAATCTTTCCTCCAGATGATGTACGACAGGTTGGTCTTGATGCGAGAACTACTGTCAGATGATGGCAGCATTATGGTTCATATCGGTGCCGAGGTCAGTCACGTTGTGCGGTCGTTGATGGAAGTGGTCTTTGGTGTCGACAACTTCCGTAACGAGATAGTTCTGCCGGGCAGAGCGGTCAAGAACCTGCAGCAGCAATTTCATGAGATATCCCGGCTTCAAATCCGGCACGATCTATTGCTGTGGAGTTCAAAATACCCGAATGCCCGCTTTCGCCCACATTGGGTAATCAAACACGACCCTGGCAACCCAGAGGGGCACTGGCACCACGCGTGGAGTACTGCGGATCGTCCAACAATGCGCTATGAATTGCTAGGAACAACTCCGGTGTCTGGCCAATGGGTTTGGTCGCGGGAGCGTGCTTTACAGGCAGTGGCAAACTACCAGCGCTTCGTTTGTGAGGCTGGCGGAAGGTCTCTGGCGCAGTATTGGCGCGACACGGGAGCTAAGCTTGAGTTTATCAGGGCCGACCCCAAGGATGGAAAGCCACAGTATTGGCGTGCTCCTGCGGAGATTAGGATAGCGGACACGGTTTGGAGCGGAATTCCCACCTACAGCGCCAGTCAGGGCTACCCCACAGAAAAGAACGAGAAGCTCCTCGAACAGGTAATTGCTCTCGCCTCTACTGAGACATCGTTAGTCGCCGATTTCTTCTGCGGCTCGGGGACGACGATGGCTGTGGCGGAGAAGCTGGGGCGGCGGTGGGTTGGCTGCGATCTTTCCCGCTTTGCTATCCAGGTCTCCCGAAAGCGGCTCCTGGACATCCGCGACTGCCGTCCATTTGAGGTGTTGAACCTGGGCAAGTATGAGCGCCGGCATTGGCAGGTCAATGTGCTCAATGGGCGTCAGGATAAGGGCTCAAAAGCCGTTGCTGACTATCTGCGTTTTATCATCGCCCTCTACCATGCTGAGGTGGTTGAGGGCTATGCTCATCTCCACGGTCAGAAGGCCGGGCGCTGGGTCCATGTGGGCGCGACAGATGCCCCTGTGACCCGGTCTGAGGTCATGGACGTGGTCAGAGAGTGCCAAACGAATCGTTACACTGCCCTCGATGTGTTGGGCTGGGAATGGGAGATGGGGCTGCACGATACTATCCGCGCTGAGGCGCGGCGCTTGGCTGTTGACATCCGTCTCCTCTACATCCCCCGGGAGGTCATGGATAAACAGGCTGTTGAGGCGGGCGATGTCCATTTCTACGAGCTGGCTTACCTCAAGACCTCTTTGCTGCAAGATTCTAAGACTGTGACCGTGCGTCTTGATGACTTCATCATCCCCAATCTTGACCTGGTGCCTGATGATGTGCGTAGCAAGGTTAAGAAATGGTCGGACTACATTGACTTCTGGGCGGTGGATTGGAGCTACGCAGGAGATACCTTTCACAATGAATGGCAGAGCTATCGCACCCGCAAAAGCCCGATTCTGCGTGTAATAAGCGACCCGCATACTTACCCAAAGTCGGGCAAATACCACGTCTTGGTCAAGGTGATAGATATCTTCGGCAATGACACTACGCAACTGTTAGAGGTGGCTGTGCCGTGAATCGCCTGTTACCGCCCTACGTTGTCCCACGCCAGCGCCGTCCCACTCGGGCTGCGCTGGTTTCAGGAATACGCTTGGCGGTTGACCAGTGGCGTGCCCAGGGTTATCCCGGAGCCACCGACACCACCAGACGCCTTTTCCAATACTGGTTTCAGCAAGACCATAAGACCAGACGCAAAGACAAGCCGCAAGAATTCGGCTACTACTTCTGTCAGCGGGAAGCCATAGAGACTCTCATCTATCTTTACGAAGTACGTCAGCTTCGCTCCCTCTACGAACTTGCCAGGAATTTCCCGCTGGAGCGTCCCTTCCTTATCCGTCCCGACGAAGACCGCTTCGCTCGCTATGTCTTTAAGATGGCTACCGGCTCTGGCAAGACGAAGGTGATGAGTCTGGCTGTGGTCTGGTCTTATTTCAACGCCATCTTTGAACCCAACTCAACCCTTCCTCGGACCTTCTTGGTCATCGCTCCCAACGTCATCGTCTACGAGCGTCTGAAAGTGGATTTTGCAGATGGGCGTATCTTTGATGAAGACCCGCTCATCCCTCCGGAATGGCGGAGCCATTGGCAGATGAGCGTGGTGCTGCGAGATAGCCCGTCAGTTCCTTCAACCCTGGGCGCTCTTTATCTTACAAACATTCAGCGGCTTTATGATGCGCCGGTGGACCGCGCAAGTCGAAATGAGGCACCGGCAATGACCGGTGTATTGGGGACACCGGTGAAGAAGGACGCTCCCGTTACAGGGGAAGCACTTCGTGATCTGGTGCTCCGGCATGACGAATTGATGGTGATAGATGACGAAGGGCACCATCTTCATAATGAGGATTTAGAATGGCATAAGGTTATTGTTGGTCTTCATGATAAGCTTCAAGCGCGTGGATTGCCGGGGATAGCCTGCCAGCTGGACTTTACAGCGACGCCCAAATACCAGAGCGGGGCTCTGTTCCGGGAAATTATTGTGGATTATCCTATAGCTCAAGCGGTGGATGATGGCATCGTTAAACGTCCCATTATGGGTGAGCTTTCTGGAATCATTGAGCAAGAGAGTAAGAGGGCTTCGGTTAAGTATCGGGACCGACTGACAGCTGGTATGCGAAAATGGAGAGAGTTCAGCCAGCGCTTCCAGCCGACAGGCAAAAAACCCGTGCTTTTCATCATGACCGAAAACACGACGGCTGCCGATGATATCTATAACTGGCTGGAAACCCAAGAGGACTTTGCTGGGCATGTGCTGAACATCCACACTAACCGGACGGGAGAAGTCACCGAAGCTAAGAGCAATCAGCCGTTAATTGATCAGCTCCGTCAAGCTGCCCGCCAGGTTGACGGCGACGACAATCCCTACCGTGCCATCGTGAGCGTATTGATGCTCAGGGAAGGTTGGGACGTTCGTAACGTGGTGGTTATCGTTCCCTTGCGACCTTACACTGCCAAAGCCCAAATTCTGCCTGAACAGACGCTAGGGCGTGGCCTCAGACGCATGAGTCTGCCTGCCTCTGGCGTTGATGAGCAGGTTATTGTCATTGAGCACGAGGCGTTCAAACCATTCTGGAGAAATGAGCTGGAGGAGGAAGGCTTGGAGGTTGAGTGGGTCCCTGTAGATAGTGTTGGCCCGAAGTTCAAACCTATTTATGTAGACAACTCCAAGCTGGAATACGATATCGAAGTGCCCATCTTGAGCCCTGCACTGACCACATCAACCAGCGGGCTAGAGGCCTTTGGACTGAATGACATCAGGCCTGGGCAGGTCTCACCGCCACAACCTTTTCTGATGCGAGAAGATAAGTTTGGCTATAAGGGAGTAGAAATGCTCACCCTTCGGGTAGTAGAGCAGCAGGAGATTGAGCGCGACTTTCCTGCTGACCCGGTCGGTTATGTCTCTGTCATGTGCAACCTCATTGAGAGAGAATGTCATCTCACGGGTCAGTTTCATCGTCTGGCTGGCCTTGTCAAGGGCTACATTGAAACAGTCCTTTTTGGCACGCAGGTGAATATGGAGGAGGATTACGTCCTCGTTCGCCTCAACAAACCTGACGCGAAGGCAGCCATCTTTGCAGCGTTCGTTGAAGCAATTAGAGAGCGCAGTATCGAGCCTCAGGAAGTCAGGCCAACTGGCGAGGCCAGGCGCTTCAGTAGCACACCGGGATATGAGTGGAGCCGCCCGGTACATCCCGGGCAGAAGACCGTGTTCAACCTCGTTGCCTGTGATAATGACTTTGAGGTTGATTTTGCATGCTTTTTGGACAGGGCGTCCGATGTTGCTGCTTATGTCAAGAACAACCTCCATACCTATTTCACCCTGGACTACCAGAATTCCGAAGGAGCGATCAAGTATTACTATCCCGACTTCATTGTCCGCACTGTGACAGGTGAAAACTGGTTGCTCGAGACTAAGGGCGTCGAAGATATTGAAGTGGAGCGCAAGGATGCCCGTGCCACACAGTGGTGTCGGGATGCCTCAGCCATGGCGGGGACTGCGTGGCAGTATGTGAAAGTCCCCTACGACTTGTTCCAATCGTCAACAGCGACGAATTTCTCTGAGCTTCTCGCTGAGATAGATGCCGGCACACGATCTTAGAGAAACTGGCAAACTCTATAATAGCCAATAATTAAACTCATTTGCCACATATGAGCCTCTTGTAAATAGGCTCGATTAACTTAGAATTAGCTACAACCCTCTCTATTTGCTTTCTCGTATTGTTTTGAACGTCTTGAACACCATGTAATTCACTGCCCTTGAACGAAAACAGCTGACCACAGTTTATATACGAATCATGCTTTAAGAAGCCGTATCTATCAGCAGTTATAGAAACCTGGCTAGATAGCAAATCAGGTTTTTTTTGGACAAAGGGAGCTATTCTTGAATTGACCAGAAAGCCATATGGATTAGGGTTCAAACAGACGATAATAACATACTTGTCTTTGGGAGGGGTTGTGTACCGACACTTCTTCACACGATAGATATGCCATAGGGCAATCATGAAGGTTATTCAACATTACGATTTGTTAGATAGTCTATCAAGTCCTCAGAATCAGCGAGTGTTCTGGCAATGCTTCTGACTGAAATATCAGCACTTCCCTTTTCGCCTCTATTGTGCCACGCTTTTTCCCACGCACCGTCATGGCTATCAAGACGCATTTTTTTAGGGTTCCTATCATATATGCTGATTGTGTGGTCTAAACATTCAATATCTGATTCACTTAGATAATCCAAGTTGGCATCACGCAGTGGGATAACAGCATTGCCTTCTAATCTGAGTTCTTCAGAACATTCTCGTGCAATTTCTTTTAGAAGATCATAGGATTTAGACGGTGTCGCCCCTTCCTTCATGGCCCAGTAGGATTCTCCGAATATGAATCTCCCATATTTCTCAAGGGAGATCTTATCTGCGAGATAAAGCATCTTACAAATGTTGTATTTATCAGAGCGTGACATTCTATTGGCGAGGTAGAGTATAGTTTCGATCGCTTTAGTTTCATTGAATTCGAAGGCAATTTCAGATGTCGCCATCATCCACCTCCTGAAACAAAAATGCGGTCTCGGCGTCCCTTTCAGGCCGCTCTTCCTTTTGATGCTGAGTCCATAGGAACAACTCCTAAGCTCATATAATTTATTTGGTATTCCTTATTATCCAACATCATTATACTATACAAACACCCTATGTCAACCCCGACCATTTACCCAACAAGCTAATCACGTTCACACTTGACCCACCATACAGCTATACTCCAAACCAGTGCTACCACACTGCGCAAAACGAGACTTGCAATACGAGTTTCTTCTCCTGTCTCCACTGCGGCCTTGACCCCTAGTGCCCAGAGCCTCAGACCCAGGCGTATACTCCGGTTCTCCATGCGAAGCTGTGAAGGCTAACAAATGCACTAGTCGCATAGCCCGATTCCATTTTTGCCTTCTACATCTGCCCGGCATTTTGCAAACATTTTGCTAATAATCTGCTAATAGACTCAGCGCGCCCACCTATCACGCCCCATCACCCCACGTTCGCCACATCATTTCAGCAATAGAACATATGTACCATAGCAAACGTGAAGCCATCCCAAATCAGCACATGCGTTCAACTCATAACCCGGAGGTCGTTGGTTCAAATCCAACCCCCGCTACCAATCTTGAAGCTAACCCAGATGTAATTGAACCTAACATGACAGGCAATGTCAGCGGTGCCATTTGTGGCGCCGTTTCTTTTTATAGTGGGGTCGGATATCAGTAATGGACGCGGAACCTTTTATTCTGCTACCAGGCCGGCATAGCATTTGCCTGCACAGGCTGCAGGTGTTAACAGTCCCGGTTTAGCATGCCGCCGCTGCCGGTTGTAAAATATCTCAATATATTCCGTAATATCTTCAATTGCTTCCCTCCTGGTACGATAATTCCGATGATTAATCAGTTCCTGCTTGATAATTCCCCAGAAGCTCTCCATCGGCGCATTATCAAAGCAGTTACCGCTTCCGCTCATTGATACATCCAGTCCAAACTGCCTTAACAGCCACTGATATTCATAACTGCAGTACTGACTGCCGCGGTCTGAGTGGTGCACCAGCCCTTTCTCCGGCCTCTTGGTGCTTACTGCTTCTAGCAGAGACTGGTTGACCAGAGCCAGAAGTTGGGTGCTAATGTCGCGCCAATTTCACCCTATCCGAAATACGAATTCCCCGGGAATCGAGCCCTCTTATTAACAAATCAGGTGCTCAAAGGAGCCGGTTTCCGAGGGGATTTTTTGAGATTTAGGGCGAAATTAGCTTTGAAATCGGGGTTTTGTAGGCCGTCAGGGACTCGAACCCTGGACACCCTGATTAAAAGTCAGGTGCTCTGCCAACTGAGCTAACGGCCCATGATTTCGTAAGACAGCCTCATAAATTGGAGTGAATAACTTGGCAATGCGGATTTCACTTTTCCGTTGTCAAAATATTGGAGATATAGCAAGCAAACGCAGGATGAACATCGCAAATGAATCCACCGTCAATCGCTTCAACCGAGAAAGCTACCCTGTTTGGCTTCCTGAGGGGATCGCCAAACTTATTGAGCCCCATTCCATCCCAGGGCATATTATGCCCCAAAATTTCTAAGAAGCCTCTAACATCTCTCGGCTCCTTCAACACCACCTCGAAAGGGAGCTGATGCGACAACCCGTCCAACTGGCTGCTACTTAGCTTTATCCGCATCTTTTCAAATTATACTTTGATGAATATGGAGCGTCAACAAAGCGGGTGATGGGATTCGAACCCACGACGTCTTACTTGGGAAGCAAGCACTCTACCGCTGAGTTACACCCGCAACTAAGACCAATTATATTATCTGACCAGAACAGTATTGGTGTCAAGAATGCGTCTGTTTGATTACAAGATTGGCCTGGAAATTGACACAACCCGTTCATGCTGAAGACATGCAGCCGATCATAGACGGCCTTTCGACTCTAAGTACCTGACCCAACGGGGGATTGTTGAATCATATAATTTCTGGCCATGTGAGGTGCTGTCTCTTCGTAAGGGTCGGGCTGCAGGGTCTTCGTCTTTGCCTAATAAACGGGGTACAGCTTTTCCAATCTTGCTCCTATTTGGCCCTTGAGTTAGGCCGGGTTCAGACTGAGATATTTTCCTCAAGACAGGCTCGATTAGAACCTATCCTGATTTGAGCGTCCTCACCCCGGTTAGATTTTATGCTTGAAATCTTAGTATTGACTAAAATCAGTCTGGTATGGTAACCTTTCCAGAAACGCTTGCATTGCTCATAACGAGAGTGATAGAAATGCCACGGGTGTCTCCACCAATTTGGGGAAAGTTGTCTTATCGACCCATCAGCAGGCGTTGCGCTCCTAAAGACATATTGAGAGGCAAAAGCAGTGCCCATTAATGCTGTTAGTGTTATCTTAGTTGTTGCCGCTGTTGCCTGTGCTATCGTGGCCGTCCGGCTAAAGGACATACTCTATGCAGCTATTTCACTGGCAATCCTAAGCGTAATAATCTCCATAATGTTCTTCGAGTTGAATTCCGCCTATGCTGGAGTATTCGAACTCTCTGTTTGCGCCGGATTAATTACAGCTTTGTTTGTCTCGGTCATCAGCTTGACGAGAAGAAGATAACATGGAGACAAGACACGTAATAGGGATAATAGCAACGGTGGTCTTCGTCGTTTTTGCCGTTTTATTATTGGTTCCTCTCCCGGAACCTTCCGTAAGCGTTACCGCGGCTAAGTCTCTTAGCGAGGCACTCTGGGGCTTCCGTTCACTAGACGTATTCCTACAACTACTAATCATTCTAGCAGGCACCTTCAGCATATTGACCTTAGTCAAAGAAAGGGGACAGCGATGAGCTTGTGGCAGCTTTATATGGTGGCCATTATATTGCTTATTGGGATTGGGATTTACTGTCTTCTAGCAAAGAGAAATACCGTTCAGTTACTCATTGGTATCGAAGTTATTGCAAAAGCAGTGACTCTGGCCTTCATTCTGGCAGGTTTTTTTCAGGGGAATGAACAAATTGCACAGGCTATCGTGATAACCATCATTCTAATTGAAGCAATTACCGCAGCTGTTGCCATGTCTCTCATAGTTGTGGCCCATAAGCATACCGGGAGTCTTGATATCAAGGACCTCAGGAGGCTTCGAGGGTAAATATGCAGACTGGTGCTTTAATAGCTATATTAGCCGTGCTGATACCTATAATCGGTGGGCCGTTTTGCTATCTGGTTGAGAGAATAAGCTCCAAAGCAAGAAATGCGTATGCCATTACGCTGGGATTCATAAGCGCTGGTTTGACACTGTCGCTAATACCCCGTATTGCAGAGGGCAGCGTTGAGGAGTTTCTCTGGATACCGGGGGTGAACATAAGCGTCGGCGTTTGCCTTGATTCCTTCAGCGTCTTTGTTGCCGTAGTTGCAGGCTCCATTGGAGCTCTGGCTTTGCTGTATTCTCTGCGCTACATGGAGCATGCTGAACCTCAATATTCCCTATCACGCTATTACTGGCAAACCTTGCTCTTCATCGGGGGCATGATCGGCCTGGCTCTGACCAGCAACCTGCTGGTCATGTATATCTTCTGGGAGGTTATCGGATTCTGCTCCTATGCCTTGATTGCTTATTACTACCATGATGCCGAGCCAATACCGGCGGGAACCAAGGCATTCATTGTAACGCGGATAGGGGATGTGGGATTTCTGGCCGGGATACTGATCCTCTGGTATGCTACAGGGAGTCTCAATGTCTTTGAAATAATAAACGCCGCGGCTGGCATTTCTCCTCTTCTCCTTGGCCTGGCCGGGGCTGGGTTCATTGCGGGAGCCGTTGGGAAGTCGGCCCAGTTTCCTCTGCATGTCTGGCTACCAGATGCCATGGTAGCTCCCACAACAATCACTTCCTTAATTCATGCTGCTTGTCTGGTCAACGCCGGGATATACCTGCTTGCCCGTAGTTACCCGATCTTTGTGGGGGTTGCTAATTGGACTACTGCGATAGTCTGGATTGGCGCTATAACCGCATTTTTAGCAGCTACCATAGCTTTGACACAATGGGACATTAAGCGGGTGCTGGCATATTCCACCATAAGTCAATTAGGCTATATGATGGCAGCTATTGGGGGAGGGGCGGTCCTTGCTAGCCAGTTCCACCTTGTGTCCCACGGGATATTTAAAGCTCTCCTCTTCCTTTGCGCTGGCGCCATTATTCACATGGCAGGAACCAAAGATATGCGAGAACTGGGAGGACTGAAGAAGAGTATGCCTGTTACCCATGTTGCCTCTATTTTCGGTCTCCTGGCATTGGTGGGAATCCCGATCTGGACCGGTTTTTTCTCCAAAGATATGATTATGGCAAATATGCTTGAAAACGGTGTTTATGGACCTCTTGTCCTTCTCATTATAGCCGCGTTCTTCACTGCCGCGTACTCCTGGCGTATGTACTGGCTTACATTCCAGGGTGAAAGCAGGACCAAGACGGTGGTTCGCGAAGCACCACGTGTAATGACAGCGCCTCTGGTAGTACTGGCTGCAGGCTCTATCATTTTCTGGGTTTTTATCTCACCTTATACCTCCGGCATGGTGGCATCGCTGTCGCAGTATCCGGTGGGGCACATTTCTCTTGCAGACCTTATGCATCATTCATTCACCAGTCCGATTATCGCGGTTACTATCGTAGCAGCCATTATCATAGCCGTACTTACTGTAAAATGGAGAGCAAGTGTCATCAACGCTTTTAGGGAACCGTCTCGCGCTACCTTGCCTCTGATCAGAGCTTACTGGTTCGATATTTTCTACAACACTGTAATAGTCAAGGGCCTTTTCGCTTTCTGGCAGAGGTTCAGGAGAGTGCAGACAGGGGATTTGAATTACAACAACGCAGGCATAGTTATAGGTGCGATCGTATTCTTGATACTGTTGTTTGTCTGGGGAATATGAGGAGACGAAGTTCTAAGTGGATTGAAATGCTGAGCGGGGTGAAGGAATTATGACCATATCGCTTCTGCTTCCTATCGTCACCCTCTTTGTAGGAGCTCTGGTAAGCTATCTTTGTGCTCGTTTGCTGCACAAACCTAAGTATACCGGCTTCGTTTCGCTTGCCTTTCTCATCGCCTCTGGCGTCCAGATATCCACGCTTTATCCTGGAAGTGAACTAGTAACCTGGTCTATCGGAGGTGCTCACACTTACCTGCAGGCTAATGGGTTAGCCATATTCCTGGGCCTCGTAGCTGTGGGGCTGGGTGCTCTGGTGTCAATATTTTCTGTAAGCTCCATGGAGAAGTATGACGGCCTGGGTAAATATTACGGCCTCCTCCTGATCATGATCGCTGGAATCGTAGGAATTGGTTTCGCCGGAGACCTATTTAACCTATTTGTCTTCTTCGAAGTCATGGCTATACCCTCGTATGTTCTGGTTGCTTTTGAGAAAGAGAAATGGGAGCCAATAGAAGCAGCAATGAAGTACATCATTATGAGCGTCTTTGGTTCCCTCATAGCGCTTCTGGGAATCTCCCTAATATTTATGTATACGGGCAGTCTGGACCTGGCTATCCTGGCCAAACTCACTACCAACATGGATTCACTGAAAGCAATTGCTGCCGTCGGGCTCATTATTATCGGCTTCGGAGTAAAAGCAGCCATAGTGCCTCTCCATACATGGCTCCCTGACGCACACAGCGCTGCTCCCAGTGGAATAAGCGCTATGTTGTCGGGGGTAATCATTGAAGCCGGACTTATTATTATGATTAAAGTCTTGGCGGTAATACCAGGGGTCAACTCTGGAGTTGTGCTGATCATATTTGGCATTGTCAGTATGTTCGTGGGGAATTTCATCGCCATGGTGCAGCGAGACCTGAAAAGGATGCTGGCTTATTCCAGTATTGCACAAATGGGGTATATCCTGTTAGGAATAGGTGTAGCATTTGCGTATCTTTCTACCGCCGGTGACTTTGGACTCCGGGGCGGGTTCTTCCACATACTTAACCATGCTGTAATGAAGGGCGGAGCCTTTCTGTGTGCTGGAGCCATTTTGTATTCTATTGGCACACGCGACATGGAAGAAATGAGGGGAATAGGGCGGAAACTGCCCCTAATCGGTGTTGCCTTTGCCTTTTTTGGATTTGCCTTAGCAGGTGTGCCCCCGCTGAATGGCTTTGTCAGCAAGTTCTTCATCGGCAAAGCAGGCATTGATGCTGGTGGCTGGGGTATCGTAGCGACAGTTCTGCTGATAGTGAATAGCCTGATTTCCTTATGTTATTACCTGCCTGCTATAAATAAAATCATTTTCTCACGCGATATCTCTGAGAAAGCCAGGCAGGCTAAAGGAATTCCGGCGGCTATAGCTGTACCCATCGTCATATTGGTAGTACTCACAGTTGCGCTTGGAGTCTATCCTGAGCTGGGTTTGAAAGTAGTTGAGCCTGTGGTAAGCTTTATGATGGCCAGTATGGGAGGAGCTTAAATGGGACAGGTCCTTCTTTATCCACCAATCGCGTTCTTGATATTCCTGCTTGTCGGGTATCTGATATATAGAGTAAGCATAGCTTTGAGTCCGAAGCCAAGCCTGGACAAGGCAAAGCTCAGTACCTATGCTTGTGGTGAGGATATTCCTGGCAGGAAAGTACAGCACGCGTACCATCTGTTCCATTTTGCCTTTTTCTTTACTGTCCTGCATGTAGCAGCCCTGGTAATTGCCACTGTACCCGGTGGCAACATTGCCTTGATAGGCATTGTCTATTTGCTCATCGCCTTAGTAGCGGTGGTAGTCCTGTTGTCTGATTGAAGGTGTACACGATATGAAGAAATTGACGCCGCGAGTTATAAAATCCAGGGATGAAGCACGTACCTATTCATTATGGGCAATAAATTACTTCACAGCCTGTGGATTCATGGAGTTGCTTCCGTGGGTGGGGTCTGGCTATGACATGGAGAGGTTCGGGATATTAGCCGTGTCAAATCCGAGGCAGGCGGACGTGCTCATTGTGTCAGGATATGTAACTAAAAAGGGACTTAAACGTATAAAGATGATCTATGACCAGATGGCTTCGCCTCGGTATGTTCTGGCTCTGGGAAGCTGTCCTATGACAGGAGGAATGTATTGGGACTCTTATTCCACGGTAAAGCGAATAGACAATTATATCCCTGTAGATATGTGGATTCTTGGTTGCCCTCCTAAGCCGGAGAACATAGGTCATGGAATAGTGATGGCTATGCAGGCTATAAAGGGCGGATTTAAAGGTCATTAACATGGTTAATGAAATCATCTCCAGCATCGAGTCTAAATTCAAAGATGCGATTCTGTCTTCGTCTTGTGAAGATAAGATATTATGGCTTGGTGTAAAAAGAGAAAAATGCTACCAGATTTTATCGCAGCTTAAAGATATGGGTTTTGACCACTGTTCTGACGTCACCTGCGTTGATTATCTTGATGAAGGGGAGTTCGAGCTGGTCTATCATCTCTGGTCACATAGCAAGAAGATACGGGTGATCGTGAAGACGAGGATACCCAGGGGGTCTCCTTCAATAAAATCAGTTGTTGACCTGTGGATAGGTGCTCAAATACATGAAAGGGAAGGGCACGAACTATTCGGTATAAACTTCGAGGGGAACCCGGATCTCAGCGAACTATTCCTTGAGGACTGGGAAGAACTGCCGCCGTTCAGGAAGGATTTCGATATTCGAGAGTATGTCAAAAGGGAATACTATGGAGACGACAAGGGATATTTTGGCCAAGAAGGATGAGTTAGAGGAAACGGAGCTGAGCTTCACAACCATCCCCTTCGGTCCGCAACATCCGGCGTCAGGACATTTTTTCGCCGCGGTTAAATGTATTGGTGAGCAGGTAGTCGAGCTGACTCCACATCCTGGTTATCTCCACAGAGGCTTTGAACGCCTTATGGAGTATAGAAACCATGCCCAGAACACTATGCTTACCGACCGGATATGCATTCTTGACCCTTTTTCTAATGAGATGGGATATGTGAATGTGGTGGAAAAAGCCGCAGGTATTGAGGCTCCTGCAAGGGGCAAGTTCATCAGGACTATCATGGCAGAGCTGGGCAGACTTTTGTCTCATATAACCTGGATCGGGGTGCTTTCAATGGTACTGGGCCTTGATAGCGGGACCAGAATCGCCTGGGGAGATAGGGAGAAGATTATACGCCTGAATGAAATCATTACAGGGGGCAGGATATATCCCTGCCATTTCATGCCTGGAGGCGTCAGAAGAGACATTACTCCAGAGATGGGGCAAGAAATTCTCAAGGTGCTTGATTATCTGGAGAATCAAATGAAGCTTTATGATAACCTGGTCTTTTACAATACAACGTTTACCATGAGGATGAAAGGTGTAGGTACTCTGAATGCTGAGGATGCGGTGGCTCTGGGAATCACAGGGCCTAACCTGAGAGCCTCCGGCATAGCGACCGATGTGAGAAAAGATGAGCCTTATGATGCGTACGGCCATATAGATTTTAAGGTTATATCTGATGACAAAGCAGATGCCTACGCCCGGTCTTTGTGCAGGAGAGGAGAAATACTGGAAAGCATTTCTATGGTGAGGCAGCTCGTTGATAAGATGCCTGACGGGGATTTCAAGGTCAAGTGGGGAATTACCAAGAAAATCCCGAAGGGAGAAGCCTATTTCTGCTGTGAGGCAGCTAGAGGAGAACTATGTTTCCATATGGTGAGCGATGGAAGCGAGAGACCCTATAGAGTAAAAGTCAGGGGGCCTAGTTTCTCGCACACTTTAACCGCATTTCCCTTCCTGGCCAAGGGGGTATCTATAGCGGATATCCCGGCTATATACTGGAGCCTGGACCCCTGCCCTGCCGATATGGATAGGTGAGCCGAAATGAGCATATTTAGACCTGCTGCGCTGTTGAAAAATCTATTCAAGAAACCGATGACTCTGCAATTCCCGTACCAGGCTCTACCCCCGGTGGAGGGCTACAGAGGGAGGCACTTCTTAGATCTGGAAAAATGCACAGGTTGCCCGGTATGTTCTCTGGTTTGCCCCAACAAGGCTATTGAGCTTGTGAAGGTTGGTGAAGAAGAGAAAAAGGGGAAGATAGTGGACAAGCTGTATCCTCAGATACACCTGGGCAAGTGTTGTTTCTGTGCTCTCTGCGAAGAGTATTGCCCCAGAGATGCAATTCATATGACCCATGAGGCTATGATTTCAATTATGGATAAAGATCAGGCAGTATATGGCCCTGATAAACTGGCTCAGCCAGTTCGTTAGGATGCTGATATGGATAGATTTAAGCTTTGCTTGAAACCCAGGGAATGGACTACGAAGGAAGTTTCCCAAGTCTCTGATGCGGAAACGACGTCATGGACAGGTGGAGAAGATTTGAAGGGGTATGCATGGCCTTCAGCCACTAAGGAGTTAAGAAGATGAGCGTCGGCATTGCCATTGCTAATTTGATAGTTTTTCCGGGATTCCTATTCCTGTTTTTTTATAGCCTGTTCTGTGAGTTCATAGACAGGAAGGTGGTGGCTCGCCTGCAGAGTAGAGTTGGCCCTCCCCTTTACCAACCCTGGGCTGACTTTTTCAAACTTTTGTCGAAGGAGTCATTGGTCCCTGGATTGGCAGATAAGAAGATGTTTACAGCTGTGCCTATCTTTGGCATTGCCGCAGTGGTAACCGGCTTCATTTATATCCCCATCTGGTCTGCCCAGTCAGTCTATCCCTTTACAGGAGACATAATTGTGGTAGCCTACCTTTTGACCTTGCCCGCTTTGTTCCTGTTCTTGGCTGGATGGCACTCCACAAATCCTTTTGGCGCTGTGGGTGGGTTTAGAGTGCTGACCCAGCTTTTCGGCTATGAAGTACCGTTCTTCCTGGCTATACTTTCCCCTGCTTTAGTAACCGGCATCTGGAGCCTATCGGATATTGTGAGCTACCAGCTGAACCATGTTTGGTTCATCCTCTGGCTGCCACTGTCTTTCATCGTAGCTATTGTTTCGCTTGTAGGTAAACTGGAGCGCATTCCATTCGATATCCCTACCGCGGAGCAGGAGATTGTCGCCGGTCCTCTGGTAGAGTATTCCGGTGGAAGATTAGCTCTGATGAGGCTGATGGTAAGCATAGAAATGGTGGCGGGGGCAGCTTTGATATCAGCACTGTTTCTTGCCGGCTTCGATATCCCTGGCGTGCACCTGTCAGGTATCCCCGCCTCGATCGTAGGATTCATTGCCTTTATTATCAAAACGTTAATCATCGTCTTTATTCTGGCTTGTATTAAAGCGCTATTCGCCAGGCTCAAGATTGAGCAGATGGTGACTATGTGTCTTAAATGGCTTGCCCCTATAGCGATAGTTC
This sequence comes from uncultured Dehalococcoidales bacterium, assembly GCA_964394145.1. GTDB lineage: Bacteria > Chloroflexota > Dehalococcoidia > GIF9 > AB-539-J10 > JAFGBN01. The sequence continues at coordinate 100,778 of CAYMVL010000043.1, read as the reverse complement.
AGCTTCTGATTGCTGTCGGTCTCAAGTACGCGGGCATACTGTAGCGCTTTGCAACCCATCTTGCCTCCTCTTTGTGTCTGAACTGGCTTCCTCATAAAGATTGAACCCTATTAGGCGGAGGCACTTAACGCCGTAGCCGGGTTAAGAGAGGAACATCTCCGATGGTACCAGGATGGACTAGTGATTATGCTGCGTCATGCATGAGAGCACAGGTAACGCATAACCAGGAGTGCTAGGGAGCAAGGAAGGAGAACGTGTCACCAACCACATAAAGGATTACACAAGCTTGACTGGCATGTCTCCCCATGTATAGACTTACTGAGTATTAAAGGATGACAATCGGGGTATGCCAAATTGAGTTTCGCCTTCCTGAGAACCACTCCCTTAAAGGCAAGCGGCAAGTAATCAGATCCGTTGTTGCGCGGCTCCAGAACAATTATAACGTATCTGTGGCCGAAGTTGACAGTCAAGGTTCATGGCAATTAGCCACTTTAGGCATAGTCTGTGTTAGCAATAGTAGAAGGCATGCTGACGAGATTCTATCCAACGTAATAAAGTTCGTCACTCAGAATTATCCCGACCTAGAGTTATTGCGCTCGGAAGTAGAAGTCTTTTCCTTTCCTTAAATGATAAATGGACGCTGCTGTTTTTCTTCATCATCTTATCAACTTGCCTACATACGAACAGCAGATTATCCATATTGAACTTATCCACTCTCAAGGTCCCACTTTCGATGAACTAGACAAGCCCCTCAAACCTGCCTTGAAAGCACGGCTTGAATCTCTAGGCATGTCACGCCTCTACAGTCATCAAGCAGAGGCGCTAAACGCTATCTCCGCAGGGAAGAATGTAATAGTCGCTACTCCGAGTGCAAGCGGCAAGACATTGTGCTATCAAATAGCCACGCTTGAGGCAATGTTGATTGATAATAGTAACTCCGCTCTCTATCTTTTCCCCACTAAAGCTTTGGCCCAGGATCAATTTCGCAGCCTGAGACAACTTGCCTTGCCCGGACTACTTTCTGAAAAAGCAATCGCTATTTTTGATGGTGATACGCCGCAGAGTCAAAGGACTGCCATAAAGAGACAAGCCAGAATAGTACTCACCAATCCCGATATGCTCCATCTGGGCATTTTGCCCAACCATGAATCGTGGTCCAAGTTACTTCAGCACTTGAAGTACGTGGTTATTGATGAGGCTCATGTTTATCGGGGTGTTTTTGGCTCTCACGTAGCTAATGTTCTGCGGAGGTTGAGACGGATTTGTGCTCACTACGGTTCCAATCCCCAGTTTATTTGTTGTTCGGCGACCATTGCTAATCCCAAAGAGCATGCCGAAAATCTGACTGGTTTACCCTTTGACGCAATTATCAAAGATGGTTCACCACATGGTGAAAAATACTTTTCCTTCTGGAACCCACCGCTCCTCGACGAAGCTAAAAGCAGTCGGCGCAGTGCTAATAGCGAAGCTGCTTTCCTTCTTGCTGAGCTTATTCAAAAAAATATCCGTAGCCTCGTCTTTGCCCGCACCCGTAAATTGACTGAGCTTATTTATATCTACACCCAATCGCGGTTATCTGCCTCACTGGCACAACTTATCAGTCCTTATCGTGCAGGCTATATTCCTGAGGAGAGACGCCGAATTGAGCACCAATTCTTGCAAGGCCATCTAGTAGGCCTTGTGGCAACAACAGCTCTAGAACTGGGAATAGACATTGGCGATTTGGAGGCAACGGTGCTTACTGGATATCCAGGAAGTATTGCCAGCGCCTGGCAGCAAGCAGGCCGCAGCGGGCGAAGCAGCCATAGTTCTTTGAGTTTCCTTATAGCTCAGGACAACCCGCTTGACCAATATTTAATGCATCATCCTGATTTCTTCTTCGGTAAAAACTTCGATAACGCCTTGATTAATCCAGATAACCCCCATATCTTAAAGCCGCATCTTCTTTGTGCTGCCTGGGAGCAGCCGTTAAGTGAGAAAGGCAAACAAATCTTTGGGGACACTTTTGATGTTACGCTAGCCGACTTGGAACAAGAAGGCAAGATAAGGAAGCGCGGTGAGAGATGGTATCCTTCTCCCACCTCTATCTATCCCGCTCAGGAAGTAAATATAAGGGCGACATCGGGACAGTATGCCATTATTGATTCCCATGGCTGTCTTGTGGAGACCGTGGAAGCTAGCGTTGCCTTCTTTCAAATACACCCTGGTGCTATCTATCTGCATCAGGGCGAGTCCTACATTATAATGGAGCTCGACCTGGTCAGGCATACTGCTTTAGCCAGACAAGCATATGTTGATTACTATACTCAAACGAAGGAACTCACCGACATCCGGGTGCTAAAGACGGTCAAGGAAAAGGAATGCCGCAGCGCTAGAGTCTATTTTGGAGATGTCGCTGTTACTACTAGAATCGTAGGCTTCAAAAAGAAGAGACAGTTCACTGAGGAGCTTATTGGAGAGGAAACACTTGACTTGCCACCTCAGAGCTTCCTCACCAAGTCATTATGGTTTGATTTACCACAGAAGGCAATCGATAAGATCACTGATGTTGGGCTTGATTTTCACGGTGGCCTGCACGCCTGTGAGCATGCCGCCATTGGCATACTCCCACTGTTTGCTCTGTGCGATCGGAACGATATAGGCGGCGTTTCCATGCCTTTTCACCCCGACACAGGCAAAGCGCAAATCTTCATCTACGATGCGTATCCCGGGGGCATCGGCATTGCTGAGAAAGGATTTGAGATAGTAGAACAGCTCTGGCAAGCTACTCTGAATTTAATTAAGGGGTGTTCCTGTAAGGATGGTTGCCCGTCTTGCATACAATCGCCGAAGTGCGGCAACAACAACCAGCCCCTTGACAAGAAAGCGGCCGTAATGCTGCTTGAAGGGCTAGTGAGCTGAATTCTAATCGCAATACCAAGCGACCTTCTAATATAGCAGGACGATATTGCGCTTCCTCGTTTGGCAGACTGAAAAGCCCGCTGCACTTGTGCTACTATATTCACAGTTATATGATAGGTGGCTAACGTGGCTCACTGGTTGAAAAGAAGCGATTCAGGGGCAAGAAAAGGCAAGGATATCTGGTTTGGCAAGATAGTCCGCCTCTTTGATAGAACGTCGGTGAGTCAAGAGCTGTGGGATGAACTGGAAGAATCACTTATCATGGCTGATCTTGGAGTAGAAACCACAGGCAAGCTCGTCGCCAAGGTCAAAGGGCGCGTGAAAACAGATAGATTAACACAGGCTTCACAGATAAGGTCAGCCCTGAAGGAGGAGATGGTGAGTTTACTTGGCGTCTCGGATTCACCAGTCCGTACAGAGCAAGACGGAAAATCGCCCCAAATTATCCTTGTGGTTGGCGTCAATGGCTCGGGCAAAACTACCAGCATTGCTAAACTGGCTTATAGCTTCACCTCACAGGGCAAACGAGTAATTCTGGCTGCTGCTGACACTTTCAGAGCAGCAGCGATTGACCAGCTTAAATACTGGGGCAGAGAAGTTGGAGCCGAGGTTGTCGCTCACCAGGCTGGTGGCGACCCGGCGGCGGTTGCCTTCGACGCTATTCAGGCGGCATATAATCGCCAGGCAGATTTAGTCATTATAGATACCGCTGGCCGCCTACACACCAAGTTTAACCTAATGGAAGAGCTGAAGAAAATAAAGAGGGTAGCAGGTAATTACGATGCCTCGGCCCCACATCAAGTCCTACTGGTGATGGATGCTACCACCGGGCAAAACGGCCTGACGCAGGCCAAGTATTTCACGGAAGCTATAGACGTAACCGGTATTTTTTTGTCCAAACTAGATGGCACAGCCAAGGGGGGCATAATCTTTGCTATCCGCGACTGTTTGAATATACCTATCTCGTACATAGGAACAGGAGAAGAACTACAGGATATGGCTCCTTTCGACGCTGACGCTTTCGTCAATGCCATTTTCTCTTGAAAACAAAATGCTCACTATTGATATAGACCCCGTTGCTTTTACCATCGGTACTTTTGTGGTGAGGTGGTATGGAATTATGGTAGCTTTGGCGGTTATGACATTGCTACTTGTCACTTCGCGTGAGGTAAGAAGAATAGGCTTCCCCCAAGATACTCTCTATGGCATTTTCCTTTGGGGAATCATAGGTGGCTTTATAGTATCCAGGCTGGTCCACGTCATTGACTACCTTGTGACGCATCCGGAAGAGCCTATCGATATCATCGGTTTTGCTGGGCTTGCGCTATATGGAGCCATTGGAGGAGCTTTACTGGGAGCCTGGCTGTACACCAAGATGAAGAAAATTTCTTTCCCCAGTCTTGCTGGCCTGGGTGACTCTATAGCTGTTGGAGCACCCCTGGCCCAGGCTATAGGAAGATTGGGCTGTACCCTAAATGGCTGTTGCTTTGGTAAACCCAGCACCCTGCATTCTTTCTTCACTGCGGTGATCTATAGTCCCCGAGATACCATTCCTCGTGAGTATTGGGGAGTGCCTCTGTATCCCACGCAGATTTATTTCCTGCTGTGGAACCTGCTGGTCTTCGCTGTTGTATGGAGCTTTCGAGAACGGCTTAAGCCACAAGGCTCCCTCTTCTTTCTCTATCTTTCTCTTTATGCCCTGGGTGACTTCGCCATCAGGTTCCTCCGCGTGAATGACCCATTTCTATGGGGACTTCATCAAGGCCAGGTCATCAGTCTGGTCATGTTGGCGGTCACTGTGCCCTGGCTTATTTTCAGAATACGGAGGTTCAGGCACGGGATTAGAGTTGCTGAAACAACTAGCGAGGCTGACTTGGGGCAAAGTCGCGAAGGTTGAGACGCAATGCCTCTTCTCCCCCCCAGGAAATCCTCTCCAAGCTATACACTATATCTATGAAACGCGTGACTTCCTCCTGGGTCTTCTGGGAAGCAAAACCTACAGCCCTCCAAGTTATATCCCCTTGTCTGAGCTTTAACTCCAAATGTCTGCCCTGGTTCCCGAAAGTCCGACGTTCCGTTACCTCAACTTGACGGCTGAGGAAAACAGGTGAAGAGTTACCTTTCCCGAAAGGGCCCAGCCCTTGAATCATATTGAAGCTGTCACCGGCGAAGGTGGATAAGAGAACCTCAGCGTCAATCAGCAATTTAGGCTTCAAATCGAGACCAGATAATTCGCTCTGTGCTAAACCCATGAGCCTTTCCTCGAGCTTGCTAAGGTTCTCACGTGCCAAGGTAAACCCGGCAGCTAAGGGATGACCGCCAAAGCTCTGGAACAAGTCGCAGCATCCTTGCAGGGCAGACATAATGTTGAACTCAGGTATGCTGCGGCAACTGCCACGACATAGTTCTGAACCAATGTTGAGAATTATGGCAGGCTTATGAAATTCATCTACCAGCTTACCCGCAACAAGTCCAATAATACCGATGGGATAGCTCTCATCGCCTTCTATAAGCAGAGGCAGAGAAAGCTTTCCCTCCAGCCTCTCTTTTGCTTTGCCCAATACTTCACTGGTTAGTTGCTGGCGCTCGGTATTCATTTCCTCCAGTTCTAGTGCCAGGCGATAAGCTTCTTCTGCTGAATTGGTCGTTAGCAACTGATAACTGTTGCCAGCATATGCAATCCTGCCAGCAGCATTAAGGCGAGGACCTAAAGCAAAGGAAATATGCTCGGTGTCAAGCCCGCCTGCATTCAGCCTAGCCAGCCTCATCATCTCTTGAAGACCGATACGATGCGTGCTATTGAGCACTTTCAGCCCTTCCTTAACCAGATAACGGTTCTCACCTATAAGAGGTACCAGGTCGGTAACAGTGCCTAAAGCTACTAGATCTAGCAACTCAGTTAGCCTTTCTTGCCTGCTATCGCCATAGAGCAAAGCCTGTACGAGTTTGAAAGCCACGCCCACACCAGCCAGATCAGGATAGGGATAGAGGGAATCCTTTCGTTTTGGGTTAATTACAGCCACGGCTTGAGGCAAGTTTGGTGGTGGGATATGATGATCAGTTATGATCACATCGATCCCTGTTTCCTGAGCCTTTTTCGCTTGCACAAAGTCACTGATACCACAATCAACAGTAATAAGGAGGCTAATCCCCTCCCCACTAAGCTTCTCTATAGCTGGTAATTGCAGCCCACGTCCCTCAAAAAAACGGCTAGCTATATAAGGGCTAGCCTTGGCACCAAGCCAAGAGAGCCCTTCGACAAGAACAGCAGTAGCGGTGACACCATCAACATCGAAGTCGCCATAGACGGCAATCTTTTCGCCTGAAAGCAAAGCCGCATATATTCTGCTCACTGCTTGTTGCACGTCCGGAAGCAGAAAGGGATTGCCTTCTAGTCTGTGGTCAGCGGCTAAAAACAGTTCGCTTTCGTCTGGCTTAACACCCCGGTTATACAGCAGTTGCCCAATTACAGAAGACACGCCACAAGCATTGATATATTCAGTTGGTGCCTGAGGTAAAATCTGCCACTGATGATTCATTTCCAATTCTAACGGCTCTTGGCCAAAAGGCATTTACTATACCACAAACCGAGCCCTAGTAAAACCCCGCATCCTAAGTGGCCGTATAGATTTATTTGACCTGACTTTGGGCAACAAATATAATCCATCTCTTAAGGCAATATGAAAATAGCTTTCTACACTCTGGGATGCAAGCTTAATCAGGCAGAGACTGAGTCGCTGATAGCTGAATTCAGCGAAGCCGGACTGCAAATTGTGCCTCCTGATGATTCGGCAGATATTTACATCGCCAATACCTGCACAGTCACCCATATCGCGGACCGCAAGTCACGCCACTGGCTCAGGTTCGCCAAAAGAAGGAACCCTCAGGCATTGACTATTGCTACTGGCTGTTATGCCCAGAGAGCACCCGAAGAGCTAGCTAACATTGCTGACCTGGTTTTGAACAATAAAGAGAAACAGAATTTGCTTCAGACTGTAACAGGCCTATTAGGCCCGGGTAACTCAAGGACAGACGCCTCCGCTCTGGATAATACCCACAGAATGGAGGAAGTGGAGAATAGGGCCAAAGTTGCGCCTCGAGAACAAGAAGGGGAACAATTTGATTTCGGCAATGGCCTCAGCAGGGTTCGCAGCTTGATTAAGATCCAGGATGGCTGCCATAGCCCTTGTGCCTACTGTATCGTACCGCGAGTAAGGGATTGCGAGTATTCCGTACCTTATGCGAAGGTAATCATGGAAATCAAAAAGAAAGTGGCTCTGGGCTATAAGGAAGTCATACTTACAGGAACAAACATCGGGCAATATAAAGATGGCAGCGCGAACAGCAACCCACAACTCGATGTTGACCTGGCAGATTTGATAGATCGTATTCTGCGCGATACCGATATCGAGAGATTGAGGCTTTCCTCAATTCAACCACAGGAGCTATCTAATAGGCTCTTAGCTTTATGTCAAGATAGAAGGGTATGTCGTCACTTCCACTTGGCCCTTCAAAGTGGCAGCGACGCCTTACTTCAGAGGATGAGGCGAAGCTATTCACTTGATGATTACCGCGCTGCGATGCTTTCCATTAGGGAAGCGATACCAGAAGCAGCTATTACCACTGACATCATAGTCGGTTTACCCGGTGAGAGCGACGCAGAGTTCGAACAGAGCTATCACTTCTGCCAGCAAGCCGGTTTTGCAAGCATCCATGTTTTCCCCTTCTCACCCCGACCTGGAACCAAGGCTGCCAAGATGCCTGAACAGGTAAGGTATGAGGTAAAGAGGGAACGCAGTCTCAGGATGCTGCAGCTATCGTTGATTTCTAAGCGCAATTTCCAGGAGCTTTTTCTCGGTCAGACTGCGTCTGTATTGTGGGAGAAGGAAACAAGGCCAGGCGAAGGAATATATTCTGGCCTGACTGATAGCTATATCAGAGTATTCACCAGGAGCCAGAAGCGCCTAACCAATGAGATAGGCCGAGTTAAGTTGGTAGCTATTGATAAGCAGGGAATGTGGGCAGAGCTGCTTAGCTAGAAATTCAAACTGCCTGTGTCAGCTTAAGTAGTCAGCTCTCCTATTTGCATGATTATTTTTGCTTGCAGGACTCACCAGTAGAGTCATGCCCTTTATGCCTACGATAACCACGCTTTCGCCAGGCCCGACCGTGGAACTTGATGAAGCTCTCCAAAGCTCTCCTGCGACCCGTACGTAACCTTCAGGAGCCAGTGGCGTTGTGGCTTGACACCTGCTACCAATGATAGCCTCAGGTGACAGCATCGGTCTCTTGAGCAGTGCTTTCCTGCCAAGAGTATAACCTATGTAGTTATACACCCCAAGGGCAACCATCAAAATGACAAGAGCCCACAGTGGGATATTTATGCCGAACCCCGGTAGTAACCAGAATACGATTGCTGCTAAAGCTAGCTCTTCCAGTAAGCCTGTTGTGACTGAGAATATTACATATGTCTTACTTCTCATCCTTAAGACATAAGACTGCTATTGAACCCGTGTCTTCTCTTGAGCATGGTTTCTAGCCAGTAGCCTCATAGCTCATGCCATCAGCGATGATAAGTGCTGGATCCTCTTCAGCATATTGGGGTGACTGCTGAGAATCTCCATCATCTTGTCAGCAAAAGTGAGCTTGATGTATTTGCCTCTCAAGTCCATCAATTCATACATGTCAATCGTGCCGCTCATATCGCGGTCAATTTGAGATAGCTCTTTGAGCTCACTCCAAGCACGTGTGGGATCATTTACAAAGAAAGCTTTCACGCCTTCTACCTGCTTTAATTCCGGTCGCCCTTTGAATCGGGCATTTCCGTAGACGAGTTTATACAGGGCTGAAGCCAAATGATGCGGCTCACTGCCTAATCCAACACTCCCTCGGTCAGCATAGTACTCCCGTAAGCGTGAGCCATAGAGAACAAGCAAGTTAGTAATGAAGTAAAGAAGAAACGCACCCATACCAATAGCAATAGCAACAATGCCACTTTGTCCGCGACCACCCAGCGATCCCCTAAACATCGTACCCCACGCAATCCAATACATTACGAGTGGAATAGCTGAGAGCAAAGTCATAATCATCATGTCCCGGTGTTTGATGTGAGACATTTCGTGTCCCAAAACTGCCTTGAGCTCATCCTTACTCAGGAGATTGAGAATGCCTTGAGTAACACAGACTCTGCCATCCTTGCTGGTCCTGCCAAAGGCAAAGGCATTAGGCATCTGGAGTTGCGATATGCCGACCCGGGGCTTGGGAAGATGAGCTCTCTCAGCAAGCTCAGCTACCATTCGATGTAACTCCGGCGCTTCCTGTTCGGAAGTCCATTTTATCCTCATCGTCCAGCCCACTATGGCGGGGCTGATAAGATACTGGATGCCAAGAATAACGAAGGCTAGGATGACATAGCTTAACCAGCTGCCTTCTCCTATCCAGACTCCAACTCCGGTAATCACGCCGTACAGAATAGCGAATAGCACCGCCACCAATATGAACATTCTTGTCTTAAGCCACATGAACTGGTTCCTCCGTCATGGCCATTATAACGTTTATCCTGAAGGATTGCACTGGTTTAGGCATATAGAGCGGAAGAGAGTTGCATGCACGGACAAACTTGACAAGGCTGAAACAATTAGTTAACCTCTAAACATTCTAGGTTAACGAAATGAAGGGGAAGATATTGGAAGCCCTTCGCCAGAGCGCAGATTATGTTTCTGGCGAGATGCTGGCTCAGGAACTCGGAATCTCCAGGGTTTCAGTATGGAAACACATTCGCGATTTGAGGCGGGACGGCTATATCTTTGAAGCGTCACCCAAGGGCTATAGAATAGTCTCCTCACCCGACCTGCTGCTGCCTGCAGAATTCCCTTCCCTGGAGCAGAGAATCCATCATTTTCGGGAAATTGGCTCAACAATGGATGCGGCTAAGGAATTAGCAAGTGGGGGAGCAGAGGCAGGGACTCTCATAGTTGCCGAGCATCAGGCCGCTGGACGGGGCAGACTGAAGAGAGCATGGCTTTCTCCCGAAGGCGGAATTTATTTCACTGTCATCTTAAGACCTCATGTAGCTCCGGTATATGCGCCAAGGATAAATTTGATGGCATCTGTAGCCGTAGCGACCACTATTAGAAAGCTTTTTGGCTTAGCTCCAGAAGTGAAATGGCCAAACGATGTTTTGATCCAAGGGAGGAAGGTATGCGGCATATTAGCCGAGATGGAGGCAGAAACAGATACCATAAACTTCGTGAATCTGGGTATTGGCATAAATGCTAACGTGTCCATCCCCCAGTTGGAGGCAGATGTGACGTCGCTCAAGGATGAGCTTAAACGGGAAATCTCAAGGGGAGAATTTCTTGGCTCATTGTTACAGGAAATATTCAAACAGCAAGCGATACTGACGAAGGGGGATGTGCTTGAGCAGTGGAAAGAGATTTCATCCACATTGAATGCGAATGTGAGGATAGTATCAGCCGGTGAGGAGCTACTGGGAAAAGCAGTGGGTATCGATAGCAGTGGAGCACTCATAATAAGAACTGACAATGGCTCTATAAGGACAGCCGTTGCCGGGGACTGTACTCATCTGGCGTAAAACATCTTAATGGAGCAGATAGATGCTGTTACTCCACCCTTGATCTTATAGTTAGCTTAAGCCAGGATGCTACAACTAGCTATCATCATAACTTATCTTTTAGTCATAGTCGGCTTTGGCGTGTGGAGTAGTAAAAGGACAAAAAGTCAGAATGGATTCTTTGTCGCTCACCGCCGCGGCTCTGTGCCTCTTATAACTGGCTCGCTCGTAGCCACTGCAATAGGCGGTTCGGCGACTCTTGGGATGGCTGGCCTTGGATTCCAGCAAGGTCTGACCGGTGCCTGGTGGCTTCTTGTTGGCTCCATCGGGCTCGCCATTGTGGGTATTTTCTTCGCCAAAAAAATAAGAGCCACTGCGCTTTATACTCTACCAGAGCTGGTAGAGAGTCAGTATGGCCGGCGTATGAGCCTGGCGGCCTCAATTCTCATTGTTATCGCCTGGGTTGGGGTAGTAGCAGGACAAATCGTTGCTGCAGGGAAAGTCTTATCCATCCTGGGAATGGGCTCTGCCCCTTTCTGGATGACTATCTTTACAGCAGCCGTGTTGGTCTATTGTATTTCAGGGGGCCAATACTCGGTTATCCGCACTGACCTTTTCCATGCAACAATTATCTTCCCCGGAATTTTCGCAGCTCTTGCGCTGGTTCTATCCCAAGCAGGAGGACTTGACCAATTGATTAACTCACTACCGTCAGGCTACTTCTCTTTCCCTCTGAGTCCGGAGTTTGACTGGAAGATGCTCTTGTCCTTTCTAATTCTTGTTGGAGGGACTTATGTGGTTGGCCCAGACATGTATTCTCGGCTTTTCTGTAGTAAGGGAGAAGAAACAGCCCGGCGATCAGCTATCTTGTCAGCATTTCTTTTCGTTCCTGTGGCTTTTGCCGTCGTCTTTATAGGGATGGCTGCCAGAGTCATATATCCCGGGATATCTGCCGAGCAGGCTCTCCCTCAGGTAGTAGCCACCGCGCTTTCCCCAGGCCTAAGCGGACTATTGCTCGCCGCACTGGTAGCAGCGCTTATGTCCTCAGCAGATACCTGCCTTCTTAGCCAGAGCATCATTTTGGTCGAGGATATAATTAGGCGAGCACACCCCGAGATTGACGACAAGAGAAGCATTCCGCTAACTCGCTTAAGCCTAATCGGGATGGGTCTGCTAGCCCTGGGGCTGGCCCTAGTTTTGAAGGGGGTTATCGCATCTCTTCTCTTCGCCTACACCATATTCACCTGTGGCTTAGTTGTTCCAGTGATCGCCGGATTCTACAGAGAGAGGCTGAAGCTGACACCACGAGGTGCTCTGGCTGCTCTGATAGGTGGCGGGATAACAGGCTTGATGGGAGAAATTCCAGGCCTTGATATCCCATTCAAAGAGGACCTCGGTCTCATAGGTTTTGCCCTCAGCGCTGTACTGCTTTTCGGAGTAAGTTTTGTCACCCAAAACAGACTATCTGTAGCGGACCGGGCTTAACCCCATGCTATAATGAAACAGTGCGAGTTGCTATTATTGGTTTGGGACTCATTGGTGGCTCCATAGGGCTTGCGCTGAAGCAGCTAGCTAAGCCAGACTGGCAGATAATTGGTTATGCCCGCCGCCCTGAAGTAACGTCCAAGGCTTTAAGCTCAGGAATAGTTGATAGAATTGAAAGAAGTATCGCAGAGACCGTAAAAAAGGCTGACCTGGTCATCATTGCAACGCCGGTCCTTACCATAAGGGAGATTCTATCTCAGATAGCGGATTACCTACCTCGTGGCTGTGTGGTTACCGATACTGCAAGCACAAAGGTTGAGGTCATGAACTGGGCTGAGGAGATTCTGCCACCAACTGTGGACTTCGTCGGTGGACACCCAATGGCAGGTAAAGAAGCCTACGGCATTGACGCTGCCGAATCAAAGTTGTTCCAGGGATGCACTTATTGCCTCACCCCTGCCGGGAAAGCTTCGCAAAGCTCAATAGAACAGGTGGCCGAGATGATAAAACAACTCGGCGCCAGGCCTTTCTTCATTAATGCTCGAGAGCATGATTATCTGGTTGCGGGCATCAGTCATCTGCCCGTTTTGCTCTCCGCAGCCCTGGTATCTGCTACAGCTAATGATGCCTCCTGGAGCAAAATGTCCAAGTTGGCTGCCTCTGGATATCGTGATACCACACGTTTAGCTTCAGGAAACCCTGAGGTGAATGCTCATATCTGCCTCAGCAACGCGGAAGCTATTCTCCACTGGGCCGGCAAATTCAGCAAAGAATTGGATAGGTATTGCCAATTGTTAAGCTCGGGTGGTAAGGGAGTGGAAGAAGCTTTGGCTGACGCTAACAGGGCAAGACAGGAATGGCTGGATAATTTGTCGGCCTGAAGCCACCAAGAAGGAGAATTCCAATTACAATCTACAACAGCTCTTCAGCGAAAGCCGCAACAAGAAAGGTGACACCTTGCCCGAGGTTAAGAGGAGAAATCAATTTGCCCGGCGATAAGTCTATCTCCCATCGGGCAGCTATAATCAATAGCTTAGCAACAGGTGAAGCGCGGATTGACAATTTCGCCTCGGGCAGGGATTGTCTGGCCACAGTGAGATGCTTAAAGGCTCTGGGAGTGAAAATCAATAAGACAGGGTCTGATGAATTCCCTACTTTGTTAGTTTCGGGAGTTGGTGAACGTGGCCTTGAGGAAGCTGGCGATGTGCTTAACGCCGCGGATAGTGGCACTACCATGCGTCTTCTGGGTGGCCTCCTTGCGAGCCAGCCTTTGCTAACCGTTATAACGGGTGATGCCTCTCTGCGTTCCCGTCCCATGGGGAGGTTGATCGAGCCGCTACGCAGGATGGGCGCTGAAATTTGGGGCAGGGGGGAAGATTCCTTTGCTCCTCTGGTTATCAAAGGTAGAAAGCTACACGGCATAGATTTTTCCCTGCCAGTTCCCAGTGCACAAATCAAGTCTGCGATTCTGCTGGCTGGCCTTTTCGCTCAAGGCGATACTATCTTGCGTCAACCGGTCTCTTCACGGGACCACACTGAGAGGTTACTCAGTCGTATGGGGGCTGACCTGAAGAGCGACGGGGGCTCCATCTCCCTGAAGCCTTTGAAGACGCCTTTACACCCCCTCAGCTTTCGCGTTCCGGGAGATATCAGCTCAGCAGCCTATTTTTTGATTGCTGGAGCCATTCACCCCGACGCCAGGATAACGATAAGGAATTGCGGCATTAACCCCACAAGAACAGGAATCATAGATGTCCTTAACGCCATGGGGGCTAATATTAAAATAGAGAATCAGAGAATGGAGGCGGGGGAGCCATTAGCCGATATTATGGTAGAATCTAGCGAGCTGAGGGGAATCGAGATAGCCGGTGACATAATTCCACGCCTTATTGACGAGATTCCCGCGCTAGCCATAGCTGGATGCATAGCTAAAGGACAAACTGTGATCAGGGGAGCGAGCGAGTTGCGGGTAAAGGAGTCAGACAGGATTGCTGCTTTGTTAAACGAACTTTCCAAGACCGGGGCTGCCGTTCAGGAGTTACCTGATGGCATGATAATCCATGGAGGGAAACCTCTGGCAGGCACGGCGGTTCACAGTCACTCTGACCACCGGCTGGCAATGAGCTTAGCCATAGCGGGTTTGATAGCCGAGGGTGGAATGACTATCAAGCATGCACTGGCAGTGGATATTTCCTACCCTGGCTTCTGGCAGGATTTGCAGACTTTGCGGGGGGAGTGAAGGGAGAAACTCTTCACCTGCGCTCTACCTAAGAGGAGATGCAGAACGGTTGGAGAGCTGCAGGATAGAATCAACACTGGAGGATGAAATGGCTACAGAACTGGTTCACATAGGTTTTGGCAACATTATAGCTGTAAATAGGGTGATCGCCCTGCTCTCCATAAACCAGCAACCAACCAAGCGCCTCCTCAGGGAATCAAGAGAGAAAGGACTGCTGATAGATGCCACTCACGCCAGAAAAGCCAAGTCTGCTATCCTTTTTGACACCGGGCACATCGTGCTGGCTTCTGTGACAGCAGAAACCATAGCGCATAGACTGACCGCTATCTCCGAACCGACTGAGGAAAGAGTCGAAACGTGACACATACGGACGAATTAACGTCGTACCGGGCGAAAAAGCCTGGTAGTGAAGGATGCCACCCCTTGCTTATTGTCCTTTCCGGGCCATCTGGCGTGGGTAAAGATTCTGTGCTTGCCAGAATGAAGAAGCTAGCGTGTCCTTTCCATTATGTTGTCACCGCCACTACCAGGCCTCGGCGTGCCAAGGAGAAGAATGGAATAGACTACCATTTCTTATCCCGGCAAGAATTCGAGCAACTAATTCAGACGGGACAACTGATAGAATGGGCTAAAGTCTACGGTAATTACTACGGCGTACCCAGAAATGAATTGGCTCAAGCTCTATCTCAAGGGATGGATGTGATAATGAGGGTGGACGTTCAGGGCGCTGCAACATTAAAAAGGATATTGCCTCAGGCAGTATTCATCTTCCTGTTGCCACCTTCCATGAAAGACCTTGAACTGCGGCTAAAACGGCGCCAGAGCGAATCTGCAAACGACCTGGCGCTACGATCGGCGAAGGCCGAAGAGGAAATAGAAAAGCTGCCGTTATTTGACTACGTGGTGACAAGCCATCAAGGTAAGCTTAATGACGTTGTAGCCAAAATCAATGCCATTATTGCTGCTGAAAGATGCCGTGTTGAGCCCAGAGTCGTCAAGCTCTGATTTCGTGGACCCCGGGTAAACAATCTGGCCGCCCTATGAATTTACAGAATAGACTTTGGCGTCTTCAGGTGACCACCTAATACCGGCACCAAGTAAGGTCAAGCTCCACAGCCTATGATTAGCTGCGAGGGGCTTATCCTGGAATGTCAACCAGGGGCAGTGGCTTTCACTGAAACGGACATATTTGCTAGAATTTGTTTATAAAAACGGGGGATATCAAGAATATCTATGAAGATATTCCTTCCAGCTCTGAGCCCCACGGAGGAACAACTCTGTGCCTGTTTATGAGTTCATGTGCCAGGATTGTCATAGAAAGACAAGCTTTTTCGTAAGGGATATTAGCACTCCCATCACCCCTAAATGCCCATTCTGTGGTAGCACCGGGTTGTCCCGCGCTATTTTGGGCTTCGCTTACCGCAAATCATTGAAGACAGTATGGGAAGAGAGTGGAGAACCAACGGCGCACTCAGGTCTCGATTATTACAAGGATCCTCGGAATATTGGCCGCCGGGCGGAGAAGAGATTCGAAGAAATGGGAGAAGCGGTCCCAACTTCAAGATCAGATACGGGCGGCCAGAGAGGGCGTATTGCCTGAGCCGCTAAAGGATTTGCAGAATGCCTCTCCAACCGCTGCGTATCATTGATGCCAATATCAACAGGTCAAGAGAAGGCTTGCGCTTTCTTGAGGATGTAGCTCGCTTCCTTCTAAATGACGCTACGTTGAGCCAGCAGCTGAGAGCCATGCGGCACGACTTGACAGGCGACACTAGCTTGCTCTCCGTAGAACTATTATCTCGAAGAGATTCCGAACACGATGTCGGCGCTGACAGAGAAAATTTCATCGCCAGCGCAGCGAGACAATCTCAACAGAGCTTAGCCAGCCTAATTGCTGCGAATGCCAAAAGGGTACAGGAAGCCCTGCGAGTAATAGAAGAGCTAGCCAAACTGCCAGAGATAAGTCCAATGCTGGACTCAGCTAGATTTAGTCAGACAAGATTCACCCTCTATACGCTGGAGAAAGAGTTGCTTTCCAGAATATTGCGTCAGGACAAGAGAAGATTGCTAACGGGGCTTTACGCTATCTTAGATAGACAAGCCCTGGCTGGCAGGGATGAAGTGGATGTTGCTAGGCAGATTATCGCTGGAGGGGCCAAGGTAATCCAGTTGCGTGACAAGCAAAGCGATAGAGCAGACTTGCTGCCTGTGGCCCAAGAACTTAGAGACCTTTGTTTTGAGTCTAGGGTCTTATTTATAGTAAACGATTATTTTGATATAGCCTTGGCTGTTGATGCCGATGGCCTGCACGTTGGTCAAAGAGATTTGCCCTTGCCTGCCGTCCGAAAGGAACTACCTCTGGATAAGATAGTTGGCTGCACTGCCAGAACCGTGCCGCAGGCCATAAGGGCACAGAGTGAGGGAGCGGATTATGTTGCTGTGGGCTCCATGTTTCCTACAACAACTAAAGAGCAGGCCATAGTAGTAGGAACAGGCAGGCTCAGGGAAGTCAAACAGGCTGTATCCCTTCCCCTGGTAGCTATTGGCGGCATCAATGAAAGCAACATGGCACAGGTGTTAGATGCCGGCGCCGATTCAATAGCTGTCAGTAATGCCATATTGGCCTCTGAAGATATCAGGGGAGCGGTACAGCAATTAGTCATAAGGATGGCACTGATGAAGCAGAAATAGCAAAGCGCCCGGACGGGTGCTTATGGAGGCCTATCCTGGAGACAACAGGCAAAGGTGTCATAATAGTACCAGGGCCGGTAAGTGAGGTGAAATGTCAAAGCAAATAGAAGATTTGGAGCTGATTGCTACGGAACTGCGCCCGTACTTCGAAGCCAAAGATGAAGCGCGAGAGAAAGCGTTGCGTAGTTCCCGCCAGATAATACGTTACAGCGCCAATGCCATACGTGCCACACATCGTAGAGAGCAGGATGAGGCCAGGCAGCTCCTGACTTCCGCCCAAAAGCTAATCCAGGACATGAACCACGACCTGGATGAACACGGCATGTTGCTTTACTCTGGTTTTGTCCACGATGCTCAAAAAGAATTTGTTGAAGGATGTATAACGCTGGCCTTAACCGCCGGAGAGGAACTGCCCAGGCCCGAAACGCTACACGTAGACTATGCTGCCTATCTTAACGGGCTGGGCGAATCGGTCGGTGAGCTTAGACGCTACATACTGGACAATCTCAGGCAAAACGACTTTTCCCGCTGTGAGGAATTGCTAGATACCATGGATGGCATTTACGCAATATTAATGACCATGGACTTTGCGGAACTCATCACGCATGGTCTGAGGCGCACTACAGACGCTATACGTGGCATCATAGAAAGGACTCGGGGAGATTTAACGATAGCTTTACGGCAAAAAGCACTGGAGACGAAACTGGATAACTCTATCAAACACGGCAGTCAAGGCTCCTCTCAATAACACCGGTAAGCCCTCACCGGAGAATCCGCCAATCAGATCAAAGTCTGAGATTGAAGATTGTGTCGCCTACGCCCCACACTTCAGCCATTGCAGCACCTCCTCCAGGACCTCCCTATTATTGACTCCCGTTACCGTAAGTGTTCTAACCCCGGAATGGCGCTTGACTTCGTCGGCAAAAGGATCAGCATTAAGCATGATGGTGCCCAGAACCCGCTTCCCACTTTCCGTGGCTTGCCGGACAGACTCCCTAAACTGCGGCGATATAATCTCCATCTTGCCAATTTCATCAACGACTATTAAATCCGCTTTCTCTAACGCCTGTCGTAGGGCAGAGACGCCAAGCCTGTTCAGATTGTCAATATCAACCTTATACTTACTTACCCGGTATGGGCTTGAGATATTGACGTGTGCGAGGACTGCTTCCTGCCCGCCGATAGTGATAATCTTGAAGCCTTGCCTTATCCCGCGCGCCCGTATTTCCTCAGTGTAAAAACCGCCGGCCTTGGTTCCCGTCCTGGCTAGGGCTTCCCTGATAATGGCAGTCTTACCTGTGCCCGGCTTACCAGTTAACAACAACATGCTTGCCGCTGCTTCTTGACTGAAACGGGAGATTCCCTTTTGGCCTGAAGCTTCTGTATGCGACGCCGATGTTTTCAAGCAGCCATCCTCTTCGTCTTGTTTATATACTTTTCCCTCAACCGACAGAAGTCACGGGTAGATGACCACTGTAATAGTGCCGGATTGGCTCTTGCCCTGTGTTTGTCACAGTATTTTACCCGCCTGTTACAGGATATATCTCTTTCTCAGGTTGGCTGATAGCCCGGCCGTCAATTCCAGAGCCTGAATTGCCGCTTCGGGCGACAGAGTCCCCAGCCCACAAGAAGGAGTTATAAGCCCCTGAGCTATTATCTGCCTGAATGCTGTGCCATCTCTCGTAAAGGGAGCCATAGCTTCTCCTAGGCGGTCATAAAGGCTGGATAAGGATTCCATACGTAAAGCATCCTCGTCATTGGGCACGATCCCCCAGGCAATAGTGCCTCCTCGTTCAAGGAAGGACTTCACTTCCTCAGTATAAGCGCTTAGAGAGGAAGCATAATTGTAAGCATCAAAGCTGAGGATATCTATTGAAGTGCGTAAGAGCACCGGCCAGCTGGTGTTGCCGCAGCAATGCATTCCTTTTATTCCTCTAATACCCTGAAGCACCTCCTCCAATAGGTCGGGCACCTTCTCCTCGGGAACAGGCACAAAAACCGAACCCAGCGAAAGCAAATATGGCTCATCAACAAATATGATGGTATTGGGGGAAACCTGTCTCAGGGCATTTTCCTGCCAAGAAGCTTTCAGTCGCAAGAACTTGGCCGCTGCCTCAGCCAGCGTATCATCGTAAAGGATAGCTAAGCCGTCCTGGCGAGTAACCGTCAGCCCCCACGTGATGGGGCCTGTTATCTGCCCCTTGAGCATCTGCGGTTTCTGGGCCCTGGCTAAAAAGGAATGAAATCCGGCAGCATATTCAGCGGACATGCCATAGTTACCGAAATTACCTGCCTCACAATCAACATAGATTTGCTCCAATTCAGTATCAAAGCTCGCTGATGGCTCAATATGAAGTTTGTCCTCATTCACAGCTAAACCGGGGAAACCTTCGCTGAACTGAACATACATGTTTTCTCTGGGTGAGCGTTTAGGTAGCTGAGGCCAGGCAGGGATAGCAGGAAGATGCTTCATTACCACAGAGCAGGCTTCTCCCGCTTCGTGCTGAGGCATGCTGCCAATAGCAGTCGGTAAACAACTAAACTCAAATTTGGCTGCCATTTTCCTTTTTCGACAGACCTGCGCAGACCCGTCACACTGTATCCGGTGCCGGCGTGCAGATAATCACTGAGTCGGTAATGCTGCTCCCAGGCTACCGTTCCAAATATCTGCCGATGAGCAAATCCAAATCCCTTTTTGCCCGATCTGATATGTATTTCGGCGAGGTAACAATAGCATTCTTAAGAGCGCTGGCACAAGGGCAGTCTCTTCTGGCAGGGATAAGGGGAATTACCAGTCTCAGGATTTTCCTAGCGGTATCAACGCCTTTCTCCAGATTGGCTAGAACCATCTCAGTAGTCACAGATTCGTAGTCCTCATGCCAGCAATCGTAATCGGTGACAAAGGCGAGCATGGCATAGCACATCTCAGCTTCCCTTGCCAGTTTAGCCTCAGGCAAAGCGGTCATTCCAATGATGCTGGCACCCCAGGAACGGTAAAGCTGTGACTGAGCCCTGGTACAAAACTGTGGGCCTTCCATAGCCAGATAAACAGCACCTCTATGCACCTTAGCTCCCGCCCTGCTAGCCGCCTCGAATAAGGCCTGACTCAATACAGGACAAAAAGGCTCAGCAAAAGCAATATGCGCCACGATTCCATCAGTGAAGAAAGTGCTGTCACGGCCCTTAGTGCAATCAATTAGCTGAGCAGGAATAACCAGATGCGAAGGCTGGATTTTCTCATTCAGGCTGCCCACGGCACTAACCGAGATAATCCTCTCAACTTTCAGAGACTTCAGGGCATAGATATTAGCCTTTGCAGGCAGTTCACCAGGGCTGATACGGTGTCCCTTACCATGTCTGGGGAGGAAGGCAACTCTTACACCTTCAAGCTGGCCCAGAACAATGGCATCGCTGGGTTCACCGAAAGGCGTATTTATCTTCACCTCTTCAATATCGGTCATGCCTTCTATGTTGTAAAGTCCGCTACCGCCTATGATTCCTATTTCAGCTGTAGACATCAAGTTCTTCTCTCCATTCCCGGCCTTGCAATACCAGCGGGACAGAATAGAATATTACTTCAAAGTCCTGTGCCATGCAATGACAAACAGGAGCCATATATGTCCCAATTCCCTTGGCCCCGTGTGAAGACTTGACTTTGCTCAATGATGCTATTATATCCCGGTCAAGAATCCAGATATTACTTATGCCGAAAACACAAATATCACTAAGGAGGATAAGTCCAATGGAAAGAACGCAGCCGTATGCCAGCAAGGAGGAGTTTACTAAGCTGGTCGTTCATTACCCTGACGTGCCCCTTGTAGAACTAGCTCCTGGCTCACACAGCCACCTCGTGCCCGCTGCAACTATGACGCTAAGCTTTCTCACTGTCGAGCCTAACAGGTACTTCCCTCCCCACCACCATGAAGCAGAGCAAATCTTTGTAGTCCTGGATGGCGAGTGCGGCCAGTTAGTGGAGGGGAAGTTATATCCGCTAAAGAAAGGTGACGTTATCGTTATACCCTCAAACGTAGAGCACGGAAGCTACGTTCTTGATAAAGGCCTGAAAGCCATCGAAATCTTTTCGCCAGCAAGAGAGGACCTCGTATCAAAGCTGAGAAAGGCATCGCATTCCTAGTCGAAGAATCACTTGCACTGGAATACTCACATATATTGAACGAGCAAATTCTGGCGGGAGTCAGAAGGCCAACTTATTTACTCTTAGTCGGCTCAGAATCAATATCTGGCTCTATCAGCCTTGCCCGGATTTCCTCGCACAGGCGCTATTGCCTGTCAAAAGTTGCAGAAGAGTCTGCTCCCGCCGGTGGTGTCTATCTTTGCCCTGCACAATGTTGTAAAATCAATCACAAGGTGTTCTTTTCGTGATTTTTCCCTTGGAAAGCCAGGGTCAAGATTAGCAACGAGGAGGTAATAAACCTTGGAGAATGAGCGTGTTATGGTATTTATCGATGGTGGCAATCTTTATGCCGGCGTAAAATTTGGACTCAATCTACAAAAATCTATAAACATAGATAGATTAATTAAGAAGCTGGTTTCAGGGCGTGGCCTGGTGCGAGCCTATTATTACACTACTCCGAGTCCTCGTCCCAATTCATCTCTGGGCAAGTCGCACCAGCGATTTCTTGATAAGTTGGGCTGGATTGAGAATCTCCAGATTCGGCGTGGGAGAATCGTGCCCAGGACACATACAATTGAATGCCCCAAATGCAAGGAATCGTTTCAGTATCACGATTATACACAGAAGGGTGTGGATGCCCGAATCGCGGTGGACATGGTCACGTTAGCGGTCAGAAACGCCTATGACACCGCTATCCTGGTTTCTGGCGATAGCGACCTAGCAGAAGCGGTTGACTATATTCGTGAGCAAACAAACAAGAAGGTGGAGAACGCCTGTGTGCCGGGGAAAAGCTGGGCAAAGACGCTCAGGGAAGCATCAGACAAACGAATTCCCCTAACACAGGAATACCTTGAGGACTGTCTATTTGAAACGCCCTTAGAAGAACAAGCCCCACTCTGAAGTGGGGCTTGTAATTTCATTTCCCCTTATCGGCAGCACAACAAGGGGAATTTAACAACTCCTGTTGTGGCAACAGCAGGAGTTACTCATTACAATTAAATTTAGCACAAATCCTGATTTTGTCAAGCAGTGTCTCTCGATTCTTACGGAGAAACCTTTTGAATAAATAGCCAGACTTTATCGTCCCGTAATTATCCTGGACTTTGCCCACATTATTTTAGTTTCACAGCCTCTTGCCAGAGTTGGTGGATGAGGTGCTGGCGAAGCCCGGGGTCGACAATTTGTGCTGAATCACAGAAGCGTTCCTCACGAGCCCAAGCTCCTTTTCCAGTTCCGCGTCCGTAAGCCGTCTGGTGGGGCCAATGCTCCGGGTTTTTACCACCCGGGTGCTGCCATCCTGGGGAGCTACCCTTCATCCCTTCCTTCTGAAAGGTGTTTTGGCCGGCAGTTGCATGGAGTAGCCAACTTTCGAGGCAAAGGTTGACATCAGTTTCTCTCCCTGAGTGCCACAGTCAGGGCAGGAAGCAGGCTTGTCGAAATCAGCTATTGGTCTCTTGACCTCAAACTCCTTCTTGCATTTCGGACACCAGAACTCGTATGTGGGCATTTCATCACCTCCCGACAAGAACGGTTAAATGCTTATCTTTATTATACCCCTTCTCATAGCGATAGTAGATATATATTCGTGAGGCAGTGAATCAGACGCAGGGCACCACTGCAACGAACAGCGTCAGATACAGGCGCGGCTACGGGCTTTTGACAACTGAGTTACTCGATGTTATCATAATGAAGGTTAGACCTTTATCATGGTAGTTTACTGCGACAGCATAATCGATTCCTTTATAGGGCGGGTCTAGGGGGTGGTGACAGGTGGACGACGCCGATAGTTGGCTCTTAGTAGCCTTTCTAGTGTGTTTGGCACTTTCAGGTTTTTTCTCCAGCGCTGAATCAGCCTTTATTGCCATACCCAAGCTCCGTATACGCTACCTCGTAGAGAGTGGCGTTAAGGGAGCAAAGCAACTATCCAGAGCATCTGAGAGACCGGAGAGATTCCTGGCTACTGTCCTGCTGGGTAACAACCTGGTAAATGTGGCTGCGGCCACCCTCGGCACCATGATAGCTGTGGAATTACTCGGCCTACCGTGGGGACCGGTGGCTGCCACCATAGGGGTGACGGCGCTGGTACTGGTTTTTGGCGAGCTTATCCCAAAGACCATGGCAGTGCATCACGCCCAGCGCTTGTCTTTGCTTTACGTTAATCCGCTCAGGATAATGGAGCTGGTTTTCTATCCCTTTGTCGTAGCGCTGGGCCGTATTAGCCTCAGATTCAGCAGAATGATAGCCCAGCCTCCCGAAGGTGACAGGATGCTGAGCGAGGGCGAAATACGTTCTGCCATAAGTGCGGGTGAGGTTGAGGGGGTGGTAGAAGAGAATGAGGCGGTAATGCTGCACAAAGTCTTCGAGTTCACTGACCGCCCGGTGGGCAAGGTGATGATTCCCCGGACTGAAATCGTCTGGGTAGAGCTGGGAGCGAGGGTAAACGATTTCCTGGCTATTTATGCACAAAAGCCTTATAGCCGCTTCCCCGTGTACAAAGATAATACTGATAATGTGGTGGGCATCCTCTCTGCCAAGGATGTCCTGATGAGGCTGGCTGATGAGTCTGTTAGCAAGAAGGCCGTAGTCGACGATTTGGTGCGGTCTCCTTATTTTGTCCCCGAAAGTAAGCATCTAGGAGAACTCCTCACCGAAATGAGAGACGCTGGCTATCGCATGGCAATTGTGGTAGATGAGTTCGGTGGCGTAGCTGGACTGGTTACCTTAGGACAGTTGACGGAGGAGATTATGGGAGATATCAGGGATGAGCTGACCGGGGAACCGAAAGATTTTGTGGTGACCGGCGATAGTACGTACGAGCTTGAGGGTGGCTTCCGAGTTGAAGAAGCTAACGAAGAGTTGGGGCTTGAGCTACCTCTAGATGATTACGAGACCGTGGCCGGTTTTATCCTCAGCCATCTGGGTCGTATACCGAACAAAGGCGAGCAACTCAAGTACAAGAATCTAAAATTTGTCATCACCGAAATGCGAGGAATGAAAATAGAGAGGGTTGTGGTCACCAGGGAAAAGGATATCGTATCTGCGCCTTAGATTTGGTCACTGTATGAGGATTTCATCAGCCTGTTCCTCACCAGGATAACCCTTACACTCATTCGGCCTTTATCGTTCAAGTTGAAAGCTGTGCAGAATAGTTGGGCCAACTGGTATAATCGTGGTATTGAATTGGCGGCAGACAAGCCCAGGCTGGAACCGAGCCACAACCCACAAGCCTTTGTAAGTTTGATGGCAAGGCTGATTGACCAGGATTTATATGAGGGCGAACCTGGCAGGTGGCCGGGTATGCTGTTTTATGGCCATTCTGGATATAACGAGCGAGTACTGTCAGCCGCGGCGACTCTTTAATTGGAGGCACACGAATCTAGCTAGCGCGTAATTAAAGTAATTCGAGGAGATGAATTATTGAAACTTATCTTAGTCAGACATGGTGAAACCCAGTGGAATAAAGAAAGGCGTGTGCAGGGAGGGAATAGCGACATTGAACTAAATGATACGGGGTTGAGTCAGGCCCGGAGGCTGGCTTCGTTCTTGCAGAAAGAGAATGTCACCGCCGTACTGTCCAGCCCTTTGAAGCGGGCCAGGGTTACTGCCGAGGCAATTGCCAACCATCATCGCCTGCCTGTGCAGTTTGATGCCGGACTCAGGGAGATAGAGCTTGGTGGACTGGAGGGGATGGGTTTTGCTAGCCTGAACACTTCCATGAATACTACCTTCACCCAGTTTCTGATGCGATGGTGGCAGGATAGAGGACAGGAGAAACTGCGCGACGGGGAGAGTTTTGCCGAGGTGCAGGAAAGGTCATGGAAGGCTGTCGAACGCTTGCTGGCGGAGCACGGGGATGAAACGGTAGTGGTGGTCAGCCACTATTTTGTTACCTTATCCATAATCTTTAAGGCTTTAGCTTTGCCCTTAGAGTATCTTCCCAAGGTGAAGCTGGACCCGGGAGGGATAAGCATTCTTGAATTTGGTGATTACGGGACACGGCTACTGGCATTTAACGATACCAGCTATTAGTGTCAGCGGGAGATGAGGAGCAGGTCTCAGCCATTCGTTAGCTATGACCCTGAGTGGCGCAGCGACAAGGCGGTCGAGATGAGAGATATTGACCTAGGTTCAAGAGTCCTGAAGTTCATTCAGCAACACGGCCTGATTCCGGCTCACTCGAATCTGCTCGTCGGTGTATCGGGGGGTGCCGACTCCGTATGTCTGATGCATATCCTGGCCAGGTGGCAGAAGAAGCTGGGTATAGAGCTTCATGTAGCCCATTTTAATCATCAACTTCGAGGCTCTGAATCTGAAGCAGATGCCGACTACGTGGCTGAGTTAGCTGATAGTCTTGGCGTACCCCTGACCCTTGGTACAGAGGACGTAGCCGGCTACAGGGCCCGAAGGAGTTGCTGTGTGGAAGAGGCAGCCAGGGAGTTGCGCTATAAGTTCCTTGCCCGCGTCGCAACTGAACTCGAAGCAAATGGGCTAGCCATAGGACACACCAGAGATGATCAGGTAGAAACCATACTGATGCATATACTGCGAGGAACAGGGACCTCCGGGCTAAGTGGCCTCGAGCCTCGCTCTCCAATGGTATATGCTCAGGCAGGAATGACAACTGAAGCCGACCGAAGCACTATGTGCATCATAAGGCCTCTCCTTAATATCACCAGAGAGGAAACATTGAATTACTGCCAGGAGCAGCACCTTCAACCACGAAGTGACTCCAGCAACCTATCATTGGAGTTCTTTCGCAATCGTCTCCGCCTGGAACTTCTGCCCTTGCTTCGCCACTATAACCCGTCGATAGAGCAGGCGCTCCTTCGTTTGGCCAAGATCGCCCGGGATGATAGCGCGTTCATTGAAGAGCAAGCTCTTCAGTTATGGAATGATCTGGCCAGAAGAGAACAAAACGCTATCTACATCAATAAGACTAGGGCCTCCGCTTTGCCTCTAGCTTTGCAAAGACAGGTAGTAAGATCGGCCATTGATAAACTGATAGGAGACACTCATGATATCGAGGCAAGCCATATTGAGGCCATAAGGGACCTGCTGGGCAAGCCTGTGGGTAAGAAGGTTTCGCTGCCGCATGGCCTTCGTTGCTGGACTGATTACGGCGAAATTGTCGTTGCGTCCCCGCAGGCATCGCGATATAAGGAGCGCGGCGAAGAAGAGTCTGCCGTTTCAGTCGTCCCCAATGAGATGAACGGCGATTATGGCCTTGCCTCACTTCCAGCGCTGAAAGGTGAGTTCCCCCTCAATATTCCAGGTGATACTCTTTTGCCAGGCTGGAGGGTCGTATCCAGCATTATTCAGGAACGAACTGTCCCTACCGCTGAGGACAGGGGTTTTGTTGCCCGATTCGATTTGGCTAAGACGGGTATTGAGCTGTTCATTCGCTGCCGCCAGCCAGGCGATAGATTCCAGCCTCTCGGCATGAATACTAGCAAGAAGCTCCAGGGATTCATGGTTAATGCCAAAATACCCCTCTCATTGCGAGAGCATATTCCTTTAGTGTGCTCGCGTGAAAAGATCATCTGGGTAGCCGGCTGGCGCATTGACGACGGAGTTAAGGTGACTGAAGCTACAAGTGATATTCTGCGCCTGGAGTTTATCAGGTCGCTGTGAAAGCGGTAAGCAGGGAATTGAGCCTGCGCCATTTCACAGTCAATGAGGCCCTGTACCGGTGTATCATTACCTTGACGATGCTTTCATGGCCGGTTTACCCTCTGTCCGCATCATCCACGGGAATCTTGCGCTGCAGAGTGCACGAAGCATCGGGCAGGCAGACCCGGGTCAAGAACTTCCGCCTTGGAACCACACCGAAGGTGACTATGCCGTTACCGTTGACACAGGACTCACAGCCATATAACATAGTTACAGCGGCCATTGCGAGGCATCCAATATTGAGGGCAGGTTTATAGCTAAGGAGGAAAGATGAAAAGAATTCTGGTGCTGGTTACTCTGGTGGCGATAGGCGCGTTTGCGGTGGCTGGATGCGCATCCGGAATCGGCACTTACACAGACCCGGGGCAGGCGATAAGTGTCGGCGTCGATAGGGAATTCATTATCGCTCTTGATTCTAATCCTACAACTGACTTTAGCTGGCAGGAGGATTATGATAACAGTATGCTCGAGTTAACGAAGAAGACTTATGAGCAGGCCGAGACGGGGCAGGAGCCGATGGTTGGTGTGGGTGGTGTTGAGTATTTCCAGTTCAAAGCCTTGAAAGCGGGTACAACCAAGATAACTATGGACTATAAGCGACCCTGGGAAGAGGAAGCCGTCGAACAGAAGGTATTCGTTATCAACATAGCATGACACTTCACTACTTCGCCCGCCGCCAGTGCGGCGCGTGGCTGATAGCTCCTCTCTGCTAAGATGTAGCAGACCAACTTGAGTGCGCCAGCCGCTGGCGGCTGCTATAATTATGTTAACTCGTCCGGGGTGCTGGCTAAATGCAAAATTTGCCTCTGTTTGATTCATCCTCGGAAGCTGTGCTACCTCGCGTCGCCCCGCTGGCGGCAAGGATGCGCCCTCGCAGCTTTGCCGAGTTCGTGGGGCAGGAGCATCTGGTTGCTGACGGGCGCGTATTCCGGAAATGTATTGAGTCGGACCAATTGCCCTCCATAATACTATGGGGGCCGCCGGGCAGCGGCAAGACAACTCTGGCCCAGATTATTGCCGCTATTAGCAAGTCCTACTTCAGCCCAATCAGTGCGGTAAGTGCCGGAGTAGCTGATTTACGGCATGTTATCACTGAGGCCAAGAAGCGGTTAAAGGTATCCGGGCAGCGGACGATTCTTTTTATAGACGAGATTCACCGTTTCAATAAGGCCCAGCAGGATGCAGTACTGCCCTTCGTAGAAGATGGCACAGTTACATTGATTGGGGCCACTACGGAGAATCCCTCCTTTGAAGTTGTCTCGCCGCTTCTTTCTCGATGCCGTGTCTTCAGGCTGAATTTGCTTGGCGAGCAGGAGATCAAGCTCATCATGCGGCGGGCTATTAACGATGTGGAGAGGGGGCTGGGGGAATTAAAAGTTGAGATAGCCGAGGAGGCTATGCAACATTTGGTAACTATGTCCGGCGGAGATGCCCGCGTAGCGCTGAATGCCCTGGAGATGGCGACGTTTGCCACTTCGGCTCAAAGCGATGGGCGGCGAATCATAACCCTGGCTGCCATTGAGGAGGCACTGCAGCACCGTGCCTTGCTCTACGATAAGGCTGGCGAGGAGCACTATGACCTGATTTCAGCCCTGCATAAGTCCCTCCGGGGTTCTGACCCCGACGCTGGTTTGTACTGGCTTGGGCGTATGCTGGAAGCTGGTGAGGACCCACTCTATATCGCCCGGCGGCTGGTGCGCTTTGCCTCTGAGGATGTGGGCATGGCTGACCCACAGGCCTTGACTATAGCAGTGGCTGCGCAGCAGGCGCTGCACTTTGTGGGCTTGCCAGAAGGCAGTCTGGCTCTAGCTCAAGCGGCCGTCTATCTTGCGACTGCTCCCAAGAGCAACTCACTGTACCAGGCCTATTCTCAGGTTCAAGAGGATATACAGCACGGACAGAACGACCCTGTGCCGCTGCATTTGCGTAACCCGGTAACCGGCTTGATGCGCCGTGAAGGATATGGAAAGGGCTATAAGTATGCCCATGATTACCCGGGCCATTTTGTGCGGCAGCAAAACCTGCCCTCTTCCCTTCAAGGCAAGCATTACTATCTTCCGAGCGACGAGGGCTACGAGAAGGAGATTGCCGCCCGGATAAAGAGATGGTGGGGTGACCATTGATGAAGCGAAATAGAGGCCTCATATCGCGACACAGTGAATATTCTTTCACCCCTAGACCTTGATAGGCTAGCAATTCAAATCCAGGAGCTTCAAAGGCGTCACAGCGCCATTACATCAGATTTGAACCGGGGCTAATGAGACAGGCCGCTCCATCTCTGCTGCACGGGGGTTGATAAAGAACCAGTGACAGTTTAGAATTGGTAAAACCAGAGTTATCCGAGTAAAGATTCTTCTGCATAGACTTGGAACATAAGCTGGAGGTCTAAATGCATACAATCTATCTTGTCCCCCACAGCCATTACGATGCTGTTTGGGTATTCACCAAGGAGGACTACCTGTATATTACCATCGAGCTTATCTTGAAGCCGGCAATAGATTTGATGGGCAAGTCCGGTTATAAGTTCTTGATAGAGCAGACTGTTCTACTGGAGGAGCTGGAAAGGAGAAACCCCAGTCTTTTCGCCGCGCTCAAGAAGCTCATAAAGGCTGGCAAAATAGAAATCGCCGGTGGCGAATATCTGATGGCTGACACGATGATTCCCAACGGTGAAACGCTGGTCAGAGGGATACTCTTCGGGAAGCGCTACGTAGAGCAGAAGTTTGGAGTTGACGTGCCGGTAATGTGGGGGGCAGACAGCTTCGGCTATAACGCTCAATCGCCACAAATATATAGCAAGGCAGGCTATAAGTACTTTGCCTTCCGAAGAGGCTCTTACTACGACCGTCCGTCTGAATTCTTGTGGGAGGGACTAGACGGAACGAAGATACTGACCCACTGTATGCCGCTTGGTTATAGAGCCGGGTTAGACCTTAGCAAGTTTGGGGAGAGCTTTGACCTGCTCAAATCGTTGGCTGCTACGGACCATGTGCTGATGCCTTCAGGTAGTGGCTCAGTCCCTCCTCAGCCCGAGACCATTCGGGCCGTTAAGAAATGGAACAGGTCTCATGATGACTCTGTAATGCTTATTTCAGGTCCGTCTGAATTCTTCAAGAGCGTGGAGAAGGAAGCCATCAACCTCAAGACCAGACGCGGTGAGATGTACTCAGGACGACTCTCACGTATATTCCCTCATTGTTCTTCAAGCAGAATCTGGGTAAAGCAGAACCTGAGAAAATACGAACACCTGATACTTGTCTGTGAGAGATGGAGCACTATTGCCTGGCTTCTCGGCGTCCCGTACCCGGTTGATGAATTCAGAGACAACTGGAAAAAGGTGCTCTGGGGAGCATTCCATGACGTGGTGCCGGGCACTGGAATGGACGAAGGCTACAAAGAGGCAAGAGATAACTTCGAATATCTTCAATCTCATCTTAGCGATATCCTGGCCAACTTCGTCGATGTCGCCGCTGCGAATCTACAGACTCAGGACGATATCATCGTCTTTAACCCGCTCTCCTGGTCCGTGACTAATTGGGTAGAAGTCGAGCTGGGGTTCGACCGGGGGAAGATTAAGAGAATTGGTGGGTTGAGGAGTGGCAGGGATGAGCTAGAGGCCGAAATCCTGGAGTCCTCTCGGTATCAGGATGACTCGTATCAGACCGTCAAACTCGGGTTTGTGGCAACCATTCCACCCTGCGGTTACAGGACTTACAGGATATTAAGGAGGAACCCGCGCGGTTCTCCCCGCGCAAAGACGAAAATTGGGGGCAACGCTATTCAGAACCAGTTCTTCACGGTCACCACAAATCCCGCAAATGGGCTGATTGAAGTTAAGCAGGATGGCAAATATCTGGTTCGAGGAAACGAGTTGGTTCTGGAGGAGGAAACCGGCGATCTTTACTACCACCGGCAGAATTTAGAGGAAGCCTTCAAAACAGAGGGCGATGAGGGCGTGGAATTCGGGAAATTCAGACTTAAGAGCTTCAACATCAGCAAGACTCCCCTGAGGGTACTGATCGACGTGGAAACTGACTATTATTCTCTTATATGGCCTTACCGGTTCCGGGATAAGCTGAGGCCTGTGCTTTGGAGGCACTGCTTCATCTCTGTTTCCAAGAAGGTTACTGTATACAACGATATACCCAGAATTGACTTCGTTACTACCATCAACAATCACCATCCTCAAGTACGAATACGGGTAAAATTTGCGACGAACATCAACTCCCCCAAATACGACTCTGAAACTCAATTTGGAGTGATAACCCGGCGTAGCAACCAGTATTATGATAAGCCGAGAGGAAAGTGGGTCGAGAATCCATCTGGAACATATCCTGCCCTGAACTGGATTGACTATTCTGATCGGGATAAGGGGGTGACTCTGATTAATAAGGGGCTACCTGCGCATGAGGTCAGGGATGGCAGCATTTATCTCACTTTGTTGAGGAGCGTCCTTATGCTCTCATCCGATGGCGTTACAGGTCCCGCCATTCCAACACCTGATGCACAGGAATTGAAAACTTATTCCTTTGAATACGCTATCCTTCCCCATCTGAAGGGTTGGAAGGAGAATGACGTCTTCAAGCCAGCTTATGAGTTTAATTACAATCTGATGGCTTTCCAGTTGCCACTGAAAATAAAAGGGAACAGGCTCTTCCCGAACCAGTTCTCGTTTGTTGAGTTGAAGCCAGAGAACCTGGTGCTGGTCGCCTTCAAGAAGGCAGAAGCGTCCGATGACGTTATTCTGAGGTTCTTTGAAACAAAGGGACAGAAGACATGGGGTGAGATAACGCTCTTCAAAGAACCGACCTCGGTAAACGTGGCAAATCTTCTTGAGGTGGAGCAAGAGCCGGTCAAATTCAGGGGCAGAAAGATAAAATTCTGGGTCAAACCCTTTGAGATAGTAACACTCAAGATAGGGTTCTGAACCTCCGGGTAACTCTGATTTTAAGCTGGCAGCTTGTTGCCCTCACCGTTGCTCAGCATCGTTGACCCCTTATACTACTTGCTTTGATTACCGCTCTCCAATAGCCACGACGCTGCTTTAGCCCAGCCTTCAGGGCCAATCCCTGTGACACGTTTGAGATTTTTAACTTTCAGTCTGCTCCAGCTGTTGTTCGCCCTCTGCACCAGTATCGGCAGGTCCACGGCAGCCAGCATCCCTGCGTCATTCAGGTTGTCGCCGATACCTAGGGTGTATATTTCGCCAAAGTTGAGTTTGAAAAGCTCCGTTAGAATCTTGACCGCTTTGCCTTTATCGCCACCCAGATATACTTCATAGAATTTACCTCCAAAGGTATAGTCTAGGCCTACCCCCCCTAACTTTGCCAGGGCTGCTTCGATCTGCTTCTTGCTCCCCTCTATTATTAACGTTTCACTGTAGTCTCTCTGCTTGGCGAGTCCCGCCATCAGCAGGTTCAATCCGGTCGCTTTGGAGACCTCCTCGGTGCTGAGGTCGCCGAATAGAGTGACTTTGGCCCCGCATCCTTCTTTCAATTTCCTTAACCTGTTCTTCACTTCTTCGTAGGGGAGTCCAAGTTCGATAAGAAGGTAGTTATCAATAACTCTGCTAAAAGAGAAGGGAAACCGGAAGTAGTCCTTCGGCACCACGATAGCTGCCCCATTCTCTATAATAAACGGAGCTTTAACACCGAGTTCTTCCCGGTAGACCTGCTGCTCCGCCCTTGTCTTGGCGGAGCAGAATACTATGGGGATTCTTGCTTCCTGCAATATCCGAACAGAATCAAGTGCCGCCGCATAGGAGTAGCTGACCGGATGAAGCAAGGTGCCGTCAAGGTCGGTGAAAACCACCTTTGTAACACCCTGCCCCTTACGGGCTGCCGACGGTAAGCTGGCCCATACCGGCGACCCCTTAGGCACAGCGTAATCATTGAGGTGCCTGTCGAGGAAACTGGCAAACTTCTGACTGTCAGCGGTCTCTGGCGGCGGTAGCATTCTCAATTGTGGCACTTCACCACCTTCCGGGATGCATTCCAGCTCTACCAGATGCTTGGTTATCAATTGCTTCGTTGTTTCTTCGCATAACGGACTGTGGTAGATAACCGACAGACTGGGCGCAAGCATGTCCTGAATCAGGTGTGCTTCACCTCTTTCCTCGTGGACGTGAGGATTTATGGTCTCTGTCTGAATAATGTCGACACCTTTTTCTGCTACAGTCTTGTCAACTATAGGTGTCAGGGCCGAGAACTGCTCCAGGATGGACATCAGTTCCTGTGTTTCAACCCCATAGCCTGTGGCATAGGTTAGCTTCTTGGCCAGTTCCAGACTCATGGCATGTTCCCCGGCATTGGCGGTCTTGATTACGTCAATCTCAAATTTGCCCTTGCTGGATATAAAGTGATTTATGTACCTGTTCGTTATTTCGGACACCCGACCCCACTTCTTGAAGTATAGTTCACCTGAGATCTTGGGTTTGTATCTCCATAGAATCCGGGTCATAACATATGGCGAAATTGATAAACTGAATCCGATGGCATAATGCTGTACGTATTCCCATACCGCCCCGGGAATATAGTTATCGGTATCAATGAATCCAACATAGTCCTTGCCAATTGCCATTGCCAGCAGCATGCCAATGACCATACCTTCTGCCTTACCATTTCTCACCAGCCCTTCGTCATCAAGGACTTTGTTGTAGCCGCAGTCGGCCAGGGCTTCTGCCAGATGAGGGTCCTTCTGATGCACAATAAACGCATTCCTCTGCGTGGCAATGCAGAATCGCTCCAACGTTTCCTGTTCCTTCTTCAGATTGTCAATCTCTCCCCGCCCGCTGTTAGACATCACAATCATCAAGCAATCGTGGGGAATGCCACTAAGTACGCCTTCAAAGACTCTCAAATCCTCATCCTTTATTGGCAGAACAATAGCCATTCTTTGTTGAATGCCCGCAATAACGTCGCGCTCGATTCTCTGTGGCCCAACGGTTTCATTAAGCTGGGACGGGATCCTGGCGCCAGAGTCAAGCTCCAGAATACGACGCACAGGGTGCACTCTCACCGCTCCGAAATGTTCAACTTGCTTGCTGCTTTCGATACGCATTCTCTTCCCCCTATTAACTGAAGCTAATCACTTCGTTTTCTACAGTATAGCCGATATGGCCTGTTTCAATCACCACTCCGGGATAGGCACGTCATAATAGCGACGGCCCAAGGCACAGTGGAGAAATAAGGTAGGCCGGCCCGTTCTAGATTATTCGACACTCTCATTACCAGAGGCCCTGAAACAGTGAAAAATGAATGGAAAGTAGCCCACGGAACAAGAAGCTACAGCCACGTTTTCCAGGATAAAGCAGCTTCTACTGATTCCAAGCGCGTACTTTCACAGGCATGCCAGTCTTCTTCAGGAACACTTCTATTCTCGACCTCTCCACTTCGTTAAGCAGATTCTTCTGGTATGCTATTGAATCAAGGAAAAACTGGATGTGCTCTGGTACCTGCCAGAGTTCCTGTTCACCATAGAGGTAGCCGTAGCGGACAGAACTGCCCAGGCTCTTCTCATTGACCCCATTACTGCTGTACCCGACAAGCGCCACGAGCTCGGGTGTAAAACCATTCTTGCGGGCTATCTTGTCAAAGAATTCATGGACTCCGGTGCCATGCTGAGCTGCATTCTTTGCTCTGTCAGCGTATTCTATCGGCACACCGAGCCTTTTTGCAGCTTCCCTATGTGGGCGCTTACCAACGTGGTCTTCGACGGAATTTATCTTCAGGCGGGGTGACACGCTCATCGCCAGACGTACCACACTGATATCGACGTAGGGGAATACTTGCTCCATGCCGAGCGCCAATGCAATTTTTCGCTCTCTATCAAAGGTCTCTATGTCGGCCATTTCGAGGTCATCCCACATCCTTTCCTGTAACACTTCGTAACCATCTTTGGCGATCACCCGGGGATACCAGCTATAGCCACCCCACAGTTCGTCGGGACCCTGACCGGAAAACACTACCTTTACGCCGTCCTCTCTCGCTGCCTCCAGGGCAGCATAGACTCCAATGCCAGCTTCCACTTGCACCAGGCCTCTCGCTTCAACTGCGATAATAACGCGCGGTATATATGACTCTATCTCGTGCTGAGTCAGTCTTCTCACCCTGTGTGGCAGCCCTAGCCCGCGAACAAAATTCGCCGCGTATTCAATATCATCAGCCCCGTCTGTCCCTGCAGTATAAGCTATTACCTCAATGCCTCTCCCGGCCGCTGCGTCTGAGACAAGTTTGGCTATAAGGCAGCTGTCTACCCCTCCTGAGACAAGAACTCCCACCTTCTTTAGGTTACGTAGCCTTCTTTCCACAGCGGTTCTAAGCAGGGTAGAGTAGCTGTCAACAGCACTAGTCAAGTCATCTATGGTGGCTTCGACCACCATATCGCGTAAGCGAAGGACTTTAGCCAAGCTAATCCCATCTGCAGCAAAGGAAGCGAGCATTCCTGCCCGTAAGGGTCTTACATTTCGCAGCCCTATTTCCCATAATGCCTTCTTTTCTGAGGCAAAAGCCGCCAGCTTGTCGTTTTCGTCATAGTAGGCAGGAATAAGTCCAGTGGGGTCCTGTAACAGGGCAATCTGTTTGCCGTCAGACGCCGCTATGCAATAGGCTCCGTCGAGTTTCCTTGCTACCTGTTTAAGAGCTGTGCTCAGGTCCCCTTGGTAACTTTCCTCCAAGAGGAGAGCTACTAGTTCCGCGTCGCTGGCGCAAGATGGTTTGCGGGCGGAAGCCAGGCTCAATCCTAGCTCCTGATTGTTGTAAATGTTACCTATTATGAGCACGACCAGGTTCCCGCTACGATCATAGCCCGGTTGTTCTGGAGCTAAGTCCCTTGTAGCCAGCGAAATTTGACCCAAGGCTTGTCCTTTGATTCGTTCAATGCCCCCATTCCATCTCTTAGCTATCCCGTCGTAGACAAGCCAGGCTCCCGCAGCATCCTTGCCTTTCAATGTGCTCATCATGGAGTGCATCTTACTGTCAGTATCCTGGCAATCTCGATTCACCAACCCGCATATAGGACACATATAATCCCCCTTTTATATCAACATTGCGTTTGAAGCGCAAGCTTCAAACGCTTCTCATCGTAATTGGATCCCCGTAACTCTCTGGGGAAAGTCTTGTCCCTGAGGCAAGGTTGCTTTCCTTGCCTATCTTAACATCGTCACCCACAACGCAATCATCTAATATCTGGCAGTGGCTGCCCACATGGGCGTGGGAGCCGATCATGCAGTTCCTGATGACCGTCTCTTCCCCCACCATCACCCCTTCCCATAACACGGCACCTTCCACAACTACACCTCTGCCAATCTGGCATCCCGGCCCGAGCACAACAGGACCCTTTATCCGCGCATCTTCTGCGATAAGGCAGCCTTCTCCAATCAACGCTGGCCCTTCTATTCGGGCTGTAGAGTGGATTCGGCTCTCGCCCTGGGTACGAACAGTTTCGTCCCCACATCTGGAGAGAAGATCATGGTGTGCCTTCAGGTATTTCTCCGGTGTACCAATGTCAATCCAATAGGCTTCAGATGGATAGCTCAGGATGCTTTTTCCTGTCTTGAGCAGTGTGGGGAAAACATAGTTCTCAAACATGCAGCGAGTCTCAGCTGGAATATACTCGAGAACCCCGGGCTCCAAGATGTATATGCCGGCATTTATCATATTGGTGGTGACTTCTTCCCGGGCTGGTTTCTCCACGAAACTCTTCACCAGCCCCTTTGCGTCGGTCTCCACAACCCCATAAATGGTGGGGTCCTCCACTGGTGTGAGCGCTATGCTTACCTCCGGGTTTATTTCCCTGTGCCGCTTGATCATGTCTGTCAAGTCGATTTCAGTCAGGATGTCACCATTGAATACGACAAAGGATTCCTTCAGCGAAGGCTCCGCATTCTTCACCGCTCCCGCAGTACCCAGGGGAGAGTCCTCTAGCAGATAAGTGATGTTAATCCCTAAATGGCTACCGTTTCCCAGACTCCTTTGGATGGGGTCCGGAAGATAACCCATAGCAAGAATTACGTCGCTTATACCATGTTTTGCCAGATAAAGTAGCAGGTGCTCCAGAAATGGCCGGTTTAGTATAGGCACCATGGCCTTAGGTGTATTAAAGGTCAGCGGGCGTAGCCTAGTTCCTTCTCCTCCGACCAGTATGACTGCCTTCATGACCCTTCCCCAACTACCCTCCGTGCTACATTCTGCGCAAGAGACTCCTTATATTTCAGCATTGTCCTCCCGTCTGCTTGCGAATGCGACCCTTAGTGCCACAGAGGTATATATTAAGGGCGCATTCTGCTGCATCAGCGATCAATTTCTCGGCTTTGGCCATTGACTGACTCAGGCTGATGGGGCCCGGAGCAATGCTGAGCACGCCATCTATTCCGTAATCGTAGATGGCCCTGTAGTCACTGGCTACCTCACCGGCAAGGGCGATAACGGGCACTCCGAACTCCTTTGCTTTCCGGGCAACCCCAACTGGTACTTTGCCCCATCCCGTCTGGGCATCGATCTTGCCTTCGCCGGTAAAAACCAGGTCGGCATCAGTAAGTTGCTCTACCAGCCGGGTGGATTCAATAACGACAGCAATGCCAGGCATTATCTTAGCTTTGAGGAAAGCTATGAGCCCGGCTCCTAAACCGCCGGCTGCCCCGGAACCAGCAGCATCCTTCACCTCTATATTCAGGTCATTCTTGATAACATCGGCGTAGTGAGACAGCGCGGCATCAAGCTGCTTAACCATTTCTTGCGTAGCCCCCTTCTGAGGCCCGTAAACGGCCGATGCTCCATCAGTACCACAAAGGGGGTTAGTGACATCACAGGCTACCACTACATTACAATCTACCAGCCTTTGGTCTATGTCGGACATATCAATGCGCTCCAGTCTGGCTAGCGCCGCCCCACCAAATGGAAGACTTGCCCCCTTCGAATCTAACAGCCGGACGCCCAGGGCTTGAGCCATGCCGGCACCACCATCATTAGTGGCACTGCCGCCGATACCAATAATCAATTTACGACAGCCACTGTCAAGTGCCGCCAAGATTAGCTGCCCTGTACCATATGTCGTCGCCATTAGCGGGTTGAGATCATCGGATGCTACGAGCATGATACCTGACGCGGCCGCCATCTCAACAACGGCTGTAGCTTTATCCGGCAGAATGCCCCACCGGGCATTGACAGATCCCCCTAATGGGCCTGTGACCTCTGTTTCTCTGATGGTGCCTCCAGTTGCAGCAACCAGAGCCTCTAATGTCCCTTCCCCTCCATCCGCCATTGGCATTATGGCAGTCACTGCCTCGGGCATCACGCGTTTAATTCCGTTGTCAATCGCCCGGGCGACCTGGAGAGCACTGATGTTTCCTTTGAAACCCTGAGGGGCAATAACGATATTCACGACATCGGCCTCTCTAGCATAGTCTACCTTAAAAGCTAATTTAATGCCAGCACGGGATAGATCTAGCAGCTTGCCAGCACGTGTGTTATCAAGCGCCATGAATTGTTCACCCGGGGTGAGTCCATGCTCCTCAAGGGTTCGACGCAGCAGCTTAAAACCGAAGCAGGGCCAAAACCCATATGAATCAACGGTGGTCCTTCTTCAGAGGCATATCTAGACCCTTAGAGGTTCTCCTCCGGACATGCATGACATCAGCTGTCGAATCTCTACTTGTACTCTTTTGCCTTTTCTTTGCACACATTTGGCATTTCTTCCACAGCTCACATCAACCTGAGGCAAGCCTGAATATGCGGGCGGCTTTAGACTCAATGACACAGTTTGCCACAGGATATAACTTTCCCTTGCCTAAGAATCAATTACGAACTGCTATGGATAGCCCGCCAGTTTCAGCAGAGAACCATTTGAAGAATCCAGAACTTACTCGACCTTCAGCAAGAACCGGCCGTCACCTAAGGCACTCAGATTGCGAAACACTTCGTCAGATGTCATGACCAAACCGAAATTCTCGCTGATCTCCGCGAGTGTCGTCCGGTAGAAGGCGTTATTCAGGGAAGCAGTAGCATCGGATACCAGAAGCACATCCCAACCTCGGTTAAAGGCATCACGCAAGGAAGACTCCACGCAAATAGAGCTGTCGATCCCTGAGAATATTATAGTGTCTATTCTCATCGACCGTAGCCAAAGTCCGAATTCGGTATCCTGGAAGACGGAATCACGTCTCTTGTGAACCACATGGTCGCCGTCCTGGGGTTTCAAGCCCTCAACGAAATCACTATCCCACGTACCGCGAATACACAGAGGCATTTTTTCAATCCGCTCGCGTCGCTTGTCAGGCAGAATCTGGTGCACCCTCTCCAGCATATCAATCCCTGATTGCTCGCGGAGTGCCTGCGAGAAAAACACCGGGATATTCAACGACCTTGCCTTCTGATACAGGCCCTGAACGACCGGTAACACTTTCTGATATATGGATATGCCATAACCAAGTTGATCGAATGCGCCCCCCGGGGACACGAAACAGTTTTGGAAGTCAATGATTATGAGAGCAGGTGTGATCCTGTATTCCATGCCATATTATGCTCGGTTGCACTTTGGAAAATCAACCAGCAACCGCTCCTAGTTGGCGCAAATCAACAGTGCGCGCGATCCCGAGCTGACCGGGTAGCCAACACGTCACATCCAGTCAAGGCCCCCGGAGTATTTCATAATTGAGCCATTGTACCTTCAATTCACCTGTCATCCCCAGTATCCAGAAGCTCAAAGTCACTCTGCTCATGCTTGATACGCCTCAAATCCGCACCCAGGATTTCATATAGCACAACCTCACCGACAAGCCATATCGTGACTCCACGCTGCACGCACCCAGCCATCGTCTGTCCTGCCCGTCCCAGCGCGGCATGCATGTGCAGGACAGGTTTGCCATCTTCACCCGGAGCCAGTACCCCAACTCCCAGCACCTCGTGCGCCCCATCAACGGGCAACACCATCGGCTCCGGTGGCATTTCCTCTGAGCGTCGCGGACCAACAACGAGGTTTCCTCCCCCTACCCCACCCACTAAAAGAGCATGTCCCCTCAACACCCCATTCTCCTCAGCAAAACGCTGAATACATTGGGGCAACAGATCCCCATCTTCGAGCCGTATCATAAAGACCCGGCCGATTTGCCCTTCACGTGCTTTCATTGCCCACCTCCCATAAAATCAATAGGCATCATGCTACTCTAGCCTGGCACAAATCGGTTAACATTTCGCCACATGGTATATCTATCCCTGTTAGCATGTAGCGCGAGCCGGTCACGATGATCCCGGTCTCAAAGCTCCATCCGAAGGGCCTATTGCGCCGCAAGAACCGATTCTACCTTCGATCGGAGCTCGGACTCGGGCACCGCACCGATGATTTGGTCGACTACCTTGCCATCCCTGAAGAATAATAGCAGCGGAATGCTCATCACCATATATTTGGCGGCTGCCAGGCGATTCTCGTCTATGTTTATCTTGCGGAATTTGACCCGCCCTTCGTATTCCTTAGCCAGCTTTTCGGTAGTGGGGCCAATCATACGGCACGGGCCACACCATGGTGCCCAGAAGTCCACCAAGACGGGCAGTTCTGATTTCAACACCTCAGTCTCGAAGTTATCATCGTTGATTTCGATAACGTTGACTTCAACGACTCTGGCTTGTGGTTCTTCCTTGATTCTGACTTGAATCAGAATGTCTCCGGGATGGTCGTCTGTTAACTGCAGGGCGTTGCTCAGTTTTAGTATGTTTCCCGCTACTACCCCTGCAGGTATCATCACCTCCAGCCTCTTACCACCACGGGACAATATCTTCTTGGTTCCGAGCCTGGCCTCATCCGTCGTGATAGCCAGTTCATAACGAACAGAGGCGACTGCTTGGTCCTGGGTAAAAGACTCATCCATCCTCATTTCCCTCCAGACTGAATTCCAAATTCCATTCCCTTGGCATTACAAAGCAACCGGCGTAATTTTAACATGACACAGGGCATATGTAATCCCTTATCGCCTAGATTGCGTAGACTAATCTTACAGCTGACTCGCTACGGCCAGGCCTCGCGGCTCAGATTCCAATAGCCAGCTTCTGATGTAACCCGGCGCACAATCCAATTTGATTTACTAATCAAAGGGATAGAGGCCACGAGCAACCTGAAACTCATTGGCCCCAATCTGGCCGACGTTCAACTCTAACGCGAAATTGAAACCGATATGATCACCATACTAAACGCTGAAGTACCCAACTGGCGCCGCGGGCTATAGCGAAACCGATAGCCAGGCAAACCAAGACTATGATTGGACCTCTGAGAAGAAATTTCCCTATTACACCGCGAATTAGACTCATTTTGGTTTCTTGACGACTTTCTTCATCCTGGCTCTCTTAGATACGGTGTCCTGATAGATCCTTGCCAGGCTTTTACCATGCTGAGGCATCTTAGTTTCTTGCTTTATGCGCTGTTTCTCTCTGCGTTCTTGCCTGGTCTCTTTGCCCACCTGTTTACCACTTAACCTCATATGACCCAAGAATGAAATCCAAGTCTTGCTGGAAGGCCGAAATCCTTTCCTGAGACAGGCTGTCTTCGTCCAGGTCAAGGAGCATTTTTGTCTCGCCTCCGGGCGAGCTCATAATGTGGGCGTCCCCGCAAGTCTTCTCGTCTTCAGCCTTTTCACCTTGCGTCTTGAATTTCAGGGTTACTCGGGACTGCGTAGATCCGCTAGGGAGGGAATAAGTCTGTTGCTTAACTTCATCGACCGCAAGGCCTTGCTTTTGTGCCAAACCTCGCATTTCATCATAGAGCATCTCCGGATTTATACCTCGATAAGTCTTCCTGATCTGAGTTGTCATCTTCTGCCTTCCTTCAGAGTATCATGCTCGACTATTATAGCACTTTCTCGCTGATTACTATTCATATGTTATAATTGCAGCTGAGGATGAAAAAGGAACTGGTAAACATCTTAGTCTGTCCAGTATGTAAAGGGACTTTGCACCTGAATGTGGATAAAGAGGAGGGAGGGGAAGTTATCACAGGTTCTTTATATTGTCCCAAATGCCAGCATTCCTATCCTATAGCAGATACAATCCCGAACTTGTTGCCACCCAGCCAGCAAACTCAGGGGCGATAGGCCACTCCTGTTGTAGGCGATTCCCACACCTCCACGCAAGTTAGCGTCACCGGCGCTTCAGAGATACGAGGCAGCAGCTCATGGAATATGGTAGCGGCAATGTTCTCACATGAGGGCTCAATTTTGTCAAAAGGTATCACTTCATTGAGACAATGATGGTCAAATCGATCGGTAACTTGCCTCAGTTCACGCTTCAATTGGGCAAAATCGTAGGCCAAACCAGCTTCATCAAGCCTGGTTCCCTCCAGACGCACTACTACCTTATAGCGGTGACCATGCAAGTTTTCGCACTTGCCGTGATAATGCCTCAGATAATGAGCCGAGTCAAAATGATCTTCTACAAAGAGTTCATACATTGGAGCCTCCTAGTGTATTTTTCGCACCCCATTATGGCCCGATGCGCCGCCAGCTAATTGGGCAATGCTCTTATTAAGCCCGGGGTGAATCAACTCAGGGGCAATTTCGGCCAAGGGTATGAGTACGAATGCCCTGTCTGCCAGGCGGGCATGCGGTATGGTCAGCTCTTGGGTCTGAATGATCTGCTTGTCGTAAAACAGTATATCTATATCGATAGGCCGCGGAGCATTGGTGAAGCTGATTTGCCTGCCCATTTTGATTTCAATATCTTTAGCCAGGCGGAGTAGTTCCCGAGGACTCAAATCAGTGGTAATTTGACACACCATGTTAAGGAAAAACGGTTGGTCTCTGTACCCTACCGGTTCCGTCTCGTAAATGGAAGAGACCTTGTTCAAATTTACCTTTTGCGACAGCGCTGATAGAGCCTGAGTCAAATTTCT
Organism: uncultured Dehalococcoidales bacterium; assembly: GCA_964394145.1. Classification (GTDB taxonomy): domain Bacteria; phylum Chloroflexota; class Dehalococcoidia; order GIF9; family AB-539-J10; genus JAFGBN01. Next base: position 58,214 of record CAYMVL010000043.1, on the reverse strand, counting down.
TTCGCGCTCTCCCAAATTTGAGCCTAGACAGAGATAAGCGGTAGCCAATACTTTCACCGACCTCTAACAATAGCATCGCTCATCTTACACACAAGTGCCATCTCTTTGACATCATGTACCCGGACAATATCGGCACCTTTGGCAATGCCAATGGCTATGCTGGCCGCAGTTCCCTCTACTCTGTGGTCAGAGGGGGGAACGAATGGCAGACCTGATAACTTCTTCTTTGAGGTCAAATCCAATACCCAGCCTATCACTGACTTGCGTGAGCTACCCAGAAGGATGGGCCTCCGTAGAGTCTTGAGTTCTTCCAATCTCTGTAAAATCTCCAGGTTTTGCGCTTGTGTTTTACCAAAGCCAATGCCTGGGTCAACGATGATATTTTCCCAGGAGACCCCTCGCTCCAAAGCTTCCCCAATAGCTCTCTGTAAGTCAGAGATAATCGTGGGCATAATATTATCACAGGGTGGCGAATCACGCTGATTGCTCATTAAGACAAGAGGCACTCCTTTTAGAGCTGCCATCTCAGCCAACTTCGGCTCATACTTCAATGCCCAAATATCGTTTACCATATTGGCACCGGCATCCAGAGCGCAACGAGCCACCTCCTCCTTATAAGTATCCACACTTAACGGCAATGTTGTTTCGTTCCTTAATCTCTCCACTACGGGAATTATTCGGCGCAGCTCCTCATCAATCGGGATAGAGGCCGAGCCAGGGCGGGTAGATTCCCCACCGATATCGATAATATCTGCACCCTCAGTGGCCAAGCGTTTCGCCTTAACTACAGCCTCTTCGCAGGTTTCAAGCCCATCGCCAGTGAAGGAATCTGGAGAAACGTTTACCACACCCATAATATAGGTTCTCTTGCCCCAATTAAGAGTCAGCCTGCCGCATTCGGTGCGGCCAAGCCCCGTCTCCTCGAGATTAGCGCCGCCGGCCATAGCTCATAATTATAGCAAACAATTCGCACAGCGCTATAGAATGGCTGCTACTGTAGTGTCTGTTATAGAAAATATGAGGTGATGGAGAAACTACAGCCCCAGACTAAAGCTGTAACGCGGATAAAATCAACTTCCCACGGCGCAAGGCTGGCTCAGCTATCCCAGCCCCAATTCTTCCAGCAACTTAATTACCCTAAGTGACTCGCCAATGCCGGTGGTACCCCTCAAGACAACAGCCACCGAGATAGTCTCCAATATCTCATCCTTGGTGGCTCCAGCATCCAGCGCCTCCATGGTCTGAGCTAGAATACAATTGGTGCAGCCAACCCCAAGTGCCAGGGCTAGAGCCATCAAACGTTTCACCTTACGACTGACTGCCCCATCCTTATACACCTCATTGAATACACCGTTTTCGGCTTTAGACAGACCAGGCAGCTCCTGGACAAACTTGCCCCTCAGCTTCAGGCGCTCGTCGTTAAGTTCTAACTGGCTTTCCATAATAGTGACCTCCTTATGTGACTTTCTACCTGAGAAAACCTGTAGCAAAAATGATGGACCCTGTCAAGAGTTGGGAATATTAGAAAAGAAGCTGGTATAATGTTAAATTCGCGGCTTAGAATCTGGACAGGAGGTTCATCGTGCCTAACGAACAGACGTCGCTGCAGAAACTGGAATGGATGAAGAGAGAAGAGGCGAGGCTAAAGGAGATGGGAGGGGCGAAGAAAGTAGAGGAGCAACACGCTAAAGGCAAGTACACAGCTAGGGAGAGGGTGGAGAAGCTCTACGATCCGGACACGTTCCTCGAAATCGGTTTATGGGCTAGGTCTGAATCCCTAAGCTATGACTTGTATAAACAGGACATACCGGCAGATGGCGTTATAGCTGGGTACGGAAATATTAACGGAAGACCTGTCTATGGCTTCTTTCAAGATTTCACGGTTATGGGTGGCACACTGGGAAGAAGACATGCTGATAAGATGTGCAGGGTGATGGATGAAGCGGCAAAGGCCGGCTGCCCCATATTGTACGTCGCTGATTCCGGCGGCGCCAGAATACAAGAAGGAGTTGACTCGCTGTCCGGCTATGGGGACATGTTTTATAGAAATACGATATATTCAGGTGTTGTTCCCCAACTGTGCGCCATCGTAGGGCCTTGCGCAGGAGGAGCAGTCTATTCACCAGCGTTGATGGACTGCATCTTCACCGTGGATAGAAGGACGCAAGCGTTCATTACCGGGCCAAAAGTAATAAGGGCGGTCCTTGGGGAGGATGTTGATTCGGAGGAGCTCGGCGGTGCCAGAGCCAATTGCGAGAAGAGTGGAAATGGAACTTTTTTTGCCAAAGATGAGGATGAATGCATTGAGCAAATAAAGACCTTGCTCGGATATTTACCATCAAATAACAAGGAGAAACCACCGCATGTTGACACCGGTGATCCCTGGGATAGGGCTGAGCCAAAGCTGAGGGAGATAGTGCCAGATCGTCCTAAGACTCCCTATGATATGAAGCAAGTACTCAGATTAGTGGTGGATAACGGAGTAATTTTCGAGTGGCAGGAGAAGTTTGCGAGGAACATTGTAACCTGTTTCGCCAGAATGGATGGAGATACTGTAGGTATTATAGCACAGCAGCCAATGCATCTCGCCGGTTCTCTTGATATAGACTGCTCCGATAAAGCCTCCAGGTTCATCAGGTTCTGCGACGCATTTAATATCACCTTATTGAATTTTGTCGACGTCCCAGGATACTTACCCGGAACGCAGCAGGAGTGGGGTGGAATAATAAGGCATGGCGCTAAAATGCTCTATGCCTACTCAGAGGCAACAGTACCAAAAATAACCACAATTATCAGGAAAGCATACGGAGGATCTTACCTGGGTATGTGCTCGAAAGACTTGGGTGCTGATATAGTCTTCGCATGGCCTACGGCTGAGGTGGCGGTGATGGGGCCGGAAGGGGCTGTCGATGTTATTGAGTCTAAGACAATAAAAGAGGCAAGGGACCCTGACAGGAAACGGGAAGAGTTGATAGAAGAGTACAGGGAGAGATTTGCCAATCCTTACCTGCCCGCATCCAAGTTACACATAGATGCTATAATAGACCCGGCAGAAACAAGGCCTCACATATGCCGGGCACTGAAGCTATTTAGGAATAAGGCAGTTGATTTGCCGGCAAAAAAGCATGGCATAATGCCTACCTAGAGAAAATTGAAGGGAAAAACTGAATCGGTCAGCTTATCCCATAGCGGCGTGTTGAGTTGATAATGTTGTCAACTTGCCGCAAAGAAACAAGAATTGAGTAGGAAGGTAGCATGAATTCAAACAAGAACGAAGATATGGTTAAAATCACTGACCTCACTTTTCGTGATGGGCACCAGTCCCTGCTGGCTACCCGGGTCCGAACCGAAGATTTGGAGTCCATTGCCCCAGAGATGGATAAGGTGGGGTTCTGGTCCATGGAAGTCTGGGGTGGAGCAACTTTCGATGTCATGACCCGGTTTCTAAACGAAGACCCTTGGGACAGAATTCGCATCCTGAAAAAACGAATGCCTAACACGCCACTTCAAATGCTACTTCGGGGGCAAAACCTGGTCGGCTACCGTAACTACGCCGATGATATAGTCACTGCTTTCATTCGCCATGCCGCCGATTGTGGCATTGATGTCTTTCGCGTCTTCGATGCCGTGAACGATGAACGGAACTTCAAGACTGCTTTCAAGGTTATTAAAGATTGTGGCAGGCACATTCAGGGAACATTGTGCTACTCCATTACTGAAGAGAAACTCGGGGGACCTATTTACAATATCGATTACTACGTTAAGAAAGCTTTGACGATTCAGGATATGGGAGCAGATAGCCTATGTATTAAAGACATGGCCGGGCTTATTGCCCCAGATGATGCATATAACTTAATTGCAGCCCTTAAGGGTGTTCTGAGGATACCTGTTGATCTTCATAGCCACTTCACAAGCGGAATGGCTTCTATGAGTTACTTGAAGGCTATTGAGGCAGGGGTAGATATCGTCGATACTTGCATCGCTCCTTTCGCTTTCAGGACCGCGCATCCAGCAGTGGAGCCTCTAGTCGTAGCTCTTCGCGGCACTGCCCGTGATACTGGACTCGACCTGGAGCATTTGCTTGAGCTAGACGAATACTTTGAATCTATAGCTCCTAGGTACCGCGAATTCTTAGACACCACCAAGATGTCGGTGATCGATACCGGAGTGCTAGGGCATCATATTCCCGGTGGAATGTTTACCAACATGGTGGCTCAACTCAAAGAAGCTAAGGCTCTCGATCGCCTGGCTGAGGTGTACGATGAACTGCCTAGAATTCGCAAGGAGCTGGGTTATCCACCTTTGGTTACCCCCACTAGCCAGATTCTGGGGATTCAGGCTGTTCAGAATGTCCTATTTGGCAGGTATAAAATGATTTCCCGGGAGGTGAAGGATTATGTCTACGGCCTGTACGGTAGACCTCCAGCACCCATCGATCCTGAGGTGCAGAAAACAGTCCTCAAGGGCTATGAGCGAGGTGGCCAGCCTATCACCTGCCGGGCTGCGGATATGTTGCAGCCCGAGTTAGATAAAGCTAAAGAGGCCACTAACGGGCTTGCACAGGATATTGGCGACGTCCTCACATATGCCCTTTACCCCACTACCGGGATGAGGTTTCTCAGGTGGAAATATGGTTTGGAGCTGCCTCCACCTGAAGTAAGCGCCCCCACGGCAGTGAAACCAGAGGCAAAGCGCGCAGAAGAGGAAGTTGCTCCTACAGCCGAAAAGTTGGCTGCGGCTGAAGCCGATATAGAACTATTGTCACCAATGCCAGGGTTGATAATCTCCTTCTCTGTAAGAGAAGGAGACGTAGTTGAGGCTGGTGACACGCTTGCTATACTGGAAGCCATGAAGATGGAAAACGAACTTCCCGCTCCTGAAAGAGGTACGGTCAAGGCTATAAGATTTAAGCCCGGGGACAAAGTGAAGACAGGAGACGTCATAGCGATAATTGCTCATTCTTGAATGGGAAAGACGCTAGCAGAAAAGATTCTTAGCCTGAAATCGCAAGGCGATGCCCGCGCGGGGGATATTGTAATCGCTGAGGTAGATTTGGCCTTCCTTCAGGATACTACTGGGCCCTTGGCGATAAGGCAATTTCAACAGAGTGGTTTTGAGACTTTGGCTCAGCCTCGACGAGCGGCAATATTCATGGACCACGCTGCGCCGAGCCCCAGTGGGCAGATTTCCAATGACCATATACTGTTACGACGTTTCGCCAGGGATACCGGTTGCCATATATACGAAGTAGGTGATGGGGTATGTCATCAGCTGGTAGCTGAACATTTCGCCAATCCAGGAGATGTAATTGTTGGCTCTGACTCCCACACTGTTACAGCTGGTGCGGTGGGGGCTTTCGCCACCGGCATGGGCTCGAGCGATGTGGCTGTAGCTCTAGCCCTAGGGAAAACCTGGTTCCGTGTGCCAGAAAGCTTCCTTATTAAGCTCAGTGGTGCCTTCACCAGGGGAGTCTACGCCAAGGACTTGATTATCTATCTCATAGGGGAAATCGGGGCAGACGGGGCTACTTACAGAGCTCTGGAGTTCGGCGGCGAAGCTTTGGCTAATATGACTACGTCACAAAGGTTAACCATAGCCAATATGGCTGTAGAGGCCGGAGCCAAAGTTGGGTTGTTTCCGAGCGATGAGGTTACTAAGGACTTCTTGATGGCTCAGAGCAGGGGTGACAAATACAGAAGACTTTTCCCCGACACAGATGCAAATTATGAAAGGGTCATCACTGTAAATCTTAGTCAGCTGGAGCCAGTCGTTTCATGCCCGCACCATGTGGACAACGTCCTTCCGGTGAGCAAAGTGAAAGGGACTAAGGTCCAGCAGGTATTCATTGGGACCTGCACCAATGGACGCCTGGAAGACCTCGCTATAGTTGCCAATATAATCCACGGCCGGAGCAGGCATCCTGATACCAGGTTGCTCATAGCACCCGCTTCAAGGCAGGTGCTCATCCAAGCAATAAGAGAAGGCTATATTCAGAGCTCACTTGAAGCTGGAGCGATAATCCTTCCGCCGGGTTGTGCGGCTTGCCTTGGTCTTCATCAGGGAGTATTGGGAGATGGCGAAGTGTGCCTGTCTACTGCCAACCGCAACTTCAAAGGAAGGATGGGTAACCCGAAGGCTGAGATATACCTGGCCAGCCCTGCGACCGCTGCTAGCTCAGCTATAAGAGGCGAGATCACAGACCCCAGGGAATTTACGTGATGTCCGATTCAGTATTCAAGGGCAGGGCTATCAAAGTGGGTGATGATATCTCCACGGACGATATTATTCCGGGAAGGTTCGCCCATCTGAGAAGCAATTTGCCGGAACTTGCCAAGCACGTATTCGAGGATGCTGTACCTGGCTTCACTTCTAGAGTAAAGGAAGGTGATTTTCTTATAGCGGGTAAGAACTTTGGACTGGGTTCTAGTCGCGAGCATGCCCCGGTCGTGATTAAGATGTCAGGCATAAGGGCCATCTTGGCCAAATCGGTCGCCCGTATCTTCTTCAGGAATGCCATAAACCAGGGCATGCCGGTCTTGCTGTGTGACACGGATAAGATTGGCGATGGTGATAGCCTTGATATTAAGCTGACTCAGGGTACGGTCATCAACTTAAGCTCAGGTGCCAGTATTAGTTGCAGCAAGATACCGCCACTGATGTCTGCTATACTCGAAGAGGGCGGCCTTATCCCCTATATCGAGAAGTACAGAGATTTCAAGCTATAGATCTTGAAGGCCTTTCTATCCAGTAACCGCAAGGAAAATGAAGGGACCCAGTTTCGGCAGGACATGTACGCGTGTTTTGGCCTGTGCTAAGATATGGCGAAATGCAACACAAGGTAACATTCATCCCTGGCGATGGCATAGGGCCTGAGGTAGCCGAAGCAACCCGGCGAGTACTGGAAGCAACGGGGGTTCAGTTCCAGTGGGACGTTGTCGTTGTGGGCAAGCTAGCTCAGGATATGCTTGGCGCCGTGTTGCCCAACAGTGCTCTGGAATCCATAAAGACGAATAGGGTGGCCTTAAAGGGGCCAGTAACTACACCGATAGGCAGCGGTTTCAGGAGCGTTAATGTAGCTTTAAGGCAAATGCTGGACCTTTACGCCTGCCTTCGCCCCTACAGAACCTATCCTGGTGTACCTACACGGTATGAAAATGTAGATCTAATTGTGGTCAGGGAAAACACTGAAGACCTCTATGCTGGTATTGAATTCTCAATGGGTGGCCCAAGAACAAAGGAACTATTGGATTTTGTCTTCGATGCCACTGGTGGAAGGGTAAGAGAGGACTCTGCGGTCAGCTTGAAGGTCATATCACAGACTGCCAGCTGGCGAATTGTCAAATTTGCCTTCGATTATGCTAGGCAGAATAGTAGAAAAAGGGTGACTGCGGTCCACAAAGCTAATATACTCAAGTTTTCCGATGGGCTTTTCCTTGACACTGCTCGTCAAGTGGCTGAACAATACCCCGATATAGAATTCGCTGATGTGCTGCTGGATGCAGCGTGCATGCAATTGGTAAGAAGGCCCGAGCAGTTCGACGTCCTTGTCTTGCCTAATTTCTACGGCGACTTTATTTCTGACCTGTGCGCGGGGTTGGTTGGTGGCTTGGGGTTGGGCCCTGGGGCCAATATAGGTGACGGCATAGCCATTTTTGAGCCCACCCATGGCAGCGCACCCAAATATGCCGGACAGAATAATGCGAACCCTATGGCGATGATGCTCTCCGGAGTGATGCTGCTTCGCTATCTGGGGGAAAAGAATAGTGCAGATAAGTTACAGACTGCCATAGCTGAAGTCATCGCAGAGGGTAAGAATCTCACCTACGATTTGAACCCTCATAACCCGGTAGGAACGAGCCAGGTAGCTGATGCTGTGATAGAGAGATTGAAGCAAGGGAGCATATAGTCTTAATCCCTCACAGAGTGCTCTATTGGCCCCTCCTGAAACCCTGGGCAGTCCTGGCCCAAATTCTATGCTCTTATGGCCGCCCCCGTTATAGTTGTGTTGCGCCAGGAATGACTCATGTTCATAAGACAAGCATGGAAATTACAGGCCAGGAGCGTATGCTATTGTGTCGTGACACCGGAGCTGGTCGCTTCATTAGGCAAGAAGTTATTTGGATATGTTGTGTACAGGAACATGCAGGTTACTCATAATAGCACTCCCGGTAAGCAGCATAGAAATATCCTATCGTCTACCCCTTGTCCCTGAATAGGTGAAGGAATGCTGTTTCAGCTTTATCCACTTTCCTTCATCAATGCCGATTAGATTGCCGCATTGGCACCTGACTTCATTCCCATCTCGAACGCTACTGTCTTCTATTATCCGCTCTCTCCAGCAATGCAATAGCCGTCCCTCCCCAACTTTCAAATATTTGAACACTTCCCTTCTACATTTGGCACATTTGATTATTATCATTACATCTACACGCCTTCATCTTCGATTGAGCTCACTTCAGGTCTATGTTTTATTCTGGACCTTTTCAGACCATTTAGAAAATAGCTAGCTGGGTCTCCGGGTTGCCGTTTCTCAGTTGTGTTTATAAGCCGCTCTAACACACCTACGGGGTAGCAGTAAATGAGATTCCTTGCTGAGCCCGCGCTGATACGGAACTTGAGCAAGCCGGTCTCAACTTTTTTGACCCGTGCCCAGTATTTCTCCTGCTTGGCCGCCTTCATTTCCCTCCTTCTAGATAGAGGAAAGGCAGCCCGAAGCTCCATAAGATTATCATAGTAATCACATGTATAGATTAGCACCAGGTCCGCATCTCGAGTCAACCGCTTCGCGACTTCTCCTAACGGTGAGCGGCATGTGCTTTACGGTTCAAGAACAGAGGACTTTCAGAAGAACGCCAGATTGAAACGTACAATAGCATGGTATATGCTTAGACCACATCGTTGATAGGAGGTTTGACAATGCCAAGTGTATTTAAGTCTCTGACAACAATAGCCGCTTGGGTATTGTTTGTTTTCGGTTTTCTGAGACTGATCATAGGTCTGGTTATGGCCTTCGCAAGCGGTCCGGAGATCCCGCCAACGGGAGTATACCTTGATTTTGCGATTGGAGTTGCTAGCCTCACGCTGTCCGCAGTCGTAATGCAGCTGCGGCGGAAGCTCGAGTGAATCGTAAAAATCCACGCGCAGTAATTTCGTCGTTTTGCTTGCTGCGATGGTCCTCAGCTTCGAGGAAGAGAATTGCCAACTCCCGTTGCCGCGACCGCTTCGACACCTTTATGCCGTATAGCTATAGGAGCTGGCTTCCTCTCCTCCGTCTCCTTTGAAGTCGCTCTTGTCCAGCCAGACCCTGCCAGAAGATGCGCTTAATTGTTTCACTTACGAAGCTTGAGGACAATGGGCTCGGAAGAGCACTACCCGATGTCGTAATTGCAATGAAAAGCAGACGTGCTGAGATCTACGAATAGTATTTGCCTCTATACGGGCCGTATTTGGCTATTTCAGCCTGCCGACAAAGCAGAAGTCAGCATACTCTATATTTTCAAAGCCTGCAGGAACCGGCAGGACGCGCTACGACATGCCCGGATCTCTTCACAGACGCTATAATGTAGCCGGAAAGGTCTTGACCGGTATCGCGAGCTGATGATACCATGCGCAATGAGAATGGGTAGTGGATGCGCCGCGCGCAGATAGGCACGTGAGTCCGTACCAATTACTAGTTGAGTGATTGATCACACAGGGCATAGCAGCAGCGTGCACACGACGCTGCATCATTTGCCCCTATATTTAGAGGATCGAGCATAGGGTTCCTGTATGGACAAAGAACAAAGAAAGGGAGGAATTTATGAAAGCTGAAGACGTTAAGAATGTTACCGTAATCGGAGCGGGAACGATGGGATGTGGGATTGCGCAGATGTTCGCCTTTAAGAACTACAATGTCTGTCTATATAACCGCCCTCACCGGCACGACGAAGAAAAGGAGTTCTTCGCCCCAAGAATTGAGAATATCAGGGCGAACCTCTCGAGGATGGCGAAAAAAGGAGTTGGTTTGGAGGGCGATATAGAGGCCATAATAAGCAGGATAAGACCTACCACCAGTATGGATGAGGCAACTTCGGATGCCCAGCTTATTGTCGAGAATGTTGCTGAGAATCTGGAGTTAAAGCAGAAGGTTTTTCAGGAATTGGACAAGATTTGCCCGCCGGAGACTATTTTGACTACTAACACATCAGTAATGAGTATAACTGAGATTGCAGCCAAGGCGGGTAACAAAACGAGAATCGTGGGGACTCATTTCTGGAATCCGCCTTACCTGATGCCACTGGTGGAAGTGGTTAAAGGAAACGAAACATCCACTGAGGTTGTAGAAACAACTTATGGCATCTTGAAGAATGCTGGTAGATATCCCGTGAAGGTCATGAAGGACGTACCCGGCTTTGTCTGTAACCGCCTGCAGCATGCCCTGTGGAGAGAAGCTATCTCCATTGTCGAAAATGGCATTGCTGACGCAGCTACGGTTGATGATGTGATTAAGAAGGGGTTTGGCATTCGGCTCCCGGTCTTGGGGCCGCTCGAGAACGCTGACATGGCCGGGCTTGACCTGACTCTGGCTATCCACAACTATATTCTAAAGTACATCAGCGCTTCTTCTGGCCCATCGCCACTTCTGAAAGAGAAGGTGGAAAGAGGTGAACTGGGATTCAAGACCGGCCACGGTTTCTACAGCTGGACCCCCGAGGAAATAGCGAAGTCCAGGGAAAGGCTCATGGACTACCTCCTGGACTTCATACAAAGGGAACAGGGCAATACAAAATAGAGCTTGACCGGTTGCCGCATGCAATCCAAGAGCCACGCCTGACGCAGCGAAGTTGGTCTTGTAGTTGGGGTGGTCTAATGGGGAGGAACTTATGACAATGGCTTATGAAGGTGGGGCTATGATAAAGAGCCGCCGGAATAGTTGGCGGCAGCCATTAGTCCTTATATTGCTGAGAATTTTGACAAGAGAGGAAGATGCACTCGGCGCTGGCAGATGTTTGCACACGCGTTGACAAGGCATTTCCTCACAGCTACAATGTTCTGTTGGTAGAAGTAAGGAAAGGGAGGTAATTTCGATGTCGGATGCTAAAAGTACCGGTGTAGAAGAGATTGTAAAGGACAGTGTTTGCCTCATGTGCCATGAGGCTTGCCGGACAAAAATCCATGTACGCGATGGAAGAGCAACCGGAATTGACATGGTAGAACGGGGTGCAGCAGACACCTGCCCCCGCTGGAAGGCCCAGCTGGACTTTGTATATCACCCGGATCGCCTGAAGCACCCGCTAAAGCGCGTCGGTGGGCGGGGCTCTGATTCGTTTGAGCAGATATCCTGGGATGAGGCCTTAGATACGGTAGCCGGCGCTTTCCAGAAGGTCAAGTCCGAATATGGTGCTGAGTCTGTGGTTTTCTGGATTGCTTATACAAAGGAACCTAGACCCTACTATCACCGTCTGGCGCACGCTTTTGGCTCGCCTAATTATTGCACTGAGAGCAGCAACTGCTTCTCGGCCACCTTCTTAGCCGCGACCCTGACCTACGGGCCGGACTATGGAGGTCTGGCGCAAGGCAGCACAAAGATCAACCCTGCCAGCAAGTGTAAGTTAGTATGGGGTTCGAGCCTGGAGAATTCGTTTCCCTTTGTGTGGAAGGATCATCTGGAGGCAAGAGAAAAGGGGCTCAAGCTCATTGTCGTCGATCCTCGCCGCACTACTATGGCGTCTATGGCAGACATATTTCTCCAACTGCGGCCTGGTACAGATGGTGCTCTGGCACTGGGCATGATAAACGTGATTATCAACGAGCAACTGTATGATAAAGAATTTGTTGAGAGATGGACGGTTGGGTTCGAGGACCTGAAGGAACTGGTTCAGAAGTACTCACCGGAGAGGATAGAACAAATAACGTGGGTACCAGCTGCCAAAATCAGAGAGGCCGCAATACTATACGCGACCACCAAACCAGCCCAAATGGGGATGAGCCCTCAATCCACCACACATTGTACGAATGGGGTTCAGAACCACCGGGCAATCATCCTGCTTCCGGCGCTGACGGGCAACTTCGAGGTTCCGGGCGGCACCCGCTGGAGTCCCCCTCCTCTGCCAATGAATGACATTACCCTTCATGAGAGAGTGGCCAAGATGCCGCCAGGAATTGGCTCGCAGAGGTTTCCGCTCTGGACAAGCTTCTACCGGGAGATGCAGTCAAATGCTATGGTAGACCAGATTGAGAGCGGAAGGCCCTATCCTATTAGGGCTCTCTTCGGCGCTGGCCTGAATCCGATGCACTTTGCTAATTTCAACCGTTTTGTAGAGAATGTCAAGAAGCTCGACTTCGTAGTGGCTACCGAATACTTCCAGACTCCCGGCACACGCCTTGCGGATATAGTGCTCCCCGTGGCGTCGTGGCTGGAGCGCCCTATGCTGATAACGCCACCGTTTAGCGATGGCTTCGTCAGTCTGGTAGAGCCTGCCATTGATCCCGTAGGTGAAAGTTGGCCTGAGTGGAAAATCTTCTCCGAGCTGGCCAAGAGACTGGGTTTTGGCGACGAGTTCTGGGATGGCGATTTTGAGAAGTGCGTTAGATACATCCTTGAGCCGTCAGGTGTGACTCTTGAAGACTTGAAGCAGCATCCCGAGGGGATAGAGTTTCTCCAAGCGCCCAGGCCAGCCAAATACTATGAGAAGGCAGGATTTCAGACTCCATCCGGTAAGGTGGAAATCTCCTCTTCCCTGCTGGCAGAACATGGTCACGAGCCGCTGCCGGTATATAAGGAGCCAATGGAGAGCCCTGTAAGCTGGCCGGAACTGCTGCCCCATTTCCCCCTGGTGCTGACTTCAGGAGCCCGGACGGTTGCCTTCACCCATTCACAATATCGGAATATCCCTCAGCTGCGTCAGATGATGCCGGAGCCGCTGGTAGAGATAAACCCCTCTGATGCCAAGCCGCGGGGTATCCGGTCAGGCGACATGGTGATAGTGAGTTCGCCGAGAGGCAGCATGAAGCTGAAGGCCAAAGTAACTGATGAAATACTGCCGGGAGTTGTCCAGTTGCCGCACCAGTGGGCTGGTGAAGCCAATGTGAACATCCTTGTGAATGACCAGACGCCTGACCCGATCTCGGGTTTTGCTCCCTATAAATCACAACTTTGCCAGGTAAGCAAATCCTGATAATAAGAAGTCCACTTAGAGGCTTGACGGAATGGCTAGCTCAAGCCATTCCGTCAAAGTGTCGAAGATACTCAGGGCTCCGTGTTCTGACAGCGTGCCCTGAGTATCTTCGTCAGCAACTACTTACAGAGCAGAGGCCTAGTCCTATCTCCTCGCACGCGGTATGCTCTGACAGCAAATACTTGCACCTTCGCTTTAGTCATAAGGTATTGGGAACAAGCACTCGCCAGTCTCAGGTATAAAGTCATGTTGGGAGACTATTGATACGCATTCCCATCCACCCTCCGCAGTCTTTTGCCACTGGCCGTAGAAGACCGGCAGGCGGCTGAAGTGTTTTTCGTTGAACTTGACGCGAGAGGCAATTGTAATCATGTCAGTTTCAGCCAGCGCTTGATTGACCTTGGTACTATCTAGCGTGCCCGCCCGCTCTATGGCATCAATTAAGATTTGTACCGAGGCATAGCCGAATCCCGCATTGGGGTTTATAGGCCTGCCAGTCTCTTCATGCCATCTCTCGTAAAGTGTCTGCGGCGTCGTATCCCCAAATCCGGGGCACCCTTCGTATGATGTCCCCCACCATACCTCTGTGCCTATGCCTTGAGCCAAGTCCCCCCCGTAAGAGATGATATCTTCATAGAAAAGCGCTCCCCGCGACGCATAGACCAGCTTGGGTTGGAATTCTAGCGCGTAGGCCTGCCTCCATAGCGCACCAAATAAGGGGCCAGGGCAGTTACCGAAGAGGACTTCAACATCATTGTCCTTCCATTCTTCTATTATGGAAGTGAAATCTGTCGTTCCAAGGGGGAACAGGCCTAAGTTATGATCAATTCCAATAACGTCTGCTCCCCAATCTTCTAGACCTTTTGCGAATAGCACGTAAAAACCTTTGCCAGCCGGTTCATCTGAAGCGAATACCCCGGCAACTCTGTTCGTCTGGTCACCATACTCATTCATCAACTCTAATGCAACATCCACAACCGTGTAGCCTGGCTGGCCATACCCAATATCTCCTGGTTCTGGAGGTGTGGATATTCCGAAACCGGGTGACCACGTGTATTCCCACGGTGGTGAAACTTCCTGTCGTAGGGCCATCCAGGTTTCTAGGGGGTGTTCCACGACGTACGGAATCTTGTGCTTTTCAGCTACATTGGCAACCATGGCATGCAAACCCGGCGAACCGAAGTGCCCTGCCAGGCCGTGGACCTTATCGCGGAGACACAGGTCTTCAGCCAGGGTACCTGTATTTATTTCACTGCTCTCGTCATCAACAACTATTAGCTTTACGGGCAGTTTGCGTCCATACTCTTCTATATATATGCCGCCCAGCTTGTTTATATCCTCAACGGCTGCCCTGTTTCCGAAAGCTCCACCCTCACCAAAACCGGCATACATGCCTGTTAACGAGGCGCAGGTACCTATTCGAATTTCTTCCGGCCCTGTTGGAGTTGCTGGCGTCGTTGGGGTTCCTGGAGTTGCGGGCTCAGCACAACCAACGATAACCAGAGCTGCAATGACTGCTGCTGCTAAAACTAATGTAACTAATCTGTGTTTCACTTGATCCTCCTTTGCTTGATCTTAATCTGCCATTGTGGTCTTCATTTCTCCATAGACATAACCTCCACTACTCCTTTTGTTCCTTCCTGCTTACACCTCTCTCATAGCTTACGTGACAAATTCAGCGATGTCTTTTTTGCAAAGTAAATAGGCCCGCCAGCATCAGCTTTAGCGGGCCCATATACTAAATAAAGAAGGAGAAGAATGAAACACAAACCCCGATATGCAAGCATTAATCTAGCTCATCTCAGCAACCCATTTTACTCCCATTTGAGAGTAATTATGCGATTCAGCTCTCTATTCGCCAGACGTTAAGTAAAGTATGTAATAATCGTATATGGAAAATGTTCCATTGTCAATCCCCTGTTGGGTTAGGTACTCAATGAGTTGACACGTAGTGCCCAATACCTTGACAAGCCGCAAAAAGGGTGTAGAATAAAAAGCAACAGAGACTGATAGTGACGCCGTAGAATCTGTTTGAGAGTAGCTCAGAGGAGATAAGAAGGCGGTTAGGAATGGGCGTCAGATAGCAGGAAGGAGGTAGAGAATCGGGGGTAGGTAGTAATAATTCGTGATATTACAGTTCATTATGGAGCCAATTCAACATGTGAAGGGGGAAGTAAAGATGAAAAAGTTTCTGGTTATTGCCGTAACAGTGCTGTTACTACTTCCGTTGATTTTCGGTGGTTGTGAGCCAGCGGCGCCGGAGCAAGAAGAAATTCTCATCGGTACACCTGCGCCGATGACCGGTGTGTTTGCGGGTTTCGGTGAAGGCTGTGTATATGGAATGCAGGCGGCTATTGACGACATAAATGCGCAGGGCGGAATATATATGGAGGAGTACGGGACTAAATTGCCTGTGAGACTCGTCGTGGCCGATTGCGAGAGCGACCCGGTAAAGGTAGCGACTCTTGCAGAGGATTTGGTTCTCAAAGACAAGGTACACGCTTTACTATCGCCTGACGAACCGGTAAACATACACGGGCCGGTAGCCACTGTAGCTGACAAATACAAGGTCCCTCATATTATTGGAGGCGGGCCTTTCGAGCCCTGGAATGGCCAGCGCATGGAGGTTACGCCGCCCTGGGAGTACACCTGGATGCTTGGTTTCCGCATTGTTATGCCATATCCCGAGGGTGATTTTCGGGCCGTGCCCGGATATACCATAAGGGATAGCTGGTTTCAGATGCTGGATATGTATGCTGACCAGACAAACAAGGTAGCCGGTGTCTTTGCCTCGGATGACGCAGACGGCATCGGCTGGTACGGGCTATTCCCCGGTGCACTGCAGGAATACGGTCTGACAGTTGTAGGCGCAGAACAAAAGCTAGGCTTATTTCCCCTGGGCACCACAGACTTCACTCCCATAATAAATCAGTGGAAGGCCAATGATGTTGAAATATTATGGGGCAACTGTCCCGGCGCCGATTTTGGGACCCTGTGGAAGCAATGTAACTCGCAGGCATTCAAGCCCAAGATAGTGACCTGTGGCAGAGCCCCCCTGTTTTATGTAGACGCATCGTCCTGGGGTGGTAACCTGCCCTGGGGTGTTGGTGTGGAGGTATGGTGGGATCGAGTATATCCGGCAGACTCGTGCCCTGGTATCGGCAGCACAACCGCAGAATCGCTTACCCAGAGATGGATTGAGGATACAGGGCAACCTCTGAACCCGGCCATTGGCCATGGCTATTTGGAAGCGCAGGTCCTGATTGATGCCATCGGAAGGGCCGGCGTGCTTGACGGCACTGCGATTAAGAATGCTATATCGGAAACTGACATGCCGACGATTAACGGTCGTATGAAGTTTATCCAGGAGGAACACTTCAGCGGCCTTCCGCTCGCCGTTGGCCAGTGGGTGAAGACCGATAAGGCACAGGTATGGGACCTCCAGATAACCTTTTCCCAGCATGACTGGCTGAAGCCAGCGCACGAGCCCATATTCCCTATACCCTAAGGGGTGTTTATGCAAGCAAAAATATGAGGCAAAGTAGCTGCGAATAAGGATAGTGACTTAGGTGACATGCGAATGGGATGATAGCCAGGATGTGTTGAAGAGCCGAGTGACTTAATGAGATTAAGCTGATTTTGGCATGTTTCAGGGCAAGGTCTGTTTGACCGGGGGGAAAACAGGCCTTGCCCCGACTGATATCTAAAGGTACATGGAGGGTCCGTGGAGGTGTGCTATGTGAGAGCTAGAATCTTTGCGTCATGGCTGAAATCACCGAGTGATCGTAACGGAGGTGAAAATGAGAAAGTTTCTCTTGATTCCAGTACTAGTTGCTTTGGTAGTCATCCTGGTTATGGGTGGCTGTAAGCCAGTGACACCAACAGACCCACCAGAGATTACCTTAGGACATGCCGGGGCGCTAACCGGCATGTATGCCGGCTTCGGCACCGGCGGCTTATTCGGGCTTGAGGCAGCTGTCGACGACGTCAATGCGCAGGGAGGCGTATATGTAGAGGAGTACGGCGTTAAATTGCCGTTAAGGATGGTAGTCGCTGATTGCGAGAGTGACGCGGTAAAGGTAGGCACTCTCGCCGAGGACATGTGTACCCGGGATAATGTTGACTTCCTTGTAGGACCTATCTTGCCGCCGCCGATGAATTCTCCCGTGGCTACAGTAGCTGAGAGGCATAAGGTGCCCTTGATTACTGGAACGGGTCCAATGGAGCCCTGGCTAGGCATTCGGCAGGAAATTACACCATCCTGGCAATATTCCTGGATCACTGGTTTTCGTATAGCTACCCCGGCTCCGGCAGGAGATTTTCGGAGCGTGCCAGGATATACCATAATGGATATAGGCCTGGAAATACTGGACCGGTTCGGTGACGATACCAACAAGGTAGCCGGTGTCTTCGCCTCAGATGACTCGGATGGCATCGGCTGGTATTCGGTCTTTCCTCCGGGACTGGAAGCGGCGGGCTACACGGTTATAGGTGAGGAATCAAGATTGGGCCTGTTTCCTATGGAGACAACGGACTTCACGCCCATAATAAATGAGTGGAAGAAAAACGATGTGGAGATAGTCTGGGGCAATTGCCCTTCCCCTCCCTTTGCCACATTGTGGAGACAGGCTCAGGCACTTAACTTCAAACCCAGGATGGTCTATGCAGCCAGGGCAGGACTCTTTTACATAGATGTAAATTCATGGGGTGGTGACCTGCCATGGGGCGTCGGTTGTGAGTCTTGGTGGCACCCATCATACGAGGGTTGTCCTGGCATTGGTGGCACAACTCCACAATCGCTCTATCAGAGATGGGTGGCACGAACGGGTGAACCTCTGAACCCGAATATGGGATGGGGCTATATGTCAATTCAGATCTTGGTCGATGCCATAGAAAGGGCCGGCACGCTTGATGGAGCTGAGATTAATAAAGCTCTGGCGGAAACCGACTTAATGACGATTGCTCACCGCGTGAAATTTGACGAAAACCAGTTCAGTGCGCAACCGCTGTTCTATTTCCAGTGGTTCAAGACTAACCAGTCCTGGATGTGGGAAAGCAAGATTGTCGTTTCTCATCACGACTTCATACCCGTGACGGGTGAGCCGATATGGCCTATGCCTTACCTTGGTGAATGAAACTCAGGTGAAAAAAAGATGGTGGTACTTGCTAACGCAAGATTCATATGATAAAATCCTCAAGACGAGGCAGGGCTATAGTAAGGTGGAGATTAATGAAGGGCTTGCGGGAGAGCGGTTGCAGCGGGTGGTTGCCTCTGGTCGTTCTCCCTTCAACTTAATAGGAGCGTGTCAGTGTTGTCGTTGATTTTTGGCCATCTGCGGGAGATAGGCAGACTATTACCGGGATTTCTTCTGCTACAAGGCCCTTCTGTAGCTTCTGAACTAGAGAAAGGTGGTGACGTTGGAAACACCGGTTCTATCAGTTGACAGCGTGACTAAGCATTTCGGCGGGATCGTTGCTGTTAAGGATTTGAGCTTTGAGGTTCAGGCGGGGGAAATTCTGGGGGTGATGGGTCCCAATGGAGCCGGCAAGACAACAATATTGAATGTCATATCCGGCACATACAGTCCTGATTCTGGTACGGTAAAGTTCGACGGAAGGGATATCTCCAGGCTTCCCCCACATAGAATCTGTCGCCTGGGAATTGCCAGAACATACCAGATACCTCAGCCGTTTGCCAATTTACCGGTGCGAGAGCATCTCGATGTAGCGGCAAAGTACGGTGCCAAAAGGGCAGCCGAAATTGAATATGATAAGATACTTGACCTTGTGGAGTTGTCGGGGCAGAAGGATACGCTGGCTAGCGACCTGGCAATTATAAGTCTTAAGAGGCTCGAGGTAGCCAGGGCTTTGGCTAGCGATCCCACATTAATATTGCTCGATGAGGTAGCTGCAGGCTCAACCGATGCGGAACTCCCGCGAATATTGGCCATGATAAGAGAAATACATGACATGGGGAAGACAATAGTTCTCATTGAGCATGTAATGAAAGTGATGACTGAGGCAGTCGATAGGATTGTGGTGATGGACAAGGGCGAGAAAATCGCCGAAGGCATACCGGGTGACATTATGCAGGACAAGAAGGTACTCGATGCCTATTTCGGTTAGGGCCAAATGATATGACCGTTGTAAAGAAGGCTGGAGGAGCACACTGAGGTAATGTCTCAAGATCCGTTGTTGAAGGTCAGCAATATAGATGTATTTCACGGCACTTTTCAGGCCCTGTGGGATGTGTCATTCGAAGTGAAACCCGGTGAAATAATAGGTCTTATTGGCGCTAATACGGCAGGTAAATCGACGCTGCTGGACACGATATCAGGGCTGTTACATCCCGCTAAGGGCAAGATTGAATTTGATGGGAGGGATATCTCCGCCGTGGAGAGCTTCCAGATAGTTGAACTCGGGATCACCCAGGTTCCAGAAGGAAGGCAGATTTTTCCCGAGATGAGCGTGCTGGAGAATCTGACAATAGGTTCATACAGTCGCAGGGCGCGGTCTAGAAGAAAAGAGAATCTGGAAAGCGTTTACCAGCACTTCCCCATACTGGAAAAGCGGAAAAACCAGACGGCTAAAACGCTCAGCGGGGGAGAGCAGCAGATGTTAGTAATAGGGCGAGGCTTAATGGCAGACCCAAAGCTTATGCTTCTCGACGAGATGTCGCTTGGTCTTGCTCCTATCGTGCTTACCGAGCTATACAAAGCGTTACATGCAATCAGGGATATAGGACTTACCATTCTCTTTGTGGAACAAAATGTCAGGAGAAGCCTTGAAGAAGCTGACAGAGCATATATTATGGAAACCGGCCGTATTGTTTTGAGCGGCACTCCGGCGGAATTGAAGGAGGAGGACGAGGTCAGAAAAGCATACTTTGGTATATGAATATGAAGGCGCTCAGGATAGGCTGTAGATGACAGGTATATCGGATTTAGCGACCCCCCTAATGATGGGGATTCTTTTGGGTGGATTGTATGTTGTGATTGCCCTTGGGCTCTCCCTTGTTTTCGGAGTGATGAGGTTGATAAACGTAGCCCACGGGGACCTGCTAATACTAGCCACGTACCTTGCCTTCTTCTTAATGACCGGCGAGTTCATGGGCCGCAAGATAGGCCTGTTTGAGCTGGATCCGATTGTAAGCTTGGTCATTATTATTCCCATATTGTTTGGTATCGGTTTCGCTATTCAGAAATTTCTTATGAGAAAAGCTTTTGGAATATCGATGGAAGCTCCATTGATAATCGCTTTCGGGATTTCCCTGATCATTCAGAATGCCTGCCAGAGGTTCTGGACACCGCTGTCGAGGGGTCTTACGACTTCCTACGCCCTTGAGAGTTTTACCATCGGCCCGTTTCATGTACCGCTGGCATATCTGCTGGACTTTATTGCCGGCCTCGTGGTGATGCTTCTGGTTCGTGAATTCTTGCGCAGGACTTACTTAGGCAAAGGTATTACTGCTGCTTCTCAGAACAAGAGAGCTGCTTTGTTGATGGGGATAGATACTGACCGTGTATATAATTTCGCCTTCGGTATTTCTATGGCAGTTGCCGCCGTAGCCGGCATTTTCCTTGGATTGACCTTCCCGTTTACCCCAACATCGGGGGTATCTTTCCTCATTGTCGCCTTCGGTGTAGTCATAGTAGGAGGCTTAGGCAGCATGGCGGGGACATTTGTGGGCGGCATGATACTGGGCCTGGCTCAGACTATCGGTGGCTATTTCGCCGGTGCCACCGCCCAGATGCTTATCGTGTACGTTCTGGTGCTCGTGGTATTAGCCGTCAGACCGCAGGGCATATTTGGACGTTAAGAAGAACATGAAGTTTACAATTCCAGGATTGGGCAGTGAGACGATACCTCTGTTAGCTGCCGTAGTGGTGCTGGGGGTGCTGCCGGTGACGGCTATCCCTCAGCAATGGGTGATTTACATATTTCTCTTCCTCGTGTATTGGGCCATGGCCAATATGTGGAACTTGCATGCTGGCTACTCTGGCCTGATAACCCTGTGCTTTCCGGCGTTTATCGGGCTGGGAGGCTACACAATGATAATAGGTACCTGGGTCGGAGTACCTATTGCTCTAGGAGTAATATTTGGAGCTATAGTAGCTGCATTGTTTGCTCTGGTCATATCCAGCGCTGTCTTCAGGATGAAAGGCATCTATTTCGCTATCGGGACACTGGTTGTTCCCGAGGCATTGAAGTATGTATTTCTCCTCTGGAGGCCTGTTGGAGGTGCGCTAGCAGGTGGGGGCGCGGGCTATGTGCTAAAAGGTGCAGCCGAATTTTCCACACACGAGGTTTACTGGATGGCTCTAGCTCTGGGGCTTGCTTCAATGGTGGCTATGCGGTTCATCTTGAATTCCAGACTGGGATTGGGGCTGGCGGCAATTCGCGATAATGATCTAGCTGCTGCAAGTTCCGGCATAGATGTGTTTCGATTAAAGCTGTACTCATTTGTTATTGGGGCGTTAGTATGCGGAATGGCGGGGGCCATATTCTATGTCCACCAAGCGTATATAGAACCATTGAGCGCCTTCAGCATAAAGTGGACGATGATAGCAATGCTTGGCGTTGTCATCGGAGGAATGCGCATCCGTGAGGGGCCGGTTGTCGGCACAATTATCGTTGTTATCCTCCACTTCCTGTTAGCCAGATATGCCGGATATAGTCTGCTTATACAGGGTGTAATACTTGTGATTATAATGTTAGCAGTGCCAGATGGGATTGTGGGCTTCTTACGCAGGAAGCGGGTTTTCAGCCGCCTGGCGAGACCTGCCAGCGGAAGTTGATTTATTGTCGCTGTCTATGCAATTATATCTGGCATAGACAAGAGAAATAGAAGGAGGAACGATATGCCTTATTGTAGAGAGGGGGAGCAGGTTCTTACGAATTGTACTACGGGGGGGCCGCTTTTCGTCTATGTCAAGGACGGGAAGATAACGCGTGTTGAGCCGTTAGAGCTCAGCCCTGAAGATGCAGAGTCTTGGGTTATTGAGGCACGTGGAAGGAAGTTCTCTCCTGCCAGGATGGCTAAGGTGTCCGAGTATGCTTTGACCGAGAGGTCAAGAATATACTCCCCGGACAGGCTTCTTTATCCCATGAAAAGGGTTGATTTCAATCTGAAAGGAGATAGGAAGCCTGAAAACAGGGGTACGTCTGGGTACAAGCGAATTAGCTGGGATGAAGCCCTGGACATGGTGGCAGCAGAGGTAGAGCGTGTCCAGAAGGCTTATGGCCCTGGCGCGGTTCTTACCACGCCTGATTCTCATCATAACTGGGGCAACGTAGGTTACAGGCACAGCACCCTGTTCAGATTCATGGGTATTCTGAATGCTACCTATGTTGATCACAACCCGGATAGCTGGGAGGGCTGGCACTGGGGTGCTATACATACTTGGGGCTTTGCCTGGAGGCTGGGAGTGTCATCGCAATATGATCTGCTGGAAGATGCCTTGAAAAACGCCGAGATGTTGATTTATTGGTCTGGTGACCCAGAAAGTACCTCCGGGATATATGGCGGCCAGGAGTCCAATCAGTGGCGTCATTGGCTAAAGGAGCTGGGTGTGAAAATGGTGGTTATAGACCAGCATTATAACTCAACGGCTGTGAATTTCGCTGACAAATGGTTTGCCCCTAGGCCAGGAACCGATACAGCTATGGCGGCAGCCATTGCCTATGTTTGGCTGACTGAAGGCACATACGACAAGGAATATATCAAGGAACACGCCCACGGGTTTGAAAAGTGGAAGGACTATATCCTTGGTGAAGAAGATGGGTTCGCTAAGACCACTGAATGGGCTGAGAAAGAAACAGGAGTACCTGCAAGGGAGATCAGAGCTCTTGCAAGAGAATGGGCCAGGCACAAGACCATGCTAGCCTCCGGAAGCGCACTTGGTGGTGGGGCTTGCAGAACGGCTTATGGCACGGAGTGGGCAAGGTACATGGTCATGCTGGCAGCCATGCAAGGCATGGGTAAGCCCGGCAGCAACATATGGACAGCAAACTATGGCGCCCCGCAGAATTTTGACTTTTTCTTCCCCGGGTATGCTGAAGGAGGTATATCCGGCGACCCGCTGAACACCGCGGGCCATTATCAATGGTTATCGCGGGGAATAACAAAGCATCCAATAAGATCACAGGTTAATGATCCTGGAGGGCAGCATATACTGAGGATCCTGCTGCCGGAGTGTATTATGAACCCGCCTCAGGAGTGGAGGGGTAAGGGCTTCTGCGGGCTTTCTCCTGAAACTCAGTTCAAGAAGTATAGATATCCAGCAGAGGGATATTCTGAAGTGAAGATTTTCTGGCGCTACGGTGGGGGCTATATCGGTACCATGAACAACACCAACAGGTGGGTCAGGATGTACAGGAGTCCGAAGCTGGAGTTTGTAATCAATCAGTCAATCTGGAATGAAGGAGAAACTCGATTTGCTGACTTAATACTTCCGGCGTGCACCAACTTTGAGCGATGGGATATCGGCGAGTGGGCTAACTGCTCGGGCTACATACCGCATTCACATTATACAACCAACCATCGGATTGTAGTGCTGCAGAAGAAATGCATCGAACCACTGGGAGAATCCAAGGCGGATTACGATATCTTTGCCATGGCTGCTGAGAGGCTTGGCTTCTACGACAAGTTTACCGAGGGAGGGTTAAGCGAGTTGGACTGGGTCAAACGGATGTTTAACGCATCCGACCTGCCGAAATATATTTCGTGGGAAGACTTTGAGAAGAAAGGCTACTTCATTGTACCCCTGCCGAAGCCTTATAAGTCTGCGCCAAGCCTGAGATGGTTTGCTGAGGGGAGGAAGGACGATACGGCTGACTGGGGGCCTGTGGGAGGAGGGGTAGCAAGCATACCCGATGCAGAAGGGAACCTTGCTACACAGACGGGTAAAATAGAATTTGAAGCAGAGAGTCTGAAGCGCTTCGACCCCGATGATTGGGAAAGGCCACCTGTTGCCAAGTACATACCTTCTTGGGAAGGTCACCATACAACGGAGCTTTACTCTAAATATCCGCTTCAGCTCATTTCGCCTCACCCACGGTATAGTTTCCATACGCACTATGATGGTAAAGACAGCTGGGTTAATGAGATACCGGAACACAGGCTGAAGAATGATGACGGGTGGTATTACTGGGTAATTCGGATAAATCCCAGAGACGCCGAGAAACGTGGCGTAAAGGATGGTGATTTGGTGAATGTCTATAATGACAGAGGAGTTGTGATATGCGCCGCGCAGGTTACGGAGCGTGTTCCGTCTGGCATGGTTCATTCTTACGAGTCGTCCGCTGTTTATGACCCAATTGGAGAGCCCGGCGAGTCAGCGGACAGGGGTGGATGCATCAACCTGCTGACACCTCACCATTTTCTATCTAAGAATGCCTGTGGTATGGCTCCGAATTCCTGTCTCGTTGAAATAGAAAAGAGGAGGGAATAAAAGTGGCTAAATGGGGTATGGTAATAGATATAACAAAGTGCAATGCTTGCTACAACTGTTTTGTGGCGTGCAAAGACGAATACTGGGATAACGATTATCCTCCCTATTCCGTAGGCCAGCCCAGACATGGGGAATCCTGGATAAGGATTGAGAAGAAGGAAGGGGGCACGTATCCACATATCAGAGTGTCTTACATGCCTATTCCTTGTATGCAGTGTGACAATGCGCCTTGCATTAAGGCGGCTAAGAACGGTGCGGTATATAAGAGGCCTGACGGAATAGTGATTATCGACCCCGAGAAAGCTGTAGGCCAGAGGCAAATAGTGGACTCTTGCCCCTACGGCGCAATATTTTGGAACGAGGAGAAACAGCTCCCACAGAAATGCAACTTCTGCGTGCAGAGGCTCGAGGATGGGCAAATGCCCAGGTGCGTACAGGCATGTCCCAGCAAGGCCATGATATTTGGCGACCTGGACGATCCAGAGAGCGAGGTAGCTAAGCTGGTAAGTTCAGGTAAGGCTGAGGTATTCCACCCGGAATGGAAAACAAAACCCAGAGTGTACTATGTAGGTCTTGAAAGGATAAGTAAGAATTTCCTGGCTGGCAGCGTCGTGTTTGGAGATGTGGATGAGTGTGCCGAAAACGTCAAGGTTACGTTGATGAACAAGCAAAGAGCGGAAGAGAAGACCGCGCTCACCGATGCCTATGGTGTCTTTGAATTCACCGGGCTCGATGCCGGAACTTATTCGCTGAAGTTCGAATCTGCGGGATATGCCGCAAAGACAATGGACGCAGATGTTAAAGTTGACAGCTATCTGGGGACCATAAACTTAAACAGGGCATAATTTGCCTGAAGAGATAGAATAGGTAAGCGAAAATGAGGCTGGCGCCATCAGCAGCCAGCCTCATTTCTTTTCCCCCTCAATGCCCATAGATTCAAGTCAGGGGAAGGCTATAGAGCTAAGATTTAGCTACCTTCACCCTTCTGTAGAGTTTTATGTCGCCTACGTTGACATCCTTTGCTGTGCTTATGTCGTGCATCTCCTGGGGATAGTATCCATCCTTCTCTATCCTCAGTGAGTAGCTATGGTCGACTTTCATGTTCTCAAACCAGAAATCACCGTAGTTGTCAGTCTTGGCCGTGAACTTCTCACCGGTGTTTGAGTCCACGAGGGTGGCGGTTGCGTCCTGGAGACATTTGTCTTCTTCCGGGGAATAGACGGCTCCGGCTACGAAGCTTCGGGGCAGGCCTATGTAATACACCCGCGGCTTGGTTCCGTACTCCGGATGCAAAACTTCAGCTTTGCTTATCTCGTCCTTCAGGTCCTCTTCCTCACCGAACTTCAACGCTCCGGTGGGGCATGCGTCGACGCATCGAGGTTCTTTCCATCCGTTATCCAGCAGGTGCGCGCAGAAAGTGCATTTTTGAGCTATATTAAGGTCCCAGTTGAAATAAATGGCTCCATAGGGACATGCATCGATGCAATTCCTGTGGCCCCTACATTTTTCCGGGTCGATGATGACTATGCCATCATCTCTTTTGTATATGGCGTGGGCTGAACAGGCGGGGATGCAGGGTGCGTCGTCACAGTGCTGACATATATCGTGAAGATATGTGACCCTGACCTTGGGAACAGTACCCCTGACCATGTCAGTAATTTTCATCCAGAAGTGCCCGGTCGAGGGCTGAGGCTTGGCATATGGAGTCCAGTCGTTACCTACGTGCTCGTCCTTACAGGCAACCACGCAGTTGTGACAACCATTGCAAATATCGTAGTTGATAATCAGGCTCTTGCCCATCATTTACCTCCTTCAATCCAGGCTTCTAAGCTGGGACCTGCATGGGGGTCGAAGGGACGCTGGAAGGCTTCCGGATACTTGCGCCTGAGCGCTTCCATGTCAGTCTTCTCTACCTGTACCAAAAAGCCGCTCACTGCATGGCCGACTGCATTCTTTGAACAGGTGTTTCTGGGCACAATAGTGTTGATGGCACCACCACGATCGATCTCCCCAAGCGCAATCGGGTCCCACTTCGCACCATGATCGATATACAGCACGCCAGGCATGACGCGTTCGGTAATATATGCGCCTGCCAGCACCGTGCCTCGGTCATTGTAGATTGAGATGATGTCCCCGCTCTTAATGCCCCTCTTCTCTGCCTCTGATGGGTGTAGCCAGGCCGGATGATACTCGTAGCCGTCGGGCCCCCTCACCTTGGCGGTCTCAATTTCGCGTATCCAGATCATATCCTGGTGCTCTGAGTGCACACCCCAGCGCGGGTGATTGGTGCACACAAGCAGAGGGTACTTCTTGGAGCGTTCGGTCCCGATAGTCTCCTCGTGGCTGATGCCTTTTGCAACCCACTTAGGCACTGGCGGTCGCTCCAGATCCTCAGGGAAGTGCTTGAGAAGGCCGGTAGCCTCGAATTCGAGCTTACCGGTCGGCGTTGAGAGCGGATATTTCTCGGGGTCCTTGTAAAAGTTGTAAAAGCCTGCGGGCACATCCTCCCAATTATCGTCAGTAGGCACGACATAGTACCCCTTCTCATTAAGCTGCTCCCAGCTAACGAGGTCCGCGACGCGCGAAGTTTCCCAGCCGTACTTGATCCAGTCCTCAACAGACTTGCCTTCGGTGTACTGTTCCAACAAGCCCAGCCGCTCAGCAATCTTACATACGATCTCGTAGTCACTGTATGACTCACCGAGGGGTTCCGTGCACTTGTGCTCCAGAAACAGCAGGTTATACTGGCCGCTGAAGACGTCGGCACCAATGTCCTCCTCTTCGAGCTTGGTATTCACCGGTAGGATGATATCGGCCAGCAAACACTCATTCTCCAGCCATATATGCTGGGCGAACATGAACTCGATATCGGGATGACGCATGGCCCGGATATAGTCGTTGCCGCAGTTCCAGCAGGTGACCCAGGATGGTGAATCGGTCCAGACCATGTGGATCTTAGAGCAACCGTCCGCAGGGTACTTGTAGTGCACGAACTGGTCTTCGCGCGGGGCTGTTTCGGATTCGACGCCATACCAATCGCACTTACCTTCTAGAATGGCCTTAGGTATATAAGTCTTGGGGATAAACGAGGGGTGGTTGGTCTCGTCGGGATGGCCACCCCTGTAGGCCTTGCGCAGGTTTGGTATACGTAACGGCTTGGGTTGTGCGTACTGGTCTCCATAGTCAAAAAGTCCCCACTCTATCATCTTGGCCTGGTTCACACCAGGCTTGCCAAGTCCTTGCATGGCCAGACAAATATTCTGCAGTCGCGCCGGCTCTGTAGAGTAGGGGCCACGAATTCCAGGGCCACCATTACTGATAACCACGGTGGTGCGTTTGCTAGCCCACTCCTCGGCCAGCGCTTTGATTATACGGGACGGCACGCCGGTGATAGAGGCTGCCCACTCAGGCGTCTTGGGCACTCCGTCTTCTTCGCCTATAACATAGGCCTCATACTTATCGACGCCAACGGCGTGAGTTTTCAGGTACTCTTTATCGTAAGTTCCGTTCTTGAACCAGTGATAAGTAATTGCGAGATACATCGCCGCATCGGTGTTTGGCAGGATCGGTATCCATCGGTCAGCGTGCACAGCGGCACCATAATTCAGATCGGGGCATACATAAATCTGCTTGATGCCGAGTTCGGTCCACCAGTAGCTCAATCGACTCGGCAACTGGCCTCCCCAACCCCAGGGCGTTGTTTCCGGATCGCATCCCCAGTAAAGCAGCAGTTCAGCGTTCTTGGAGATATCGTAGAGCAGGTTGCTTTGCATTCCCTGGCCTACCGGCTCGCAGCCCCAGAAGTGCTTACTCCCCCACCACCAGCCTTCCCAGCTGTCCGGATCACGGTTCTGTTGCGTGAACCCACCCCAGAGCCGGAGCAGCCTGCGGCCAGCCCCATGGCAGGCCTGCACAATTTTGTTCTCACCATGCTGGTCGCTCTCGTAAAGAAGAGCAGTGGGCCCATACTTCTGCTTGATGCGATTCATCTCGCTGGCAATGATGTCAAGAGCCTGGTCCCAGGAGATGCGCTTGTACTTGCTTATGCCTCGGTTTTGCGGATTGCGGTTGCCATTGGGGTCGAAGTCGACACGCATCATAGGGTAGAGGATACGCGACGGCGAATAGACGCGGTTCTTGTAGGCAATCGACCAAGGCGGAAGCAGGGTCTTCATGCTAGGCTCAAAAGTCCCGCCCCTCAATTCCATCTTCCAGGGATTCATATCCTTCTTGGGATCGTACTTCCAATCGTAGTGCATCGGGCGAATACGTATGATTTTCCCATCCTTGACATCCACCATCGAGGCGTTGGAACCATTCTCAGGTACACCGCAAAAGCTGATATCCCTGACGAATGTCTGACCCCCCACATCTAGCTTCTTCCTTTTCTCTTTTTCTGCCATATTCCCTCCTTAGTTCGCGTTATTCATAACTGAGTTCGCTCTCGTACATCTTACTTGAAAGGCAGGAACCTATCGACCGCTGGTCCCTTGCATATTATATACAAAGCCTATTGCACCATGTCAATATTTTGTGGTGTTCGACCACATAGGTAAGTCTGGCTTGTGAATTCTAGCAAGCTCTTTTTCAATATACTCCATGGGAGGAAGACAGGCAAGGGATTGTTGCGGGCGATTGAAATTATATCCCTTAAGCTACTCAGTTAGGCTGAGGCTCCAATGATTTGACATGCCGCACTGAAGGGTAAGGTAGTGCCCTGATGCTGAGAGCTAATCCAGCGCGCGTAGATAGCTATCTACCTGGTTCTTAGTGTTGCGCTTATGTGCTGTGGCCCGGCAATCAATCATAAAGCCATCCTTCCTTAGCGACCCCGGGTAAGCTTGGCGAGTTGTTTCAAGGGGCGGGTATAATAAAGAGCAAAACATGGGGTCGGAGAGCCCTAAAGTCTCCGACCCCATGATATTGGGTCCTCATTATGTTCGCAGTCTAGTCGTAAGGGATGGGGAATAGCATCTCGGCTGTGGCAGGCATGAAGTCGTGGTCAGAATATACTATTGGGTTCAACCATTCACCATTATCGCCGCTCTGCCACTGGCCAAAAGCAACGGGTAGCCTGCTGTACTGGTCCTTGTCAAAGACTACGCGATGGTAGATTGTCATCAAGTCGGTTTGTGCTAGGGCTGCTTGAATCTTATCTGCGTCAAGGCTACCGGCTCTCTCCAAAGCATCGAATACAACTTGTGCCTGAGCATAGTGAATCCCGATGACCTGATTCAGCGGCTGACCTGACTCCTCAGCCCACCTTTCGTAAAGGACCATTGGAGTGGTGTCACCTATACCCTTAGCAACCTGAATCGACGGGTTCCAGAACATCTCATTGCAGACACCCTGCGGCAGGTCACCGCCCCAGGCTGCCACGTCAACGTAAAAGAGCGCTCCCCTTGTGGCAAACACCTGCTTGGGTTGGTAGCCCAGCATCTTAGCCTGTCTCAGGAATATGCCCCAGAAGAACCCGGGAGCATTGCCCCAGACCAGTTCACAGTCCTGGTCCTGCCACTCCTTTATGAGGGTAGTAAAGTCGGTGGTGTCCATAGGCACTATGCCAAAGAGATCATCTGAGCGATAGCACTCCATACCTATACTTTCAGCTGCCGGCGCAAATGCCGTATACCAGCCCCTGCCGTCCGTGTCATCTGCGGCAAGAAGAGCTATCTTCTTGTTGCTCTTTTCACCGAAGAACTGCAGAGCACCCAGCCAGGCATCAAACATGTTATATCCCATTACGCCATGGCGGAAATCTCCCTCTGGAGCGGGAGTAGCTATAGCAAAAGAAACACCCCAGCTATATTGCCATGGTGGCTCGGCTTCCGTACGCATAGCTTGCCAGGACTCATAGGGACCCGGTCCCATGATAAATGGTACTTGATGGAGCTCAGCCACCCTTGCTGAGGGGAAACAGACCTCCAGTGCCCCGGAACCCATGAGGACGTTTACCTTATCACGCAGTACCAGGTCTTCAGCCAGAGTTGCTATCTTATTGAGATCGCTCTCATTATCAACCATTACAAATTTAACGGGCAGCTTGCGGTCATACTCCTTTATGTATATTCCACCAAGCTTATTAATATCCTCGGCTGCTGTTTCATAAGCAAATTCAGATCCTTCACCAAAAGCGCCATACATACCTGTCATAGCCATATTAGCGCCAATAACAATCTCTGCTGGTCCTGCTGGAGTCGTTGGCGTAGTCGGAGTCGTCGGTGTTGTAGGTGTTGTAGGTGTTGTCGGCGTTGTTGGTGTCGTCGGCTCAGCACATCCGACAATGACCAGGCTCACAATCACAGCTATGGCTACTACTAACGTTACTACT
The DNA here is from genome assembly GCA_964394145.1 of uncultured Dehalococcoidales bacterium. Classification (GTDB taxonomy): domain Bacteria; phylum Chloroflexota; class Dehalococcoidia; order GIF9; family AB-539-J10; genus JAFGBN01. The sequence continues at coordinate 27,273 of CAYMVL010000043.1, read as the reverse complement.
TTGTTTTTCATTCAATCCTCCTTTCTTCATTCTAGCCGGCCTCATGTTATCTCTTGCTCCATAGGCAATACCTCCTCTTGTCCTATGCGTGTCTCCTCTTTAAAGCCGTGCCAAAGTTTTGTCAAAAAATTCACCAGTGTACTTAGAGGACGGAGACAGCCCAGCCGCCTCGTGAGCCGTGCAGGGGCTATCTTTTGAAGAAGGAGGAAAATGAACAGCGAGTTCTGAAAACGTAATGCTCCACTTCGGCGTAACTACCTCACTCAGCTATCTATTAGTCGTGCGTCAGACAAAATCTGGGAACCCTATAAAATTATAATGCTGTAGCTCTCATATTGTCAAACTCGTGTACTGGCGGCTTACCGTAAGGATTTGGTAGGTTGAATTTCTGGGTGACTACCACAAGTTACACTTTTGTTATCTCCATAGACTAAGGCTCTTAATGCCCCGACCCAGGGGCGATCAGAATGTAGTCCGTAGAAGTCGGGTATCTCCACTTGAAGCCAGGCGCTGCCATCCGGTTCAAGCTTATTAGTTCCGCCATCCCATTAGCACCTTTCTTCGTCCAGCTGATGCCCCTCTTCTTCATCCTATCGGCAAACAGCTTATCCGCATTACCTTGCATAGCCCCTTGGCCTCTCAAACCATCAGAACTAAGTTCAAGACGGTGGTCCCGCCAGCCATAGGGGTTGCCGACCGGATAACTCCTTAGCCTCATAATCTCTTTGGCCCTTTCTTTATCTGTCCCTTGCTAAGCCTGAATATTGTGGATAATGTTGTGACAAGGGGCTTGAGGAAGTATAGCCTTGATAGTCTGTTCCACGCCTCCCTTGCCAATTCACCATCCCTCCCTTCGAGTAGCTCCTCAGTCAAGTCAGGGGCTGAGCTGCGAGCATAGTGAAGGATTATCTCCTCCTTGCTCTGTGGGTTTTTCTTGATTTTCTCCTTAACTTTTCCTATCTTTGCCATTGAGCGACTTCCTCTCTTCTGTGCGGTCTCTCAGCACCCATAAACACCTCAGACCTACCAAAAATTTGAGGCAACTGGGACAGACTATAAGGTTGACTTATGAGAGATTTTTAGCTAGAATAGACGTGATTCAAGTGAGACTGGTGCGGTTGATATGACGTGAGGCCCTGGAGTGCCCACAGGGCCAATTCTGCAGGAAAGGAGAGCAAGTTGTCTCTTAAGTTTAGGGTCTTTCATCACAGCTATCTAGGCTTTGACGGCAGCTCGGTTTTGATATACGGTGAAAGGGATGCGATCTTGATCGATGCCTCCCAGCTTCTCAGCGATACGCATCGTATGGCTGCCGAAATTATCCCCATGCGCAAGAATCTTACCCACATTTACGTATCTCACTTCCATCCTGATCACCATTTTGGCTTGCAGGTCTTAGAAAACGCGTTCCCCAAAGCCAAGATTGTAGCTCTGCCAAGCGTGGTGCAGGACATTGTTGCTACTTCTAAGGCTAAGCTCGAAATGTGGGGGGGTGGTTGCTTTGCCCCGGACGATATCCCCCGCAAGATCACGGTACCCACAGCCTTAAGAGAACCCAGACTGCTTCTCGAAGGTGAGCAGATTCAGGTCTCCGATAACTGGGACGGTGACTGCGCCAACAACTCCGTGGTCTGGATCCCCTCGATCAAGGTAGCCTGCGCTATCGACGTCGCCTTCCATGACGCCCACTTATGGACAGTTGAAAGCAATGTCGCGCGCCGGGTCAAGTGGAGGGCCTCGATTGCTAAACTAAGGGAGTTTGACCCGCGCATCGTAATCCCCGGTCACTCTGACAGTGTAAAGGTTCATCTGATGGAAGAGGCCCAAGAGAAATCTTCGCTTACCTACACGGAGTGCATCGATTGGTCACTCAGGTATCTGGACAACTACGAAAAGGTGTACAACACTGCCAGGAGCGGCTCAGAAATGGTAGAGGCTATGACCAAGCTTTACCCCGACGTAAAACCGGTAGACTTCGGCATTCACTGGCAGGCCAGACTGCTATTCCCGCACAGCAGCCCTGAGTGGTTAACGCCATTACCAGGCCCAGCGGGCAAGGTCTTCCTAAATCCAAGCGGTGTATTCGACGGCGATCCACCCCGCGAATAAGAGCCGACAAAGTCATCTACAGCCCACTATAAGGCGTTCTATGTCTGTCCGCAGGATGCATGGAACTATGACGATCACATACCGTAGGAGCTCTGTAATATGAGCTCAAGTCTGCTCTACCACTGGAAGGGACGACAGAACCTGGACAAGTTCAAGAAATAGCCTGCTGAGTAATGGGCTCTGCAGGACAGAATAGAGAAGCTGTAGCGGCTGGCGTGCCAGGTTGACCGGGGAATGAGGCGTAAAAAAGGCGCTTTCAGCACAGTCTCAGCCAGTCTTAGAGGACACAGCCTCTACTATACAATACCGCCTCTCCTCAGGGCTGCCGTTATTGCTGCCCCCACGACATCGACAATGGCAGTTCCACCGTCAATGGTGATAGCCGCCCCGGTCATAAATGATGAATCATCGCTGGCCAGGTAACTACAAAGGCCGCCGATTTCAGACGGATCGGCGAACCGCTGCAGTGGCATTGCTGTTGCTATCTGGTTGATAAAAGCCTCTGGCTCCATGCCGAGCCTTTTCCCGGCCTGACCGAAATCCTTCTTGGTCATGTCCGTTTTGATACCCGCAGGGCAGACGGCATTACAGCGGATGTTATAGCGGCCGTAGTCTAGTGCCGCCTGCTTGGTAAGCATAATGAGGCCCGCCTTCGAGCTGCAGTAGGCCGGAAAATTGGGGAGGCAGCGCATTCCACCAACTGAGGCCATGTTTATGATAGAACCACCGCCCTGTTTCAGCATATACGGTATTACCGCTTTCATGAGTAGGAAAGGACCGGTAAGGTTTACATCAATAACTTCTCGCCACAACCTTACATCAAGGTCCGCAACAGGACCCGGGTGGGTTATGCCAGCGTTATTTACCAGCACATCGATCTTGCCGCCGAAGTTCACCGTCGTATCTACCATAAGCTTCACATCCTCCTCGCTGGTCACATCTCCCGCACAGATGGCTACTGTGCCTGAGGGGAGTGACTTGGCCACCTTTTCCAGCATTTCTTTGGGTAACCCGGTGATGCTTACTTTGGCTCCATCAGCAACAAATCGCTCTGCGATAGCAGCCCCTATTCCAGTACCTCCTCCAGTGATTAAGGCTACCTTACCCTTCAGATCCATAATGGCACCTCCTGTTAACAATTTGGTCAGAAACAGGGCGTATTAACCGACTTGGAATACCTTCTCTCACTCTAGCTAATACCAGGGCTATCGGTAATTTCATTCATTCCACGCACTACCTCTTTCCAGATGGAAAGAATCCCCCGTTCCTTGCACGATTATATAGTGGCTGTAATTTTCTTGTCAACCGCTGGACTTGAATCATCTATGATCTAACAGAAGTGAGAATAGTCAAATTATGAAAAATCTAACCAGAAGGGGCTAGGGTTCAGCCTGGCTAAAGTGATGAAGCACGTAGGGGCAGGCTATGGAAAGCATGGAGATGCATTCAAGAGATGAATAGCGCAAGTTGATAGAAGAGAACTAATCTAAAGCAAGTATGAGAAAGGCAGAAGACAGAGCGTCTTGATCAGCAGTGTCCTTCAGTGCAGCCAGGTCCTGTCTCCTCAGGGTTAGCTCCGCCAGCCATAGCTCATAATCTATAGCAGACGATTCGTGTGCAGTTACAAAATTGCTGCTATTGTAATCGATGTTGCAGCCACTCCGGGCAAGGGGGAATCACAGACGCAAGTTTACGTGTCTAATGCCAGACGACTACAACTTGCCTCCGCACGGAGCCGGCTCGGTTATTCCAACTCCAATTCTTCCAGCAGCTTGATTACCCTGAGGGACTCTCCAACGCCGGTGGTACCCCTCAAGGCTACAGCTACTGAGATAGTCTCCAGTATCTCGGCCTTTGTGGCTCCAGCATCCAGTGCCTCCATGGTCTGACCAAGGATGCAATTGGTACAGCCAACCCCGATTGCCAGGGCTAAAGCCATTAGACGTTTTGTTTTGCGGCTGACCGCCCCGTCCTTATATACTTCGTTCAATACGGCACCTTCGGCTATTAAGAGATCAGGCAACTTCTGGCCAAGCTGATCTAGCAGTTTGAGGCGCTCTTCATTAAGCTCTAACTGGCTTTCCATAACAGTAACCTCCTCATATGGCTTTATATTTGAGAAATATCTTTAACAGAAATGATAACTACCGTCAATATTTGGCCCAAAAAGCCTATTTGATTTGTCCGCTTGGGCGGTTTGACGTGCCCGACTGAATGGTCAGGTGGTGCCCTGATGCGGAGAGCTAATCGAGCGCGCGTAGATAGCTATATACCTGGTTCTTCGTGTTATGCTTGTATCCTGTCCCGGCAATCAGTCATGAAGTCATCCTTCTTTAGCGACCCCGGGTAACCTTAGCCAGTCGCTTCAAGCGGGGGGGGCGGGGGGGGAGATAACACACAGCAAAACATGGGGTCGGAGAGCCCTAAAGTCTCCGACCCCATGATATTGGGTCCTCATTATGTTCGCAGTCTAATCGTAAGGGATGGGGAATAGCATTTCGGTAGTGGCAGGCATGAAGTCGTGGGCGGAATATACTATCGGGTTCACCCAGTCACCATTATCGCCTCTCAGCCACTGGCCAAAAGCAACCGGCACCCTGCTGTACTGGTCCTCATCAAACACTACACGATGATAAATCGTCATCAAATCGGTTTGTGGTAGTGCTGCTTGAATCTTATCTGCGTCAAGGCTACCGGCTCTTTCCAAAGCATCGAACACGACTTGCGCCTCAGCATAATGAATCCCGACAAACTGATGCATCGGTTGGCCTGTCTCCTTAGCCCACGTTTCGTGCAGGCTCGTAGGAGTGGTGTCGCCTATACCTTCAGCAACCTGAATCGACGGGTTCCAGAACATCTCATTGCAGACGCCTTGCGGCAGGTCACCGCCCCAGGCTGCTACGTCGTTGTAGAGGAGGCCTCCCCTGGTGGCAAAAACCTGCTTGGGTTGGTACCCCAGCATCTTAGCCTGTCTCAGGAATATGCCCCAGAAGAACCCGGGAGCATTGCCCCAGACCAGTTGGCAGTCTTCTTTCTTCCATTCCTCTATGAGCGTGGTGAAATCCGTGGTATCCATAGGCACTATGCCAAAGAGTTCGTCTGAGCGATAGCAGTCCATACCTATACCTTCAGCTGCCGGTGCAAATGCTGTATACCAACCCCTGCCGTCCGTGTCATCTGAGGCTAGAAGGGCTATCTTCTTGTTGGTCTTGTCACCGAAGAACTGCAGAGCACCCAGCCAGGCGTCAAACATGTTATAGCCCATTACGCCATGGCGGAAATCACCCTCTGGAGCTGGAGTAGCTATAGCGAAACTCTGCGCCCAGCTATATTTCCACGGCGGATCGGCTTCCATACGCATAGCTTGCCAGGACTCATAAGGACCAAATCCCATCATGAATGGCACCTGATGGAGCTCAGCCACCCTTGCAGGGGGGAAACTGACCTCCAGTGCTCCGGAGGTCATCAGGAAGTTTACCTTATCGCGGAGTATCAGGTCCTCGGCCAGAGTTCCTGTCTTGCCCAGGTCACTCTCATTGTCAACAATTACAAATTTGACGGGGAGCTTGCGGTCATATTCCTTTATATATATTCCACCCAGCTTGTTAATATCCTCGGCTGCCGCTTCATAACCAAATGCAGCTCCTTCACCAAAACCGCCATACATACCTGTCATGGCCAGATTAGCGCCAATAACGATTTCTGCTGGTCCTGCCGGAGTCGTCGGCGTAGTTGGAGTCGTTGGTGTTGTCGGGGTTGTGGGGGTTGTGGGTGTTGTTGGAGTAGCCGGCTCAGCACAACCTACAATAACCAGGCTCACAATTACTACTACTGCTAGAACCAGGGTAACTAACTTGTGTTTCATTAGACCCTCCTTTCTTTGATCTTATACGCCTTCATACCCTATGTTACTCAATAGATATAACCTCCTCTTCACTTTTTCCTGTATCCACTCTGAAACCTTTGGCACCGCTTTGTAGGAAAATCCAGTAACTTATCTACAAAGAAAGCATAAGCCCGACCCTGTCAGCCTCGTCGGGCGTATATCCCGGACGAGGAGGCCAGTCAATAGGATACTCCGCAATACAGATACCCATCAGACTCCCTTCACAGAACCACCGTACTCGCACTTCGCCGTGGTCGATCGACACGGCTAGCTCCTAGCCGCACGTGCGGGAGGCATTCACAATTATGCTACATTAATGCTTTTGTGCTGTCAATGCCGCCGTGAGTGCTGGCTAATGACATCAATAACACCGGCCTATGGCTTCTGGCAATTTGCTTCTACTTTCTCTTGCTCACACCCTCTGGTCCAAAATCCGAGGTATGCATCTTCCCGATTGCTTGTTCCGCGGACTGTCCGGCATTACAGCAGTATTCATTCCTATCAGAGGCTTCTGCTTCTTGGTAATGACGTTGTAGCATTATTGACATTACTACGTTCAGCTATTCATTCTTTGACTGCATATGCAGCCTTTCGATAGCCTGGCCACAGCTCTTGTGTCATATTATCGAAACTGAATGTTACCTCTTCTGATTACATTTTGGATGGTTCAATTCTATGAGTTGACAATATGGGAGCTACAATAGTAGCATAATCGCACATGTTATTTGATCTACGGTGGTCTTCTGAACAGAGCCTGCTGAATATGTGTGTTTTTGGGTTTCGTCATCGTCCAGTTCTTTCAGAATATAAGCGCGAGCAGGCTGATTGGGACAGGGCCCTTTGGGTTTTGTAAATACGTTACTGAATTTGGCGGCAAAGCCGCGATAGAGGCTTCAAAGAGGAAACGAGGAAAGGAGATGAGCTAATGTCTATATGGTGATACAGGGCACAATCGAAATAAAAACAAAGAAAGGAGGAGTAAATGAAACACAAATTGGTTACACTAGTTCTAGCAATAGCAGTCATTTCTGGTCTGGTTATTGCGGGCTGTGCTAAGCCAGCAACCCCGACAAGCCCGGAAGAAATTCTGATCGGTTGCAACGCGCCGCTAACAGGCATGCACGCAGGTTTCGGTGAGGGTGGTGTATGGGGCGAAAGAGCGGCTGTTGATGACATCAACAAGCTGGGTGGAATATATGTGGAGGAATACGGACGTAAGATACCCGTCAGGCTTGTAGTCGTCGATAACGAGAGCGATGCTGCAAAGGCAGGAACTCTTGAGGAAGACTTAATTCTTCGCGAGAAAGTGCACTTTCTTGTGGACCCTAACCAACCAATCGATCTGGCTATTCCGGAGGCCACTGCAGTTGAGCGACATAATATAGTGCGTGTTAGCGGAGGTACGCCCATGGAACCGTGGCTGGGCGTGAGGAGAGAAGCTAAGCCTGTATGGGAGCATAGCTGGACATTCACTTTTTCTATCGCTACTCCGGCTCCAGAGGGTTCTATCTGGGATAAACCGGGATATACCATAAAGGACATTTGGTTCGATGTGCTGGACCTTGTCGCTGCCCAGACTAACGGAGTAGCGGGTGTCTTCGCATCAGATGAACCGGATGGGCGAGGCTGGTATGCTTTGTTCCCTGTGATGCTAGAAGATGAGGGTTACGATGTTGTGGGTATCGACAGAAATCTAGGGCTGTTCCCCACTGACACGACAGACTTCAGTTCCATTATAAAGGACTGGATGGATAACGATGTCGAAATACTGTGGGGCAACTGTCCCGGTCCGCTTTTTGGCACAATGTGGAGACAGGCTCACACTCTGGGCTTTGAACCCAAGGTAGTTTTTGCCGGAAGGGCAGCACTTTACTACACGGATGTATCTGCCTGGGGTGGTGACCTGCCATGGGGAGTCGGTATAGAGACATTTTGGGATGCAGCGTGGGGAGATTCACCCGGTATCGGCGGCACCACGGCAATGAGCCTGTACGAAAGATGGGTTGAAGACACCGGTAAGCCACTGGACCCGGGCACAGGCTGGGGCTATCATGGAGTGCAGATTATGGCTGATGCCATCGAGAGAGCCGGCTCTCTTGATGCGGATAAGGTTCAGCAGGCTTTAGGCGAAACCGATATGACAACGATTTCTTCTCCCCGTGTGATGTTTGATGAGGAAAACTCTTGCCGTATGCCGCTCGCTTTTGGCCAGTGGCAAAAGACCGACAAACCGTGGGTGTGGGAATGTCCGATAGTCTATTCCAAGCACGACTTTATTCCTGCCAGTGACGAGCTAATATTCCCTATTCCTTATGAGTGAGTCAGCATATAGAGCGTAAGAACATGGGGGCAGAAGTTCGCGGGGACTTCTGACCCCGTGCTTCAGCAGAGGCTATCCCGGGTCTTTAGAGCCAGTGGTGGGATTGGCTTAAGTTGGTGAGTGGCCCGTAGTTGAGTTTAGGAGGCTAAGATTGAGAGAAAGTAAGGAGGTAAAGAATTATGTCTGCAGATCTGGTTAGCACACTGGCCGACTTAAAGGAGAAGGAGGCCCTGAAAATTGTCCAGGATAGGCTGAGTGCTGGCGACGATCCGCTGGGTATTCTGGGCGACGCCCGGGGTGCTATGGAGACTGTAGGTAATCGCTTTGCCAGCGGCGAGTACTTCATACCTGACCTGGTATACTCCGGCGAGATATTAAAGGAAATAATTGATATGGTGAAGCCGAAGATAGCAAAAGCTGCCGAGATTAAGCGTCTGGGCAAGATTGTCATAGGGACTGTTGCGGGGGATATACATGACATAGGCAAAGATATCGTGGTCTTCATGCTTGATATCAATGGTTTTGAGGTTTATGACCTTGGGGTGGATGTAGCGTCGCAGAAGTTTATCGATAAGATTAAGGAGACTAAGGCCAGTGTGGTGGGGCTAAGCGGGTTTCTGACTCTGTCTTTTGATTCCATGAGGGAGACTGTAGAGGCTATAAAGGCCGCTGGTCTGCGTGATAAAGTGAAGATCATGATAGGTGGGGGTCAGATAAACGATGAGATCAGGGACTATACGGGGTCTGATGCTTACGGAACAGACGCCATGGCGGCAGTAGCACTAGCCAAAGAATGGATGGGAGGTAAATAGAAATGGAAAAGGCTGTAGATAAGACAGCAGAACAGCTGGATACCTGGGTTTCAGCACAACATATCGATTTCGTGAGTGCAGAAGCTAAAGAGAACTATAGGGCGAGGGCAAAGCGGATTGCCGATGCGATCCAGTTGAAGCAACCGGATAGGGTGCCGATTATACCAATGTGGGAGTTCTTCTATGCCAGATATGCTAAGGTCAGTGTTCACGATGTTCTGTACAATCCTGAAATAGCCAGATGGGCATGTAAGAAAACGATTACTGAACTCGCACCTGATGCATATGAATCTCCATTCTTCTTCCCTACGGGACCGCTATACGATGCGCTTGATTTCAAGCAACTTAAGTGGCCGGGCCACGGCATCAGCTATAGCATGGGATGGCAGTTTGTTGAAGGGGAATATATGAAGGCTGATGAATACGAGGCCTTGATTAACGACCCCACAGATTTCGTACTGAGGATGTTTTTGCCGCGGGTTTGTGGCAGCTTGAAAGCACTTGAGGGACTTCTCCCAATACGTGAATGGTTCGGGTATTATTCAATGTATACCCAGCTAGCGGTACTGGGCACTCCGGAAGGCAAAGAGGCCGTGAATGCTCTGTTAAAGGCAGGAGAAGCGACTCTAAACTACCTGAATTTCCTGACCTCATTTGACACTGAAATGAATGCGCTGGGCTTTCCTACGCAATTTGGTTCCCCATCGCTGGCCCCTTTTGACGCTATCGGAGACACACTAAGAGGAACTCAGGGGATAATGCTGGACATGTACAGGCAGCCGGACGTTCTCAAAGAGGCCTGCGAGAAGTTTGTCTGGATAGTATTTAACATGGCACTAGCTGGAGCCAAAGCAACGAAGCATCCCAACGTATTTATTCCTCTGCACAAAGGCACCGCCGGCCGTCCTGATGGGAGGGGAGGCTTCATGTCCCTAGCACAGTTTGAGGAATTCTACTGGCCTACTCTGAGGAAGCTGATGCTGAAGTTGATAGATGTCGGGCTTGTCCCTAATCTGCTCATTGAAGGTGACTACACGTCACGCCTGGAGATTATTAAGGACGTTCCTAAAGGCAAGTGCATATACCATTTCGAGACCGTGGACATCCATAAGGCGAAGAAGATACTGGGCGACCGTGTGTGCATCCGGGGGAGTGTGCCGCTCGGGCTGATGGCGACAGGGACTCCGGAACAGGTGAGAGATTACTGCAAGAAGCTTATAGATGTGCTGGGTGAAGGAGGAGGCTTCGTTATGGACGCATCGTGTGCCAGCGAGGACGCCAGGGTTGAAAATATGAAGGCCATGATAGAATTCACCAAAGAGTACGGAGTGTACAAGTGACAGAAGGATGCCAATTCTCCGTGATATTCCACTGAGCCTGAAAGCAAATGATAGCCTGAGACGAGAAGGAATCAAGGAGTACTCCAGGCTCAGGCCCAGGATAAAAGCTCTGCTTCGAGAGCTGCTGGCCAGTGTAAAAAGCGATCATCTTCTGGAGCCGGCTATCGCCTATGGAATTTACTCCATAAGCGCAGTGAGGCAGAACGAATTATGGCTGGAAGGTAAGGTAGCACTGTACGGGGAGTTACTTCCTTCAGTTTTGGCTGAGGCCAAGGAGCTTGCTGCAGTGGTCTGCACTATCGGTCCCAAGCTCGAGGGACGGGTAGCAGAGTGCTTTGCCAGAAGTGAGCCTTTGCGTGGCCTACTGCTGGATGGAATCGGTAGTGCAGCTGTGGATGCTCTGAGTCAGGAGGTCTGCAGACTTATCACGCAGGAGGCGTCACTACATGGCTATCAGGCCGGCAGTCCTCTAAACCCCGGCATGCCAGGCTTTCCTCTTACGGAGCAGCGGCAGATGTTCACATTGGTGCCTGCGGGAGAAATCGGGGTAAGCCTGACATCTTCAGGGGTAATGGTTCCTCGCAAGTCGACTTCCATAGTTATTGGCCTGGGGCCGCAGATGACAACCTGGACACAAGCTGAAGTATGCGCCCGCTGCAATTTGAGGGAGACCTGTCCCTACAGGGTACGTGGCTAATTGGAGATATAAAATAGAGCTTTAGAGGGGAGATTATGGCAGTTTACACGATTGATTTTGAACCGCTAGGCAGAAGGGAACAGTGCCGCGACGGCGAAAGCCTTCTGGCCTGTGCTCTGCGCTGCGGCATAGGCATAAGTACCGTATGTGGAGGCCATGGAATATGTCACACCTGTAGAGTGCAGCTACTGAGCGGCACTGCCTCAGAGCCGAGCTCTAGTGAACTGGAGGCATTTTCTGCCCCCGAGCTAAATGAAGGCTGGCGACTAGCCTGTCAGACTTATCCTACCAGTGACTGTAAACTGAGTATTCCACCAGAGTCGATGACCACAGCACAGCGGACCCAGGTCGAGGGACAGGCAGTGGAGGTCGAGCCAGAACCGGCTGTCCGAGCCTACCATATTGAACTGGCAGCACCTTCTCTGACCGACCCAGAGGCTGACGCCGAACGGCTGCTCCGAGCACTGAAGCAGGAACATCAGTTGCAATGTGACAGAATTGATATTGAGGCACTAAATGTCATTTCCCCCCGGCTACGGTCATGGAACTGGCAGTGTCAGGCTATGGTTCGCCATAATGAGGTCATAGCTCTTGGTCCGTGGCCAGGCCGTCAGCTGGGACTAGCAGTAGATTTGGGCAGCACCAAGATTGCCAGCTATCTGATGGATTTGAGCCATGGACAGACCCTGGCAGCCCAGGGAATTATGAATCCTCAAATCAGCTATGGTGAGGATATTATCAGTCGCATTACGTATGCGACCAAATCTCCCGATTATGGTCCGCAGTTACAGAGGGTAGTTGTGGAAGCGCTCAATGGGGTGGCTGCTGAGCTATGTGCTCAGGTTTCCGTTAGCACGGAGGAGATTCTTGAGGCAGTGGTGGTAGGTAACACTGCCATGCATCACCTATTACTCGGTTTGTCAGTCAGGCAACTGGCCCTGTCTCCCTTTGTTCCCGTGGTTAGCAGCGCGTTGGACATTAAGGCTCGTGACCTTGGTTTACATATCGCTCCAGGCGGCTATGTACATATGCTGCCTAATATTGCTGGCTTTATCGGGGCCGACCATGTGGCGATGCTGCTGGCAACTAGGGCATGGCAGGATGGGGAGTTGACGGTAGCTTTAGACATCGGTACTAACACCGAGGTCTCCTTGCTAAATCATGGCAAGATAACAAGTGTTTCTTGCCCCTCTGGCCCGGCATTCGAAGGTGGTCATATCAAGGACGGTATGCGCGCTGCCAGCGGCGCCATTGAACGTTTGCTAATAGTACAGGATGGCGTCCAGTACCAGACAATAGATGGGGCGCCAGCAGTTGGTATCTGTGGATCAGGTATACTTGATGCCATCGCCCAGCTCTATTTGGTCGGAGCCATCGACAAAGGTGGCAGAATGCAAGACGGTCATCAGCGTATTCGTATGCGCAATAAGCAGCGCGAGTTCGTACTGGTGAGTAAGGAAGAGCGAGGGGGACTCCCAAATATTGTTATCACTCAGCATGATGTGCGAGAGGTGCAACTGGCTAAGGCAGCCATTCGTGCCGGTATCCATGCACTTCTGGACCGGAATGGTTGCTCCGAGGAAGAAATCGCCAAGGTGGTTATTGCCGGAGCCTTCGGCAGCTACATCGATGTGGCCAGTGCTGTAACAATTGGTATGTTACCATCACTGCCTTTGGACCGCTTCAAGCAGGTGGGCAATGCTGCTGGGATGGGAGCCAAGCTAGCTCTGATCTCCCTTAGCCAGCGAGCTGAGGCCCAGACAGTAGCGTCCAAGGTGGACTACATTGAGTTGGCCGGCACCCCTGATTTCGGGCAGAAGTTTACTCAGGCGACTTACCTTGGTCAATACAGAATAAGACAGGGTAAGAGGGAGGACATTAATTGATGGAGACCAGGATCTCAAGTGCGACAAAGGAGGTAGTAATTGGACCCGACCAGCCAACTGTGCTTATCGGCGAAAGAATTAATCCTGCTGGTAAGAAACAATTGGCGGAGGCTATCAGGAGAGGCGATCTGGATATTATTCGCAAGGAGGCACTGGCTCAAGCACAGGCCGGAGCGGATATCATCGACGTCAGCATAAGCACATTTGGTGTAGACGAAGTGGCACTGCTGCCCGAAGCAGCAAAGGCAGTTATGGATGCGGTGGATTTGCCGTTGTGCCTTGACAGTCCCAGGCCTGAAGCTTTGGCGGCAGCTCTTAAGGTCTGTAAGGGTAGGCCGCTCGTCAACTCAGTTACCGGTGAAGAGCGGTCGCTAGCCACAGTTCTACCACTCGTGAAGGAATATGGGGCAGTTGTCATTGGCTTAACGCAAGATGATGAAGGTCTCCCTAAAGACTCAGCACGGCGTGTAGCCATAGCTCACAAGATAGTGCAGCGGGCTGAGGAGGCAGGTATTCCTCGCCAGGACGTAATAATCGATTGTTTAGCTTCTTCAGTGGGAGCCGATACCAACTCCGGGCCGGTGCTGGTGGAGACTATGCAGCGGGTTAGAGCTGAACTGGGAGTGAATCTCACGCTGGGGGCTAGCAACGTCTCGTTTGGTTTACCTGACCGCGACTTGCTCAATAACGCTTTCGTGGCTATTGCTATTGTTGCTGGTGCGACCTGTATGATTGTTGATGCGGCCAAGGTACGTCCAAGTGTTCTGGCCGCTGATCTTCTCCTGGGTCGAGATAAACGTGCCCGACGCTATATTCAAGCCTACAGGCAAGGCTAAGTAGTTTCAGTTACCATGATAGTGCATGATCGCCTGATCACTGAGGCGTTGTCTTCCAGCTTTACAATCATGGCGCGGTGCCAGCCGAGTTCGCAAGAATCTTTATGTCCTTTAGATTGCCATGTAAATGCGCTCCGCCCGGTGGCAAGCACCGACCGTGCTTCATCTGAGCGCGGCATATATGCCGCGATTTTTCCCCGAGCCGCCACAAAAGACGGGGAATACTCCAAAGATAAGATGTCGTGCTAAGAGGTGGTATCCAATTCAAGAACCCGACTCTACAGATGCTCTATCCCGCGTTACGGTCATAACAAACGTTATTCTATCATCGATGTATGATACTCCGATGGCACTGTATAAGACTGTGTTGACATTGCACTTCAAAGGCGGTAGATTAGGACATCGATTATGACAGCATGATGGAAAGGAGAGGCGGCAATGGCTAAAGAAATCATTCTCTATAACCTGAGGGACGATGTCAAGGAAGAGGACTACGTAAAATGGTGTGAGGAATACAAAGGACCCTTATTGTTGGGGTTGCCGGGATCGAGAAGTTTCACACTCACGGGAATGCTACCAGGAATCAAAGGAAATGGACAAAAAGGGATAGCACCCACACGTACGAGCCCGCCATACAGGTTGATCGGCATAATGGATCTGACCACTGTGGAGGAGTGGGACAAATCACATGAAACGAGCAAGTTTAAGGACTTTTTTGCTCAATGGTTCTCTAAATGGGTGGGAGATTTCTATGTGATGAGCGGTGTTGAATTATATTACGGTGAAAAGAAATAATAGGCCTCAGCTTCATTATTTCAAGCTGTGACCCAGTTCCGGTGGATTCCCCGAGGCGCGGACCCGGAAACAGTTTAGACGTGCAGTAATCGGCACTGTCCTTGTATCACGGAGAGGATTTTCTTGCTCGAAACAGCGGCCGGGCGAGCATTTAACACAGGGCGCGGCTGCGTCTGAATTCGCATGGGTGGCTTTAAGCCAGTGAGGCATCACAGTATGGTAGCCTGCATAATCGCTGATATGTCTACAGGGATGCAGATGATGTAGCCCGGCGTCTATAATCCAAGTTACATGCTGGATCACCTCGATGTTTGCGGTCTTGACTGGTCAGCTAAGTTCGTATCCAGGGCAGCTGTCAGGAGGGTCTTTCCCTGAGACACAGCAATTGAGATAATAAACCAAGGTAATTAGCTGCCCGGCTCAACGGCGATTTCTGAAGATTTCCCTTATGGTAACTGCCTCCAGCATGTCAGGATAACCTAGGTCTAGCTTGGAAGACAACGAATCAGTCGGTATACAGACTCCAGGGGTTACCATAACTTCAGCCTTCTCAGATGGACCGTCAGTCGTTGACTGACTGAGGTTAGCCTTCACCGGCTGCTTCAGAAGTCTAAGATAGTCCGCAAAAGAACGTGGGGTTGGGAGGACTGTACCTGCTCCCAACCCCGCGTTTGTATGTTCTCAAAATAGTCGCAGTCTAATCATAAGGAATGGGGAATAGCAGTTCGGCTTCAGCAGGTCTGAAAGCGTGGTCAGAGTAGACTATCGGGTTTACCCATTCACCCTTATCATTCTTCTGCCACTGGCCAAAAGCAACCGCCTCACGGCTAAACTGGTCTTCGTCCATGACTTGACGATGATAAATCGTCATCAAATCGGTCTCCGCCATGGCTGCTAGAACCTTATCTGCGTCAAGGCTGCCAGCTCTTTCGAAAGCGTCGAACACCACTTGCGCCTGAGCATAATGGACTCCAATGAATTGCTGCATTGGCTGGCCCGTCTCTTTAACCCACCTCTCGTGCAGGCTCATTGGAGTGGTGTCACCTATACCTTTAGCATCCTGAATTAAGGGGTTCCAGAACATCTCATTGCAGACACCAAGCGGCAGGTCACCACCCCAGGCTGATACGTCGTTGTAGAACAGTCCTCCCCTGGTGGCGAAAACCTGCTTGGGTTGATAGCCCTGCGTCTTCGCCTGTCTCAGGAATATGCCCCAGAAGAAACCGGGAGCATTGCCCCAAACTAGTTCGCAGTCCTGCTCCTTCCACTCATTTATAAGGGTAGTAAAGTCGGTGGTGTCCATAGGCACTATGCCAAAGAGATCATCTGAGCGATAGCACTCCATGCCTATACTTTCAGCTGCCGGCGCAAACGCTGTATACCAGCCCCTGCCGTCTGTGTCGTCTGCAGCAAGTAGAGCTATCTTCTTGTTGGTCCTGTCACCGAAGAATTCCAGCGCCCCTAGCCAGGCATCAAACATAGTGTATCCCGGTGCTCCATGGCGGAAATCACCCTCTGGAGCTGGAGTAGCTATAGCAAAACTCTGCGCCCAGCTATATTTCCACGGTGGCTCCGCTTCCATACGCATAGCTTGCCAGGACTCATAAGGTCCGGCTCCCATCATAAATGGTACTTGATGGAGCTCACACATCCTTGCTGAGGGGAAACTGACCTCCAGTGCCCCGGAAGTCATCATGAAGTGTACTTTATCGCGGAGTATCAGGTCCTCGGCCAGAGTTGCTATCTTACTGAGATCGCTCTCATTATCAACTATTACAAATTTGACGGGGAGCTTGCGGTCATACTCCTTTATGTATATTCCGCCCAGCTTGTTAATGTCTTCAGCAGCTACTTCATAACCAAACTTAGATCCTTCACCAAAGGCGCCATACATGCCTGTCATGGCCAGATTAGCGCCAATAACAATTTCTGCTGGTCCTGCTGGAGTCGTTGGCGTCGTCGGTGTTGTTGGCGTCGTCGGCGTTGTGGGTGTTGTCGGTGCTGTTGGCTCAGCACATCCGACAATCACCAAACTCGCGATAATTGCTAAGGCTACTACTAGCGTTACTAATTTGTTTTTCATTCAATCCTCCCTTCTTGCTTTTAATTATGTTACCCGTTTTGCTTCTCCATAGGCATCACTTTTCCTCTCTTTTACTACTAGCTTCTTAGAGCCTCTTCCGCAGCTTCATTCACAAATCCAGTAAAATCTTGACGAATCAAAAATAGCCACATAATGACAGCCCCGCATTGGCGCATTTGCTTGTGCCAAGGGGAATACAAGACAATCGAAAACAGACCCGGGATTTAAATATCGACCGGGCTCAATTCGCCGATCCATGCTACTTCGAATTGAGTGCCCCATCCGATTCAGACGTCCACTTGCTGGACTCAATACCAATTCATCATAGATGATATTTGGCTTGTTGTCAATGTTCTGCAGGCTGTATCTTAGCTCGTGTGGGCAAAATCCCCTGAGGACAATTATGGTGGGAAGAATCCAGAGGCGGAGAAGTAACGGGAAGGAGGTCCTAGCATGATGGCCAAGAGCCGGGAAAATGGTACCACAATTCTCCTTGGGCTTGAAGGTTACAATGTGGGAGAGCTGGTAGGGCATGAGGATAGAGTGGTACTACAGACGGCAATAAGGGGGAAATAAAGTAAATGTCCTTCGGGCCAAGGAGAAGATAAAGGAGCTCTACCGACTGCCAGGTTGGGCAGAGACCAGCAAGCTTCTAGACAATACCATCCTTAAGCTGGAGTCAGCGGATGATGTGGGGCTAATCAGATGTGGGAATACACTAAAGCGCTGGCGGGAGCCAAGCCTGAAGCACTTCGATATCATACCACCAACGAATTCGCTGAAGGCTGTAACACTAAGACTAAGATGCTAAAGGGGGTATCCTATGGCTTGAGAAACGTGGAGAGGTACTGTTGAAGGATGCTTTTGGGGCTTGTGCCATCCCGTAGCTATTTCCACGCAATTTGACAAAGAGCCCCCGGGTATTGACAACAGGAGGAGCACAAGATACCATAAGACTGTAGTTCATGTACCTCCTGTCAAATACACGGTTCCGGGGTATCATTGCTCTTGTTTCTGCGTCTTATGCATTGGTGGAGCGGCAGGGTGGTGAAGCGAGTCGACTAATATCTGCATTTTGGGCTTTCTTTCTAATTGTGCCCCGTCCGCAGCAGACAAATCCGTGCAAGTTACTGCGGAGGTGTCTGTTTTTAGTTTGTAAAGGCGTGCGTGAATTTGCCGATAAAGCTGTGTAACGCTGTTTAAGGAGCGGAGAAGGAAAGGGGGTGATGTCCATGGAGTAATAGGGAGCGTAAACGGACATAAAGACAAAATACTGAGGAAGGAGGATTGAATGAAAAGCAAGTTATTTACCTTGGTTATAGCAGTGGCAGTCATTACAAGTCTGGCTATTATCGGCTGTGCCGGGCCAACAACTCCGACAACCCCCACGACGCCCACAACACCGACGACACCGACGACGCCGACAGGGCCGAAAGAAATTCTTGTAGGCTCAGTTACCATGCTTACAGGTAACTTTGCAGCTATCGGCATCGGGGCTGCGTGGGGTATACAAGCAGCTGTCGATGACATCAATGAGCAAGGGGGGATATACGTAAAAGAGTATGACAGGAAACTGCCTGTCAAACTCATAATCCTCGATGATGAGAGCGATGCCATGAAGTCAGCAAGTCTTACCGAGGACTTGATTTTGAGGGATAAGATAAACTTCTTTGTAAAAGCCCATTCACCCCCGATAATGGTGTCTCCCACGGCTGCCTCATGTGACCGTTACGGTATTCCAAATCTGGCCGGGGGTTGCCCTCTGGAACCGACAATGGAGATGCGGAATGCGGCTCAAACGCATTGGCCTTATACCTGGGTCGTTGGTATTTCTTTTGCTACTCCGGCACCGCAGGGGGATTTCCGTTATGGTAAGCCAGGATACACTCTGGTAGATGGATTCAAAGCCGGGTTGGATCAGACTCAGACCAACAAGAAGGTGGCACTCTTTGGCTCGGATGACCCCGATGGCAATGCTTTTTATGCATTATTGACTAACACACTAGAGGGTTGGGGTTATGAAATCGTCGGTGTAGAAGACAAGCTTGGTATCTTCCCGAGTGACACTACCGACTTTACCAGCATCATATCACGTTGGAAGAACGCCGATGCTCAAGTAATGATAGGCAACTGTCCCGGCCCCGTTTTTGGCAATCTATGGAGGCAATGTAATACCCAGGACTTCGAGCCCACATTTGTTATTGCCTCCAAAGCAGCAGTTTTCCGTAAGGATGTGGTAGCCTGGGGTGGTGACCTGCCAAATGGCGTCTCGGTAGAAGAAAACTGGATGCCGACATACAAGGACTCCCCTGGCATCGGGGGTACAACTCCACAATCCCTGTATGAGAGGTGGCATGAAGATACCGGTGAGACCTTATACCAGTCTATTGGATGGAGCTATGCCTGCGGCCAGGTATTGTTCGATGCCATTGAAAGGGCAGGCACGCTTGACCCGGATGCAGTTAACAAAGCTATAGGGGAAACCGACCTGATGACGATTACACATCGTGTGGTATTTGAACAGGCGACACAGTGCAGTCGGGCACCAATTGCCCTTAACCAATGGCAGAAGGCTGAAGGGACAGGTGAATGGTGGAGTCCGGTGGTGGCTTCTTACCACGACTTCATACCCATAGACTCCGAGTTATTATTCCCTATCCCTTACGATTAGGGCGAGCTACAGGATAGGGCTGGCAACGCTTGAGTGCTAGCCCTATCCTGATTCGGCTGCTGGGCAAGGCGGGACGAGGACATGGCTGTGTGATACAGTGAGTCCCAATAGTGGTCATAGAGCCACTTCAAGTATGGCTCTCAACCAGGGGCCAATATCATAAATTTCCAGCGTTATCCGCCGACGAAAGTGGTGCTTGCGCTTGTTATCCCTTTATCGTCGGATGAATTGACGCAGATACGGAAAGCGACTACAATATCATCGTTAGATACAAATATCTCTGATGTTGAGGGGCCTGGTATATGGGATTGGAGAGGGGGTGACTCTGGAACACTTAGCTACTAAGTGCCAAGTTAAAAGCTCGGGAAAATACATAAATGGGGTGATATTATGTCAGATAAGAAAGGTACTATGACTGATAGGGAAAGGGTTGAAGCACTGCTTCGACGCGAGAGACCGGATCGAGTTCCTATCTGGCCGTTTGCCCTCGGTTTCACTACAGTTTATGCGGGTATTACCGTTGCCGACGCTTATAATAATCCCAAGATGAGCTATGAAGCCCACAAGAAGACTTGCCGGGACCTTGGATGGTTGTTTATGCCGATGATAGGCTATGCCTCTTTCGGGGGATGGGAGTTTGGTGGGGAAATGCGGTGGCCCAGCGGTCGATTCGCTCAGTCCCCGATGGTTACGAGCCGCTCGGTCCAGACGGTGGAGGATGCTCTGAATCTCAAAATGCCTGATGTCAAAGACGCGGGCATTGTTCCCTTGCAAATGGAGTTCAGCAAACTGGTGGTGCAAGAAAGGCTTGATAACGAGCCATTCAGGCTGGTCCCTCATATAGAGGGTACATTTAACGTGGCATGTAATATTGCCGGCGTAGAGATGATTACCAGGTGGATGATAAAGAAGCCTGAAGCCGCTCACCGATTACTTCGGGCGGCTACGGACTTTCTGGTTGAGCTAGCGCAATATTGGAAGGATAACTTCGGAACCGAAGGCGTAGCACTTTTCGGTGGTGAACCCGGTGCAGCTAATCAGATAATCTCACCCAAGCAGTTCAAGGAGTTTGCCCTGCCCTATATCAAGGAAACTCACGAAAGAATACTCGCTATGGGCTACAAGACTTTTCTTATGCATATCTGCGGTGAGCAGAATGCTAACCTGCCTTACTGGGCGGAGATTCCGATGGGGGACCCCGGGCTAGTCACTTTTGGTCATGAGGTTCCTCTTGCAAGAGCGGCTGAGTACTTCCCTAATGATATCATTGTGGGCAATCTGGAGCCCGCGCTTATCCAGACAAGTACACCGGAGGAAGTCTACGAACTCGCCAAGAAGAATGTTCAGGAAGGCATGAAGCTGTCGCAGGGCTACATCTTTGCGCCTGGCTGTGAACTGCCACCGATGGCCCCTGTAGAGAATGTGAAGGCAATGACCAGAGCGGTCAACGACTTCGGCTGGTACATATAGCAGCTTATCTGGGCCTTTGCCTTAATATGTTCTCGGGCTCCCTGGTTTCGTTTGTTGGCAACATAAGCCTCAGGCGAGAGGTTGGCGCAGATGATATTACAGATGACGTCGGCACTTTCTGCTTGAGTCTTGATCATAACCTCTGCAAGCGGCTTTACCTTAGGTGGATGGGTTTAAGCGCCATTGTCCGGGATCTCTGCTAGTCAGCCATAAATAAGCCCCCGGTTTCGGGCCACCTCGGGGACAGCTTTGCCCGGTTTACAAGGTTGCGGAAACTCTCAGGTCTCTTCCTTGCTGCCTGGACTTACCTGGGAATGACCGGCAAGATTAGATGTGATGGGTGCTCCCTATCGTGATAAATTGTATCTTTGCCATACTTTATCCCGTAAGCATGGCCTCCATAATCGAAAGCATTTGAGTCGGTACAGGCAAGGTCAAGACGGATCCGATGGCCCTGCTTGAAGACGTTGCTCGTGGCCCAAATTTCGACTTCATACTTGTATATTTTGCCCGGCTCTATTGGTCTCGGATTCGTGTGTGTATAATAGGGCCTATAGCTCTTGCTCAACTTTTCATCCTTCTCCCGGTGAGATGCCTTCAGCCAGCCTCGCGTCAGCATCCTGCCCATTGGCGGGAGGATGTCTGGATGTTGCTCGGCATCCGGAAACTGGTCCACCAGCCTGACGCAAAACTCCTGATCATTCTCCGTAGACGATGCATAGAGGATAAGGACTATACTGCCAGTAATCTCGAGATCTTTTGCCATCGGATCCGATGTGAATGTCAAAATCCTGGCCGTTGGATTTGGCAGTCCCCTGTCCAGAATGGCCGTGCCCAACCCAGAGAACTGAGTCCAATCAGGGTTCGGGTACTCGTATTCAAAGGAGCTCCCGTTCTGAGTAGGCTCTTCTGGTGAAAGGCCACCATTATTCAGGGAGCGCGCTGCATCAACAGGCCCCTCATTCAGGTAGAATTTGGTGTACTGAGTCCTCTTGATAGGCCATTCATTTTCCTTGCGGTACCTCTCATCACCTCTTATAAAGAGATTCACGGGTGGTTCGTCCATAATTCCGGTGTCATTGTCTTTTAGCCAGTGGTCATACCAGCGCAGCATTTCCAACCTGATCTCCCATGAATTGAAGATAGCCATCTCGTCGCCTTCAAAATCACCGTGACAGACCAGGAGCTTCTTAGGACTTTCAACTTCCTCATACCCTCTGATATTGCCACGCAGGTGGAAACACACTTTATGCCAGATACCTATGCTATAGACTGAACATTTGATCTTTTTGAAATCGGGGTTTCTCACCTGCCAGAACTCATCGTAAGTCGGGTGTAGTAACACATTGTATGATAGGTCCCAGCGCATGGTATCAGGTTGATGCTGTGGCAGTGCCCAGAGATGATTGGCGCGCAGGTCGAAGTGCCAGGCAGACAAGAAACCCATAGCCGGTATACCTCCATGGTATACGACGTCGCGGTACATGTCTGCTCCGGCATCAAAGGGAACGATCGTCACCAGATGGGGAGGCTGAGTTGCTGCAGCAGCCCACTGAGTCCAGGCATAATAGGACTCGCCAATCATACCAACACGGCCGGTGCACCACGGCTGTCTAGCTATCCACTCGATCAGGTCGTAGTGATCATCCCGTTCTTTCTCGCCATGAAATTGCCATAATCCCTCAGACACTCCACATCCCCGTATATCGGCGTGAACATAGCAGTAGCCCCTTGAGACAAACCACTCTATATCATTGGTTTCGCGCATATGAATCTGGGGCAGCTGTGGTAGGTATACCAGATTCTTCTGGTAAGGAGACGAGGCATAAAGAGCTGGAAATTTCCCCGGGGCATCGGGCCTGTAAACATCGACAGCAACCCGAACGCCGTCTCTCATGGTCACGTAGACATCCTTTTCTAATTTGAGCTTGTATTCAGGTTGGCTTAATTTCTGCTTGGGAAAATTCTTGGGCAATACTGTGGACATCACTTCGTTGGTCAAAATCTTTGTGTACACTATTCGTCCTCCTCTCCAGTTTATTCTTAACCTTAATGCATCCTGACATCTCGGTTGGGGAGTCACTGGTAGAGATATGTTAACATATCAGGTGCCGAGCTCAGTAGAGATAGCAAACCCGGCCTTAAAATAACCTCTACCCTAACCAAACAAGAGAATTCTCCTGAGGTTCTTGGATTGTCGGGCTACAAATTCTTTGACGTATCCTAATCCTTTTCTTTGTCTTTTCGTTCTGTTATTATGAGAAAGCTGCCTGTTCGAAGGAGTGTCAGCAATGAATAAGAAGTTATTGATCGGCCTGTTGGCTTTGGGCATTGTGTTGCTTGTACTGGGTTTGGTAATTGTGCTTTTCGGGGTGCCATGGTAATGGCGCAAGTCGTCCGTTGATTCTGCTCTTCACAGAGGTGTTCGGAATTCTCCCCAATCGAACGGAGTTAGTTGATTCGAACTCGGCCCTGCCATAGAAGTTACTTGGTTAACTTATGCTAGAGCCTGATTTTGTTTTATAATTTTCTATATAATTATGCGGATGGATGATGTCTTGTTTGTGGACAAACCTAAAGGACTTACCTCATTCCAAGTGGTGCAGCGGATAAGAAGGAAGTTCGGGCAAAAGACGGGTCACACCGGCACACTAGACCCGTTAGCCACCGGGTTGTTGATTATACTTACTGGCAAACGCACAAAAGATGCCTCCTTATTTATCAAGCTAGACAAGTCTTACGAGGTCAAAGCAATTCTGGGTCTAGAGACCGATACCTTTGACTCCGAAGGGAGAGTCTTGCGACGTAGCGATAAAAAGGTAACCAGGGAGGAACTGAAAAACGCGCTAGACGAATTTGGCGGCGATATCTGGCAAGTTCCTCCTGCATTTTCTGCTAAGAAGACGGAGGGACGAAAGGCTTACCAGCTGGCCAGAAGTGGAATAGCTGTAGATTTGTCTCCCCAA
The DNA here is from genome assembly GCA_964394145.1 of uncultured Dehalococcoidales bacterium. Classification (GTDB taxonomy): domain Bacteria; phylum Chloroflexota; class Dehalococcoidia; order GIF9; family AB-539-J10; genus JAFGBN01. The sequence goes on along the minus strand of CAYMVL010000043.1, from coordinate 3,402 downwards.
AAGGTGAGCATCTATTCTCTGGAGCTTCAAGAGTTCGAGTTCCCTTACTTCACTCTGGCTTGCGACGTATCCTCAGGTTTCTATGTTAGAAGCCTGATTCATGATGTTGGAGAGAAATTGGGGGTCGGAGCCACTGTATTAGAAGTCCGCCGCATGAGGATTGGACCTTATCGGATAGAACAGGCTAAGAACCTGGAGGAAATCCTGCGGAGTGAGCGCTAGCTGGAAGAGGCAGATTCTGGAGGTCCTGCCCCTGCTTTCCGAACTGCAATTGGGGAAACGCGATTTCTCGTCCATTGAGAGAGTTGTCATGTTGGTTCAGAATACCCATATGAATACGAGTGGGGTCGGCCTGTAATGGCCATGCTGGCTGATGCAGAAGGGCCATAGGAGAGATGATAAGGCAGCGCCCGCCGGGGTGGGCGTTGCTTTGCAGCTGAAAGGGGGCTAATGATTCGCCGTCTTTTGCCTTCAGATTTCTCCAACATACTGAGTGTCATAAATGATGCTGCCCAGGCTTACAGGGGAGTGATACCAGATGACAGATGGAAGCAGCCGTACATATCTGCCGGGGAACTAGAAAGTGAAATTGAAGCCGGCGTTAAGTTCTTTGTTTGGGAAGAGGATGATACGCTTGTTGCGGTGGGTGGTATTCAGTTTGTGAAGGATAGCACACTCGTCAGGCACACCTATGTGGCAACTAAGCTCCAGAGGAAGGGAATAGGCAGCAGGTTACTGAGGCATCTCACGAGCTTAGCCAGGACGCCTGAAATACTGGTGGGTACCTGGGCCGACGCAACTTGGGCTATACGATTCTATGAGAAACACGGTTTCAGGCTGTTGTCGGCACAGGAAAAAGATTTACTTCTGCGGGTATACTGGAACATTCCCGATAGACAGGTTGAAAGCTCAGTTGTGCTGAAGCTCATAGCAGCAAGTCAAGGAGAAGCTTACTCTCCCGGATTTGCATTGATGAACTCACTGGCTCAAGGACAAATTCCTTAGAAATCTCGCTCTGATATGAACCCAAAATCAATCTCAACTCCGCGTTATCTGCTGCAGTGCCGTCTTAACCTTCTCCTCTAGGCTTAGCCCTGCAGCGTTTGGCACACGGGAGATGGCATGTGTGGCTTCCATCAGGGAATAGCCGAGGTTAGTCAGTGCAGCTATGGCATCGGCATCCTCTGGAGCTAGAGACAGGCCAGTCTCAGGCCACTCCCTTTCCAACTTGCCCCGTAGCTCAATGATAATGCGGCCGGCTGCTTTCTTACCAATTCCAGGCACCTGGCTGATGAGCTCAGCGTTGCCGCTTGTAATCGCCATAGTCAGTTGCTCAACGCTCAGACTGGAGAGCAATGATAGGGCTGTCTTGGGGCCAATTCCGGAGACAGAGATGAGGTTCTTGAATAAATCCAGTTCCTCGCTGGAAGTGAAGCCGTAAAGAAAAATGGTGTCTTCTCTGATCTGTAGATGGGTATAAAGAGACACATGGCTGCCTTTACCCCCGAACCTGCTTGGAGACGAGGCGGGCACATGTACCTGAATGCCAATGCCACCTATCTTGACGGTAATTGAGTCAACACCGGCGTATTCTAAGATCCCCTCTATAGTGGCTATCATATTAACGTCTATCGGCGAGCCACTGGTTGAAACTACTTCGCTGAGTATGGCAAAGGGCAACAGCCAGAGCATCCGCAGCATCGCTGGGTTGGGGTGGCTGGGTGAGCCCAAGATGGATTCTCACCATTTCCTGTATTTGCTCCTTATTGCTTCCCCCGTAATTGGTTATACTCTGCTTAACCTCGGCCGGGGAATAATAGCAAACGGGTAATCTCTGATTGGCCGCAGCCAGGATAGCTACTGTCTCTGCTCTTCCAATTGATAGGGCCGAACGGACATTTCGACCTACAAAGGGCTCCTCGATGGCCACTTCATCAGGCTTATGCTCGACGATAATCTCGCTTAATTTGGCGTAAAGCCCCCGCAGCCTCTCCTCGATAGGAATTTTGGGAGAGAAGCTTAATACCCCGCTGCACACCAGACGTACTTGTTCATCGCTATCTACTATCCCGTAGCCTAAATTCACGGTTCCAGGGTCGACGCCTAGAATGCGCATTATATTACGTTTGACTACTCAGTCTCTCTAAAGTAGCCTCAGAGAAATCAATGTTGGAGAAGACACGCTGTACATCATCTAGCTCTTCTATGCGGTCAAGAAAATCCAGGGTCTGGACTGCTTTATTCTCATCTAACAACACTGTGTTCCTAGGCACCAGAGAGAGCTCCGCCGCGATTACATGCCTCCCTTTGCCGATTATCTCCCTTATGCCTTCCATATCTTGCGGCTGGGTATAGATTTCGATGTAGTCTCTTTCTGCCTTGACATCTTCCGCGCCAGCATCGATGGCCTGCAAAGCTAGCTGCTCTGAATCCGAACTGCTGCTTTCCACCGTAACCACTCCTCTGCTTTCAAAGAGCCACGCTACACAGCCACTCTCGCCTAAGTTGCCACCGTGCCGTGTGAAGAGACGACGCACATCTTGAATCGTGCGGTTACGGTTATCGGTCAAGGCCTGCACTAAAACTGCCACACCGTTTGGCCCGTATCCTTCAAGCGTCATCTCGATCAGGTCGGAAGCTTCGGCTCCGCTGGTGGCACGCTTTATGGCTCTTTGGATGTTCTCTGATGGCATGTTGTTATCGTGGGCTTTCTCCACTGCCAATCTTAACTGGAAGTTGTTTTCCAGGTTAGGCCCACCCTGCTTCACTGCCACCATGATTTCTCTAGCGAGTTTTGTGAATAGCTGCCCCCGTCTGGCATCGGCTACACCTTTCTGCCGCTTAATCTGTGCCCACTTGGAGTGTCCTGACATGCGATCCCCACACAATTCTAACATTGAAGCGCTCAAAGGTAAAGATGGTGTGGTCAGCCACCACAGGAGTTGATATGGTCCAGATAGATGAGAGACAGATATATGGGTTATGAAAGGGTACTAAGACAGCTGCATTATGGTCGTCACTTTGATATATCCCCTCAGACTTTCTAGCGAGGTAAGGAGCGCTACAAGCCCGGGCACTTAGAGATTTGGGAGGGCTGCTCTCATCGCCCTGGGCATGTAAGACAGCCGGCTTATCCAGCAGAGTTGATTAGCAAGGCAAATACAACGGCCTTATGCAATAAGGAAACCCCAGGAATATGAGGCTAAAGAATTGGTGGGATTTAGAGCGAATGCCATTCCACGTAGAGGGAGCGCAAAGAACACGCACCGAGGAGTTCTATGAGGTAACGGATACCAGCTTTGCTCTGCCAGAGCTAAATCGAGCTCTGCTGAAGTGGGAAGTAGTATATGATACTGTTCGTCCCAGCCAGGCGCTGGGATACCTCACACCACTGGAATATCT
>CAYMVL010000042.1:0-21738 GCA_964394145.1 uncultured Dehalococcoidales bacterium | reverse complement strand
CTATCCTAAAACCGAAGCCCTGCTCAATACTTTCAAACGTAGTCGCGAATCACTCGATGCTTTCGTCCAGTGGCAAGGCTTTTGAGAAAGATAGCCCAGATCTCTTGTTTAAGATCTGGAGCAGCGTAGACTCTGGAGCACTGTAATTAGGAAGATAGGTCGTATGACTGACTGTGCCTGATACCAGTGCTCTCCTCAACACAAAGATGGAGCCCGTTTCGTTATGGACAGACGGCGAACTCTATCGCTGCTTTACCGCCTATAGCCTCTCCCTGGTGATATCCAGAACCTCCTGGCTTCTGCCTGTGCTTCCATCGGCAGATGGCGTGTACTCATCCAGTGAGCCACGCCTGACAGACAGGGTAGAGCCATGGAGTACGCCAATAGTAAATGACTCTCCCCAAGAAGCAAACACAGCAAGGGCACTGGGACGAACAGCACCACAGTACACCAGATGGAGTGGCGGGTAACCAATAGTGATATGCCAGCTAATCCAAGGGTAATGGATATCTCCCTGGGAAGCAGAACGAGGAGAACGCCAATCGTAGTTGCGACACCCCTACCCCCTCGAAAACGCAGAAAGGGAGACCAAATATCCCCGGCAACAACAACGCCTCCAGCAATGAGTACTATCAGCCCTCCTCCAGCCAGGGCTCTGGTGAGCACGATGGCTAACGCCCCCTTACCTATATCAGCAGCCAGCGTGCTTGCCCCTGCAACCAGCCCGGCGTGGCGGAATACGTTGAATGCTCCAACATTATGATCACCAACCGTACTGATATCCACACCCTTCAGCCGACCAATAATATATGCAAAAGGAATACTACCCAGGAAATATGATAGTATCAGACTGTGCGCAATACCCATGCCGCCTCGATCGAAACGCCTCGCTTCTTCAGACCGCATTTATTCTACAACAATTTGTCAGTTGAGTAACGTGGCGACGGCACCTGAATTTGATATCCGATCAAATGGGAAAGAACTACCCCTCCAAAACCTGCTCATGAATAAGTCTGTTCCGCTTGCTCTAACGGTTGTTATACCACTCAACTTCCCCTGTAACCCTGCTTGCGAGAAATACGGCTTTAGGCATATCATGGGTCAGAAAGGGCAAGAGAAAAGCTGAATGCGGCAGGCTTATAGAATCTATCTGTGAATAAAAGGCAAGATGAGAGGAATGTCTGATCAAGAACGGTTGTCTCCAAAACCAGAGCTTTCGACAGGAGACTTCTCCAGCAAAGTGGCACTGTTTGATGGACTGGCGCAAGTCTATGATAGCTGGTTTGAGGGCGAGGGAAGAGTTATTTTCGCCACCGAGTTAAGAGCTTTCCAGGAGCTGTCCGGCTCTCTACCAAAACCATGGCTCGAGGTGGGGGTAGGTAGCGGTCGCTTCGCTCAAGCTCTGGGAATAGATACAGGGATTGATTCATCTGCAAGGCTGCTGCAGATGGCTAGCAGGCGGGGAATTGCCGTCTTACTGAGTAGAGGAGAGCAGCAAATCTTTAAGGCAGAGTCCTTTGGATCGGTGTTTCTGATAGTCACGTTGTGCTTTCTTGACTCAGTGCCGGATGTATTGAAGGTGGCCTACCGCGTTCTGGTACCTGCGGGAAAGATAGTGCTGGGTCTGGTATTACAGGACAGTCCATGGGGCAAATTCTATGAACGGAAGAAGAGGCAGGGACACCGTTTCTATAAATACGCCAGCTTCTACGACTATAACAACGTGTTAGCGTTGCTGGAAGAAGCTGGTTTCTCGCATGAACAAACCGTTTCGACCCTCTTTCAGAAACCAGGGACGATAGAAGAGCCAGAAGTACCGCGAACGGGCTTTTTTCGAGACGCCGGTTTTGTGGTAATAGTAGCAGGGAAGAGAAGCCAGCCAGGAGTTCTCACCGGATTACAGAGATAGGGATCTCTCCAACTTCAGCCAGCACTTATTTCGCTGTCGTCTATTGCCAGGCTAACCTTTATGCTGCGACTACCAAGAAGGAATACAGAAGAATTCAACGGTGAGAGTGCGGCAACCTGGGCAAGCGGAGCGCAATGACAACTATGACTGTAGTCACCCCGGCTACAAGATAAAGCCCGGCCCCCACCGCCATGCCAACAGCAGCTACCACCCAGATGCCTGCTGCCGTGGTGAGTCCCACTATTCCCCCTCTTCCATGGATAATTGTGCCAGCTCCCAGAAAGCCAACTCCCACCACTATCCCCGCCGCGATCCTCGAAGGATCACTCATCAAACCGAAACTCACAGAGGCCATCGTGAAAAGAGCCGCTCCTACACAAACAAGAATGAGAGTTCGAAGACCAGCAGGCTTTTCTGCACTCTCCCTTTCATAGCCTATGATTCCTCCAACTACCGCGGCTATGATAAGCCGAATCACCATGTCCAACTCGATCCAGGGTGTAATCGTGATGGAATCCAATCAATCCCTCGCTACCAAGACGCCACTTGTATCCTGATAATGCCATTTTGACAAAGGTCGAGCGCAATTGTCAAAGGGATATCGTGGATCACCCGGTGCAAATTAGACTGAGTCTTTTCAATCAAAGCCGTGTCGAGCTCAGACAGTGGCCCGAGGACCTTCTGGCATAGCTGTGTCTCTGCTTCAGCCGATTCGCCGGCCATATTCTTAAACATTCTTGTCACGATGAGGCCCATAGTCTGCACAGGGCCCGTCACAACTGTCACTGGCGGCGCATAGTTGAATTGCGACTGGCTGCCCCAGAGTTCCTTTCACATTCAAAATGGAACGATTGTGTGAATAAAGAGAAACCCGCCTTTTGCGTAGAATGTCAACCGGTATTAACCAGTTTCATTCAGTCTGTCAGCCAATTATCAACAGAATTCCAGCTTCGGTCTGAACGTGAACATAAACGGGACACTGCATTTACTAGATACATCAGAGGAGTGAGACTTGAGGACCGTTCAGGAAAAGAGTGCTTTCCACAGCCATCTTATCGTCTATCTCTGCGTAAACGCCATACTGGTATTATTCACGCAGGTGCCAGCAGCGATTGCCCCGGTTTATCTGTCCGCAGCGCGGTCGGGGAATAGCTATCCGGTTTCACTAGCGGATTGTCCAGGCCTTCTCTCATGAAGCTGATGCAATGGCCATATAGCAGTAAGCCGAAAAGATGAGAAAGCGCCAGAGCGACGGCCCTTAGGCAGAGCCTCAGCTCTTTGGTGATTGGGTGTCGGGCGTATAACGGGGCCAGCCCTTCGTACCTGAAAGAGGGGCTGATTTGGCTAAAGCAGACCCGCTCCCTCTATAATCTCTACCATCCACTGCGCGGCTCTTCCCACCACTACCGGGCAGCCATTCTCACCATGCCCGCCGGCGGCCAAGAGCTTGCCCCAATCATCTGGGTCAACGAAGTAATAAGGGCGCCCCAGCATTTTAGTCTGAATATTGCGGCAGATAACCGAGCCATATTCCTGAATAAATTTGTCCCGGAACATCCGGTACAGCTTAAAGGCTTTGGAATCCGGGAGCATGTTGGTTAAGTCGTCGAATTTGTCCCTCTCCCTGCCTATCAGAGAGCTCAGAACCATAATACACCCCGCATAAGCTCCACAGCTACCGTCGCAAGTTGCACAGCCACCCCCAGCCAGCCCGCTGGCCGCTCTGAAGATATCATCATTCCTGATGCCAAGGGCATCCTGCAGCGCGGCTACTGCACACTGGCTGCAGCCCGTGTAGACCATTTCATATTCCTTACCCAGCCTGTAAGCCTTTTGCGACAGCTTCTCTTCCATCTACGTCTCCCCTTTCAATTCAACTCCTATTGCCAGGCCCATTATAGAGACTCCAGCCGGCAGCTGCAAGAGAAGACCTACATTTTGCTTGTCGGTCAGTATTATCCGGTTCCCCATCCTTCTTCTTCGCTCCAGAATTATCCCGGTAGAGCATTCCATCAACCGTCGGCACTTCAATGAGGATAGGCTTAACCGGCTGTGGCGGTAGCAATAAACAACCCGACGACAAATTTGCCAATTATAATAAGCGCTACACATCTACCAAGACCTACGATGATGTCCTTAAGTCATCACTTGCCTACAGAAACTTGGATTGCTAAATATCTGCCCGACGCTTGCTCTAAAGCCACCTTCTCCTTCTGAAGTAGACTACCAGCGATACAGCTATCACGACCATTGCAATCAATATGGCAAAATATCCGTAATGCCACTGAAGCTCCGGCATATTAGCGAAATTCATGCCGTAGATTCCAGCTAGCAGAGTCAACGGCAGGAATATGGCAGCCACTATGGATAGAAGCTTCATCACCTCGTTCATACGGTTCGATACTGAAGAAAGATAGGTGCTCAGCACGCTCTCCGCCATGTCTTTGAGCCCCTGAATCAGTATCTCCATACGCACGAGATGATCATAAATATTGCGGTAATAGATTTGTGCCGTATTGCTTATCAAGTCATAGTCGCCACGGCTGAGGCTATTTGCTATTTCCCGCTGAGGCAATATAACCCGCTCCAAAGCCTGTATGCTGCGCTTGAGCTGCATGATGGATGCCAGTGTCTGTCTCTTGGGGTTATCAAGTGCCTCAGCCTCGAGCTGATCGCTCTTGTCGTCCATATCCTCAACAGTGGGCATGATGTTATCTACGACCGCATCAATGACATCATGAGCCAGGAAATCAGCCCCTCTGCGCATTGAGTGCGCGTCCGTTTGAACACGACTCAACACAGACGAGACTCCCCTCAAGGGCACACCATGGCTGGTGACCAAATAATTTCTATTCAGGAAGAGAGCCAGTTCTGTGGTCTCTTCCACATCGGACTCGATGTTATAGTTGATGCCATGCACAATGATAAACAGATAGTCATCGAAATCATCTATTTTAGGTGGGTGTATATTCTTACTAACACAGTCAGCTACCGCAAGCGGATGAAAATGGAACACATTGTATAACAACTTTGCGTCTTCATTCGTGGCGTCCTCTATATCTACCCATAAGACCCCCTTACCCACAGCCACAATATTGCTTAGCTCATCTGTATTGACCTGCTGTGGCAGGTCACCGCCGGGGCTGAGATAAAAAGTGGATTTTATCAAGGCCTCACCTCCTCATTTCAGCACTGTTCTTTTGGCATATTATTGCATAGTCCGGGCACTGGCACTTATTATATTCCTTGAAGTAGCCGGCACATATGATTCGAAATTTTCACTTGCCGAAGCCTCTTTCACAGGGGCCAGTGCTTCAATTCATATTGCTCTTGCCGCCTCCAGCATGAACTCGGTAGACTTAGCCGCACTCGCCGGATCAGATACTCCGAACTCTCGCCTATCTTCTTCCCATGACTATATTGAAAGGAGACTTTGCTAAGATGGGCAGCCCGGTGTTACCTGTGTGGTCAGCCAGCACAATCCGCTTATAAGCATACGCCTTCTTGGTCTTGCCCCCGCAGCGGGAATCTATCTCTCTCCCCTGCTTTTGCGGCTATAAGAAACGGAATCTTATCGGAACGCTTCCAACGCCGCAAAAGGGAAAGGACATAGCATCAGGCTAGCGGCTTGTGGCCGGGTGGTTCTCTAAGAAGTGCATATATTCAGCAATAATCGGACAATCAAGCCTTCAAATTCACATTCCTGCTGTTTTAGGCTATGATGAACTCCGTCCAGAAAGGGTTACAAATTGGTGGCTCATAAGGAGGACTAGCCGATGAAGATTAAATGGCTGGGACATGCATCTGTGCTTATTACTTCAGAATCAGGAATAAAGATAATAACTGATCCGTATAAACCAGGCTATGATATTGTACCAGGGGGCTTATTATCTTACGGTGAGATTACGGAATCGGCTGATATTGTTGTCGTGACTCATGAACACCCTGACCATAATAACGTAGCTGCAGTTCATGGTCATCCTGAGATAATTAGAGGAGCCGAAATTGGAAAAGGCACTAGGGTAATGAGCAAGGGAATCGAATTTAAGGGTATCTCTTGCTTTCACGACGACGTTGAGGGAAATTTGTTGGGCAAGAATACTATAGTCTGTTTTCAAGTTGACGGACTAAGCATCTGCCATTCCGGCGACCTGGGCCACAAGCTTAGCGACAAGCAAAAGGCTGAATTAGGCAGGATAGATATACTTCTGCTCGCTGTGGGGTTGCTCTTGCCGACGGGAGAACGTAAGTTCATCATCAATGAAGCGGGGCAAAGGCATGAAGCCGGTTGGGCTGAATATCTCATCAACTCCGATATCCCTAATCAGGTCTATGACCAGCTAATGCCAAAGGTAGCTATACCTGTACACTTCAGCAATGAAAAATGTAGCTTCAAGTTAGCTGGAGTGCATGAATTCCTTGCAGGAAGGGAAAACGTAAGTCAGCTTAGTACCAGTGAAGTGGAATTCAAACATGGAAAGCTACCGGAAAACCATCAGATTATAGTCCTGAGACCAGCGTTATAGGGTACAGTTCATCACTGGTCTGAATGATTTGATAGGATATCCAGAGTGGTTTTAGTGAACGCCAGAGTCAGATAGAGTAGAACGGCGCAGCTGTAAGCTTGAAAGATATTCCAAAAGGAAGGTACACCCGGGAATTCCGCCAGGAAGCGGCCAAATTGGCAGGAGAAAACAAGATATCCTGTCGTGAAGCAAGCCCCTGAGTGTCCGTTAAATCCTATCTCAATTGTGTCCCATTTGTGCTGACGATTTACAATGAGTCCCGTCGGAGGAAAAGACAAATTCAGATATTTTTGGGAGTAGCTCTATTGTCCCCTCCGGACTCGCAGACGGATAATGAAGACAATAAACCAAGAAGAAGAATCCTTTTGAGTCAGACTCTGCATCTGAAAAGGTATTCTGCAGGAGCTGTGTAACGGTTATCATTTCAGAGAGAAATATGCGCACAAGGGAAAGCAATCTGCTAATATAGCAAGAGTGCGCTAAGCTAATGTTAAAACGCCATTCTTTCGTTATTACCATTGCTGCCATATTCGTTATAGCCTCTGGGCTAATCTATTTTGCTCACTACCTAATCTTCCGGGATGTCCACCACATATTGATATATCTGGTTGGCGATCTGGCATTCCTACCACTTGAGGTCTTCCTTGTTGTTATCGTAATCGAAAGCTTATTGACTCGCCGGGAGAGACAGTCAAAATTGGAGAAGCTAAATATGGTGGCAGGTGTTTTCTTCAGCGAAGTCGGGAATCACCTCCTCCAGAGTCTTCTTGAAAATTTCAATAATAAAGAAGAGATCGCTTCAAATCTTAATGTAACAGGAACCTGGACAAAGAAGGACTTCAAGAAAGCTAGCACTTTCGCCTATAAGCTTCCGATTGACATGAACGCCGGCAGTCTCGATCTTGGCCAGCTTAAGGAATTGTTGTCGGGTAAGAGACAGTTCCTTTTGACGCTGCTGCAGAACCCCAGCCTTCTGGAGCATGACCGATTTACTGATTTACTGTGGGCAGTCACGCATCTTGATGAAGAGCTGGAAGCAAGGTCATCCCTTGATGATCTGTCAGACAAGGACTTAGACCACCTAGCTGGTGACATAAGAAGGATGTATGACCATCTGGCTAGTGAATGGCTTGAGTATGTACAGCATTTGAAATTCAAATACCCATTCCTATTCTCGCTTGTTGTACGCACCCATCCATTCCAATACAACCAGTCACCATCAATTACATAGTGTGTATCTAACATTATAGTCCTATCTAGCCTCATACCTCATATCTGATAAGGCGACTCCCGGCGCAAGAATTGATAATGGCTACCGCCACCGAATTAAGAGAACCGCAGGAGCCTAATCATGGTATACTTTGCAAGGGTGCGGAATGAATTTGCCCAAGCGAAGCGATATCCAAAGCCATGTGATAAGCATCACACCTCGCTATGCTGAGACCGATCAGGGAGGGGTGATTCACCATAGCGTATATCCAGTGTGGTTTGAAATGGGCCGCACGGAGCTTTTGCGGGCTAACGGCATTGCTTACAAGGACCTTGAAGAGGCACAGGTATTCTTTGTTGTTGTGGAGTTGCACATAAAGTATCGTCTGCCTGCAAGGTATGACGAAAGACTACAACTTGAGACAACTTGCACGGGCGTAGACGCCAGCAAGATTCAGCATGCGTACCGACTTATCCGCTCGTCTGATGGAACAATCCTTGCTGATGGCTCGAGTGTCCTGGCCTGCGTAAACGTTAAGGGCAAGATTCGGAGGATACCCGCCTTCATCCGCCGTTAGCTATGAACAATCGTCCAGAACTTTCAATATGCTTGTGACGCCCTGGCTATAGTTTGGTTAATCTCATTTCTCTCACCCTGTTAACCTCTCTTCTCTTAGCAATATGAACTGACATACCTGTTCTTGTGAAAAGGCTATCTGAAATGCAATGCTGCCAGCTTACGGTCATGCATTGGACAGCAGGCAAGAGTGGTAATAATATTGTTTTAGAGACTGGTAAGAAGGGAGGGGACTATGCTAAGCGCACGTAACCAACTCAAAGGCACCGTAAAGACTATCCAGCTGGGACAGGTCATGGCGGAGGTAGTCATATCCGTAGGGGATTTCGAGATTGTCTCTCTGGTCAGCAAGGTTTCCGCTGAGAAGATGGGGCTTAAGAGCGGTGATCAGGCTACAGCAATCATTGAAGCTACCGAAGTAATGGTGTCAAAAGACTAGAGTACATTTGTTGTCAATGATCCTCAATATGGCGGCTAGATAAAGTTGACTTGAGACTTGTTGGCTTTCATAGCCACAAGAGCCTGCACGATGAGCTAATTGCACAAATGAGAAAATCCTGATCTGGATTGCAGTGGTGGAAGGTCTTGCTCATATTGGCCTACTTCAATCAACCTGCTCCTACTATAAACATAACCTGCGCCTGAAGCTATTACCCGGATAGATTCCTGGACTCTTCTTAAAACGCTACGATTGATATTGAACAATCATGAATATGGGCCTACAATAAGACTTAAGCCGAATGTGCAGTACTGCGCCATAGACTCGGTAGCAATAATCCATAGATTGTAAACGGGGAGGTCAAGATGGAGGTTTATGAAGCGATTGAAAAGAGAAGAAGCGTACGCATCTTCAAGCAAGGCCTGTCAGAAGATCAGCTGAGAAAACTGTTACTTGCCGGCGTGAGCGCACCCTCCGCCTCAAACATTCAGCCATGGGAATTTATCATCATTGATGACCCGAAAATCATCGAACGAATCGCTGAGCATAAATATCGGCAGACCCTGAAAATGGTCCTTGACGAAATGGTCCTTAACGACCCCACAATCATTGAGCAGCTCTGTCAGCAGACTCTGAAAAAGCCTTTCGCTTTGGACAGGGCTATCAGGCAGAAAAATTCCTATCGTAATTGCACGGTGATTGCGGTCTGCAATAAGAAAGGGCATGGAATCGGCAGGAAGCCGTGGATGAATATCGAAAACATAGCCAGCACTTGGATGTGCATCGAGAATATGGCTTTGGCGGCAACCGCTGATGGACTGGCTATCCAAATATCGATTTTTCGGGAGGAGCACAAAATAGCGGTGGAGAAGCTCTTAGGCATTCCCGAAGATCACGAGTTAGCCACCATAGTCTTGATGGGCGTACCAGCGGAACTTCCAGGCAAAAGAGAATTGGGCCTGGCCCGTCCGGCATTCAGCTGGCTTCATAAGAACACATTCGGCACCGCTGCTGACCTCTAGGCGGGAATACCAATCGGCAGCTTTACTGAATGTGTCTCTTAGGAAAAAGCATGGTGCATTCAACGCTAAGAGGAAAGGCGTGCTCTTTCAGTGTGGCTTGTGTAGTTGCGACTGTGCCTTTGTATTTGCTTATATCAACTGTTAGACCGGATCACAACAGGATTAAGCAACGGTCTGGCGGAATGTCGTCTGCTACACAAAATAGCGGATTCTTACATGCCTCTCCAGGAGCTGAACCCTGCAATCAACGGTTCAATGCCGCTATTTCTGAATCCGTCACCCGCCGGTATCCTCCTTACCACACAGGCCTGCCGGACAGGCTAAGCACGTTACAGCTCTGCCATACCTGGCAGCTAATAGTACCGTCAGGCGTGCTTTGACATCACAGGTATATACGTATATGATTTATTGGAAATAGGCACATCAGGCATGATACGGTGAGACAATACCGCGTTCTGGTCGTTGCTGATGAGTCCCTCATTCTCGGTTCCCTCACAGAACCTGGTACAGCTATGGGATAGCGCAGGAAAGCAATGAAGTTAGAAAGCTTAAGAGAGGAAGTCAGGGCGGTATGCGTGGACCTCTATACAAACGGACTGGTAAGGAATATGGGTGTAGGTGGTAACGTAAGTGCGAGGGATGTGGAGAGTGGTCTGATTGCCATTACGCCTTCTCATGTTAGATATGACACTTTGTTGTGGCAGGACATACTGGTAGTCAATGCCAGGGGTGAAGTTGTGGAATCAAGACCTCCCCTAATACCTTCGATGGAACTCCGCACTCATCTGTTAGTCTACCAGGAATTTCATGAGGTTAATGCAGTAGTCCATACACATTCGCCCTATGCCAATGTTCTGGCTACCCTCTATGATGAAGTGCCCCTAGTGCATGTTGAGCAAATATTCCTCATCGGCAAGCCCATACCGGTCTCGGAATATGTAACACCTGGAACTGAAGCAATGGCAAAGATGGTTGTACAGGGGCTCAAAGATGTTCCGGCTATCATTCTCCGTAATCATGGCCCTGTAGTAGTAGGTAGAAACCTTACCGAGGCGTTAAACCGTGCTCTAACAGTGGAGGATGCCTCCAGAATCTACTATAGCGCATCATGCACAGGGAAACCCCGGCTAATACCACTGTCTCCCAATTCGTAGTCCACAACGTGTTATCCGACGCTTGACGCCCCCCCTGTGTCAGCCCCGATCACCCGAGTTTCCCGAAAGTGAGATGCCCGTTTCTGGCTCCCCCGGTTCCACTAACACATGGTCGGCCTGCAAGGCTGACATTTGTCGCAGTATTCCCTCACTTTAACCCAACTGGCTTCAGGTTTGGAATTCCTGCCCTCCTTACCCGATTTGGTTCCTTATACAAGGCGGGCGTTTCCGTCAGGTTCTGACAGCTATTGTATGGCTTGAAATAGCATGTCTAAGCTTCCTGGTACGCTGTTATGTGTCTCGTCACGCAGGGCAGGGATTTGACGCAGATGCTATTAACGGGGTCTAGCCAAAACCGATCTGATGACAATTGGCCACCGTGTGAAGTTTGATGAGGAATGGCAGGCCAGCAGATGGTCGCTTAGTCTTACGCAATGGCAGAAGACAGATAAGCCGTGGGTATGGGAGGCTCCAGTTATCTATTCCGACCATGAGTTCATAACTGTAACAGGCGAAACAGTATTCCCCATACCCTAGGACCAAGAGATGCAATGAGACAGTGGTAGCCTCTAGAGGCTACCACTATCTCATGTACTACGTCAGAAGGTCAAACAAATGAGAGGACTGAATTCGGCAGAAGGGGCGGTTAGCTGCATAAACTCATGTGAAGCCTCTGCGCCTTGACAGGAATGAGACCAGAAGAGAAGACTCGGTTACCCTAAATCTGCATTACCACATTTGCACTGGTTCAGAAACTACGCCGCCAGCTTAGCAGGCGATTTATTCCTCGCTCCAGACTCTCATCAGTAACCGTCAGGGAAAACCTGATATAGCCGTCTCCTTGCTTCCCATAACCGATACCCGGAGTAACAGCAATGCCAAGTTCATTAAGTAACTCGCTGGCGAAGGTCATTGAGGTATAGCCTTGCGGAACTCTTGCCCAAACGTAGAAGGTAGCCTTAGGTGTTCTGGCCTTTAGCCCTATCTTAGCTAGGGCCTGCATCAGTTTATCCCGGCGCTGCTGCAGGATAGAGTTGTGCTCGGCGATATGGGCCTGAGAGCCATGCAATGCCTCGATCGCGGCCCATTGAATTGCCTGAGGAATCCCGGAATCTACATTTGTTTTTACTCTAAAAAGAGCGTCTATCATTTCGGCATTCCCAACGACCATGCCTGTTCTCCATCCAGTCATATGGTAAGTCTTAGATAGAGAGTGGAATTCAATCCCGATTTTACTGGCTCCCGGTACTTGCAGAAAGCTCGGCGGGCGATAACCCTCAAAAGCCACTTCTGTATAGGCAGCATCATGACAAATTGCTACGTTGTGCCGCTGAGCAAAACAAACTGCCTTCTCGAAAAAATCCAGCTCAGCCGTCGCTCCAGTTGGATTATTGGGATAGTTCAGCCACATCAGCCTTGCCTTGTCGGCTATTTCCCCAGGAATAGCATCAAAATCTGGCAAGAAATCATTTTCGTCCTTTAAGGGAACAAAATAAGGCTCCCCACCAGCCAGCATAGTTCCTATCGAAAACGGCGGGTATCCGGGGTCAGGTACCAAAGCTATGTCTCCAGGTTCGATAAAGCACAGGCCTATATGGCTAATCCCTTCCTTGGATCCGATAAGTGGCAGTATTTCTCCCTCTGGGTTCAAAATGATGCCGAAGCGCTTTGCATACCAGTCAGCAATAGCCTGACGGAGTTCAAGTAAGCCCGCAGTCTCAGGATAACGATGATTGACCGGATCTTGCGCTGCCTGGCACATATGCTCGATGATGCCAGAGGGAGTAGGCATGTCTGGGTCACCAATGGCAAAACTAATGATGTCCTCCCCTCTAGCTTTCAGCTTAGCTATCTGTTGGTTTATGTCAACAAATAGATACGGTGGTAATCTGTCAAGTCTTCTCGCTAATTTCATTACCTTGCTCTCATGGGTCCTTGTGAGTGTTTATATACTAGAGCATGACTACCGTAATTAACGATCTCTTTCTCCGTTACTAACGCGCCCATTCCCCTGTGAAAATTTCCTCCGCCGGGCCAGTTAGCCATACCTCTCCTACCCCATCCCAGAATATTGTTAACAGGCCTCCGGGCAGTATTATAGCCACCTGATTTCCACTGTACCCGAGCAGTTGAGCAGCCACAGCTACAGCGCAGGCGCCGGTACCACACGACATGGTCTCCCCAACACCTCGTTCCCAAACCCTAGCTTCAATTTCCCCCCCACTCAAGACTCTAGCTATCTCAAAATTTACTCTCTGAGGAAATAGAGGATGCTTTTCCACATCAGGACCTATCTCAGTTAGCGGAAAACTTACTACTGGCTCTGAGATAAAACTTACCGCATGAGGATTGCCCATAGACAAAAGTGCCAAGGCCAATCTCCTTTTCTTTACTACCAAGGGATAGTTCAATATCGGTTGAGATTGCAGAAGACCTCTAGACGCTGACCGCGAAATCCGGTTGAATTGGCTCCTCCTTCGGCTTTCAACTGTAGCATAGTTCGCAGCGGCAGGTAGTATAGGAATGCGGTCAGCCTTGAACTGGGGCACACCCATACTTACGCTGACCTGGCTTACTATGTCCCCCGACATATGGGCCTTGACTTGCCTCACCCCGGATAACGTTTCTACGGTGAAGACGACTTTGCTAATTATGCTTCTCTCAATAGAATACTTGGCTAGACATCTCAGCCCGTTGCCACAAGCTTCAGCTTCAGAGCCATCAACGTTGAAGATACGCATCTTTAGATCAGCGACCTCCGAATTTTCCACCAGTATCAAGCCATCTGCTCCTACACCGAAGTGGCGTTGAGTCACAGCCTCAGCCAGACTTGACCAGTCCCTCTCTACGCCTCTTGCGTCCACCAAGATAAAATCATTACCTGTAGCCTGTAGTTTAGTGAAATTCATTATGGAAATCTCCTATCAAGTTCCCCGCTTTTGTCGTTGAATTACCAACATCAAACCAGTGGGTTCTCGCATCATTCAGGCGAAACCATGCGTATTGGTGACGAACCAGGCGCTGAGTCTCCCACTTCATTCTATCAATAGCCTCAGCTAAGGACATCTCGCCTCGAAGGAACTGGCTTGTTTCTTTATAGCCCATGCCCGACATAGAAGGAAGTGAGGGACTGTAGCCCACTGCCAAGAGCCTTCTTAGCTCACCGACAAGTCCTTTATCTATCATATTATCAACACGGCGATCAATCCTGCCATAGAGCTCGCTTCTCGCCATAGCCAAACCGCTCATAAGGATTGTGAAGTCGGGTGCTTCTTTTTGCCTCAATTGAAATATGAACTGCCCTGTAAGATATGAAAAATCCAGGCAAAACACGTGCTGCTCCGGAAGCATTTGACATGACCTAGTCTTCCACTCAGGGAAAATACAAAAGAATGGCAGGTTTAGAAGCCCTTCCCGATTTCTTCACTGTCTTTCTCAATCGCTTTCAATTCCTCTTGCAGAACATCCTTATACTCCTAAATCATACTTATGTTGCTCTTATTCTGGTCCTATTATTCTCCCTTTTATACAATCTGTCTCCGTCATCTTCATCAGGAGTATCACACGGAATTTTCGGACTGGTGCAGACCGTACGCATTCTTGTCTTGTGAGGAATCTAACGTTCTTGCTCTCAGTCGAGTACCCCTGTTCACCGTAGCCTTCCTTGCTTTACCATACGGAGATTGCTAGAGTCATAGAATAGGCAAGTATCTCTTAAGTTCATAGTCTGTGACTTGCGCTCGATACTGATCCCACTCAATCTTCTTGTTCCTGATAAAAGCGTCGAAAATGTGGTCACCGAGTGCTTTGCGAACTAACTCGCTTTTCTCAGCAAGCATTATAGCTTCAAGTAGGCTGGAGGGAAGTGTTCCTATACCTCGTTCCAGCCTCTCAGCACCGGTCATTTCATAAACGTTTTCTTCCATAGGATCAGGCACATCGTATCCTTTATCAATTCCTTCTAGTCCAGCTGCGAGCATTACGCTGAAGGCAAGATAGGGATTGCAGGCAGGGTCAGGGGATCTGAACTCTATCCTGGTAGCCTCTTCCTTGCCCGGTTTATACTCAGGAACACGGATCAGGTCAGCCCGGTTCCGCCGTGCCCAGGAGAGGTATACAGGTGCTTCATATCCAGGCACGAGGCGCTTGTAAGAGTTTACCCACTGATTAGTGACTGCTGTGATTTCTGGTGCGTGTCTCAGTAAGCCCGCAATGAAGTACTTAGCTTCCTTCGATAAGTGATACTCATCATCTTTGCAGAAGAAAACGTTTCGGTTACCCTTAAAAAGAGATTGATGCACATGCATGCCACTGCCATTGATGCCGAAGACTGGTTTAGGCATAAACGTCGCGTGAAAACCATGATTTATAGCAATCTGCTTCACCACCAAGCGGTAAGTCATCACATTGTCAGCCATAGTCAAGGCATCGGTATACCTCATATCTATTTCATGCTGGCTTGCAGCAACTTCGTGGTGGGAATACTCGACACCTATACCCATCTCTTCAAGAGTAAGTACTGTGTCACGCCTCATATCAGTGGCTGCATCCAGGGGGGTCAAATCGAAGTAGCTTCCCTGGTCCAGCGGCTCGGTTCCCTCAGAGTTGCGGAAATAGAAGTATTCTAATTCTGGCCCTACGTAATTGGTATAGCCCATTTCTGCCGCCCGCTTCAAGTTTTGTTTCAAGACATACCTGGGGTCGCCCTGAAAAGGCTCGCCTCCAGGCATCAAGATGTCACAGAACATACGAGCTACAGCACGGTGCTCTCGGGGCCTCCATGGTAGCAACTGGAACGTATCCGGGTCGGGTAGTGCTATCATGTCGCTTTCGTCAATCCTGGCGAAGCCCTGAATTGACGATCCGTCAAATCCCATTCCTTCCTCAAGTGCCCCTTCCAGCTCTTCTACAGTGATGGCAAAACTCTTGAGCATGCCCAGAATATCGGTAAACCACAGCCTGATAAACTTGACATCATGCTCTTTAGCCATCTTCAGAACATAGTCCTTACCTTCTTCTCTGCTTCTGTTAGTCATTGTCTTCTTACCTCCTTTATATCTTGTACTTTCAAAAAGCATTTTGTTGTTTATGGCCAGTTTCTACTTGCACATTCGGCTCCACATCCAGTCTATATTGCATTTTCGTCTCTATCTCCTGTCCTGACTCGCACCACACCCTCTACCGGCAGTACGAAAATCTTGCCGTCACCTATCTCACCTGTCCTGGCATTAAGAACAATAGCGTCTATTGCAGTGGGTACATCTTCATCAAGCAGTACCAGCTCAATCTTGAGTTTGGGCAGCAAATCTACCTGATATTCTCCGACACGCCACTGCAAAGGGATGCCCTTTTGCCTGCCTCTGCCACCTACTTCACTGACAGTCATACCAAAATAACTGTTTCCTTCCAGGGCTTTCTTGACAGCTTCTAGCCTTTCCTCCCGAATTATGGCCTCTATTTTCTTCATCGTAGCAGCCCTCCGTAAGCCCTTTCGCCATGCTGTGACAGGTCAAGACCCACCGTTTCCTCCACATGTTTCACTCTTAAGCCGATGGTGACATCAACCAGTTTGCCCAGAACCCAGGTAGCAGCGAAAGCATAAGCGCCAACCAAGACAACGCCGAGCAATTGCTTCAAAAATTGAATTCCGTTACCTAAGAGCAAGCCGTCAGCTCCGGCAGAGTTGATGGCCGCGCTGGCAAAAATACCCGTAGCCAGAGCGCCCCAAATACCCCCCATGCCGTGAACTGCGAAAACATCGAGGGAATCGTCTATGCCACGCCTTGTCTTTAACCAGAGCATGGTGTAATAGCAGACCAGTGCCGCCACAATACCTATGGGGATACCAGCCAGTGGTGTCACAAAACCGGCGGCCGGAGTTATGGCAACCAGCCCTGCTACAGCACCGGTAACAGTGCCGAGAATAGTAGGACGGCGGTGAATCCAGCTAACCATCATCCAAGTGAGAGCGGCTGCTGCGGCTGAGGTATTGGTGGCGACAAAGGCGCTGGCAGCCAGACCGCCGGAGGTCAGGGCACTGCCGGCATTGAAGCCGAACCAGCCGAACCAGAGCAGGGCAGCGCCAAGCACCACCATAGGTATATTGTTAGGCTCCGCCGGGTCTTTAGGAAACCCTCTGCGTCGACCCAGTAGCGTAACGAGAGCTAAAGCAGAAACACCGGCATTAATATGGACAACGGTGCCCCCAGCGAAGTCAAGAGCGCCAAGGCTGACTAGCCAACCACCATTACCCCAGACCCAGTGGGCGACAGGGACATAGACTCCAGTCAGCCAGAGAGCGGAAAAGACGAGGAGTGCCCCAAATTTCATTCGCTCAACAATAGCGCCGGTGATCAAGGCGACTGTAATGATAGCGAACATAGCCTGAAACACCATAAAGGCCAGATGAGGTACCGTACTAGCATAGATTGACGATGGCTCCTGACCTACATTACTAAGAAGGAGAAAATCCAGCCCTCCGATAATACCAGCATTATCAGAGCCAAAGCTCAAGCTGTAACCGTATAGAACCCAAAGTATGGCAACCAGACCTAAGGCCACAAAACTCATCATGATTGTAGATAAAACGTTCTTCCGCCTCACCATTCCGCCGTAGAATAGAGCTACGCCGGGTGTCATTAGCATAACCAGTGCTGATGAAATCAAAATCCAAGCAGTATCGCCAGAACTAACAGGCATCATTACACCTCTCCACGACTTTCCGTTTAGTCTAGTATGTTATTGTTTCCAGAATATTACAGAGATGTTAAATCCCTGTTACAGAAGCGGCATCAACTGCGCATCCCTTTTGAATCTGTAGCCAAAGTTTCTCACTGTTTCAATGAAGTTGTGGTTTGAATCCTCAATCTTACCTCTAATTCTCCTTACATGGACATCCACCGTTCTGTCGCCACCGTAGTAATCATAACCCCAGACCTTATTGAGCAATTCTTCACGAGAATAGACTCGGCCTTTGTTGCTTGCCAGGAATTTGAGCAGCTGGTACTCTTTGAAGGTCAGCTCAACAACCTTGTGTTCTACAGTCACCTCGCACTTTGCAGGGTCTATCACTAAGCCATCACATGTTATTAGCTCACCGCTGTCCACCGTCTTGGCTCTATGAAGAAGCCGTTTTGCCCTTAAGGCCAGATCATCGGGGTCGTAAGGGCTGATTAGAAAATCATCTATATCAAGATTGCCGTCAATGCTGTTGAGCGTCTCCCTGGCGACGAGAGCAATAATCGGCAGAAGGCTTCCATCTTTTAAATCCTGTATCAATTCCTGTATCTCTGAACTGGCTGAACGTCCATCCATTTCCACTATGACCAGATTCGGATGCTGAGCAGCAATCTTTTGCAAAAACCCGTTTCCGCGGGGGATAATAGAGCAAACAAATCCGTCCCGTACAAGTCCGGCACTCAGCCCTATTAGCTCCTTGCTTTCCTGAGCTACTATTAACAGCTTTCACATCATCTATCTCCAATCAAGACGCATAGAGTCTTCCATAGGGCCGGAGCCAGCGAGGAAAGAGTTTAATAAACTTTTGTCTTAGGATAAGCTCGGCCCTGTAGCCAAACAGCGCCGAGAACTCATCAACTAGTTGGTCAATAGCCCGGTGGTCTTCCTCTTGTAGCTCCGCAACACCGACCTCCTTGCCAAGTTGATAGTCCTCAACATTCCCCCTCAGGTAGATGGCACCGCCGTGCATTCCAGTGCCGATAAATTTAGCCCTGTGATGCTCGCCTTCACCGAGATTCAGCCCGAGGAGAATCAGGATGCCTCCAGCCATGTACTCGCCAAGAAAGTCCTGCGCTGTGCCGCCAACGACAAGCACCGGCTTCTTGTCCTGGTACTCCTTCATGTGGATGCCTGCCCGATAGCCGACGTCGTCGCGGATGAAAATTTTCCCACCTCTGCTCGATAAGCCGGTAATATCTCCAGCACGCCCGTGAACAATTATCTCTCCCTTATTCATGGTATTGCCACAGCCATCTTGAGCGTTACCATGTACGATAATCCTTGGTCCATCCAAAAACGCTCCCAGGTCGTTGCCTGGAGTGCCAAATATCTCAATCTCTACTGCCCTACCCAGGTTGGTCCCGATATACCTTTGCCCGCAGATGTTCTGGAGTTCAATCTTTCGGACGCCGTTCGAGGCTACCTCTCTCAGCCTGGCGTTAAGCTCCCGATAGTAAACTCCACTGGCATCTATCCTGACCACGGAGTCTTCTCTGTCTGTGATTGTCATTTCTAACTTCCTGCCATTCTTACTCCCAGGATTTCGAGTTCGGTATCGGTTAGTCCGACACCTCTCAAGTGTAGCCGATTCCCACGCAGGCTTTCGAGGGCATTGACGCCAAGCCCGCCAAGTATATCCTTAAGCTCGCTACTCCAGCCGCGGAGCAGGTTGGCCAACCGACGGGCACCAATATCTGGATTGACTCTCTTGGTCAGACGGAGGTCAGTGGTAGCTATTCCCCAGGGACACTTCCCGGTGTGGCATTGCTGGCACACGTGGCAGCCCAAGGCAATAAGAGCTGCTGTCCCGATATACACGGCATCTGCCCCCAGAGCAATCGCTTTGGCCACATCACCGCTGTTTCTTATCCCACCCGATACCACAATAGAGACTTGGTTCCGTATGCCCTCCTGTCTGAGCCGCTCATCTACGGAAGCGAGAGCCAGCTCAATAGGAATGCCGACATTGTCGCGAATGATCTTAGGAGCTGCACCCGTAGCGCCTCTGAGTCCGTCGAGGACAATGATATCCGCACCACCCCTCACCATACCACTGGCAATCGCGGCGGAGTTATGAACTGCGGCTATCTTGACTGATACCGGCTTGGCATAGTTCGGTGCCTCTTTCAAGGCATATATAAGCTGCGCCAGGTCCTCAATGGAGTAGATGTCATGGTGTGGCGCCGGCGATAAGGCATCAGTGCCCTGGGGAATCATACGCGTCAATGATACCTCTGCACTCACCTTCTCTCCTGGAAGATGTCCGCCAATTCCAGGCTTAGCTCCCTGGCCAATCTTAATCTCGATTACTCTGGCCCCGTCCAGATACTCAGCATGAACGCCGAAGCGTCCGGAAGCTACTTGGACAATAGTATTAGCACCGTACTTATATAGCTTAGGATGAAGCCCTCCCTCACCTGTGTTCCACAGGGTACCCATTTCAGCAGCTGCTCTGGCGAGGGACTCATGCACGTTAAGACTAACAGCGCCATAGGACATGGCGGCAAACATGACCGGCAGTTCCAGCTTTACCTGAGGTGCTAGTTCTGTCCTCAAGTTGAGCGAATCTGATTCGAGTTCCAGTCGATCAGGTTTTCGCCCCAGATAAGTCGTCAGCTCCATCGGCTCACGGAGTGGGTCAATGGATGGGTTGGTTACCTGGCTGGCGTTAAGTACCAGGTGATCCCAGTAAATGCGCTGTTCCTTATCATCGCCCATCCCGGTGAGCAGCACACCACCAGTTTCTGCCTGCTTGAGAATGTCTTCGATAATCTCCGGACGCCAGTTATAGTTCTCCCGATACTCCAGCGGGTTCCGGCTAATAGTCAGCGCACGGGTGGGGCAAAAGAGCACGCAGCGGTGGCAGCCGACACAGTTTTCGTCGCGACTTCTCACCTCGTCGTCTTCCGCATCATAGTAATTAGCGTCAAATGTACACTGGTTGACGCAGACCTGACACTTGATACAGCGCTCAGGGTCTCGTCCTACCAGAAATTTTGGTGCTACATAGGTCTTCATTGTCTCTTCTCACTCAGATTCTTATCGGTATTCCCTGACTTGCCACGTATTCCTTTATATCGTGGATGGAGTAGATACCGTAGTGGAAAATGCTAGCTGCAAGGACTGCGTCCGCCTTGCCTAATACCAGTGCCTGACACAGGTCTTCCGGGGTGCCAGCGCCACCACTAGCGATTACCGGCGCGCTCACTGCCTCGGAAATGGCGCGGGTAAGTTCAGTGTCGTATCCTGCCCGGTGACCATCAGCGTCCATACTGGTAACTAATAGTTCGCCTGCCCCCAGTGCCACTGCCCGTCTTGCCCAGTCGAGAGCATCAAGCGCAGCGGGCTTATGGCCACTATGGGTATACACTTCCCACTCGAATTGGCCGCTTCCAGCCACTCGTTTGGCATCTATCGCAACCACGATACATTGGCTGCCGAATTTGTCGGCGCTTTCTCCAATCAGGGCGGGGTTGAGCACAGCTGCCGTGTTTATTGCGACCTTGTCTGCCCCCACCCTCAACATGCGTCGCACATCACTTATATTACGCAGCCCACCACCCACAGTCAGTGGAATAAACACCTTCTCCGAGATACGTTCCACAACGTCAACAATGGTGTCGCGTCCTTCAGGGGTAGCCATTATGTCCAAGAAAACCAGCTCATCAGCACCGTCTTTATAATAGAAATCGGCTAACTGCACCGGGTCGCCCGCGTCGCGCAGATCGGCAAAGCTTCTTCCTTTTACAACGCGACCATTCTTGACATCAAGACAGGGAATGATTCTTTTCGTCAGCATTTCACATCGCCTCCACGGCTGCTACTATTCCCTTCATGTCAGCTCGCAGCGGCTGGGATACCATTTTTAGCCGTCCTATAACTGGTCCGCCGCCCACAGGAATCCATACCCTGTCCAGTTCAGGACATATAAGGCGGATAGCCGACTCCTCAGAGGAAAGATATAACATGTCGCCTTTATGCCCAACGGTTAGCGGGCGTAACCTGATACGGTCGGTTAAGCCAACCATTTCGTCGTGATGGGCAATGATTACTGCGAACGGACCATTCAAGAGTAAGCTGCCATATACCTGACGCAGCGTTCTCATCAGCTTCTGCTCGCCTGGCGGCATACGCTCAATATCACTCCAGAATGGCGGTGCCAGA
>CAYMVL010000041.1:0-28947 GCA_964394145.1 uncultured Dehalococcoidales bacterium | reverse complement strand
GCCGCATCCTCATCCATATCCACCACTGCCTTGTGCAGCGCCTGCAATATCTCCTGTTCTCTCTCTTTGCTAGCCATTTATAACCTCCTTACCTTTAATATAAATATTTTTAATACCAACCGAAGTCATTGACAGCCCTGGTTATGGCTGCTACATTCTCACGAGAAGCCCTGGCCGGAAAAGTGCAGCCACTTGCGAAAATAAATCCTGTCTTCAGACTCTTCCCTACTTCAATAACTTTTCTGGCTCCTTCATAAACCTCATCCGGTGTTCCTATTTGAATAACAGCCGGATCCAGATTGCCATATATTATGTCATTAGGAAAATACTCCGCCGCCGTTCTCAGGTCAACCTCATGTCCAAAGCTCCTGATACCGGGATCACCCTGCGGCACTTGCTGCCAAAACTCCAAGTTAGCATTCTGCTCACCACAAATGTGCACAAATATTGTCTTGAAGCCCATAGCAAGTATTCTCTCCATTGCTTCCTTAAGATATGGCAAACAAAACAGCTTAAATGTCCTTGGCGATAGAATCTGGTTAGCCGTAGACGGCTCAGCAAAATATGGCAGCACGTTTTCTAGACCGAACGTATCCTTCCAGTACTGAACCTGGTCAACTTGAAACTCCGTGGCCAGCCTCAACAAATGATGCGCGGCTTCAGGAAATTTAATAGTCCACTTGGAAAGCACATCAACTCCTGGAATCTCACCCGCCTGGCTATATGTACCCCCCATGAAAGTAGTACTCCATGGCTTATTGTCCAGAGTCTCCTCCATCGATATCTTGTAAAATTTTATTCGTTCGGGTATCGATTTCGCTGTCTTGACATCAGGCTTCTCGAGCTTCATCGCCTCTTCTGGTGTCGTCACAGCTCGCTTGGTGTTCGTAGGTGTAAAAGCATACTCACCCACAGGCCACCTGACTTCACCTCCCCAGGGGAGCGTCCACTCCGAAGTATATTCCATCCTCGGCCAGAATACCCAGTCAAAGTCCTCACAAGCCTGACGATGTGACTCGTAGTTCAGCCTTGGATTCTTAAACGCATCGGCTATAGCATGACCGGCCTGAAGAACGGCGAACGCCTCACCTCCTATCGGCCAGAAAGGAACCCTATCAGGCTTCTCACGTCTCAATAACGCTTGTATTCTTTCTTTGTTAGTCATAGTCCCTTTTTTCTGTGTCATAGTTGTTACTCCTTATGCTATTGAGCAATTATATCACTATAAACTATATCAATATCAACGTTACTTGCCACTCAACATATTATATCAGCTCCAGAGTTGGACCTGCTAAGTCAATCTTAGAACCTATACCTAACTTAACCGCTCTTCTATATACCATTTCAGCTACAGCTATATCCTGGATAGCTATACCTGTCGAGGCAAAGACGGTAATTTCATTCTCGGAAGTCCTGCCGGGCTTAGTCCCCAGACATATTTCGCCTATTTCCCCATAAATGCCTTCCCTTGAAAATAGATTATCAGTCATCGGCACATTTATTTCCCCGCTTTTGCTACTGTGTTCTACATCATCAACAACTACCTTGGCTTTCATCAAGATTTTTGGGTCGATTTCCTGTTTCCCTGCTGCGTCAGCTCCCATGGCATTTATATGTGTCCCAGCTTTAACCCAGCTTTCCAGTACAATTGGCTGCCTCGATGGGGTTAAAGTTGCTATTACATCGGAATCTTGGACAGCTTCTCCTGCCTCCTCAGCCACAACAACCTTCGCTCCTGCAGTGTGTTCCTTGCTTTGCTCGGCGAATTTTTGCGCAGTAGCAGGGGTCCTACTCCACAACCTGACTTCCCTGATATTCATGACTTTAGACAAAGCCATAATATGGGCTATGGCTTGAAGGCCGGCACCAATCAGGCACAGCCTCTCGGATTTACTCCTAGCCAGATATCTGGTTGCGACAGCACTAGCAGCAGCAGTCTTCACTGCTGTTATCCATGTTGCTTCCATAATAGCGAGGACTTCGCCAGTTCTGGGGCTCAACAGCAATACTAAGCCCCCTACTGTTGGAAGGTGATAGATTCTTCTATTTTCCGGATGAGTGTTGACTACCTTCACCCCTGCCACCCCGAGTGCCCCTACATAAGCTGGCATAAACCTGTGATCACCGCCAAACTCCTCATATAGCAGATACGTTTTTAGCGGCATCTGCACGTTGCCGAGGTTTTTAAGCTTAAAAACCTCGGCAACTGCATCTATGGCTTCCTCAATTACTACAAGAGACTTTACTTCCTTATCGCTTATGATCAGCACTCCCATCCTTTAGGCCTATGATACCGCTACAGGCAGTTTACTAGTACACCTCAGCTTAGCACATATATTGTCAAGAGGCTTTGAACTGCGGCGCTCTCTTAAAGGGGCTCTTATAGTTTGGGTCAGTCAAATATGGACAGGTATCACCGCATTCTTTGGACCGAACGCACTTGACCACGATGCTTCCATCATCTTTCTTAATGATAATAGCATCTTCATGCTTCAGCGGACAGTGGACGCGTCGTCTCTCTACAATTGCCATCCGCTAGCCCTTCCTTTCCATAAGCGCTCTCAACTTAGGCAGCCGGTTCTCTGTTCTCTTCCTAGCTACTATAACAAAATTCCTGGGCACATCTGCCAATAGGGATTTTGATTGTTCGTTTCCATCGGAATAGAACTTGAGCATCTGCTCTTCTATTTGCACGGCCTTGGCCAGAGCATCATTATAACTTGCGCACTTTTCCAGTTCGGTATCAAGTGCATATTTGTTTGCGTCTAGGTTAAAGGCATTACAACCCTCAATCGCATCAGTGATAACGCTGTAGTATGCACCTTCAATTTGCTTAACGTACTTCTCATTCTCCTTGGCGAAGGCAAGCAACACATCCTCATCCTTCTTATATTTCTCAGCCAAGTCCGTGTAAAACTTGGCCCCTTTGCCCTCAAGCTCCCTCATGAAACTAATGACCTCAGCGGCAGTGTGTAATGCCATCTACGCGCACCTCCTTTTTCCTACAGCCATCTCGAAATAACGACCTTGCTTTCAGTGAAGAATCGGACTGCCTCTTGACCCTGTGAGTGTAGAACACCGTAGAAAGAGCCTTGCATGCCACTGAAGGGGAAGAATGCCATTGGCGCCACTATCCCTACGTTTATGCCCACATTACCACTCTTAACCCTATACTGGAATTCCCGCGCAATTCCGCCATTCTGAGTGAAAATAGCGTCAGCATTGTGATACGGGTTCTTATCACACATGTCTACTACTTCGTCGAGGTCTTTTGCACGTATTACATTCATCACAGGTCCAAATATTTCTTTGGTAACAATATCCATCTCGGGCCTGACGTTCTCCAAAATGGTAGGCCCAAGGAAACAGTCCTCAGGATAGCCACCGACGATTTTCTCGGCTTTCCTACCATCAAGCCTGAACTTTGCTCCGTCTTTAATCGCCTTCTCAATATCACCCAGAATCCTCGCTTTCTTCTGCGGATCGCGAACAGGCCCCATCTGCACCGATTCATCAAGCCCGTAGCCAATTATCAGCCCTTTGGTTGTTGCTACAACTGCATCCATGAACTCTTTATAAAACTTGTCATCGTCACCCACAATAACCAGACTCTGGCCTGCCAAGCAGCGTTGTCCCGCATTACCAAAGAATGAGGTCATAAGGCTGGGCACGGTTCCCCTTATATTTGCATCTGGCATAATTACTATGAAGTTTGACGCTCCGGCCTGAGCTAGAGCTCTCTTGCCAGTCTCTCCACACCTCTTATAAATGACATCCCTGGCTGTCGGGGTGGACCCGACAAAACCTATTCCCTGTATATCGGGATGCTCCAGCATACCATTTACAACAGCCCGCCCACCATGAACAAGATTCCATACCCCCGGCGGGAAACCGGCTTCATCCGCCAGCTCGGCAACCCTGGCCTGGCTGAAAGGAACCTCACTGGATGGCTTGATGACAACAGTGTTTCCGGTACCGACAGCATATGGTGCCATCCACAGCGGTATCATGAAAGGGAAGTTGAACGGCCCAATTATGCCAAAGACACCTAATGGTTGGCGTATCACGTATTCATCTATGCCAGAGGCAATGTCTTCCGCGTGGTATCCCATCTGCAGTGTCGGCATCCCACAGGCCACTTCCACATTCTCGATTCCCCGCCTAGACTCCCCTCTGGATTCGTCTATCGTCTTGCCATGCTCCTGGGTCTGGATCCTGCTGACCTCTTCAAAATTCTCCTCAAGCAACTGCTTAAACTTGAAAAGCACTCTCGCTCTGGCAACTGGCGGCGTCCGCCTCCAGTCGGGGAAAGCCGCTTTAGCTGCTTCCACCGCATCGTTTATTTCTTCCTTGGTGGAAACTGGAACTCTCCCCAGCAGTTCCATTTTAGCAGGGTTGACCACATCTACCAGTTCGCCTTTGGATTCAACCCATTCACCATCAATAAAATTCTTAAGCGTTTTTTTGCCTTGTATTGGTTCTTCTAATAATGCCACATTACCTCCTTGGAATATCTACATAGTTCGACACCCTTCAGTCAATATTCTAGTAGTGAGGTGCTCCAAATCCCTCTGTAACCTTGGCTCCTGCCTTCTCCCATTCCTTCTGACCAGGCCATTTGAAGATACCGTATATGCCTTGGGCCACGTTGAGGATATCCCTCTGCACTCCGCCAAGCACCAGAGAGAGGATCTTCCAGTCTCTGTAGTATTTCTCCACGTTATAATCGTAAGAATATCCATAGCTACCCATCAGCTCCATCGCCTTGTTTGTGCAGAATTTCGCGGTCTCGCCTGCAAACCACCGTGATGCACATGACCTGCCTACCATTTCAGGCGAATAGTGGGGCCCGTATATCTCCGGGTGCTGCATCTGGTAAGTGACTGCCAAGACGAAATTCCTTGCTGCCTCTATTCTGGCACCCATCTCGCCAATGATGCCAGCGAACATGGAATGCTCTCTAACCGGAACCCCGACTATTTCTCTGCCCGCAGTCCAATCCAAAGCAATCTTGAAAACCGCTTCGGACATTCCAACCATCCTGGAAGCAATTCCCAGCAGCCCCGTGCCGACAACCTCCCCTCTGAATATCTTTCCGCCCATACCGGGCTGGTTCAAACCATGCACGTACCTCTTAGGAACCCTAACATTATCCAGCCAGATCTCAACATTCTCATCCCCCCAGGCAATTCCCATTTTTTCAAAAGGCCGTGAGAAGGTTAGCCCCTTTGCGTCGGGTGGAACATATACTATGTCAACTGTATCTTCCCCACCTGCTGGGTCGGTCGTTGCTACAACCCAGTATCCCAGATGGCCCTTTATCGTTTCGGTCCGGAACCGTTCAGCTGGCCCGCCTGTCCCAGGCCAAATTTTGTGCCCGTTGAGCACCACATCGTCGCCTTCAAATTTCATAGTTGTTCTGATGCACTTAGCCTGCGTAGCAGGGTCTTCCAAACTTGCGGCACCGCTGGGCTCAGTTATAGCCACACACCCTATCCAGGCATCATCGCTGGCAATCTTAGGAGCAAACTCCTCCATAAGATCATCTCTCTTAGCTGCTACCATGAAGGAAACTGGCCAGTGTATATGCATGATATCCATTGCCAGCCCCACCTCTCCCCTGGCTACCTCCATATATAACATGTTGCGCAGAACCCCACTTCGCTCCAAGCCCCCAAGCTTCTTGGGATAGCTCGTTCTGGTAAGGCCCATCTTAACCAGTTCAGCGTAGAATTTGTTTCTGGCTTCAGTCCCTAGTTTCTCGTCCTTGTGCCAACCGCCTTCGCAATCGTGCCTTGCCGGATATACCTGCTCATCAATGTATGTCGCCACCGCCTCCGCCATCTCTATGTCCTCTTCCGTACAAAAAGCCCTGCTGTACTTGTACTTGGGATCGGTCATCTTGTAGTAACCTTTTCCTATTTCGACTGCCATTGGACCTCCTTTTGTTTTTACTTAGCTTAGCCTGATTACCCATAAGATTGCGAAATCACACTACGTCGTATCATCTAACATAGACAATCAAACCCCCTTCTATTTTCCTCGGCCCGGTTGGCTCAACGTACTTTGCTATCACAAAGGGTATAAGTCTATCATCGATGAGTTAACTTGTCAACCCCCCTTACGGTTCTTTTTGTCAAATTATGTTGAAACGGCTAATATGGTACTTCTGGGGTATTTACCGCAAGAAACGAGAGGGATTATAATAACATCGAGAAACGACAGGATATGGCCAACACATCCTCCCTATTTCCGATGGCCAACTTTGGCACTTTCGCTAAGTACTTGCACTTGCATATCAATTGAAAAAATTTACAGAAGAGACAGAAGTGAGCTGGAGACAGTTTATTCCTATATTTGCTTTCAGCCTGGGTGCCTTGGTTTTAGCAATTATTGGCTGGACCAGTGGGCAAGCTGTGCTTAATGCCTATGCGCTGGGCGTTCTCTCGCTTGGCTTAGGCATTAACAGCTTAATGATATCCTTACACACTACAAGAAGAATGAAGAGCGTAGAAGCTACACTTACACGCATAGAAGGCTTACAGCAGGAAATCAAGAGAGGACAGGAACAACAGCCAAGCACCAGTAAACCTATTCTGGCAACGCTAGAAGGACTAACGCAGTATTATTTGGACTATATGGCTCAACACAAGGCAAAGAACGAGAACGAGAAAAGCTAATCGAGTCTAAGAGATTCAATGCTAATCAAGCCATCCACTTTCATCGTTCGTCCTGCACAGGGCTTGGCTTTATCTTTCGCTGTCTCTTAGAACTAATCCTGTAGATTACAGCAGGCCTCCCATCTCAGCTATACAGCCGCTCGTTTCGAGGTGCGAAGTATCATTAAGCTTAACCAATGTTGCATGAGCGCTGATACGCAGCAGACTGAGCGACGCATTATTAATTTCAAGCCTGCGATAGATCAAGTTGGAGACGCCCAGAATATATGCAACCAGCACCCTGATAACAGCATCATGACTGATGATTGCGATTTGCTCACCCCGATGAGCCTTTGAGACCATCTTCAAAGCTCGAACAGATCTCTCGGTCAATTCGCTATAGCTTTCGCCACCAGGGAACCTGAATTCTGAAGGGTTAGTGTTGAACTGACGCCATAGTCCGGGCCACTTATGCTTAATATCATCCCTGTACATTCCCTGCCATTCTCCAAGTTGAATCTCAATCACATCGGGCAGCGGCCGGACTTCAACCCGGTGCGGCTCGGCAATGATGCTGGCGGTGGCAACTGTTCTCCGAAGTGGACTCGTGTATATCGCTGTAATTGGCAGATCAGCCAACCTTGAGGACAAACAGTACGCCTGATGACGGCCCAGCTCATTCAGGTCATGAGCAGACCATCCCATATAGTAATCGGCGGCGTTAGCATCTGTCTGTCCATGGCGGATCAGAAAAACCTCGGTAGCCATCTGCGTCTTTCTATTTTAGCAGTTAGCGGCCAGTGCTTTCCTGTCCCCAGCGCGCAAAGGCCGCACTGCTAAAGTTTGCCAATTACTGCAGAGTTACTATTTTGCGCGTGCAAGACCTATATGCTAAAATATAAGTGGTTTAAGGTCTTTTCATATACTCTTTCATCAGCCACAAGCCCTGAATGGCAACTATAAATGAGGTGTTTTTCTATTGGCTACGGTTGGCTAACCCCAACCTGGCTGAGATATGCGAGTAACGAAAGACGGCGAATTGCCCGCCGCAGATTATTTTACACAGGGGCCAAGTCAGATGAGGGGAAGAAGAAAAGGCGGCATAGGGCAAATGTTAATAGCGTCTCTGGCTGAATCTTCAAGGTGATATGGTAGGAGAAACAGTAGCAAGAGAACAGCAAGTGGGTTTGAAATAGTCAGCACCATGAACAGAGAGTTTTTTGAGGAAAATGAGAGTCTTGTAACAAGCAGCGATGCGGCTCAAGACGAAGCGATACATAGCGGGTTCGCTGAGGTCGACAGCACCGCATCACGCGAGGCAGAGCCGACTCAAGACGCCCTACGTCTATATTTACCCGAGTGCGGAAAGATTCCGCTGCTCAACGTGAAGCAAGAGAGGTTACTGGCGAGTCAGGTAGAGACAGGGAAGCACCTCTCAGAACTCGAGGAGCAATGGCTTGCTGAACACGACGCTCCACCATCAACAATGCATTTGCTGCATCTGCTAGGCAGCCGTCTAGCCAGAGCAAGCACAGAGTTCGAGGCAGTATGCCAGTACCTCGAGATGGATTCGAGCCAGGCAGTCGGGGACAGAATCACCAATGACAAGTTCAGGCAGGCTATAGATGGCCGCATCGATCCTCAGCTAGCTGATGCTGTAGCGAGTATTACAGGGTTAAGCCAGAAGCGAGTTCAAGAAGACCTGATTCAGTTGTCTCTTGACAGCAAGCTATTGCCCTGGCAGTTTCTGGATGAAGCCGCACAAAGTGAGAATCTAGCCAGATTCGGAGAATGGGTTCAGTCAGCCGGTTCTTCAGAGTTGCTTGAACAGCACCGTGATGAAATCACAGCCCACTTTCAGCACATGAAAGAGACTGCAAATGAAGCAGCTGAGCATCTGGTAAGGGCTAACCTGAGATTGGTAATAGCTGTGGCTAAGAAATACATTGGCAGAGGCATAGAGTTTCTCGACCTGATACAGGAAGGTAATATCGGGCTCATTCGCGCCGTTAACAAATTTGACCACCGCCAAGGCTACAGGTTCAGCACTTATGCCGTGTGGTGGATCCGCCAGGCAATCACCAGGGCAATTGACGACCAAGCTCGGACTGTTCGCGTGCCCGTACACATAGCGCAAACCATAGCCAGATTT
Organism: uncultured Dehalococcoidales bacterium; assembly: GCA_964394145.1. Lineage (GTDB taxonomy): Bacteria > Chloroflexota > Dehalococcoidia > GIF9 > AB-539-J10 > JAFGBN01. Next base: position 20,136 of record CAYMVL010000041.1, on the reverse strand, counting down.
AATAAGGCCAAGCAGCGCTTCTCACAAGTCCACGGCCGTAGCCCCACGAAAGAAGAACTGGCTTCCCAACTAGATCTTTCGCCTGATAGATTGGACTTTATCCTGGAGGCTGCCACCAGAGAACCTTTTTCGATCGAGATGCCTATAGGGGAAGAAGGGAGTGGCAGTGAACTGGCCGACTTTATTCAGGACCACGAAGCTCCGGCACCTGATATCGTGGCAACACATAGCATGTTGAGGCAACAGCTAAAGGATGCTTTGAACAGCCTTACCCCTCGGGAGCGCAGAGTTATCGAATTAAGGTTTGGGCTGGATAATGAGCGCAGTTTTACTCTGGACGAGGTAGGCGCCCAGTTTGGACTTACGAGAGAGCGCATCCGTCAAATTGAGTGCCAGGCCTTGCGCAAGCTGCGCCACCCAAGGCGCAGCCGGAAGTTGATGGAATACGTTACATGACCATCGCACCTATCCGTAAGGAGTAGCATGAAAGGATATAGGACCCCATCATGGTTTCGTAGCAAGGCGCAGCTCCAGGAAAAGCACACAAAAGCTCGAACTCTAGAGCGAAAAAAGGATACGTCAAAGACGCCGAAATAGGCTACTCCAAAATGATTCACGAAGCCAGCTTCACAATAATAGCCAGAGATGAGTAACATTTTCGATTCAGTCTGGGTTCTGCTTCAATATTGACCATGTTATGATTATCGCACTTGAGTCCTTTCTGCGCGCCCGGTGCCTGTACATATAACTGGCCGCCTAGCTGAGGCGCTGATTGCTACAGCGCGAGGGAGAACCGAGCAAGAAGCAAACATGTAATGGAAAGCCAAGCAGATTGGTATCAACTCTCCGTAGAAGATATCTTCAGAAAGCTAGGGACAAGTACCCTTGGGCTTAGCTCAGATGAGGCGGAGCATCGCCTGAATGAATATGGTCTCAATGAACTCGAGCCCAGCAGACCAAGTTTTCTGAAACGTTTCTTTCGACAATTCAACAACCCGCTGGTTTACGTGCTATTGCTAGCAGCGGGAATTACGGGAACGCTGACTCTGCGGGGCGAAGATATGCTTACGGATGCAGCGGTTATCCTGGGTGTAGTCATACTCAACGTAATCATGGGTTTCGTCCAGGAGGGTAAAACAGAATCGGCACTTCAAGCTCTCAGCAAGATGGTTGTCCGGGATTGCCTCGTTATCCGGGACGGTGAGCAGAAATCAATCCCATCACGCGGACTGGTTCCGGGCGACATAGTTGTCCTTAGCAGTGGTGACAGAGTTCCGGCTGACCTTCGCCTCTACTTCGTCAGGGACGTCGCGGTTGACGAGGCAGCCCTTACCGGTGAGTCCATCCCCGTGGGAAAGAATATCCTGCCTATCCCGAGACCAAACCTATCGCCGGGCGACCAGCAATGTATGGTTTTTAGCGGTACCTTTGTCACTCGTGGTTCAGCCAGGGGCATCGTCGTGGCTACCGCAGGACGTACCGAGTTTGGAAAGATTGCCAGCCTCGTAAAAGGGACGCGCAAGATTCCCACGCCGTTACAACGTAAGATAAGCGACTTTACCAGAACACTGATGATCTCCATCTTTATCCTGGGCGGCATAAATTTCCTCCTGGGATACTTTTTTGGATTCACCCTTTCGTATAGCTTTCTTGCCACGATAGCCCTTATTGTTGCAGCTATGCCTGAAATGCTCCCAATGCTGGTGACATCAATACTGGCCATTGGTGCCTCGGCTATGGCGAAAAGAAATGCTCTCATAAGGCTTCTCCCGGCCGCTGAGACACTGGGAAGCACTACAGTTATCTGCTCCGATAAGACCGGTACGCTTACCAGAAATGAGATGACCGTGGTCAGAATACATGCCGGAGCTAAGGACTACAGAGTCAGTGGAGTCGGCTATCAACCGGAAGGGGAATTTACTTCAGACGGCGAGATTATAGAGGCCATATCAGAGCACAGGGCATTGTACAACACTCTAACAGCAGGGGTGCTCTGCAGTGATGCCACTCTTACTAGGAGCAACGGCAAATACGGGATTACGGGTGACCCCACCGAGGGAGCCTTAGTCGTCGCTGCAACCAAGGCCAATATAGCGCATGGCCATCGCCGCTTAGATGAGATACCCTTTGATTCGGACAGGATGTATATGGCTACCTTATATGAAAGTGACTCAAATAATATCCTGTACGTTAAGGGCTCGCCTGAGGTGGTTTTGAAAATGTGCAGTCTTCAGTTTACTGATGCCGGAACAGAAGCTCTCAGTTCACGATCATTGTTAGCCAAAGCCGATGAGATGGCAGGAGAAGGGCTAAGAGTCATTGGAATGGCTTATAAGCTTTTGCCGCAAGGCCAGAAAGCAATAGAGATTGCGCACCTGGAAGGGCTGGCCTTCCTGGGATTTCAGGGTATGATAGACCCACCGCGCAAAGAAGTTATTGAAGCAATTGGCAAATGCAAGAGGGCTGGAATCAGGACAGTTATGATAACCGGGGACCATGCTCAGACAGCAAGGGCAATTGCCCATCAACTGGGAATTGTCGATAGACGAAGAGACGAAGCCATTACAGGAGAGCAACTATCCGGAATGAGCGATGACCAGTTGTATGAGATTGTAAACAAGGTGTCTGTTTATGCCAGGGTAGCTCCAGAGCATAAGCTAAGAATTGCCCGCCAGTTGCAGAGGAGAGGTCAAATTGTCGCCATGACCGGAGACGGTGTGAATGATGCACCGGCCCTGAGGGCAGCTGACATCGGCATAGCGATGGGAATCACCGGAACTGAGGTGAGTAAAGAAGCGGCGGCGATGATTCTGACCGACGATAATTTTGCCAGCATAGTGGCTGCCATAGAAGAAGGGAGGCACGCCTGGAATAACCTGGAAAAGGCTGTCCTTTACACATTGCCGACAAATGGCGGACAGGCGCTCCTGATAATGGGTGGAATATTGCTTGCGCCCTTCGTTGCCTTGTTTGCCATGGGCCTTCCCCTGCAACCGATACAGATTTTGTGGATAAATCTCGCCGATTCAGTGTTTCTCACTATGCCTCTTATGCTGGAGCCCAAAGAAGAGGGCTTATTGGAGATGCCACCGCGAGACCCGAAGACTAAGCTGGCTAACCGTTTCTTTTTCGAAAGGGTAGGCCTGGTTTCACTGGCCATGGCAGCAACAGGCTTTTTCATCTACTGGGAATTCGGACACCTCGCGATTTCTAACGAAGACATAGTGTTGAGCCAGGCGCAGACTGCAGCATTCATGAGTGTTATCCTTGTACATGTCGGATATGTTATGACTGCCAGGTCGACAGCCAAATCGGCCTTCACTTTTAGTCCCTTCTCGAATAAGTGGCTGCTGGCAGGTATTGCTAGCACCATCACAGCGAACCTGCTGATAGTCTATCTACCTGCACTCAATAGCGTTTTCCGAACCCTCCCCTTCCCACCACACTGGTGGCTATTTGTACTTATTGGCCTACCCGTCGGCTTCCTGATACCCGAGTTAGAGAAGCTACTAAGAAGGAGAATCCGAAGGATACAGAGTTAGCTCCCGGTTCAGAGCATCTCAAAAGCAACGCTTCAACTCGAGAATTCATCCTTGGTTCGCAAATAGAAGTTCAAGAACAGGTAGCCACGGCCCACCGCAGACAGATTTCAACAGTTAGTCCGGCAGATAGTGCGCAGGATGTTTATCGTATCTTGCCTCTGGCCAGCGAGGCGAATATGCCTCCGAAACAAAGAATGGCGAAAACAATGAACGATATCTTCATACTTTGCAAGAACAGCAAATACTGCTCAGGGGTGATTTCAACCCTGCCGATATACAGTGAGAACATCAGCATTGCCACTCCCATGCTAAACACCATTCCAACCTGCCGCATTGTTGCTACGGTTGCTGAAGCCACTCCGTAGTCTCTCCTTGAGGCAGAACTCATGATAGCATTCGTGTTAGGAGATACAAAAAGACCCAGGCCAGCACCCATGAGAACCAGGGCGCCTGTAATGAACCCCAGGGACGTCTCGCCATCCAGCAGAATGAACAGTATCAGCCCCGCTGTCGTCAGCCCCATACCAATCGAGGCAATCACCCTGGGTTCGATTCTATCTGAAAGCCTGCCGGCTAGAGGGGAAACGATAGCCTGGACGGCAGGCATAGACAACAGGATTAAACCAGCGCTCTGTGGCTCGAACCCTTTCACATACTGCAAATACAGGCTCAGCAGAAAGGTTACAGCAAATGTCGCGCTGTAGTTCGCAAACGCCGCCAGATTGGAGAAGGTAAACGTCCTGTTATTCCTGAAAATCTTGATATCGAGGATTGGGTTTTTCGCCCGCATTCCCCATCTGGCAAAGGCTGAAAGTGCCGCAACGCCCACCACAATTAGCCACACTCCCGGCATAGCCGGCAAGAGCGTAAAGCCGTAAACGCCCGCTACCAGTGCAACGACATAAATTGCGGAGCCAATGATGTCAAATCTCTCCCCCCTTGCCTCAGCCCATTCCCCTTTCAATTTCCACAAAGCCATACCCACAATAATTAACCCTACAGGCACATTTACATAGAAGATACTCCTCCAGCCAAACTGCTGGGTTAGAATCCCTCCCACTACAGGTCCCAGGGAAACACCAATATAGACCGCCGCAGACTGTATTCCCAGGGCTTTTCCTCTCTCATTAGCAGGGAATACCGAGCTGATGATGGCCACTGAAGTTGAAACGGTCATAGCACCGCCAATTCCCTGTAGCACCCGGAAAGAGATGAGCATGGCTGCAGAGCCTGCACTACCGCAGAGCAAAGCTGAAATAGTGTAGATTAGTACGCCGTAGACAAAAATCCTCTTCCTGCCGTGTATGTCTGCTAATCTGCCAAGGGGCACAAGGGAGGTGGCGGAAGCCAGTAAGTACGCAGTAGAAATCCAGCCCAGGGTGACGGCATCAAGCGACAGTTCCGCTGCAATAGAGGGAAGCGCAATATTTACAGCGGAACCCATGAAGGAAAAAAGGAAGGCAGCCATCGTGGAGACCAGTAATACGATCAGCTCACTCGTACTACCGGGCACGTCGCTCTTCATTTCAGCTATTATAGCGTACTTAGAGAGCGAACCGCCAAATACATATTGTGAGTGCTAACCCCGTGCTATTACCGGCTATTCCCGGCAATATAGCAACGAGCTACACGCTGTTGTATGCCCGCTCCATGACCCGCAACGCATGGTACAGACGAATTACGCAGTCCCATAATGTACTGGAAAGATTCTCTATATCACCCGGTTCCTGTAACCGGCAAGAAATCCCCACATCTGCCATAAGTGTTGAGTTACCCCTAGTCAATCCTCTGCACCTTCAACAGGTTAGTGGTACCGGGCACCCCAATGGGTACACCTCCCGTAATCACTATCAAATCGCCAGCCCTGGCCAGCCCGGTCTCCCTGGCCAGCCGGGCCCCGCTGCTAAAGAGCTCGTCTATAGTCAAAGCCGGACTTATCTGGAAGGGGTAGACACCCCATTGGAGTAACAACCTGCCGGATACCAGGTCGCTGGGTGTTATCGCCAGTATGGGCACCCGCGGGCGGTATTTTGAAACTCGCCTGGCAGTACTCCCCGAGTGGGTAAAAGCTACAATAGCTACTGCTGCAAGACGGTCTGCTGTATAGCATGCGCTATAGCTTATTAGTTCATCCGTCTCGCGTTCAATCCACTTCGTCCTTTCGCCGATTAACTGCAAATACGAAAGATTCTTCTCAGTCTCCCGGGCAATTCTAGCCATGGTTCTCACTGCCTGTATCGGGTATTTCCCCACGGAGGTCTCTGCCGAGAGCATGATGGCATCGCTCCCATCGAAGATAGCATTGGCCACATCCGAGACCTCAGCACGCGTGGGACGGGCAGAATCCACCATCGACTCAAGCATCTCTGTAGCAGTAATGACCGGCTTTCCAACCCGGTTGCACTTCTCAATTATTTCTTTCTGTATCAGCGGCACTCTCTCCAGGGGAATATCCACACCGAGGTCTCCGCGCGCCACCATAATACCATCACTGGCCGCCAGAATATCATCGAAATCCTTCACCGCCTGTCCCCGTTCAATCTTGGAAATGATAGGAATATCTGCATTAGACTCCCTCAATACTTCCCTTACGCCCCGTATGTCCTCAACGCTGCTTACAAAGGAGATAGCCAGGTAATCAGGCCTTTGCTGGATAGCAAAGGCAACATGCTCGCGCAAGGCATTGGTAACGAACGGACCCGAAGTACGCATTCCGGGAACGACGAGCCCGCGTCTCTCGGTGAGCACGCCGCCCGCTGTCACCCTGCACCTTACTTCATTCTCATTCTTGGCCAGCACCCTCAATTGCATGGCCCCGTCGTCCAGCAGGATACTATCACCCACTTTCACATCCCCCGGCAAGGTGGGCAGGTTAACCGGCACATTAGCTGCATCCCCATCGATATCCTTGGTGGTCAGGGTTACAGTGGCACCGTTCTTCAAAACCACCTGCCCCCCTTTTAGCCTGCCGGTACGATATTTGGGCCCTGGCAGATCCATGAGAATAGCCACCTGCATACGCAATCGCTGGCTTATACTTCTCAGCATGCCAATATACTGAGCATGATCATCATATGTGCCATGCGCCAGATTTAGTCTGGCGACATTCATACCGCTCCTCATAAGGCGCTCGAGCACTCTGGCTGTACCGGTCGCCGGCCCTATGGTACATACTATTTTAGTTCGTCTCTTCAGGTAACCGCTCTGTTTCATAACCTTTCCCTCAGTGAGCGACCGACAGCTCAGTAGCGCTCATACCAGCCCTCATCCACTATCCCGAAATCGCCCTCTGCACTCCCCATTTTGGCATACCATGGCTTTCCCCTGCTCCTCACTATCTCAGCCAGCTCCTTGAGTCTGGGAGCAGCGGTAGCCTTAAAGAAAGTCATTCTCTCCTCCCTGGAGCGAATTCGCACTCCCTCCTGCCACAGGGCTCGCCCGGCGAGGAAGCCAGATGCCCCAGCCCTGGAGGCAATCTCCACCTGCTTTCTAAAAGTCTTGAAGTCGGCACCGGCGCTGAGCAAAACCCACGGCACCCTTGATGCACGGTTCAACTCCTCACACAGCTCAAGCAACTTCTTCTCATCATGCTCAAATTTCATATCGGCCGGGAATTCCGCCTTCAATACATCGATGGGTAGCGAAGTAATCTGCCGTGCAGTCTCAATTACCAGTTCAGGCTTCATAGCAGCAAATCTCGCTGCAGACACTCCGACCTCATTAACGGTATAGCTTACTGGCTCGACCAGCAGAGGAATGTCTTCCTTAATACACTGCTCAGCAAGCCTGGCTACCAGGTCCAGTTGCCGCGACGCAATCTCCTTCAGGTCAGGACGGAAGTAGACGAGAAGCTTAACTGCTGAAGCACCCATCCTCCTGGTCTTTTCAACGCTCCAGCCAGGCAGAAGTTCACTGATCCTGGCGGTCTTTTCGCCAGAGTAACCTGTTTTTTCCATGCTGACCAGAAGACCTACATGGCCGGGCAATATAGCACCGGTGATAGCCTGCGCTGCACCATACTCCGGATCAAGCAGGACAGCGCTGACAAAAGGCGCCACAGCCTGGCACAGGTCCAGCTTGAAACCGACCATATCCTGATAGCTTACTGCAGCGGGGTCCTGTGCATTCATGGCCCCTCGCAGCGCGCCCCGGTGGTCAATAGCGCAAATAGTCAGAAAACCATTAAGGTCAGCAATCTGCTGCAGTCCTCTTAGCTTGCCGACGGACATATTCATATCCTTGCCCCCCTCTAAAATACTTTCTGCTCCTTGTCGTTTCAGTCAGACAATATCTTCAATAAGTCTATAAGCCCGGCCTGCAGTGCCTTTTCCTTTTCCCATGTGTCTCTGAGCGGCGTGTAGGCTATCTCTCCATTTATCTCGCCTACCATGTACCCGCCTTTGCCATCTATCAGCGCTTGAACGGCGGCCACTCCCAACCTGCTGGCAAGAACGCGGTCACGGGCCGTCGGTGCACCACCACGCTGGACGTGCCCCAAGATACAGACCCGTGATTCAAAACCGGTCCTGCCCTTCACCTCACTGGCGATGCGAAAGCTCTCGCCGGGCCGCTCTGCCTCAGCCACTACCACGATGGCACTCCTTTTGCCTTCTTTGAAGTTCTTCTCCAGGCGGCGGCTGAGTTCTGCGATGCTCATCGGGACCTCGGGAATGAGGAATTCTTCAGCACCACCGGCAATGCCGCTATCCAATGCGATGAATCCGGTGTGGCGCCCCATCACCTCAACAAAGAATAGCCTATCGTGGGACGTAGCCGTATCCCTGATACGGTCTATAGCCTCGAGGGCCGTATTTACAGCAGTATCAAAGCCTATCGTATAGTCCGTCCCGTAGCAATCGTTGTCTATCGTTCCTGGCACTCCAACCACGCTTACATCGCACTCCTGCGACAGCACAGCACCGCCGCGAAAAGTACCATCTCCGCCGATGAGAATCAAGCCTTCAATTCCTTTATGATGAAGTACCTCGATAGCCTTCGCCCGACCTCCCTCCGTTTGAAACTCTTCAGACCGGCTGGTGCCCAGTATCGTTCCTCCCTGGTGGATAATATTGGCAACTGCCTTTCTATCAAGAGGCACAATATCGCCCTGAATCAACCCTGCGTAGCCCCGTCTTATGCCGGATATCTCCAGATGATTGGCCAGTGCCGAACGCACTGCACCCCGAATGCAGGCATTCATGCCCGGCGCATCACCACCGCTTGTCAGGATACCTATCTTCTTCATCATAATCTCCCTGCTGTTGACTGTGAATTGCGCTATTGACCTTTATCCATGTCCTGCAGCACAGCTACCCCGGGTAATACCTTACCCTCCAGAAACTCCAGGGAGGCTCCGCCCCCAGTAGATACATGAGACATCCTCTCTGCCATTCCCATCTCGTTTACTGCCTCTGCGGTGGAACCACCACCAATAACTGTAGTGGCCTGCAAATCAGCCAGAACCCTTATAATGCTGCGCGTCCCGTTGGCAAACTCAGATATCTCGAATACACCTAACGGGCCATTCCAGATTACGGTCTTAGCCTTTTTCAGCTCTGCAGAAAACTCCGAAACGGTATCCGGTCCGATATCACCGATAATCCAGCCATCCTGAACATCGCCGAGCTTCACGGTCCTCGTACTGGCACCCGCCTCCAGACTCCTTGCTACCACCAGGTCCCGCGGCAGGATAAGCTCCCTGCCATTGGACTTCGCCTTTTCCATAAGCCGGCGAACATAGCCAATCCTGTCATTTTCCACTAATGAGTCCCCCACGCCGTAGCCCAGGCTCTTCAGAAAAGTACCAGTCATACCGCCGCCAATAAGCAACGTATCTACTTTGTCAACTATATTTTCCAGGACAGCCAGTTTCCCGCTTACCTTGGCGCCACCCAGCATGGCCACAAATGGCCGTCTGGGATTCTCCAGGGCTCCGTCCAGAGCTTGAAGCTCCTTACTCATGAGGAAACCGGCCACCGCTGGCAGATGCTTCGCCACCCCCACTACGGAGGCATGGGCACGGTGGCTGACGGCGAAGGCATCATTTACAAAGACTTCGGCAAGGCGAGCAAGAGCTTCAGCAAAATTGGGGTCGTTTGCCTCCTCTTCCGGGTAAAAGCGGATGTTCTCCAGAAGCACAAGTTCCCCATTATTCAATTTCTTGACTGCCGCCTCTACTTCAGGCCCAAGGCTATCCGCGAGCGCCTCCACCGGTCTGCCTAGCAACTCCGACAGCCTTATGGCTACAGGTCTTAGCCTCAGGCTGTCTACCACCTTACCGTCGGGCCTGCCCAGATGCGAGCAGATGATTACCCTGGCATCATGTTCCAGCAGGTACCTTATGGTGGCAAGACCCGCCTTAATGCGGCTATCATCCCCTATCACAGCTGCCTTGTCCATAGGCACATTAAAGTCGACACGCAGGAACACCCGTTTGCCCGCCACATCTATATCTGCTACGGTCTTCTTTTGCATTGCTGTCTCCTCAGTTGAACGCTACGCCCCTTGCTCCCGTGTATTTCATTCCCTTAGCGCACCCTGCTCCTCTCTCCTGACTTCCCCTAACGCAAATGCAGCAGCACCCAGTACGCTTGAGTTAGCTCCCAGTTCGGCACGGGCAAAGCGTACCCCCCCGTAAGCCTGCTTGAATGCCCTTCTTTCAGCCTCGTGAAAAGCAGGCGTAAGCAGCATGTCTCCGATGTTGGATAAGCCTCCTCCGATGACAATCAGTTCAGGATTGAAGATATTTATCAGGTTCGCCAGCCCGACGCCAAGGTAATAAGCTGTCCTGCTAATAAGCTCGTTCGCCAGCTTATCACCGGCCCTCGCGGCCTTCTCAATTGCCTTCGCACCTATATTCTCTATCTTCCCATCTGCATATTTCAGTATAGACGTCTGCGCTCCCCTTTCAATAGCGCCTCTTGCCTCTCTTTCCATGGCAGTACCTGATGCCAGGGTTTCCCAGCATCCTCTGCTGCCGCAGTTGCATTGTGCCCCATCATCATCTACGACCATGTGCCCTACTTCTCCCGCAATGCCGGCGGAGCCGGTGTAAATCTTGCCGTCAATGATTATGCCTCCTCCTATGCCGGTACCGATAGTGATATAGACGAAATTACGAGCACCCCTGGCGGCACCGAAGTAGAGCTCCCCCAGCGCTGCCGCATTGGCATCGTTAATGAGGAAAGCCTTCCTGCCAAATTCTCTCTCCACAATATCCCGCAAAGGCACATCTTCCCATCCCGGGAGGTTAGGTGAAGTAAATAAGATACCCGTTTCCGGATTTGACAAGCCTGCAGCTCCAATCCCTATGGCGCTGAGCTCTGCGGCGCTTATGTGGGCCTGCTCCAGAGACCGCCCAGCTGATTCCAGCACCGAGCTGACAACAGCCTGCACCCCTTCTTCTGCCCGGGTCCTGCTATAGTCCCCGGACAGCATCCTGCCCTGAGCGTCAGCAACTGCTGTCAGTATCTTGGTCCCGCCGATGTCAATGCCAAGAGCTAATTCGTCGCCTTCTCTCTCCATACTCTTATTCTCATTTATTACAGCAGGCGTGTCAACCCCAACTCCCTTTCCCTGCCTGAGAGGCTAAGGCAGCACAGCAACATGCATGCCTGTCCTGCTTTCGGCAAAATGGAACGCATCCCTGATTGAATCCAGAGGAAACCTGTGCGTGATAAGATCGTTAACTGCTATAGACCTGCCCCCCAGCATAGAGAGTGCTTCCCTGTTGTCCTCCGGAGTAGATCCGTGGTTGCCCTGGATAGACAGCTCCCCGTAATGAATCATATTGCTGTCAATCGAGATTTCGGACCGGTCAGGCAAGAGCCCGGCAAAGAAGTTTATCCGTCCGCCTCTATTCGCCAGAGACAACGACTGCTCCTGTGCTTCCGCCGAGGAGCACGCCACTATGACCACGTCGGCACCCCTGCCTTCTGTAAGGGCAAGCACTTCCGCCACAGCATCGCTCTTCCCGGAGTCCACCAGCACATCCACCGAACTAAGGTCAACCTGCCTCAAACGCGCCGCCTCCCTTTCAACAAGCACAACTCTGGCAGCGCCGTTTGCCCTGGCCAGCCGGCAGTGTATTATCCCCACCGGCCCAGCACCAACCACTACAACCGTGTCGCCACGACCGACGCGGGATGTTTTCTGGGCCCTGAGACAGCAGGCCAATGTCTCCGCAAGAGAGGCCTCTTCATAACTCACCCTGCCGTCAATCTTGTTGACAACTCCATACTGCACGGCGCGCCCGGGCACCAGCAGGTATTCAGCGTAAGCTCCCGGCAACTGATGGCCGAAGGATAGATGATTAAGACAATAGATGCCCTGTCCCCTGAGACAGTAGAAACAGTTGCCGCAGGCTACCCGCGGCGTAATAGCAACCCTGTCGCCAACCCGAAAGCCCGAGGCCCCCTCGGCGACAGCGCTTATCTCGCCGGCTATCTCATGCCCCAGTATCTGGGGTAGCTTCATTCCGGCGTGACCGTGATGATAGGTCCGGAGGTCAGTACTGCAAATGGAGCAGACCTTCACCCTGACGATTATGGACCCTGGCTCAAGCTGAGGGTCGGAAACTTCCTTAACCTCAAGCTGCTCAATGGCCTCCAGGACAGCAGCTTTCATATTGACTCCAGCGTCTCGCGGGCAGGACATGCGCCTCAGGCGCTCCCGTGACTCCTACCGTGCCTTCCCCTGATTGGCTACCGCTTCCATAGCTCTTCTTAGCTCTTCGGCATCTCCGAGATAGTAGCTCCGTTCGGGTTTAAGATGACCGTCCAGCTCATAGACCAGGGGAATGCCCGTGGGGATGTTAAGACTCAATATGTCCTGGTCGCTGACATTATCAAGGTGTTTGACCAGCGCTCTCAGGCTGTTGCCATGGGCTGAGATTATCACCCGCTTGCCTGATTTTATCATGGGAGCTATCGTGCCCTCCCAGTAGGGTAAGACCCGCTGCAACGTATCCTTCAGGCTCTCCGCTACGGGTAGCTCCTTTGCGTCCAGACCACTGTATCTGGAATCGTTCCCGGGATATCTCTCATCGCTCCTCTCTACCGCCGGTGGCTGCACATCATAGCTCCGGCGCCATATCAGCACCTGCTCCTCACCCAATTTGGCTGCGGTTTCGGACTTGTTCAAGCCCTGCAGCGCCCCGTAATACCTCTCGTTCAACCGCCAGGACCGCAATACCGGTATCCACATCAAGTCCATCACATCCAGCACAATCCAGAGTGTACGTATCGCCCTCTTCAGCACCGAAGTAAAGGCAATGTCAAACGTGTAGCCCTGAGCTTTGAGGATTTGTCCTGCTTTCTCAGCCTCGACAATTCCCTTTTCCGACAGGTCCGTATCCGTCCATCCCCCGAAGCGGTTTTCCTTGTTCCACAGGCTTTCACCGTGTCTAAGCAGTACCAGCTTTGTCATAGCATACATTCCTCAAATCGATTCTGTGCGGTCAAGTCTAACACATATCCAGTGGATGTCATAGTGAGTGTTAAGCATCTCTCCTTCAATAGACTTGAGGAATCACCGACTGGACGAACGGTTGTTGACACAGCCTCGCAGTCGGTCCGCCTGGCTTTTCAGCCTCCGCCTGGCTAAGTTATAGAGACCAGGCCCTTCTTTATAGCTACTATTACCGCCTGGGGGCGCGCGTTGGCATTGAGCTTTCGAAGAATGGAGGTCACATGGTTCTTAATGGTCTGTTCGCTGACGTTCAGCACCTCAGCAATTTGCTTGTTGAGGTAACCCTGCGCCATGTAGTTCAGTATCTCTCCCTCTCTATGCGTCAGTGGCGAGACAAAGGCCGTTATTTCCTTCTCGCGAGAGAGCTGGTGAAACTGCTCCAGTATCTGTTCACCCACTTTGGGCCGGCTGACCATGCTTTCGTTGATGGGATGCTCGCCACAGGCACATTTCCTCATAGTATCTATCAACTCGTCGGTGGTGACGCTCTTGCTCAGGTAAGCTGAAGCCTGGGCCTTGATGGCCTGGAAAAGCTGCTCGTCTCCGGGCCGCGGAGTTAATATAATCGTAGCTACGCTGGAGAGCCTCTGTTTTATGGCACGGGAGAGATTGAAGCCATCAAGCTCGTTATCATCCAGGCCCAGAAGCACTACATCTGGCAGCGAGGTCTCAAGAAGGGGAAGTACCGCCATATCAAATTCACCTTCCCCGCACGCCTCTATTCCACTTACTCCCGAAAGACACGAACGAATCCCGTGCCGGAACAGAGGCTGCCGGTCGATGATAAACACTCTGCTGCTCTCAGGCATCAATTATCTGAAGTCTAGCACACCAGATTCAGAAAGACAACTGGCCGCTTACCCGACATCTCATACGGAGCAATCACCCGAATCCCATGTACCACCTGAGTATCTCGTTGCTCCAGAGGAGCGTAATGAAAGTAGCCAGAGACAGGAAAGGCCCGAAGGGAATAGCCTCCCGGCGCCCTCTCTTCTTGCTCGCAAGCAGGACCACTGCCACCACGCCACCCAGAATGGCTGCCACGATCAGGCAGGCAACAACCAGAGGAAAGCCCCCAGCCAGGCCAATGAGAGCTGCCAGCTTAACATCTCCCCAACCCATACCCCCCTTTGAGAGGATCACAATCAGCAGAAATACGACGAAGCCAATTGCGCCACCTATAGCAGCACTGGCAACGCCCGGCTCAATCCAGACAGTAAGCCATGAAGGAGGCAGGAATATAGCCAGCAGCAACGCCACGGCCATCCCAGTATAGACTACCCTGTTCAGGATAAGCCCGTGTTCCAGATCAACAACGAAGACTATGATGAACAGGCAGGCATAGAAGGCTATGACTCCCAGCTCCGGCGTTAAGCCAATATGCCAGTAGAGCAGGCCGAATATCACCCCCGTGGCCAGCTCCACCCAGAACACCCTTCTCGGGACGGGAGCCCCGCAATACCTGCAGCGACCATGAAGGCGCACATAGCTGAATAACGGGATAAGGTCCTTGACACCCAGCCTGCGGCCGCAGGTGTCACAGTGGGATGGAGGGCGCAGGATGGACTCCTTTCGAGGCAGGCGGTCAATGCACACATTAAGAAAGCTGCCGACCGCCAGCCCCAGAACCCCAAAGAGAATTATTCCAGCCACTGACATAGCCACTTATTTTGGCCAGTTATCGGCTTTAAGTCAATAGTCCATCAACTCTGATCGCGTGAGGGCTACCCTTATTGCCAGCTAGGCCAGTTTCCTGTCATTGCGAGGCAAGCCCCTTCCTGTCACTGCGAGGCAGGCTCACTTCCTGTCATTGCGAGCCGAGCCCCCTTTTTGTCATTGCGAGGCGCACCCCCTCTTTGTCATTGCGAGGCGCGGAGCGCCGAAGCAATCTCCACACCCCATGCACCCCCTTCCCATAGCTACCTATGACCTTCTTCCCATGTAGAACATGACTAAAAGCCTATTGACCGCAGCCATTCCCAAACCTAAAATAGATAGGATGTCATTCTGAGCAAAGCTAACAGGACTGTATAAGCTTCGTTCAGGGTGATAAATAGTGCAGGCAAAAGGCAAAGAAAGGAGGCAAAAACACATGAAGTACATGAAAAGCTTGCTGCAGAAGGCACACAGGGGGGAGGGCGGTTTCACCCTGATTGAGCTGCTGGTTGTTATAGCCATTCTGGGTGTCATCGCGGCCGTCGTTATTCTAAATGTCGGTGGATTCATTGGTACAGGCAAATGCGAAGCTTTCGAGACCGAATGGCACCACGTACAGACAGCCGCGGTAGCCTGTTTAGTAGCGGACAACTGCACTCTCTCTACCACACCTGTCGGCCCCACCGACATTGGTGAGTTGAGTCCGTACCTGCATGGGGAGCTTGTGTATAACTGGGATATCGACATTGTTGACGGAGACGTGACAAACGCCGACCCCAACCCATGCCCAGCCCCATGACCAGGAGACTCTAAAACAAGGACCAATAATTGCTTCTGATGAGCCCGGCGGCGCACCAGCGCCGCCGGTTCTTCTTCTTGCAACCAATTCCTGACCATGCTCGCTCGACGCAATCCATTTACATGAAAGATAAGAGACAGCCGCGTCTCATTGAACTGAGGAACTGAGGTCTTGTACTTATCCGGGAGAGCCGGGGAAAGCAGCCAACTGTAGTGTTGTCAGCCGTTAAACGGGCATCTTTGACACGCTTTTCTCCACCTCATCTTTATCGTTGCAGAACCTCAGCAGGTTCTCCCCGCTGATTGTCCCCTTGAAGTAGAGATTAAGCAGCGCCTGATCCATGGTTTGCATGCCGTCCTGATTGCTGGTACGGATGATGTTGGGAAGCTGATAGACCTTACCCTCGCGAATCAGGTTTTTCACCGCCGGGCTGCCCAGCATTATCTCCACGGCAGCTATTCTTCCTAGGCCATCGGCCCGCGGCACCAGCGTCTGGCAGAAGACCCCGATAATCAGTGAAGCCAGCCTCGCCTGGGCCAGGTAACGCTCATGGGGCGGGAACAGGTCTATGACCCTCTCCATGGCTTGACATGCGCTGGGAGCATGGCCGGTGCTGAACACCAGGTGCCCCGTCTCTGCCACGTTAAGCACCGCCGCGGCCGTCTCCAGGTCTCTCATCTCGCCAACGAGTATAACATCCGGGTCCTGTCTCAATACGTGCCTCAGGGCTTCAGCAAAGGACAGCGTATCTGTGCCCAGCTCCCGCTGGGTCACTGCTGACCGGATGTTGGGCTGATTATATTCTATCGGGTCCTCGATGGTAACTATGTGGCAGGCTTTGCTGGAATTGATATGATGAATCATGGCTGCCAGGGTAGTGGTCTTGCCGCTCCCTGTAGGTCCGGTCACTATCACCAGCCCCCTGGGCCTCATAGCCAGCTCCTTGAATACCCGGGGCAGCCCCAGTTCATCTACAGTGGGAATTACAGGTGGCAATAAGCGCAGGGCAAAGCTGATAGCCCCCCGCTGCTGTGCCACGTTGCAGCGAATCCTGCCCACGCCGGCAAGGGTATAGCCAAAGTCAAGCTCCAGCGTACGCTCAAACTCCTCCCTCTGCTCCGGTGTGGTCAGTTGCGTCAGGGCCTCGCTTATCTCCTCGGCGGACACCGCCGACATTCCATCTGCCGGTTGAAGGTCGCCATCTATGCGCAGCATGGGGGGCGCATTCGCTATTAGATGCAGGTCCGAGGCCCCGCTGTCATTAGCCTGGCGCAGCAAATCAAAAATGCTTTCCATTTCCCTGCTTCCAAGCTTAGCACAGCAGCTATAGATTTCAATAGACCCGGGCCGTCTTTTAGTCCTGCTCCAGAATAGATTTTAGTACTATACAGGAGATTGCTTCGGCACCGAGGTGCCTCGCAATGACAGCGGGGAGCGGCGATGGCAGCAAGGACGCAAAAGGAGCAACACCGACAGCAATCACCAGAACAGCCCCCATCGCCAGCCCTCGCCCTAAGGACTCAGAACAGCAACACTGACGCCAATCGCCACAACAGGCGCCATCGCCACCGCTCGCCCTAAGGACTCAGCACAGCAACAGTCACAGCAATCGCCAGAACAGGCGCCATCGGCAGACCTCCCCTAATGACGTAAAAGCAACAACAGTGATGGCAATCGCCAGAACAGGCGCCATCGCCACCGCCAGCCCCCGCCTTAATATCATGGCGAGCCCCTTTAATGTCATCGCCAGCCCTCGCCCTAATGTCATTGCCAGCCCCTTTAATGTCATTGCGAGCCCCGTCAGTGTCATTGCGAGCCGAAGGCGAAGCAATCTATAACAACTCTTCATACAGGTCACGCCACTCGCTGTTCATGCTATTGATTAACTGGACCTTATTTCGTCTCGGGCCAGCTTTTATCTGCTTCTCTCTTGAAATGGCATCCTCTATTTCATCAAAAACCTCGTAATATACCAGCTTCGTTACATTGTATTTCCTGGTGAATCCCGCAACCAGTTTTTCTCTGTGCTCGTAGACTCTTCTTATCAAGTCATTGGTCACGCCTGTGTAAAGCACAGTATTCCTGCTGCTGGTCATTATATAGACGAAGTATTGTTTGCCCATCGCCGGTATAGTTGCCGAGATTGCTTCGGCACCCCTGTGCCTCGCAATGACAGAGGAGAATATGCAGCCCGAGCAATGCCAGAAAGAACTCCCTCCGAAACCCCCCGCTCAATGTCCCGGCGGGGCCCCTGTTAACACCATCGGACCCCCCTTAGGTGTCATTGCAGGCTCCCTTAGCATCATTTGCGGCCCCTCTTCTGCCATAGCTGGCCGTCCTGTGTCATAGCCGGCCCCTCTTATGTCATACCCGGCCCCTCTTGTGTCATGGCCGGCCCCTCTTATGTCATAGCCAGCCCTCTTGTGTCATGGCCAACCCCTCTGTGTCATAGCTGGCCGTCCTGTGTCATACCCGGCCCTCTTGTGTCATAGCCGGCCGTCCTGTGTCATAGCCAGCCCTCTTGTGTCATGGCCGGCCCCCCTTTGTGTCATAGCCAGCCCTCTTGTGTCATAGCCAGCGCTTCTGTGTCATTGCTGCAGCCATTATACTGTCATTGCGAGCCGAAGGCGAAGCAATCTGTCACAATCCGGGAAGAAAAGGCACAGCTACTTGTTGAGCGTCAGGGTGAAAGCCATGAGATGCTCTTGCTGGTTCATTTCGCTGATGACCACCAGGGCAAACCTATCCGTAGCTCTCAGGTCCTCGGCATAGTCGAAGATGGCATCCTCATCATCAGCCAGCCCCTTGATTACCAGGGTCTTTCCGTCGTGAGTCACGCTCTCCAACTCCACCGCTGCGGGGAGGTGATTATTCACCTGACTCAGGTCGGCATTCAGTTCAGCCCGCCCAGCAACAATCCCGTCAAATGTGGCCCTGAAGGAATCAATAGCCGCCCCGACGGAGGGCAGCCGCTCCTGCAGCGGTGCTATCGCGCTGCGTAGCTCGTTGGTCCGAGCAAGCTGAGAAGTGGCCCTCTGGTTCATCACTGCCAGCTCATCGCGCAGAGCGGCGGTATAGTCAAATTTAGGTAGAGTGATAGAAACGCCAAGCACCACCAGGACAATACCTACTATCATAGCAGGAACGAAGAGAAACTCGGACATGGGACGCGTTTTAGGAATGTACACCTCGGGAAGAGCATTGAGATTAATCAGGGAGTAAGCCAATCCTTTGTCTGCATGTAGCTCTTTGAGGGCCAGTCCAATATTGGTACTGTAGTCGTTTACAGGAAAATCACGGCCCCATTCTAGGGGCGGGGCCAGCGGCCTCACGGCACGCCCTGTCCTGTCCGCCAGCAGCCTCCGGGCATCTCCTTGCCCGGCAAGCTCCCCGCTCACCAGCAAGGGAACAGTATCTTCAATGGGCCGGCCGTTGTGACCCGAGTTGTAAAAAGTGATTGCCCTATCCAGTTCCTCCACCATGGCAGGGATCTTCTCCTCCTGCGAGGAATCCCGGGGCAGGGGCAGGCTGCGTACGACTTGTGGAATCCCTTCCACCATAACTACAAGGTCGAGACTGCCCGGCTGGAGGTCGACGAGGATAGCCCTGGAATCCGTGACTGTCCTGGCCAGTGCCAGCGGCCTCAGGTCCATCAGATAGGGATTCAGTCCTGCCTTGCGCAATGTGGAGACCAGAGCGTCGGCGGAATTCCTGGGTATGGCTGCCAGGTAAATCAGAGTCTCACCTTTCCCTGAGGCAAGAGTCTGCCAGGAGAGATACAGTTGTTCCAGAGGGACTCCCAGCAGCCTCGCTGCTTCCCTTTTGACCGCCTCAGGCAGTAGCTCCTTTGGTAGTTCCGGCAGAGTCAATAAACGGTGAAGACAATTGATGCCGCTGATGCCGGCAATAACCTTCCTGCCGCCTATGTGCTGGGCTCGCTTAAGCTCTCTAACCTTCGTGGCTACGGCGTCCTCGTCGGAGATGAGCCCGCCGTGGACCAGCCCCGGTTCCAGAGGCATCGTCGCCCATTTCTGGACTTTGCTGCCCCTGGCTACCAGCATCCGGATAGCAGAGTCATCTATGTATATTGTCGTCGCCATTTCTATTCGCCTTTATAGGCATAAATCTTCAACTGCAAGTTGATTGCTGGCATTGCCTCGCCCTCGCCCTTAGCAGGCACGGTGATGCCCACAGATTCTATGGCGCCTGTAGGGAAGCTGTCGCTTATCCTGTGGCTGAAGTTGAGCAATGAAGCTATCTCTCTACCCTGCGCTTGGGCGCTGACATCAATCGAAAATACCTCGTAACTTACACCGTCTAGCTCCTCTTCATGGGGCGGAGAAGAGCTAAGCCCCCTTATGATAACAGTAGCATCATGGGCAGCCTCAAACAATATCCTGTTAATCTCTATAGACTGATTCTGGTGGCGCAGTTTATCTTTTGCTGCGGCAACTCGTGAATTAGCCTCCCTTAATTTCGCTTCCAGCGCACTCTTCTCCCCTTCGTATTTAGCCGTTTGCTGGCTGTATAATGTATAACTCTGCTGGGCCTGGCTTATGCTGGCCGTTAGCTTGCCTTCTTCTTCTTTCTGGCGAGAATACATGACGCCAAGGGTGACAAGCAGGACAGCAACGATGCCAATGAGCAAGGCCCAGCGGGTTGTTTTGCCTA
>CAYMVL010000040.1:0-12963 GCA_964394145.1 uncultured Dehalococcoidales bacterium | reverse complement strand
TATCCCACCAATTTGTACGGATCCCAGGGATGACCGTACAGGTCAGCCAGGTCCGGTAGAATCAATTGCTCATCCGCAAGAACCCTTGGAAAGGCCTTCCCGCAAAGGTCAAAGGTGAAGACGTAGCGGGCATCCGGGGCATCGGCGGGATTATACTGCTGCATTTCGAGGAAACGGTCCAATGGTATAACCCTTCCTTCCATGATGGTATACGCCAGCGTAGCCCGTATCGCAAGAACGGTGCCTTCCAGCATCAGCTTTGGTTTCTCCGGCAAGGCAAGCCTGTACAGGTGGTCACGAAATAGCGCGTAGTTGTCAGCACCGGCAGCAGCCCGAAAGCTCTTTTCCCATGCCTCATACGTTGTGCCCTCTAACAGGTCCTTTTGTTCTTCTTTTGCGTGAACAGCCCGTGTCATTCTTCCGAACTCCCTCAAGGTATCGGGGAATACACTGGCCAGGCTGGCTCTTTCTACTATCTCTCTTATCGCGGGATTCTTTGTCTTTCCAAACCGTTTCTCTAGCTCATCGAATACGGCACCCGCCTGACCTTTCAAGCCCATCTGCTTCAGTGCCATGCCCTTATTAAGCATCGCGTTTGCTGCCAGTATGCGAAACCCGGCCTTTCTCTCCCGACCGTATAGCTGCAATATCTTGTCGCAGATGGCGATTTCCTCCCGGAGACTCCCCGTTTCAGCGGCAACAACGCTCCTGTTGAATAATGCTTGCGCATGGCGGCCTCCTCTGTCTTCTTCACCGGTCCGCCTTATCTCTCTGGTCATCAGGTCCCTCCTATCCTGTCTTAATCTTCTTCGCTACCGCAGCTATCAAACCGGTCAGCCGGTCCCTGCACTCCCGGTAAGCCTCAATACCACCGCCAAACGGGTCGCCGATCTCCCCTTCTTCACCGACAAACTCTGTCAGCAGCTGAACCCTGGCTCTTGAACCCGTAAAATGCTCCAGTATGTACTCTTTGTGCGTGTGTTCCATGACCAGAATAAGGTCAGCCCAATCCACCAGACCCGGACCGATCTGCCCCGGCCTGTGCCGTCTTATGTCCAGGCCCTTCTCACCCATCACCTCGATTGCGTCGGAGTAGGCTTCCCGGTCCCCAGAGACATAGATGCCGGCACTCCAGGCGCGGACTCCGCTTCGCTTCAGCTCCGGGTCTGTGCTAACCATGTCCTGAAATATGGCCTGCGCCATAGGGCTCCGACATGTGTTCCCGCTGCAGACAAATAGGACATTCTTGTATTCCATTGTGACTCCTTTCTCTCGCGCACATAATGGGATTACCCTCAATGTAACGCGAACCAAATCTTTCCTGCTGCTCAGCCTCCTCTATTCCTGCCACTATTTACGGGGAAAAACGATCCCCTTACAATGAGTACCGGAATTCCGGTTGTGACCATCGCGGGCTCCCTCTTCTTCAATCCTGTTTTTGCTTGCCTGGTTCAGGCTCAGCAGCGAGGCAGGCTTATATCCGTCGTGGCAGAGACGGTATCCAAGCCCTCCTTTGTTCTTACCGTTGATCCTGGACATGACCCGGTCGATCGTACCGGTGGTGACAGGCAGAGGCTCGCCGTTATGAAGCGGCTTGCCATACTCA
Organism: uncultured Dehalococcoidales bacterium; assembly: GCA_964394145.1. GTDB lineage: Bacteria > Chloroflexota > Dehalococcoidia > GIF9 > AB-539-J10 > JAFGBN01. Next base: position 11,357 of record CAYMVL010000040.1, on the reverse strand, counting down.
ATAGCCAGGCTGAAGATGATTTCCTGGAGTTGTGCCGGTGTGTATCCTTCGGAGTGACGGACAATATAATCCCTGGCCGGTTCTTCTAAGGAGATGCGCTCGCACAGGCGGTTGATGAGCTCTCTGCGCTGTTCCGGGCTGGGCTTGGTCAGCTTTATTACGCGGTCGAAGCGGGCGGGACGCTGCGTGAGTGCCCTGTCCAGTGTCTCGAGGCAGTTGGTGGTCGCGACGGTGACGATTTCGCTCTTCTCCTCGATGCCATCCAGATCGGCGAGCAGGGAGAATAGGGCTGGCGCGTTATGGTAGCCGGACTGTTCGCGGTCCTGCCCGATGAGGTCGATGTCTTCAATGAAGACCAGGCATGGAGTCAGGTCCTGCGCCAGCCCGTAAAGCTCGGTGATATAGTCGGCATCGCTCAAGCCGTGGGCGCTGGCGGTAATGCAGGTTATGCCTTCGGCTTCCGCCATGAGGGCTTTACAAATGATAGTCTTACCCGTACCCGGATCACCCGCCAGCAGGATTCCCCTCTTGGCCGGTATGCCGAGTCCGGACCACAGCTCCGTCTTGCTCAAGAACCCCACCGTGTTCGCCCTGATTTCGCGCTTGATGTCCGCATCCAGGATTATGCTGTCCCATTTCCTGCTGCCGAGGTCGAGGAAGCGCAGCCTGTCTGCAAACTCGATCTTCTTGCCACGATAGAAGTTTTGCTCTTTCATGAGTGTGATCACGCCGGCGACGAATGAGCTGGCCTGCTTTCCCTTTGACGCTGCGCCTTCTACCAGGATTGAGTTGCGCCAGATCAGGTTTATATCCACGGTCACGATAAAGCGGTCTTCTCCTCTTTGCACCAGTAGCTGGCCGTCCCTGAGCAGGTTTTCCCTCTGTTTACAACCAATGTCAACATCTATGTATACGGGCTCCCGGCCGTGATAACCAAGGGTTTGGACTAGCTGCCAGCCCTCCTTTTCCATATAGCGCTGCAGCGCCCAGGCAAGCAGTTCGCCATAGTAGCGCGGCACGATACCGACCTCGTAGGCGTGCGCCTTCTTGCCGAGGAAGCGGTCAATAGCTGTCTTGTTCTTGCTCGCCAGCCGCTCGTGGCGGCGGGCACGGCGCTCTAAGGTCCCGATCGCTGTCTCCTCATCTGAGTTTCCCATCAGTTCAATAAGTTGTTCTTCTGCTTCCATTCCTGCTCCCATTAGTTTTGACTTAGGTCGATGCTCATAGAGGTTAAAGTGTTAACGAGCAGGTCCAGATGGCTCCAGGACTGCTCCATCTCACGTGATAGCTGCTCCATCCTGGGCATATCCTGCGTGAATAAAGAAAGTGCGTCGTTGATATCCCTTTGTAGCTTGAGTAGATTCAGCCCTTCCCGGAATAATAGGGCGGAGCTCTCTATGATACTGAGAAAGCTGTCAATCCTCTGCTGCACCGCTGCTGTCTCATCTCTGATTTCCTGCTCCGTGTTGTAGAACTCGTTCCATAATTGCAGCTGCATGTCGATGTACTTGATAGCCTGGTTCAGCGCTGCCTTTCTGGTTCTCACGACTTCCGGATTCGGGTCGTTGAATGTTTTCAGCATGGCCGAGTAGCTATCCCGCAGTTTGTTCAGCCTGGTCGTCTCCGACTGCACTCTATCCTGAAGCTCTTCTATGGCGCTTACCTTTTTCAGCAGGATCTTCCTTACTTCCTCTCTCCTTCCGGCGAGGTCCTCGTAGGACCTGGTGACCTTTTCAAGCTCATTGATCACCTTGTTCAACAACTTTTGTTTATCGCCTTCCTTGCTGGTCTCAATATCATTCCTGAGCTTGTTTACCATGTCGATGTTATCCTGTATCTCCTCGAACACGGAGTTGTCCTGCTCTTTCACCTCATTCACGATCTTCTGCGTTGTCGCGGCCAGGTCCTGCGGCATGGCCTGTGCCCTGGAGCAACCGGTGAATATCAGTAGCCCGACCATGATCAGGCTGGCGATTGTCATTATTCTCTTCATTGCAACCTGCACCTCCTTCTTACCTATTTTCACGCCTTCAGTCTAACAGATGCTCTTGACAACGGTATGTCGTAATTTTGTCGCAATTCCTGGCAATTTTGGGCATTTTTACATACAGCATGATAATTTTCCTTGACAACATTAGCCCGGGTGCTATAATGCAGCCGGGAGCATTGTTGGGGAGGAACGCATGGATGGCCAGCTGAAGAAAACCGAGCGTTTGATTAAAATGTGGGTTCTTCTCCATAACAATCCACACGGCTATACCATTAAGGAGTTGGCAGATAGATTCGAGGTAAACGTCAGGACAATATACCGGGATATCAGAGTACTGGAAGAAGACCTCAAAGTGCCCGTTTTTTCCGATGGCAAGCGCTGGAAGCTTGATGTAAAACGGGCGCTGCCACCTGTACGTTTTACCGTGCCTGAAGCCCTGAACGTTTTCCTCTCCGTAAGATTGATGCTGGGATACAATAAGCGTTATGACCCGAATACAGATGCCACTTTCAGCAAGCTTGGCTCTATCTTGCCACAGCCGCTGGCAGAGCAGGTGCAGAAGACCGTTGACTGGATGCAGAAGCTACCAAAGGATGAGAGGCACACGCGGGTCATGACGAAGCTAGCCGAGGCATGGACTTCCCGGCGCCGTGTGAAGATAAGCTACTGGTCCCTGCCCTCTGCCAAAGCCACCGGGCGCATCATCGAGCCATACTTTATTGAGCCGGCGGCACCGGGTCGCTCCAGCTATGTCGTCGCCTTCTGCCACCTCGCCCGGGAACTACGAATCTTCAAGATAGAGCGTATCGAAGCAATAGAGCTTACCGATGAGAGCTACACTATTCCGCAGGACTTCGATGCCAACAGGTACTTCAGCGGCGCCTGGGGAATTGTAGTGGAAGGGGAGGAGCAGACCGTCAGGCTGAAGTTTAGCCCGGGAATCGCCCGGCTGATAGAGGAGACCATCTGGCATCCCTCACAGAAATTGGCGAGGCAAGCGGATGGCTCGGTAATTATGACGCTTAAGGTCTTCGATACCTACGAGCTGATCACCTGGATTCTGGGGTGGGGACAGAAGGTGGAGGTACTGGAGCCGGCCGGGCTGCGAAAGGAGCTGCTAGAGACAGCGGAGAAGATGGTTAAAATTTATCAGAAAAGGTAGCGATTTTGACATACGGGTGTCACGGGATTATGAGATAAAAGGGGGAGAGGCGGGAAGTATGAAGCGTGGTGTTGCAGGGAGACAGGATATTGGGATATGAGATGCATGAGCTTATAATAAGGTTATTCTATCTGTCTTAGTACTATGATTGATGCCTATCTTGATATCGAGACCACCGGCCTGTCCTTCCAGTATGCCGATATTACCGTTGTCGGCATTTACCTGGTCAACGGGAGGGACAGCCGCCTGGTGCAACTGGTGGGCAGCGATGCAAGGGCGGACAGGTTGCTTGAAGCTATTGACGGCGTGCGGACCATCTATACCTATAACGGCAGGCGGTTTGACCTGCCCTTTATTCATGACTCACTGGGAATAGACCTTGAGGCTTTAGCTGAGCACCATGACCTGATGTATGACTGCTGGCGCTACAACCTCAAGGGCGGTTTTAAGTCGGTGGAGCAACAGCTTGGCATTCCCCGGCAGCTTAAAGGGATTACAGGCTGGGACGCGGTACTGCTGTGGTGGAGATACAGGGATTATGGAGACCAGAACGCTCTAGCTACACTGCTTCAATATAACAAGGAGGACGTTATTAATCTAAGAGCGTTGAGGGACAGGCTGCGGGGCAGCAGCTATAACAAACGGAGATAAGGGCATATCAGCTCTAATGCCATCGAAGTCCCTCTATCCGTATGGCCTGCAATGCCCGAAGGACAACACTTCCCCATCGTGTTTACCCTATAACACCGATTCCTCGCCATCAATGAGCATGTACGCCTTAGGACAGTGTAGTGGATACCGCGGCGGCCTGAATGTGTGAACCGGCACGACACATTCGGGACTAAAGGCTTTCCCAAACGCTCTAAGTCGCGTTCTGCTGCGTGTCCACCCGTGTGAACTGTTTCGAATTCAATCCTGTGGTGCCGTGAAGTAGCATGAAAATCACTCCGCTCGAGATAACTCTACCAGGATGGATTTGAACTTGCATTTTGATTGGACAATCTCCTTGACAGTTGTTGACATATCTGTGGGAAAATGCTACCTGTATGTCATCAAGCACAGACTGTCTGCGATACACTTGCTGCCCTGTACATGGGGCCGTTGTAGAGGCTCTAGAGAGGGAAGTAGAAAACGGGAAAGGAAGGGCGTGCCTATAAGCGAAAGTGGTTAGCTGATTTGTAAGTCATGTCCCGGGGATATTAGAAAATAGGAGGTAAAATGGTCATCGATGTATTCTGTCATCACATTTCAAGGTCGGTTGGTAAAGTGATCGATAAGGGCAAGTATTACGGGGAAGGCAATGAGTTTCCTTACCCCCCGCAAAATGCGGACGCCGAAGTGCGCTTAGGCGTGATGAAGAAGTACGGCATCGACGTGCAGGCCCTCAGCCAGACGGCACCGGTACTGCTTGGATTTGGGGCTGAAGATGCTGCCGAAATATGCAGGCTTTCCAATGACGACAATTATGCTCTTTGCAAGGCGTATCCGGACAAGTTTGTCAACATCTCCATCATTTCTCTGCTCGATATGAAGAGTGCCATGAGAGAACTTGAACGCTCCATTAATGAGCTGGACTGCCGCGGGGTCACCATTGCGTCGAACCAGAATGGCAAAGGTATTGACTCGGCCGAGTATTTCCCTTTTTATGAGAAGCTGGTACAACATGAGCTCCCGCTGCTAATCCACCCCACTCACTGGGAATCATATCCGCTGGTGGACATGGACAACGGGTGGAGGATGATACACCTCTTTGGCTGGCCTTTTGATACCACTCAAGCCGTGTGGAGACTTATTTTTGGCGGGGTGATTGACCGTTACCCTTCACTGAAAATAGTCACCCACCACCTTGGTGCCCTGCTTCCCTATTTCGCTCGCAGAATTGAGATAAACTTCAATCGTTTTTTGCGAGATAGACTTCCACGACATATCTCTGAATACTGGGGCAATATCTACGGCGACACAGCCGTGGACGGGACAGTGGCCGCCTATCCCTGCGGCTACGCTTTCCTCGGGCCAGACCGCATGATGTATGGCTCGGACTACCCCTTTGGTGCGGAGGCGGGTGAGGACTTCGTCAGGGAGAACCTGGCCGGCGTTAAAGCCATGAGTATCCCTGCGGAGGACATGAAGAAAATACTGGGTGAAAATGCCCGAAAGCTCCTTAAGATTAAATGAACCCGTGCGTTTAGCGCTGCAGGATCCGAAGCAACTGGAATGCGCAGGCGCGCTCAAGGATGAGCCCCCTGCGAGTAAACCGTAAGTCGCTCAGGGGATGAGCGCCACATAATTGGCGACAGTGGCGCCATCCGCCCTGATCCTCCGTACGGCAGGCGTGAGCCTGTGGCTCACTGAGACCGGGGTCTGGGCGGCGTTCTACGCTCCAAATACACACGGTCACTGCTATTCTCCCAGTATCCTTCGTACAGTATGAACTGCGGGTACTTGTCGAGGGAAATAAAGTCTTTGACCTGCCATGCTTCTTCGCTGGAGCGGGGATCATAGATACGGACGAAGGTGACCGGTTTACCGTCCAGGTAGCCGGCCCTCAACACCGAGCGCAGGCCGACTAAATCCTCTGCTGGCACCTCGAGGGTAGTCACCAGATACAGGTGAACCAGAGTCGGTATATCTCCAGGTCCTTCGCCCCCGAGCCAGACTATGTCCATGACTTCATCCTCAAACGCTAAGCTACGGGCTGCATGTGTTATGACAATGCAACCCGTTTAGATTATAATTTATTTGCAGTTCGCTCTCAAAGCACCCTTATATGAAATTACCGGCCCCGTCAGTGAACCGGTCCCATGCTGCTTGAGACAGGCAGGAGGTTATGATGATCCCGGAATTTATTGACCGCGTCCTTGAAAATATGAAGAGTGTCATGCTGGCAAGGCAGGAAGTACTGGAATTCGCGCTGGTATCTTTGCTAAGCGGAAGACACATGCTGATTGAGGATGTGCCCGGCATTGGCAAGACCACCCTGGCGAAGACGCTGGCTCACTCCCTCGGCTGCAATTTCTGCCGCATTCAGTGTACCCCCGACCTTTTGCCCTCAGACATTACGGGAATACACTTTTTCAATCAGAAAACCAGCGATTTCGAGTTCCGCCCGGGGCCAATAATGGCCAATATTGTCCTGGTGGACGAGATTAACCGGGCTACACCCCGCACCCAGTCCAGCCTGTTGGAATGCATGGAAGAAGGGCAGGTAACAGTAGACGGTGTTACCATGCCACTACCCCAGCCCTTCATGGTTATCGCCACTCAGAATCCGGTAGAACTGCAGGGCACTTTTCCCCTCCCGGAAGCCCAGCTAGACCGCTTCTTGCTTAAGCTGGCGCTGGGCTATCCCGACCCGGACGATGAAGATGCCATGCTCCTCCGCTTCGAGCGGTCTAACCCGCTGGATCGACTTCCAGCCGTGGCGTCAGCGTCCGAGATAATGGATATCAGGCGGCAAACTCAACAAGTATATGTGGAAGCCTCAGTACGACGCTACATGCTGGATGTAGTCCGGAGTACCCGTAGCAACCCTGCCATAACACTGGGATGTAGCCCCCGGGCCAGTCTGTCACTTTACCGGGCCTCACAAGCCCTGGCCCTCATTCGAGGGCGGGACTTCGTTCTTCCCGACGACGTAAAAGAGCTAGCCATACCGGTTCTGGGACACCGCCTTATTCTCAACACGGAAGCCTATCTCCACAACACCAGCAAGGAGGAACTAATTGCCCAGACCCTTTCCTCGCTCCCTGTCCCGGCAGAAGAGTAGCAATCCGGATAGGACTGTCGTCAATCTGGGTTACCCTGCCCTTTTTCACTGGGCAGCACTGATAGTCATGCTGGGACTGTTGATCTTTGCTGCCTTCAAGCACATGGTCCCGCTACTGGCTGCAACGGTATTCCTGCTGGTACTGGCTATCCTGCCCCGTCTCTGGAGCTCATACGCGCTGCGCGGCGTGTCAGCCAAAATAGGCATCAGCCATGACCGCGCTTTCCCGGACGAGCGAGTAGAGCTTACGTTTGAATTGACCAACAGCGGACTACCTCTTCCCTGGTTAGAAATAGAGATGGAGTTCCCTTATCGCCTGGCCACGGGCAAGCGGTCTCTCAGCCCCTACACGTGGGAACGAAAACGCTGGGTCACCAGCCTCTGGCGCGGCCAGGCTATTAGCTGGAAACACACTTTCGAAGCCAGGTCCAGGGGCGACTACGTTCTTGGGCCGCTCCGGCTGCGCTCAGGCGATATGTTCGGACTATTTCCCAGAGAGCTGGTGCTGTCTGAGCCTCAGGGCTTACTGGTATATCCACGCATATTCCCATTGAGTAAGCTAGACTTTCCCCTGAGAGCCCTTCTGGGTGAAAGGGCAACCCGAAGGAGCATCTACGACGATATCAGTCGCGTCGCAGGAGCCCGCGACTATCGCTACGATGACCCGTTAAAGCGAATCCACTGGAAATCCAGCGCCGCACATAGTAAACTCCAAACCCGGCAGTATGAGTCCAGCACCAGCCTCAATCTGCTCCTCGTTCTGGATGTGCACAGTTTCCCTGAAGAAGATGAAGAATTCGAGCATGCCGTGAGCACGGTTGCCTCTCTGGCGTACGAAGCTGAAAGACAGGGTTTAGCGGTGGGACTGATAGCCAACGGCGAGCCGGAGGTGCAGATTCCAATAGGCAGCGGACGGACCCAGCTGATGCGAACACTGGAAGCGCTGGCAAGAATCACGGCTAAGTCACAAGTATCTCTTTACGAAGAGATAGATAGATTCCGAAAAACACTGCCTGTGGGTGCAACGCTGGTGATGCTCACCCGCACCATGACAGGCAAGCTTCGCAGCATGGCAAGTCAGCTTGAGCAAGACGGCTATCCCCTGCTATGGATTAGCACAGAACATGATAGCCATCCCGTCACCCCACTCAATAGGGAGGCTTACCAATGATGCCAGCCCGGTTGTCCAAACTGTTCTATCTTGCCTTTCTTGGAATGGAACTGAGTTACCTCTATCTACTGGCATCGTTGCTGGATGGGCCTCTCTATAGCCTCATCCTGAGTTTAATGCTTTATCCGCTGGCTCTCCTCAACAAGCTTGCTCTGCCCTGGCCAGCTTTGCCTCAACGCCTGCGGTTTCCCCTGGAATTGGCTCTGGTCATCCTGGTGATTCTACTGGTCGCGGGAGAGCGACTGTTCAGCAGCCTGGCGACCGGACAGGTAGATGTTCTGGGCATTATTCTGAGCATGGGCTTCTGCGGGCTTACCTGGTTGCTGGGACATACCGTACCCCACAAGCAGCTGAACTATCCCGCCATTGCCTTCCGCCTCCAGATAGGTCTTCTGGTTTTACTGGTGTTCTCTCAGATAGCAGGCAGTGCCCCGCCCGTATTCATCTTCTTCCTGCTGGCTCCGCTGGCTCTATTTCTTGCACGCTGGGCAAATTCCTTCTCTCGCGGAGCAACCGCACTAAGCTCCCCAAATGCGAGACACCTGTTTCTTGCCGGTGCAAATGTCATGGTGCCGGGGGTGGCTCTAATACTGCTCCTCTCCCCAAATGTGGCACGCAGCATTGTAGACTGGCTGAAGAATATCTTTCTGAGCTTTTCGAACTGGGCGGATGCCCAGCACAGAGCGGCCGCTAATCCGCCGGGTGACTTTCGATTCGATTTTAGCTGCAGTATAGCAGAGGAGCAGTACGCACCCCCCAGCACATCTATGCCTCCCCCGTCAACTGAGGGCGCCGGCGGGATGAACCCTGTGGTCATCTGGATTATCGTCTTTGTGGTCCTGGCGGCGATAGTAGCCCTTGTCGCCTTTACTCTAAGAAGGCGCAAGGCTGAGCATAGATCTCATCAAACAGGAGAGCCAGTACAATTCCAGCTTCGCATGCTTTCCCTGGATATGCTCCGAAACCTGCTATATCTCTTGCCCCAACTCCTCAAGAAGCTATGGCTGTGGCTGATATCCCTCTGGCAACGACGCAGAAGCCGCCCCAAATCATCACAAGAGCCCTTAATATCCATCCGGGCACTTTACCGCAATCTACTGAGCTGGGCCGCCAGACAGGGAGCAAGCCGTATCCCCTCACAAACACCGCTGGAATACCTGGAACTGCTGGAGCACAGGTTCCCCCAGCAACAGGACGACCTCAAACTTGTTACTGAGAGCTACCTCCTGGCTCGTTACAGCCAGCAGCCCGTTTCACAGGAGCACTTCGAAACAGTCAAAAAGGCATGGCAGAGGGCAACCGCTTATAACAACCCTTCGCAGTTCAAGATGTGATGAGCGGGAGCAAAGGACAGTGTAATCAACCTGCGTCCGGCCAATTTGTACCGCAAGGTCACTAGAAACACAGCAGAAGCCCGACCTCTTGAGAATGCTAGCGCTTTGTCAGGCCAGGCGAATCTAACTGACAGCCAAGAGATTATCTTGTCGCGGCATCCACGCTCTCTTTGGCACCGTGCCGACTTTGCGACCTGATATGCTAGAATTACGTGAGATATTGCAGTTATGAGGAAGCCCTATGGATGTTAAAATGTTACCGGTATATTTCGTGATTGGCGGAGTTGTAGTCGCCGCCTCAACCTACTTCGGGAGTCAAGCAAAAAGTCTGGTTGCCGCGCTAATTTCTCTCTTGCCCACTGCCACCGTGGTAACCCTCTGCAGCATATATTTTGCTGCCGGAATGGGGCCTGCTGTTTCTTATGCTAAAAGCATGCTGATACTATTGCCCCCCTGGATAGCCTATGCCCTTGCTGTAATCTTTCTTCTGCCCCGTATAGGTCTTGCGGGCTCACTCATCGTGAGCATTGCAGCCTATTTAGGAATAGCATTTCTAATCATCAGACTGACATGACCTTTAAGGACTCCATGGCCACCGAGCCAAACTGAAACAACTTATCGCAACAAGTCGGCTTCGTGATGACCCTGAGATTCCGGCCGGATTACAGCGCAGCGCCCTAGTTCGCATAACTGTGCCTTTGTACGTCAGGTTAACGGCATCACGAACATCACTCCACATTAGCAGTCATAAATAAGCCCCTAAACAAAGGCGGATGTTTTTCGTTATATAGAGTGAGATGTCATCACTAGCGCAGGAGTTGAAGTCCAGATGAAGAAGCTGTTTCTATGCGTGCTTGCCTTAGCATTGCTCTCAGGGCTGCTGGCTTGTGGCCAACCAGCAGTCAGCGGTAAGGTAATACAGTCAGAGAAACCGAGGCTAACATCGCCACAGGTAGATGAATCCGACCTGACAGCCTTAGCTAGAGGAAATAGTGCGTTCGCCTTGGACCTCTATCAGGAGCTCAAGAAAGAGGACGGCAACCTGTTCTACTCTCCATACAGCATCTCACTGGCGCTGGCGATGACTTACGCCGGTGCTCGCGGTGAAACAGAAGAACAGATGGCGGATACACTTCATTTCATACTATCTCGGGACAAGCTGCATCCGGCATTCAATAGCCTCGATATGGAACTCGCCGGCCGCGGCGAGGGCGCTGAAGGCAAGGATGGAGAAGGCTTCCGTTTGAATATCGTTAATGCCATCTGGGGCCAGGAGGGCTACAAGTTCCTCCCCGAATTCCTCGATGTCCTGGCCCAGAACTACGGCGCCGGGCTAAGGCCCCTCGATTTCGCCAGCGCACCGGAAGAGTCTCGCATCACCATCAACAACTGGGTCAGTGACCAAACAGAAGGCCGGATTCAAGACCTCATTCCACATGGTCTGATTGATGCACTTACCCGCCTTGTACTCACCAACGCCATCTACTTCAATGCAGCTTGGGAATATCCCTTTGAAGAGGGCGCCACGACAGATGGGCTTTTCAACCTGCTCGATGGAGGCGACATCACTGTGCCACTGATGAGGCAGACGGAGTCGTTCAGCTATGCTGAGGGTGCTGGATATCAGGGAATAGAGCTACCCTATGCTGGTAGCGAACTTTCCATGGTGGTCTTGCTCCCCAACACAGGCCAGTTTGATGCTTTTGAAGGCTGGCTGGAGGCCGGGCTGCTGGAAGATATCATCCAGGACATGGAACCCATACAGATCACCCTGACCATGCCAAAATTTGAATTCGAATCGAGCTTTAGTCTTAGCAAGGCTCTTACAGCAATGGGCATGCCGGTTGCCTTCTCCGGAAGCGCAGACTTCTCAGGCATGGCGGGTAACCGCGACCTGTACATAGCAGAAGTAATCCACAAGGCGTTCGTCTCCG
>CAYMVL010000039.1:0-34824 GCA_964394145.1 uncultured Dehalococcoidales bacterium | reverse complement strand
CAGCGCGGATTGCTCCGATGATCTCACTGCTACGTGCGTTTTTGAGTAGATAGCCGCACGCTCCTGCTTCCAGGAGTCCCAGTATGTAGCGGTCATCGTTTTTCTCCCGCTCTATCAGATTTCGCATACCTTCTCTGAAGAGAGCATGGTCATGCGCGAGCAAAATACCGGTCTTCATTCCAATATGCCCTTAGATGTATCAGAGATGGTTGCGTAACCGGGATCTACGACCTTTGGGCAAGAATGGGCCAAAATACTGACCGAGAAGCTCCGGTTGTAGCACTTTTGGGCATATTATAAATGCACTCGGAAGCCACAAAAATAGGACTTGCGACCGATGTGGTGGGCTCTGCTACATAGTAAATTGTAGTTGGGATAAAAAATAAGGAGGTGACACAATGACTCAAGCATTAGCAGAAAGACCAAAGGTTCCTACCCTCACGGAAGGACGGGGCGGAAGGGAGGTAATCTTGGAGGTGCTCGCCAGGGCTGCAGAGGACAGTGAGTTTCTGGCTCAACTGGCAGATGACCCTAGTGAAGCACTCCAGGCCTATTACACCTTAAGCCAGGAGGAGCTGGCGGCACTTGCCAGTGGTGACATAAGGAAGATAGAGAGTTGGGTTGGCAAATTAGACCGTCACTTGGCAACCTGGCTGTGGGCTAGACTCAGCCAGGAGAAATGGTGAGCAATTGGATTATAGCTGGGTATCCTGGTTCCCAGTAGTGATAAATCTTTTGATGCTCTGTGGAGGGAGCTTATGAAGACTATAACGAAAGTGCAGGAGGAGACAATTAGGACCAGTCCAAATTTAGAAGCTGTAGCCGGCGGAGTGCCGAAGGTGCTGGATACTGATTCCTATACGGCGCCTGAAGTGGCGCTGAGGGTAGAAGCAGCGGGGGTAACGAAAGGTAAGAGCGATATTTTGAGCACGACGCTCTTGGGCATTTTGGCCGGGTGTTTCATTGGTCTGGGGGCCATGTTTTCCACCCTGGTTACTACGGGTGCCGGTCTTGGCTTCGGGCCGGCCAGACTATTGGGAGGGCTCGCTTTCTGTTTAGGCCTGATTCTTGTGGTAGTGGCTGGAGCGGAGCTTTTTACCGGAAACACCCTCATGACAATGGCCTGGATAAGCGGTCGGATTAAGCTTCGCCACTTGTTGCGAAACTGGGGGTTAGTCTACTTCGCCAATCTCGCAGGCGGATTAGGTCTGGCGGCATTGGTGTTCTACACTCAACAGTGGACCTCTAGCGGCTATGACGTAGGGGCTAGTGCTCTGCTTAGTGCCAATGCCAAGGTAAATCTCGGTTTTGGTTCAGCTCTGGCGAGAGGCATCCTCTGTAATTTCTTGGTCTGCTTATCTATATGGTTATGCTCGAGCGCCCGTACCACAACGGGTAAAATAATTTCCATCCTGTTCCCTATTACGGCTTTCGTCGCTGCTGGCTTTGAGCACAGTGTCGCCAACATGTATTTCATTCCCATGGGAATATTGATGGCAAGCCAGCCGGCTGTCCTAGAGGCAGCTGGTGTAGTGGCTGATAGTGTAGCTAATCTGTCCGTTGCTGGTCTTCTTGGCAACCTGATTCCGGTGACAATAGGCAACATTATTGGTGGTGGCATTCTAGTGGGTGGCGTTTATTGGTTGTGTTACTTACGTAATCAAAGGGCAGCTGAGGTACTTGCTAGAAGGCCTTGGTTAAGGGTAATTGTCCCCCACTTGCGTGGGGCTAAGCCAGTAGAGTCAGTTGCCAGTCAGCTAGGAGAGCGAATTCGCACTCAGATAGACGAGCTAATTCGTGCCAGGTTAGAGGAGCCAACTCCACTTGATAGAGAGGGCAAAGCTTTATTAGCTGTCTTAGCTAGAGCTAGAGATGATAGCGATTTCCTGGCCAGATTGGCTGAAAAGCCTGATCTGGTACTGCAAGATTATGATTTGACTTTGGATGAAAAAGCAGCCTTAGCGAGTGGGGATATCCGCTGGATAGAGTCGAGGCTCGGTACTCTGGATGATCCATTACGTACCTGGCTAAGTGCTAGACTGTCCCAGGAGAAGTGGTAACGCAGGGGGCAGCCAGTTCTCTTGCGCCGTGCGCTGTAACTACAGCGGGCACATAAACGAACGTCACAAAGGGTAGCCACCCGGCAACGGCTTTAAGAAGACCAGGCAACCACGTCCGCTTTCTACCCCAGTTGACTATAACGGTTTAATTGATACAGGCACTATGACTGTCACGGCACATACTTTGAATTCTGGAATCTTAGACACGGGATCCAGCTTGGGATTAGTGAGAACGTTGGTAAGCATGTCTGCAAAATGGAATGTCATAAACACCACGCCTGGCGGTGATGCGTCAGTTATTTTAGCTTTGGCAACGACCTGGCCTCGCCGCGAGCTAACCTTGACTTTAGCTCCATCGACTAAGCCAAGCTGAGAAGCGTCTTCAGGGCTTATTTCTACAGCACCTTCAGGCTGGATGCTGTGAAGGCCGCTTACCCTGCGGGTCATCGTCCCCGTCAGGAAGTGATACAGAGTGCGCCCTGTGGTAAGAATCAGCGGATACTCTTCGTCAGGCAATTCTGCAGGCGGTACATATTTGAGGGGAGCAAATCTCCCCTTTCCCCTGGTAAAAGTGTCTGTGTGTAGTATCGGTGTACCTGGATGGTCATCAAAAGGACAGGGCCATTGAATTCCGCCATTGTCCAGGCGTTGATAGCTTATGCCGCCGTAGCTGGGAGTGAGGGTGCGGATCTCCTCCATTATGTCAAAAGGATGGCTATAATCGAAGCCTTTTGCTCCCAGTCTCTTGGCTATCTCACACGTAATCCACCAATCGGGCCTGGAATTACCGATTGGCTCAATGGCCTTTCTGACTTTCTGCACACGGCGTTCAGTATTGGTGAAGGTGCCATCCTTTTCAGCGAAGCTTGCTGCAGGCAAGATAACATGTGCATACTCTGTTGTCTCTGAAGGGAATATATCCTGGACTACGAGGAAGTCAAGTCGCTCCAATGACTTTCGAGCATGTTGAGTATCAGGATCACTCAAGGCGGGGTTCTCCCCTATTAGATAAACCGCCTTGATCTTCTTCAGATAGGCCTCTTCAAGCATCTCGATCAGGGTGAGTCCCGGGGAAGAAGGTAACGGGTGATTCCAGGCAATTTCAAATTTCCTTCTAATAGCTGGATCCGATACTCCTTGATAACCGGTATAGACATTGGGCAGTGCACCCATGTCACAGGCCCCTTGAACATTGGCCTGACCCCTGAGTGGATTCACGCCACTTGAAGGTTTGCCCACGTTTCCGGTTAGCATGGCCAGGTTAGCCGTAGCCATTACATTGTCATGGCCGTGGGTATGCTGGGTAATTCCCATATTGTAGAGTATGCTGGCTGGATGGTTGGTAGCGAAAATGCGGGCCGCTTGGACTATTTGATCTCGGGGCACACGGGTTAACCGCTCCACAAAATCGAGGTCAAAATCTCTTAAAGAATCCTTGAAAACATCATAGTCTTCACACCTCTGCTGGATGAAGGCTGAGTCCGCGAGAGATTCATCCACTATAACCCGCATCATGCCCATAAGCAGAGCAACGTCCGTGCCAGGCATATGCCTTAACCAGACAGTAGCAAATTTGCAGAGGTCGATGTAGCGAGGGTTAGCTATAATGAGCTTTGCTCCATTGTCCACGGCCCTTATCACTTCGATCTCGACAACCGGGTGGTTTTCGGAAGGGTTAGTGCCAATGGCCAGGATAGATTTAGCATCACCGATTTCATGGATGGAATTGGTCATTGCTCCGCTGCCAAAAGTCTGAACTAGCCCAGTTACGGTCGGGGCATGGCATAGTCGGGCACAGTGGTCTACGTTATTGGTGCCCAGTGCGACCCGTGCGAACTTCTGAAACACATAGTTTTCTTCATTGGTGCACTTAGCTGATGCGATTAAGCATAATTCATCTGCTGTATAGCTACTTAATTTCCTGGCAACCAAGTCCAGGGCATCGTCCCACGATGCCTCCTCTAATCTACCATTCCTTCTTATCAAAGGGGAAGTCAACCTGTCGCTATGATGCACAAAGTCTGCGATACCAAAACGGCCCTTAACACATGCTTGACCTCTGTTAGCTGGACCGTCTGGGTCAGGGATGGACTTGATAATCTTCTCATCCTTAACTTCGAGCTTTAGCTGGCAACCCACGCCGCAATAGGGACAGATTGTAGTAACTACGCGGTCGGGATTTGCCGCGACTAATTGACTCACAGCTCCAGTAGGACAGGAGTCGACGCAAGCACCGCAGAACTTACAGCCAGCCTCGTTGAGGGTAAGCGCATTAATGGGCTCAATTGCGTTACATTGAAGGCAGCGCTGGGCTTCGTTCACTGCTGCCTCCCAGTTCATACCTTGCTCTACCTCGGCAAAACCCTTAACACGTGTCTCGGGTGGAAGATAAGAGATGCTGGCCAACTTCCCTCCGTCGGGGATGTCCTGTATCCACGTGGTAGCCTCCGAGGGGTCTACAAGATGCTCGGCTATATTTCCGCTGCCACCCAGATATCGATCGATAACCTCGGCCGCCTTCCTCCCCGCTGCGATGGCATTAATAACCAGAGCTGGACCGCTTACACAATCACCCCCGGCAAAGACACCTTCACGACTTGTAGTCAAGTCTTCGTTGGCCTTAAATGTGTTTCCCTTCCCCAGTTCAAGCTGAAAAGCTGCCGGAATTTCCGGTCGTTCGCCGATAGAAGCAATCAGGGTATCAAGTTTGACCACAAACTCACTACCACTGATGGGAACGGGGCGGCGCCTGCCGCTGGCATCGGGTTCTCCTAGCTCCATGCGGATAAGCTCTAGTTCCAGGTACCCGTTTCGCCCGACAATCTTCGAAGGTGCGACCAGGAATATGAACTCAATTCCTTCTTCCAGGGCTTGTTGTACCTCTGCTTCGCTAGCTGGCATTTCCTTCTGTGTGCGGCGATAAAAGATGGTGGCTCTTGTAGCACCCAGCCGTAGAGCAACGCGAGCTGAGTCTATTGCAACATCTCCTCCACCAATTATTCCCACTCTCCTGCCTACCTCCATCTTTTCCCCCAGATTGAAGCGACGAAGGAATTCCAGACTTCCGATAACTCCTGGTGAATCCTCTCCTTCAACCTTCAATTGCAGTTCTTCATGAGCGCCGATGGCAAGAAAGATTGCCTGATATTTCTGATCAAAAAGGGAATCCAGGGACTGCACACGAGTATTTAGTTTTAGTTCCACGCCTGCTTTCTCAATCTCTCGAATCTCGTCGCGGAGTATGTCTCGCGGCAGTCGATATTCTGGAATGCCATATCTCAGCATTCCACCGGGCTGTGGGAGAGCTTCAAATACGGTCACCTTGTGTCCGAGCTTAGCCAGGTAGTAAGCGCAAGTAAGGCCTCCTGGTCCAGCTCCTACCACCGCTGCGCTCTTGCCGGTTGCAGGGAGAGACTTAGCTCTTTTTCTCCAGCTATCATCTGCGTTATCGGCGGCAAAGCGCTTGAGCAATCTTATATGCACCGGCTTATCAACATCCTGGCCACGTCGGCATTCCTCCTCGCAGGGAGCCGCGCAGACTCGCCCAAGCACTCCAGGAAAAGGAACTTTCTCTCTTATCACTGCCAGAGCAGCGTTTGGCCTTCCTTGGGCAATAAGTCTGATGTAACGAGGAATGTCTATGCCGGCAGGGCAAGCCTTGTAGCAAGGAAACGCAGGGGCAATGGCTTTCACCCCTCTTATTTCATCGCAGACCCTGAGACAGCGATTGCATAAGATGCAGAAACTGGAGTTGCGGACAAAGAAAGGATTATCCGCTAAAGGAGGCAAATTCCGTGGAATATGAACAGGTATCTCTTCTAGACCAACATGGTCAAGGACCCTCTGGAATTCGCTGTCCTTCCTGCCAAAGGAGATGTCTCCGGGTTGTCTGGCCAGAATAGCGAGCAATTTCTTTCGCTGTAGCTCCCGCACCTTTGGTGTCCGGGTCTTAACCATCATTCCTTGAGAGACAGGAGTAACGCAGGAAAGGACAACATTGCCGTTTGCCTCCACCACGCAAAGTTGGCAAGCCTCGTCAGGAATTACCTCAGGCAATGGTTTCAGTCCGGGATAATAGCAAAGACTGGGAATATAGATCCCAGCGTTTCTGGCGGCTTCCAAGATTGTCTGTGTCGTTTTGGCCTTGATCTCCTGACCGTCAATTTTGAGTGTAATCATGCCCTCTTCTGTCATAGGTTGCTCCTTCTTTGATGAATATTCAGCTAAGTTGCCAAACTGCGACTCCAGGCCCAGCACAAACAGATATTCCAAAGTCTGAGCTGGTCACCGATGGGACATGATAAAGGATGTGAATATGTTTTGCAAATCTGGCCTGCGCGTATAATGCTGGATTAGCCACTGAAGCAGCCGCGTCCTGTTCATTCAATTTGCCCTCTGAACTTGAGCAGCTGATTCAGGTTTGAGGGGCATCTTCTGCGGGCTTAGAGCATTTGATGTCTGTAGCTGCTGCAGCTTTTCCCTTTACGTTATTCTCCTCTCTCTATACGATAGAGTCCGAAAAGGCCCATGTTATAACGCCAGTACCTCCGGGGTAGCCTCTGCATAAGACGACTTCTTTCCTGGGCTGGTGGCTGCTTGCAGATTGCAGAGCCTTCTGTCACCTGCGCTGGCAGTACCCCGATACCTGCTAAAGCTGGAGTGGCTATATTAGTTAAGCGGAGCATTAAGGGATATAATGATGTCAATGCATACTAAGACACAGGTCATGGCCTTTAAATAGATCGGAGGTATGAGAGAGAATGAGGAAAGCAGATGTGGTTATCATCGGAGGTAGCGCTGCGGGTGCTACAGCAGCAATCAGCTGCAGTCGGCGAAACCCCGGCAAAGAGATAGTTCTTATACGTAAAGAGAAGGAGGTATTGGTTCCTTGTGGAATCCCATATATTTTCGGTACCCTTGGTAGTCCAGAGAAGAATCTCATGCCGGACACGCCGTTAGTCAACCATGGCGTTAACCTCATTATCAGTACGGCGGAAAACATCGATAAGGAAAAGAAGGTCGTTTCTACGGATGATGGAGAACAAATAAGCTACGATAAGCTTATTTTGGCTACAGGCTCCTCCTCTATTCTTTTGCGCATTCCTGGCATTGATAAAGAGAATGTCTTCCTTGTGAAGAAGGACGTCGGCTACCTGCAAAACATGCTGAATGTGGTAAACCGGAGTGAAGATATCGTTATTATTGGTGGGGGCTTCGTTGGTGCTGAATTCGCTGATGAGTGCAAAAAAAACCGTGACAACAACGTTACTATTATCGAGATACTGCCTCATTGCCTGCAACTGGCCTTTGATGACGAATTTTGCCTTGAGGCTGAAGCTTCTCTTACCAAACGAGGTGTAAAGATTATTGCTAATGAAAAGGTGGAGACTATACTTGGTAATAACAGGGTCAGCGGAGTCCGTTTATCAGGTGGTGGGGAACTGAAGGCGGATGCCGTTATTGTGAGCACAGGTGTTTTACCGAATGTGGAGCTGGCTGAGAAAGCCGGGCTTCAGATAAGTGCCTCGACAGGAGGAATCGTTGTTGACCGGTATCAGAGAGTTAGAGATGAGAATGACATCTTTGCCTGTGGTGACTGCGCAATGAAGGTTTCTTACTTCAGTGGGAAACCCGTTAGGACTTGGTTGGCTTCTATTGCTACCGGCGAAGCACGTGTTGCCGCTGCTAACCTGTTTGGGACCTGCTGCCATGGCCTGGGCACAGTAGGTGTCTTCTCTACACAAATCGGTGACCTGAATATTGGAGCTGCCGGGCTAACTGAAAGGCAGGCCAAAGCCGAAGGCTACGACATTGTGGTAGGTGAAGCTAAGGCACCGAGCAGGCACCCAAGTGGTATGCCAGGGGCAGTATTGACATCAGTAAAGCTCATATTCTCGAAGAATGACGGTGTTATGATTGGTGGTGAGGCTTCGGGAGGAACTTGTGTTGGTGAAATCGTTAACGTTATTAGTTCGTGTCTTCAGCATAGCATGACAGCTTATGAGGTCTCTTTGTTTCAAATGGGCACTCACCCTGCCTTATGTGCTTCCCCGGTAACCTATCAAATGGTAAATGCTGCGGAAGAAGCAGTTGCGAAGCTACGTTGAAGGTATATGACCCGTTGATTGCTTCCTTCAGCCAAGACAGGATAGCATGAGGCAACTCGTAATTCTACCTCCTAAGGTATGACCTTGTATCTCCCTCTTGCCCTTGGTGTGACAAATCACCACCATCTTCAGCCTAAGCTTGTCATTTCCTGTGACAAGTAACGCTCAAAGAAGGAATTTGGTCCCTACAGTATTCAGTATGAATTGGTCTCGCATCTCCTTGGCAATCTCATTGATAGCTTTCCAGCCTGTACAATGCATTGGCACGACGACCTTCGGACCGATCTTCTTGAATTCGTTTATGGTTCTACCAATTATGGGCTCAAATATTGGTCCGGTTAAATGGAAGCCTCCCAGAACGGCATAGACCTTGTCAATTTTGGTAATTTTCTGGGCATGAAGGATAGTGTTGATAATACCGGAATGGCCGCAGCCTGAGACTACGACTAATCCCTTTCCCTTAACCTGTATGACGATCGCCTGATCATCCAGAATTGGGTCATGCTCAATCTTCCCATCTCGTTCGCGGCAAGCATTAGGCATCCCCTTCTCGAAATCAGTGACTCTATCGATCTGCCCCGTAGATGCCAGCAGGCCTCCAGCTAACAGATACGGGGACTTGGTCTTTACCAAATCTGCGCCTGCTTCGATTAGAGATCGTTCGTCCAGGGTGGGAAATTTGGACATCCTCCCATCTGACATGAGACGACCTCGAGGGGACGTAAACGCATCGGGATGCAGTACTAACGGCAAGTTTCTCCTGACCTTCAAGATTTTCATGAGGGATCCAAAATGGTCCAGGTGGCCGTGGCTGAGCACAATGGCTTCTATTTTATTCAAATCGATTCCCAATAGTTCTATGTTAAAAGGAACACCTACGTCTGACCACCCGGTATCGAAGAGTATGCTGTGTTCCTCTGTCCCCGCAAACACTTCTATTAACATAGATAAACCATGCTCCGCCAGTGGCCCGTGGTGAGTGACTTGCTCAAACATGTCCACAGGCGGTCTTTTGGCCACCTCAGTACTTGGAAGGAGAACATCGGTATAATTGTCCATTATGGTTGTAATTTCTACTCTATCTGCCTCTCGTAAATCAAACTCTTTATTAAACTTAGCATTCATTGATAAACCTCCTTAGCCAAACCATAGTGCCAGGCTCCTGGCTTCGCCTGAATTGCTCTTTGCCCATCTGCTTTATTATGAAACAGCAATTTGCTAAATTGTCCTGGAATGGGCACAACTCACCATCGGATTTTACGCTCAGTTCAGATGCAAATCAATCTGCCCTTGCGCGCTGTGCCTGGGACCTTCTGTTGTTCCCATCAGTGGCTGTACGGCTCCGGGTACTATTTCCTCACTGGCTCCGTGGGTAGACTCCGGTTCTTCTACCATGGATGCAATTTAGTGTGAGACCGTTTGAGCTTCTGCCCCAATGTGGTCGGACATTGCAGCAGCGTAGTTAAGAGGGTACAGCTTTATTCTCATAACATGGCGTCGGTGCTATTTCCGGGTCACGTTCGCAAGACCATATGGCGCTTCTGAATTTCGATGAGTCTCCTTGCCATGCTAGTTTTCCCTGGGATGCTCCTGTTTCCTTATGAAATTGGGAAAGCCTGCGGCCTCGCTGGGGTCATGGATAAGGAGATAAGGACGGATTAGCGGTCGAGGCCATTAGCCGTCCCCGTTCGCCCTGCCTCAGGTCCTGATGCTTGGTGTTGAGGAAAAGCTTGAAGATTAGAGGCAGATAAGAAATGAAGCAAACCTGGTAACAACCGATCTAAACCGGCGATAAGCAGGCCTCCACCCTTCAAATTCGTCAACTTTCCTCAATGGCTGATTGTGGGTTCAGATAGAATGGTTGATTATTTGCTCGGGCAGAAGATATAATTCTAGCTTGTAATTGAGAGGACAGAGAAAATGCCGCCTTATGCCTTTTTTCACAAACAGTTTATGCCACTAGCTGATGCCAAAATCGGGATTCTGACCCATGCTCTCCATTACGGCACCGCCTGTTTTGAGGGCATCCGTGGCAATTGGGATAGCGATAACAGAAGATTCTGTCTCTTCAGGATTCAAGACCACTACAGGCGAATGCTCGACGGTGCTCGACTCCTGAAAATGAATGTTCCATACTCTGTGGATGAACTATGTCAATTGACTGTAGAAACCGTGAAAAGAAGCGGCTATCGGGAGAATGTATACATTCGTCCTGTTGTCTACAAGAGCTCGGAGACCATAGGAGTTCGACTACATAACCTGGAAGATGATTTTTTCATAATTGTCACTACTCTTCCTCCTTATCTTGGAGCCGAGAAGGGTGTTCGTTGCCGCACTTCATCCTGGTGCCGCATCAATGACACCATGGTTCCGAGAGGCAAGATTTCCGGCGCCTATGTAAACGGCGCCCTGGCTAAGACCGAAGCATGTGAGGGCGGCTTTGATGAGGCAATACTGCTAACCCATGATGGATATGTAGCTGAGGGCAGTGGTGAGAACATCTTTCTTGCCAGTAAGGGTAACTTGATTACTCCTGATTGCTTAAGCAATATACTCGTAGGAATTACCAGGGATACGGTTATAAGACTGGCCAAAGACGAGCTGGGCATAGAGACAATTGAGAGAAGGGTGAGTAGGAGTGAACTCTATCTGGCGGACGAGTGCTTCTTTACCGGCACTGCAGCCAACATAGCCCCGATCGTAGAAATTGATTACCGACCGGTAAACAAAGGCGAAATTGGCAAGATAACCACTGAATTACAGAAAATCTTTGCACCGGTAATACTGGGTAGAAATCCTAAGTATCCTGATTGGTATACACTGGTTTCCGGTTGACCTGTCAGGGCTTAGAGTGCCAAATTGGCAGAGCCTAGAGCTCATTAGATAGGCGAGGAATACGGGTATCAGGTTCTAGCTTCAAGCTCTTGAGCAGGTAGAGAAGGCGGCAGCTCTGTTCCAGGATGCTTGTACTATAGTGGGCTTCCTCTAGCAACTGGCCGATAGCGAAACTCCCGTGACCCTGTACGAGAACTACCTTATATTGCTTTAAGGCTTCAGATATTTCTTCAGCAAGGTCTCCGGGCTTCACCGGCGCTTGCTTTCCCAGGACGGGCACTCTGGGTACTACAGCCCGGCCCTCTATATCGCAAGGTATAATCTCATTTTCCGTGAAAGACAGGACAACGGCGTAAGGTGGATGGGCATGCACTATTGCCATTGCCGAGGTCTTCTTATAAATAGAGCGATGGACTTCCAACTCAGTCGAAGCCAAAGGGGTGGACCGGTCGTTCTTGGTAATCCCGGTCTTGACCAAATCCGCTTCCCCGATGGAGCTCAGCATGCTGCCGCGATGGGTAATAAGCAGATGCTCTCCAAGCCTCATGCTGAGATTGCCACTATGGCATGAAACAAGGCCCTGAGTAGATAGGGCCCGCCCGACCGCCTGAAATTGGGGTAACATCACACTAATTATAAATCAGGGCTGGAATAACAGCCCAAAATTCTAAGCCCTTTGGCTTTCGCTCGATAATTCTTGCAGCTCATAATGCTAGCTCATACGTCGAATTGCAGCAAGTACTCCGCCCAGAATCCGAACGTTATTCGTAGCCGTGTAAACGGGTTTCATCTGGTTATTTGCTGGCTCCAGACTGTTCAGGTTATGAGCCACAGCCAGGGTAGAACTTATCCCGTATGCGACGATGGTATGCCTGACGCCAGGAGTTATGTCCCTGCCGCGCAAGAACGCGCCGGTAGAATTGAGAATATGTTCCTGCTTTGAAGAAAGCGGCTTGATTACCAAGAGATATTAACCTCCACTCTACTCGGGCTGCTGTGTTTCTTCTTCGCCGCCCTCGGCACTCGGGCTCACAGCAGTCATATCATGTAGCTTCTTCATTACTCTGGATTTCAGCCTGGCACCTTTGTTGCGATGAAGGACTTTTTTCCCCACTGCCTTATCTATATTGCTTACGGCTATGACAGTCTCCTGATACGCCAGTTCTGACTTGGTGTCAATAAGCTTTTCCGCCTTAGATATATGTGTCTTAACACTACTCCGTGTTGAGCGATTCCGAGATCGCTTCCTCTCCGCTGAGCGAGCTGCTTTATTTAGGGACTTGCTGCCTGGCATCCGTTACTCCTTTCCTTACCACATTTGTGACGTTCCAAACCGACTGAACTCTAGCTACTATCTTAGTTAGCTGAGCTGCACTTCTCACCTCCAGAGTGAAATATAGCGAGCTGGTACCATCATGACTGGTCACAGTAACCTCAGTCAAATTCACTCCTTCTTCGGCTATGATAGCACTAATATCCCGAACAAGGCCAACTCTGTCCCACGCATCAACCTGGATGGCTACAGGATAGACCTGCTCCACATCACCCCACTCCACGTCTACCAGCCTCTCCTTTTCCACCTCATTTATGATATTAGGACAATCTTTACGATGCACAGTAATACCCCGACCTTGAGTAATATAACCAATAATCTCGTCTCCAGGCAAGGGATGACAACAACTGGCCAAGCGGGTAAGCAAATCACCCACGCCCAACACCTTAATGCTTATAGGGCTAATCTTACGCTGAGGTACAATCTCAATTGCATCCGATGGCTGTAAATCTCCACTCAACTTGAGCACTACCTGAGAAGGGCTGACATTCCCATAGCCAATGGCAGCAAGAAAATCATCTGGGGTCTGGTACTTGAATAAACGCGCTACTGTATCAATGGCAGGCAAAGTGAGCCCTATACGCTTGAACTCTTTATCCAGGAGTTCCCGGCCTGTCTCTATATTCTCACTTCGCTCCTGCTTTCTAAACCACTGTCGGACTTTCCCTCGCGCATGAGACGTCTTGACATAGCCAAGCTCAGGGTTAAGCCAGTCCAGGCTAGGCCCTTTATCTCCTTTGGCAACCACAATCTCTACCATATCGCCAGTCTTAAGAGTATAATTCAGAGGCCTTAGCCGGCCATTCACTTTTGCTCCAATGCAATGGTAACCCAAATCTGTATGAACCCTGAAGGCAAAATCTAGAGGAGTAGCCCCCTTAGGCAAGTCTTTTATTTCGCCTTTTGGCGTATAGGCAAATACGCGATCAACAAGAACATCGGTCTTAACAGATTCTAGGAATTCCTCACCGTCAAGTTCGTCTCTCCACTCACCCATCTGGCGCAGCCAACCTATTTCGCGGTCGAATTGTGCATCTACTTTTCCCTCCTTATAGCGCCAGTGAGCAGCTACTCCATATTCAGCAACACGATGCATATCGTGGGTACGGATTTGTATTTCCAGCGGAGTTGTGCCTTGGCACATCACTGTGGTATGTAAGGAGCGATAGCCGTTATCCTTGGGGTTGGCGATGAAATCATCAAACTCCTCGGGTATCGGATGCCAGAAGTTATGGATAGTCCCCAACGCTTTATAACAATCTGAGACTGAATTCACCAGTACACGCAAGGCGAAAAGATCATGGATATCACCAAACTCTTTTCCCTGAGCGGCATATCTGTCTGCTTTACGGTAAATGCTGTAAATGTGTTTTGGCCGACCAATGACCTTAGCTCTAATGCCGGCCTTATCCAGCTCCTGCTGCAATATCTGGCTAACTTCTGTTACGAAGCTTTCTCGCTCAGCTCGTTTTCTCGTTACCAAGCGGGCAGTCTCATGATACTTGTGCGGCTCCAGATAGCGGAAAGCTAAATCCTCCAGTTGCCACTTCATTTTCCATAGGCCCAAGCGGTGTGATAGAGGAGCATATATTTCCAGTGTCTCCTTAGCGATTGCCTGGCGCCTGTCCGCGGGCAGGGCTCCCAGTGTTCGCATATTATGTAGCCTATCAGCCAATTTGATGAGGATCACCCTCAAGTCTTCAGCCATAGCCACCAACATTTTGCGTAAGTTGGCAGACTGAAACTTCAGATCAATTTCTCCTGCTTCAGTCAAGCCCGCGAGCCTATTCAGCTTCGTAACGCCATCAACTAATTTGGCCACCTGAGGGCCGAACCTGGTCTCGATTTCCTTCAGCGATATGCCGCAGTCCTCAGGAACATCATGTAGTAAGGCAGCTGCTAAGGTATCGGCATCAAGGCGCAGGTCAACCAAGGTCACCGCTGTATGCAACGGGTGTTCCAGATAAGGCTGCCCCGACTTGCGCATTTGCCCCTGGTGTGCTTGCGCGGCAAACTCGTAAGCTCTGGTAACCAGAGCAACACCTTCATCAGGCAAATACTCACTGGCCTTAGCTACAAGCGAATTGATGTCCATACGAGTGATTTCATAATAACGCAGTAATAAAACTAAAGCAAATCAAACAGCAAACGGAGCGATGAGTCACCGGTTGAGTCATGCCTTATGAACTTCGCCGCCAACGTCAGGAGGCCGGCCCGGCTGGACTTAGAGAGTAAAAATCACGCCTGCCAGATTCGACGTTTTCAGCCCTGGGTAGCGTTAGCCAGAATTTGTGATAAACTAACTTGTTGAATTATTAGCTGGTTTGTCCGGCGAAGGGGGTTTTGTTGTTTAAAGCACCCAGGGGAACATCAGATATTCTGCCCCAAGAACAAGCCTATTGGAAATATGTGGAGGAAAGAGCGGCTTCTCTGTGCCAGCTTTATGGCTACCAGCCTATCAGTACGCCCATATTCGAGGACTCGGACCTGTTCACCCGCGGAGAAGCCGGGGGGACAGATATCGTGGACAAAGAGATGTATATATTCACAGATAAGGGCGGACAGAAACTGGCTCTGAAAGCAGAAGGGACTGCACCGGTCTGCCGGGCTTACTTAGAACACGGGCTATTTAACTTATCTCAACCTGTAAGGCTTTGCTACCTGGGTCCAGCCTTCAGATATGAGCGCCCTCAGGCCGGGCGTCAGCGTCAACATCACCAGGTTGGCTTTGAAGCCCTGGGCAGTGATGACCCTGCCATCGATGCCGAGATAATAGAGATGGCACAGCGATTCTTTCTTTCTCTGGGCCTGTCACAATTTTCCATCCAGCTTAATAGCATTGGCTGCAAGCTGTGCCAGCCAAAGTATGTGGAGGAGCTTAAACGGTACTACTCAACGCATGCGATGCAGCTCTGTGCGGATTGTAAGGTGCGGCTAACCAGGAACCCTCTACGTCTACTTGACTGCAAGAATGCTTCCTGCCAGAAGATAGCTGAAGCGGCGCCGAAGATAACAGATTATCTATGCCCCGAATGTCAGGCCCATTTCCAGAGCGTTAAGGAATATCTGCAATTGCTGGGTATTCCCTTCCAGCTAAATCATAGACTGGTGCGCGGTCTGGATTACTACACCAGGACGGTGTTTGAAATTGAACCTGAAGACAAAGAGGGACAAAGCACCATCGGCGCGGGTGGCCGCTACGATAACCTTATTGAAGCATTAGGGGGAAAGCCTACTCCGGCAGTAGGCTTTGCTGCTGGAATAGAGAGACTGGTATTGAACTTGAAGGACCAGAGTCTGGCCATTCCTCCTCTGCCTGCTCCGTCTGCCCTTGTTGCCTATATGGGGAAAGAGGCTAAGATGGAGGCGTTAAAACTCAGCTCCCGGTTGCGCAAGGCTGGCATTGCAGTAATACAAGCTACAGGCGACAAGAGCTTGAAAGCCCAGTTAAGACAGGCTAACGCACTCGACATCAGTTACACTGTTATTATAGGCAAGTCCGAGCTTGAGGATGGAACAGTAATATTGCGTGACATGAGAAGCGGGGAGCAGAGAACAGTGCCCCAGGCCGAAGTGCTAACCGTGCTGCAAAGAAATCAGCCTGCGCGATGATTTGATTCAATGTGTGAGAAAATATATCCCTCAAGGGAGTATACTATTTGGCATGCCTTCGATACTCTGGCCTGAACATCCAAGTAGGAAGACGTGCTGCCGGGCAGGAGAGGTTCTCCGTATTGTGGCTAACCGTTACATAAGGGGATAGATAATGGACGAAATTGTTGTTTCCAGGGCTATAACTGAGAGCTATATGAAGGATTTACTTGAGGCCCTGGAGCTTGATGTGGCCATTGTGGGGAGCGGGCCAGCAGGAATGACCGCCGCCTATTATCTGGCAAAAGCAGGAACGAAGGTAGCTATCTTTGAAAAGAAACTCAGCGTCGGCGGTGGGATATGGGGGGGCGGCATGATGTTCAATAAGGTCGTAGTTCAAGACGAAGGTAAGGAGCTCCTGGATGAATTTGGCATTAGCGCTACCCGGTACAGGGAGGGCTATTATATTGTTAATGCTGTAGAATTGGCCTCTACCTTGTGTTCTCTAACCGTAAAAGCAGGGGCAAAGATTTTTAATCTAATCGATGTTGAGGACGTTGTCATCAAGGAAAATGGCAGGCTAAATGGCCTGGTGCTGAACTGGAGCACCGTGCATTTAGCAAACCTGCACGTTGATCCTTTAGCCATAAGGTCAGGGTTGGTTATAGATGCTACCGGGCACGATTGTGAGATATGCCGTCTGGTAACTGAGAAGACGGGAGGGAAGCTCAGGACAGAAAGTGGGGGCATAATGGGCGAGAAATCAATGTGGGTGGAGATGGGCGAGAAGATGGTTCGCGAGAATACCAGGGAGGTCTATCCCGGTCTGATAGTCGCAGGCATGGCAGCTGCTGCAGTTTTTGGCTCCCCCAGGATGGGACCAATATTCGGCGGCATGTTGCTATCTGGCAACAAGGCTGCACAGATAGCCCTCAAGTTGCTAAGCGTGAATTAGGTTGGTTATATGAAGATGACCCTGAATTGTTCGCTCCGTTCAATACACGAGGAGTCGCTGTGAGTTATTATGCCAAAGACAATCGCTGAAATTAACGACAAGATCAAGAGGGGGAAGGCGGTGGTGCTAACTGCGGAAGAGGTGATCGATATCGCCAGGGAAAAAGGTGCAAGCAGGGCGGCGGAGGAAATTGATGTGGTTACCACCGGCACCTTCAGCCCCATGTGTTCTTCAGGCGTCTTTCTCAATGTGGGGCATGCGAAACCAAGAATAAAGCTGGGTGGTGGTAGGGTTTACCTTAACGATGTCCCGGCCTACGCTGGATTGGCTGCGGTGGACATGTTCCTGGGGGCAAATGCTCTCCCCGATGATGATCCCCGAAATAAGTTCCACCCCGGCGAATTTAACTATGGCGGCGGGCATGTCATTGAGGCACTGGTGGCAGGAGAAGATATCACGCTGGTAGCTGCTGCTTATGGCACAGACTGTTATCCGCGAAAAAAGCTGGAAACATGGATCAACATCAAGGATATTAACAATGCACTTCTGTTCAATGTTAGAAACTCTTCTCAGAACTATGATGTTGGCGTGAATTTGTCGGACAGAATGATTTATACTTACATGGGATTGCTAAAACCCAGACTGGGCAATGCTAACTACTCCACTGCAGGTCAGATTTCACCTTTGATCAATGATCCCTATTACATCACCATAGGAATAGGGACCAAGATATTTCTTGGTGGCGGAGTTGGCTATGTTGCCTGGCATGGCACACAGCACAATCCCAGTGTCCCCCGTACGGACAAGGGGGTACCGAAAGAGTCCGCCGGGACACTGGCACTCATTGGTGACTTGAAACAGATGAAACGAGAATGGTTAGTAGGAACAAGCATGCTTGGCTATGGCTGCACATTGACCGTGGGCATCGGCATTCCCATACCAATACTATCTGAGGAGGTTCTGAGCTACACCATGGTGACTGACTCTGAAATCTTTGCGCCTGTCATTGATTATTCCAAAGCATATCCCCAGATGGAGCCGGATATTCTTGGGGAAGTCAGCTATGCTGAACTTAAGAGCGGCTATATAGAGGTTCAGGGAAAACGTGTGCCCACTGCTTCCTTATCCAGCTACCCCCGGGCGCTGGAAATTGCCAACGCTCTCAAAAGTTGGATACGAGAGGGCAAGTTCTTGCTGACCGAGCCTGTAGCCCCTCTCCCTGGAGTGGAATCAGGCATAACCCTGAGACCACTGAGGGAAAGGCCAATAGAGGAATAACAGAATGGATGTCTCCAGAAGAATAGTGCTCCATTTCCCTCCCATGGTAACAGAGCAGCCCGTTGTCTACCGACTGGCTAGAGATTTTGACCTCAGGTTCAACATCATAAAAGCCTCGGTATCACCGGGAGAAGAGGGGTTGCTGATCATGGAGCTCAGCGGTGAGCAGGAAGACTACGACAAGGGAATCCGTTATCTCATTGAGACAGGAGTACAGATCCAGTCCCTATCGCAGGATGTAATTCGTGATGAAGCCAGATGCACTCACTGTGGAGCGTGTATAAACATCTGTCCCACCGGAGCTTTCTCCCTCGAGCCGGAAACGAGAAAGGTGCTCTTCGACCATTCTAAATGTGTCGTCTGCGGGCTGTGTGTTAAGGCTTGCCCCCCTAGAGCTATGAGATTATATTTGTGAGCCTTTAACCCCCGCCAGAGTGCCGGGAAGACGAAGAATCTATGGATGAGCCCCGGTTCTATCGCCACTGGATTAAGGACGCCGACCTGGTTTCCTTCACCGTAATAGCCAGACAAACAGACTTGCTCATCCGGGCTCGATCTAACCTCAAAGACAAAGCAGTGAAATCACTCTTGAAGCACCGTGCTCCATTGGAGCTATACATTGAGCATCACCCGCTCTTCCTCACCACATTGGAACCCTGTGAAGTTGATAGAGATGCCCCGGCCATAGTTAACGAAATGGCCAGAGTGTCGCGCATAGCTGGCACCGGCCCCATGGCTGCGGTAGCTGGAGCCATCGCCCAGGCAGTGGGTAGAGATCTACTGACTTTCTCAGCGGAGGTGATTGTGGAGAACGGCGGTGATATCTTCCTGAAAATATCGAAAAAAAGGCTGGTGGGCATTTACGCAGGTGGATCTCCCTTTACGGGCAAAATCGCCTTAGAAATCAATCCCGGAGAAACGCCACTGGGCATATGCACCTCCTCGGGGAAAATAGGACATTCCCTGAGCCTCGGCTCCGCTGACGCTGTCATTGCACTCTCCGCTTCCACTCCTTTGGCCGACGCTGTGGCCACAGCTATAGGCAACATAGTAAAGGATAAGAAGGATATCCCCCAGGCAATTGAACAAGCTCAAGACATTGAGGGATTACGCGGCATAGTCATTATCAAAGATGACAATATTGGAGTCTGGGGTAAGTTGAGGATTGTGCCTCTATCTTAGCGTAAGAAAGGGTTAGGGGAATAAGTAATACTGGCAGGATACGCAATTCGATTATTCGAGCCAAGATGCTGGAACCTGGCAGGAGATTGGGAGGACGTGGAGATAAGTAGCGGGGCATCAGGCTATCGATAGACTATAATACCGATAAGAGAATCCTGAGGATCAGAGGTAATTGTACTCGTGAAAGACCTGGCCCGGAGGCCCTATTATGGCTGGGTAGTGGTAGCCGCTTCTCTACTAATCATAGTGATCACCTTCGGAATTCACTACTCCTTCGGAGTGTTCTTTGAATCCCTGGAGAATGAGTTCGGCTGGACGCGAGCTCAAACTTCAGGAGTCTTTTCAGCCTATATGCTGCTGTTCTCCTTTTTCGGATTCGTCGCGGGTTTAGCTGCGGACAAATTCAACCCGAGGATAGTGCTCACTCTTGGAGGATTCCTGACCGGCTTAGGGCTGTTCCTTACAAGCCGGGTTTCTGCTCCATGGCAACTATACCTGTCCTATAGCCTGATGGTTGGTATTGGAGCAAGTACGGCATGGACTCCCCTCTTCACCACCACGTCCCAGTGGTTCAGTGAGAGGAGAACAGGACTGGCTCTGGGTATCATAGCAGCAGGAATGGGCCTGGGGACCATCATTCTGGCGCCGGTAGCAAGCCACCTCATATCTGCCTATGGCTGGAGCATGTCATATCTTGTCCTTGGTGTCGCTGTTTGGGTGATTATTCTTCCTCTGGCCCAGCTCCTAAGGAAGAAACCGCAGGGCCAGATGACTGGAGCCAGAACGGCAGGCTCCTTACCTGTGGAGAATTCCGGCGGAATAACTCTCAGACAGGCACTACGCGCCAGAAATTTGTGGCTAATCTATCTTATGTATTTTCTCTGGATGATGTGCGAATATGCAGTCTTGGGGCATCTGGTCAGATATGCAATAGATATGCAAATTGACTCCTCGGTTGCCGCAACGTTTCTGAGCGTTCTTGCAGGCAGCAGTATCGCTGCGAGGGTATCGATGGGCTCACTTTCTGACAGGATAGGAAGGAAACTTGCCCTCGTCATCAGCGGCGTTTGCCTCGGCGCCCCGATGTTCTGGCTACCTTCAATAAGCTCCATTCAGGCGTTTTATGTCTTCAGCGTCATTTTCGGCTTTGGCTTTGGCGCCAAAGTCCCTGTAGTGCCCGCCCTCATCAAAGATATCTTCGGACTACGGCATATGGGAGCAATCTACGGCTCGGTGATGATATTCGTCGGCCTTGGAGCTGCTGGTGGTCCACTCCTTGCTGGTCATATACATGACCTCACCGACAGCTATTTCCTTGCTTTTGTGTCTGCCGGGATAATGTCCCTCGTAGCCGTGCTGGTAGTCCATTTTATCAGGCTGCCGGGTGGCGTAACTGGCCCGAAGTAACTACTATCACAGTCCCGAAGCCAGAATTGGGGCAGAGTTGCAGAGGGGGGCGGATTAGTGAATATGTGGATGAGCTCCAGAGCCATCGATTTGGGGTCAGCGTGGCGCGCAGTGGTGACCACTCTGATAACACCATGATGGGAAGCCTCTTCAAAACACTGAAATACGAGGGGGTTGATCTATACGAACATTAGACCTATGGGGATGTGGTAACCGGACTTCCCCATTTTCCTGAGGAAGTCTATAATCAGGACAGGCTCTATCCGGCGACTGGCTACCGTCCGCCAGATGAATTTGAGGAGCTACCGGATGACCGTAATCTGGCATGCATGACAGATGCAGGGATGTCAGGGTAAATTATGGTCTTCTGCGACATGTTGGAATAGGTTAAGGGTTCTGATTTGCTGCTGTACCTGGATTATCTACTGCTTCACTGGATAAACATCGACGCATCGAATATTGTATTTGATAAGGTTCTGCCATGGATAGGTGTTTTAGGTACACATGAGTTTTGTTCGGGTTTCCTAATCGCCTTTGCATTGCTGAGTTGGCGGTCTTCTTTGAAAAACTCAAGAATGGGGCTATTGGCCGCATCAATTTATGGAATTAACGCCGGGATTCTTGTCCTGATTAAATACACCTCCAATAGGACGCGACCCCTTTATGCCGGGCTGGGGGTGATTTTTAGGCCGGATTACTTAGCAAGCCTGGCCTTTCCTTCGTCTCCAGGCATGTCTTTCCCCAGCGGTCACGCAGTCACTGCTTTTATGATAGCCACGATACTGGCCCAGCAGCATCTCAGATACAGGGCTATATTCTATGGTATTGCCTCTCTGGTCGGATTCAGCCGTATATATCTTGGTCTGCATTACCCGAGCGACGTAATTGCTGGGGCATTGCTCGGATACGGTATTACGAAACTTGTTCTATCAAGCAAGCCCATCAGGGGGGTTATATTAAAGGAGAGCAATTAGTGGCTGTGACCAATAGGACGCCCGGGAATACACTATTCGGGTCTGACTGCCGCTTATACCTGCCAGGCTGGCGTCAGTTTGCCAGCAGCATCGTACCAATAAGGCAACCAGATTAAAGCCAGGAGCTGCACTGAGACATTTGCTTTGGTTGGACGCACGGATACCTCCTCAAACTGCTCCGTTGAAGGATCCATCCTGGCGGCTAACGCAGCGGTATCGGCTTCAAAATCAGCTTCAAGTTGCTGAAGCCTCTGCTGAATAGCTTCGACGGTATCTTGAGCCCGTGAAATGTCTCTGGACTCTCTCATTGAGCGGTTGACACCGCTTATTGTTGACCTCGCTCTGCTCAATGAGCCCGCGCTAACTACCTTGCGGCCCAGGAAGCCGCCCAGAAGAGTTGTCCCGAAGGATAATGCCGTCTCCATTTTTCGATGGCTGGCCTGCTCCTTTTCACGCTCCACAGCTGCCTCGGCGCGGCGCATGCGTTCCTGCAAGGTGGCAAATTTGGAGGAGTATTTCTGTCTCAGCCTATCAGTAGCCTCGTCGCGCTGTTCCCTGGCTTTTTGCTGCAGCCTTACTCTAAAGTCCCGTTCGGACTCATCTACTCTGGAAAACTCTTTCAAACCGGGACTCCTCCACAAAACGAGCTTCTGATTCCGGTATAGCCAGCTGGCAAACTCCTTGTTCCAGTACCTGTAACTCTGGCTTTTCATGGCAATTGACGGTAAATTGCCATACTGAGCCGGCTGGCCCGGCGACTGCTCCAGGTCATTGACCTGAAAGCTACTCTCCGCCGCGCTATCCCAGTCGACGGCCATGGGGCCATCTGTAATCGACACCCTGTAAAGGACATCCCTTATCGTGTTTACCGCGCTCTTTGTATTGGTGAAGTGGACTCTGCCAGCGCCAATCAGTTCCGGCTGGTAAATAAGTTTTTGCCCCGCGGCTTGCCTGACACTCACAGGCAGGAAATATTGAGCCACCCCGGGCGGCAATACCGGTGGCGTTCCCTCAGTCCTGCCAACGCCGGCGCCGAGTACCGCTTGCTCCGCTGGAATAGATCCTGTCGCATAAGTCTCACCTGGTTTAGCAGCGGAGCGAGACGGGGTGAATGTGTTCCTGACCGGGTCCATGAGTAGTTTTATTTGACTGCGCGTAAGGGGCCCGCGCAGATAAGACATTGCCCAGCGAGTCTGAAAGACCAACGGTTTATCATCATGTACGTTATTCATCAGAAAGACGCGGCTTCCTAAACCAGCCAGGGTCTGTTCCATAACCTGGCGGTCCCATTTCACCCCGCTTGTGGCAGCCACTCCTTCCAGTCCTTCCAGCACCCGCGCTTTGTCCCGTTCGGTTTGTAACCTACCGATGAACCAGGTTCCCGTGTTAGACAATCCCTTATAGTCCAGATCTACGGGATTCTGGGTTGCCAACATAATCCCTAATCCGAAAGCTCGTCCCTGCTTTAACAAAGTGAGCAGAGGTGTTTTCGAGGGTGGATTAGCTACGGGAGGGAAGAAGCCAAAGATTTCGTCCATATAAAAGATTGACCTGAGACTTGTAGTGCCGGATTGGGTGCGCATCCAGCCAAGTATCTGGTTCAGCAGCAGAGAGACAAAGAACATCCGTTGAGCGTCGTTGAGATGAGCAATGGAGAAGATGGAAATCTTTGGTTTGCCTTCAGGAGTGTACAGTATTGAATTGATGTCCAGGGGTTCTCCTTCAAGCCAGATGTTAAAACCGGGCGCTGCCAGCAAATTATTCAGTGCCAGCGCCAGCTCAAACCTTTCCTTGGCAGGATAAAAAGAATCCAGGTCCATCACACCAACCTTGGTGAACGGTGGGGTCTGGATCTGCTGGATTAAACCGGCAATACCAATGTCCCGCTCCTCTTTCCAGGCTAAACTGAGAAGTGTGGATATTAGAATGTGCTCACGGCTCTTAACAGGGTCGGCATCTATCCCGATAATACCGAGTAAACTGGTGGCGGTGGTATTGACGCGCTCCCGCAGCAACTCCTCGTCTTCCAGTATGGTCGCTGGCGGTGGAGCAAATGATTTCAATATCGACACCGGGACACCGGCGGTGCTGCCCGGTGTATAGATAACGAAGTGCGTTGACTGGCGCAGTCTCTCGATGCGCTCTCCCGTCTGACCCCAGGAAGCCAAACCGTTCTTCCAGAGGTCTGCCTGCTTCTGGGCGTATTCTTCGGTGGACAACCCTTTCTTACGAGCATCATCCTGATTCACCCAGGGCAGGAAGTCATCAGCTCTCAAAGCTGGAAAGGTTAATAACATGTTGGTCAGGTCGCCTTTGGGGTCTACAGCAATGGCAGGGATATTGTCCAGGGCGGCTTCTTCTAGGAGCGAAATACAGAGACCTGTCTTCCCACTCCCTGTCATCCCCACACAGACGGCATGGGTAACCAGGTCTTTGGAATCATACAGAAATAAGCCTTCCCCCGCTTTCTTATCTGCCAGCAGGTAAGGCTTACCAAGGTAGAAAACACCAAGTTTCTCATAGTCTTCCATCCCTTTTCCCTCCACTTTCGAGTATTTCCTGCCTTAAACCCGTTAATGGGCCTCGTCTTCGATTATATCACTTAAGTACTCGAGGTGCATACCGATGGCAACTCATTCGCGTGGTCAGCATTCAGGTGCAATCATCCAGAGGCGTCAAGTCAGTAAGTACCCTGGACCCGGTCAAAGGGTTCCACTACCATTATGTAAGCATCTGGTTTGGCTTATAGAAGAAAATGGTACCCTGATGCCAAACACCTGATGGAATTTAGCTTGAAATGTCTTGATTCCAAGCGCTCTGCAGCGTGTTCAAGCAGAGAAACTCAATCTGCAGCGATAATTCCTTATGCCCGGCCTATTCTTTCTTTTCGGGACTCGCAAGCGCTAGGCGCGCTTTCCGTTGTTCCAGCCGGGCTTGTGCCTGGGCTATCACTACATCCTTTTCCACCTGCCCGGTCATTTCACCCATGGCTCGCTCAAATCGAGCATCCGCTACATCTGCCCTTCGCTGAATGCGGTTGGCCACAGCATCTATTGAGACTTCACTGCCCACCGATGCAATTTGTCCAGCCTGTCGCATCGCCTCTACAGCTCGCTCCTTGGCCTTAGTCGCCATATCCATGGCTTCCAGTCGTTGTACCTGCTCCACCATATTCTGGTATCTGGTACGAAGTGCAGATACGGCTTCATTGAGCGCTTGTGCTGTCTTCTGTCCGGCTGCTATCTCCTCATCTTTGGTACTTATTCTCTGCTCCAAGCCGATCAGCCTGGCTTCGAGGGGTGTAGCCAGATGGTCATTTTCCGGTTTGTTGTCAGATAGAATGAAGTCGATGTTCTGGTTTAGCTCTTTAATTTGAAACTGCATCCGGTCGGCGTCACGCTCCACCGTCCTTACATGTCCGGCCGCCGCCGCTGACGCGTCCTCCAGGTCCTCCAGAGCGCTCTCCAGGTCTCTGACATACTGCTTTACGGCTCCTATTGAGTTCATATCCACTACCTTGTCCAATAGTGCGTGTGCTGCGCTCAGTGCTGCAATGCGTGCCTTCTGAAACAATCCTGCCATGACTCCCTCCTTTTAGTTTATTATATCTAGTCTCTGTTATAGAGCAGTATCAATTCTATATCTTTCTAACGTTTTCTTCTACTACCAACCTGTGGAGCCGCCACCACCACGTGAACCTCCTCCCCCAATCGACCCTCCCCTGGAACCCCAGCTGGAGGAACTTCCTCCGCCTCGCCTGATCGTACCGGAGCCTGAACTGCTGCTTCGCCTCGAGCCCCAGTAAAAGCCACCGCCCGGCGAATGCCCCGTAGTAGTAGGAATCGGTATGGTTGTTGGTATACCTATACCATGAATGTTACCGGTTAAGCCATTAACATCTCTCTGGGCTAATGAATAGGCCTGGTCTGCATCTGACTCGGCTTTCAAAGCCAGCGAGATCTGCGAATTGCTGTCTATCGCGGTCTCAGCCTGCCGCAACGCCTGTACGGCATTACTCAGGTAGTTTCTGGCTTCGGCTCGCACTACCGGTTGATGGACTTCAATATAGCTCCTTGCTATTGATACCTTAGCACTTGCGTCTCTCCGGGTACTAACGGCTTTTGCTCGAAGCCGCTCCGCCGCTTCATGTTCATCCCGGGCTTGAATTAGTATCCTGTCCGCAGCTTCATTAGACTCGCGCGCCAGCTTGCATACCTTGAAATAGTCCGGCTTAGCCTGTCGAAGTTCTTCTTTCGCCAGTTCGTTCTTCTTCTCTGCAGCGCGCAGGTCATCTTCAAGACTCTCCCGGATATCTTCATCATATTGATTGATATATGCCCAGGCTTTGGCAACATCAGCTTGAGCTGCGTTGATTTCATCAGGTGCGTCTCGACGGGCCGCTATCAAATTCAACTCGAGGTCGGAAATAGACTTCATTAGTGATTCGCACTCTGTGAGCCACGTGTTCCCTTGTTCTACGAGTTCCAGCGCTTTGTGCCATTCCTGTTCTTCCGATGCTGCGGCTGCCCGCGCGTCATCCAGTACATCGAGTGCCCAGTTAACCCGGTTTTCAGCTTCAGTGCCGTTACCACGCACCGATTCCCAGGTGGTCGGCGCATAATCATGCGATAATCGCTCGAAAACGGCTCTGCCGCTGCTGATGCTCTCCTTAATTTGTTCAATTCGCTGCGCCAGCGCAGGAATAGCCGCCTCCGCCTCTGTCTTCTTTGAGGGCAATTCCTCCAGCACTTTCACTGCCTGCTTTATCTGGTCGCCGGCCAGGCCGAGATACTTCATGCCTTCTCCAATTCGTTTCTTGGAGACCAGGTCTTGTGCCTGCTCCAGTGTGGTGCGACCTCTGGCTACCAGCTCAGCCGGATATTTGGTTTTATAACCTGTTCTGTTCAAATCATCTTCTTTCGTCAGGGCAGCTGCTATCGCCGCGTTAAGCTCAGCTACCTTGCCGGGGAAAGCATCGACCGCCGCCTGGATTCCACTTATCTCCTCCTCTACGGCTTTAACGGATTCCCTGGCCTGACGGAGCGTGTCCACGATTTTCTGGTACTCTGTTTCGATGACTGTCAGTTGAGACTCCTCCAACCGGGGATTCTCAGGGTCTCCCGCGCTATGCGACAATTCACTATATCTCTGAGAACTCTGGTTAATTAAACCTTTTGCTTTTTCCAGACCGGTCTGGAGGGGCGAGGCCTCGTCTGCTGTTAGCCTGTCCGCCATCACATTGACTTTTATTTCCAGCATCTGCACGGCCTCGATAAGTTCGTTGATACCCGAGGCCGCAGCTTGTTTGGGCAACATAGCTTTCTGTCTGGCAGCATTGAGCCTTGCTCTCTTCTTCCGGGAGCTCTTAAACAGGAATATACCTACGATTGAGCCAATTATCGCCACGATTACTACGGGTACTAACCACCATTTCGACTCAGATTGCCCGTTACCGGCAATAAGACGCTCTATTTCATCTAACCCTTCGATCGCGCCACCTGCATAGTCTCCGTTTCGGAAAAGCGGATTCATAACGTCGGTCTGAATGGACAACCACTTTTGCCCCAGGACGTCCTCCCAGTAAGCACCGTAATACAAGCCGGTTTGCCGCTCCTGTAAGGATATGATAAGAACGATAAGATTATTCTTGCGGCTTCCGTTTTGATCCAGCCAGGAAGGGCTCTCCTGTTCTAACTGCGACTCGTACTGGTCCAGATTACCGGCTGCTCCATAACTTGGTATCGTCCTCACACGGACATCGGCTCCCTGAGCCTTCAGCCTGTTCGCTGCCGCCTCTACCTCAACAACTCTATCCCCGAAAATCTTCGCGTCATCTACCACCAGCATTTGGTCCAGGCTTTGGGTGGACACGGTAGCGGGGACGATGCCGAGAAGAACAAAAGTTAGGAGACAGATCAGGGTAAAGATGCTTCTTCGCATAGTTGCCTTCCTACAACAACCCGTATGCCGTGGAGTTACGTGGACTCAAAGTATAAACATGGTGACCCCGGGACAGAAGCCGGGGCCTGGAATCTGATTGAGGCATCAATGTCGGGAAAGCTAGGGACAATTATGTCAAACAATTTAAGCAACACCACACCCCTTCTGGCCTGCACTCTTAATTAACACAAAGCCAGACAACAAGATCCTGCAGATTGTATACACCAGTTTTTACGCCGTAGGCTCTAGCCTATTTCTCTACAACTTCAGCTGCTGGCGCATTCTTCTTGACAGACTCTATCCCAGCCTTAGCGCTATCCTTTGCCTTGTAGCCTTCTCCACTGTTGGCTATCGTCTGTCCGTTGGATGCTACAAGTCTCCAGCGGAATTCGCCTTTTGCATCTTTGTACAGCTCGAACTTTGCCGCCATTTCAGGATCCTCCTTTCTCAATAACTCTCCGCCTTATGCATAAGGCAGGGGCTAAACGGGACATAAGCGCAGCTCTTTGGCGCCCAACCGATTACTATTATAGCACCAACCGGCGCAATAATAGCTTGCACAGGCTTCCTCATGATTATCTTCTGCTTCATAGATCTACTTTACGCTCCAACGACACGAGCTGCCACTTAGGCTGATTTCAGTTCAGAGGTACAATTGGGGCACCGGGTCGCCTTGATAGGGATGTTGGTGTGGCAGTAAGGGCATTCTTTGGTGGTCGGCGCGGCGGCTTCCTCGGCAGCTTTTTGTCGTGCACGCATCTTCTCTATCGGACGAACGACAAGGAAGAAGATAACTGCAGCAATAATGACAAAACTCACTATCGTATTAATGAAAAGGCCATAATTTATCGAGACAGCTCCCGCTTCCTGAGCAGCAGCCAGTGAGGCATAGGGGCCGGCTACTGTGCCTTCCTTAAGAACTGCGAA
This sequence comes from uncultured Dehalococcoidales bacterium, assembly GCA_964394145.1. Lineage (GTDB taxonomy): Bacteria > Chloroflexota > Dehalococcoidia > GIF9 > AB-539-J10 > JAFGBN01. The sequence continues at coordinate 6,235 of CAYMVL010000039.1, read as the reverse complement.
TAGATTGGTAAAATCTACGTTGCCAAGTGCCAGTCCTATGGGCGGCATGAGAACATCTTTGACGAAAGAGCTGATAATAGCTCCGAAAGCTAGACCGATGACAATACCTACGGCGAGGTCAACTACATTCCCGCGCATTATGAAAGCCTTAAAGTCGTTTAACATATGGAATCTCCTTTCATCCCTCTTAGCTAATCAGTATACGCTGCAGCAGCATCAACTTTGGCCTGTGGCGGAAGCCCCTTCTGATAGCACCGGGGCTTGAATGCCGAGCTACGCCTGATGCTATCATCTTTTCTTCTGAATCTCACCTTCGGCAACCTTCAGCACTATTCTATCACCAATTTTCTCTATCATGTCCAGTCTGACAACGTACTTCTTGGTCAGGCCGGCCTTCACTATCATGTGGTTCAAGACCCCTTCTACCAGATCGATATCGATATCGGTAACCTTACCCACTTTGTTAGCATTTACATCCAGGACCTCCTTACCAAATAGCTCATTAGTATACATTCAGCCCTCCTTCACCCATCCAAATCATGAAAATGGGCTACTGTGAACACTCTTGCATCGTATGTGCATTATACAATAAATTACTCAGAAGGGAAGAGCCCGGGAGCATGTCACGCTAAATGCCCCGGTTCTTTGTGATAACCCCAGGATACTGGCTTGCCCCGGCACAGAGCTTCCGCGAATCGACCAAGAGACCCCCGCTCCGCCAGTGAGATGATTCTATGCCAGCTCATTGTTCGATGATAGTATCTCCTGGCTAAAATTGAAAGTGATGACGACTTCAATATATAATCTCTGTGTCCGTATGGTGAGCGTAGCCCAGTGGTTAAGGCGCCAGGTTGTGGCCCTGGAGATCGTGGGTTCAAATCCCACCGTTCACCCCAATCTCTCCTGCGCCTATAGCTCAGCGGACAAGAGCACCGGTCTTCGGAACCGGGGGTCGTGGGTTCGAATCCCTCTAGGCGCGCTATCTGAATCATCATCTTTTGCTAACATTTTGCTAACATCTTCCGTTTGTTCAGCTTCGGAGCTAATCAGCGCGTCAAAACGCAAAGCCGCCGCTTCCTGTAATCCCGGCACTACATGGCTGTAGGTATCAAGCGTTATCCCTATATTTGCATGCCCCAGCCTTTCAGACACTATCTTGGGATGCACCCCACCCTTAAGCATCAGAGTAGCGTGGGTGTGCCTGAGGTCGTGGAAGCGTATATGAGGCAGCTCAGCCTTCTTAATGAGCTTGCCAAAGGCATGGGTAATCGTACTAGGGTCCAGGGGACTACCATCGGGATGCGCGAATACCAAATCATGTCCCGACAACGTCTTGCCCAGTAAAATTCTCTGTGTTTCTTGCTCAGTGTGATGCCGGCGCAGCAACTCTGTTAGAGACGGCGATAACGCCACCATGCGCCGACTGTGGGGACTCTTAGGCTCTTTTATCAGGAATTCCCCGCTGCTTAGCCTGTATAGAGTCTGAACTACAGAGATTGAAGCCCTCCCAAGGTCTATATCGCACCACCGCAACCCCAAAAGCTCCCCTCGCCGCATCCCAGTATAAAGAGCAGCGTAAAATATAACGTAGTACGGTGTGCTTCGGGCTGCATCGAGAAATTTGGGAACATCAGCGCCAGAAAGCGTTGCCATCTCGCTCCGCCTAGGTCGTGGAGCAACGACAGCTTCAGCCACATTCCGGACTAGCAAGCCCTGCTTCACCGCATGGCTTAACGCCTCCGACAAGAGACGGTGGTGGTGCAGGACGGTTCGAGCGCTAAGCCCCCCTTTTCCATCAAGCCGGCCATGTGACAGCGCATCGGCATAGTACTTCTCTAGGTGCTGCGGTTGAAGCTGGCACAACGGTATTGCGCCAAGCGCAGGAATAACGTAATGGTGCACAATAGCGTGATACCCTTCAACCGTCCGCGGTGAAGTGTGGATTGCCGCGTAGCTCCGAACCCACTGCTCTAGGTATTCACCCAGGCTTGTTTTTTGGGGTTTAACATAGGCCCCTGTCTCTAGAGAACGCAGCTTCTCCCTCAGCTCCCTCTCAGCATCCTTCTTGGTGCCCTTCACCGTGTACCATTGCTGACGCCTTTTCCCTGTCTTCGGATCTCTCCCCACATCAATAACAATGCTCCAGGTCCCCTTGCTCCTTTGCCTAACATGCCCTTTCATTTCTATCTCCCTTCGAGCCTTCCTTTATATGGGGCATAGATGGCACCTATCGGGGAAAGCCCGCTTCATCCCCAGAATCTCAAGTTCCGAAATGGCCTTGATAGCAATTTCTTTTAGCTCATCTTTTCTGCCTTCCACTTCCTTCATTGCCTCTTGGAGTTCATTCAGCAGGTCTAATCCCTGAGCTTCTTTTAATATATCACCGAGGCGGCTAGCTAAGACCTTGGCGTCCTCTGCATTCTTCACCTCTGCAACTACAGCTCCGTTACAACTGCAACGTAGCTCTACACGACTTCCTGTCTTCATTATGCTAAGCCCACTGTAAGACTCCCCACCTGCTAGGCGCAGGACATTCCCGAAAAGCCACTTCTGGATTTTATTTAAGTCATCTCGGTTAACCACGAAATATATCTCCGGCACCTCTGTTTTCCCAGTAAGCCAGTCACGAAGATCGGCACTTGTTACCGCATATTGGCCTACTATGTATTCCCACTCATCCCAATAGCGCCATACAGGTGAATACCCCGTATGCTCCTTGAGTGCTTTCTGAAGAGCACTTCCTCTGAGTGCCGGCTCATATATCCTTTCCCACTCGTTGGTCATATAAAACGGCGAGCCTACACCTGGCAACCCCAAAAGCCCTACCAAAATGTGCTGCCCTTCGGGGTAAGAAAATTTAAATCTATGCACCAGTTCCTTCCCAGCAAAATCAGCTAGCTCCCTAAAGTGCCCTAATAACGCTTCTTTCAAAACTTCTTTTCTAACCTCATCCGCAAGGATGCTGCTCCTCCTTTCTCTGAGGTAAGCCCTTACTGTTTGGCGGTGACAACCAACGGTCCGAGCTATCTCGGACGTCGATTTGCCTTCCCGTCGTAACCTCATCATTTCCGTCACTTGTTCATCAGTGATTTTCGCCATCTTTACACCTCTTTTCTATTTTGTAAAATCAAAATCGCCATTTGTCACCATTTTTAATTACACATTATCATTTGACATTTATTCATTCACCATTTATTATAATTATTGTATAAATATTTGTCAAGACTGGAGGCTACGCCATGCAAACAGAAAGACTCACCATCACAGTGGAGGAAGCTGCCAAAGAGCTCGGGATCAGCCGTGCTTTGGCTTATGAGATGGCACGGATTGGGAAACTTCCTACCCTGCGCTTTGGCCGGAGATTAGTAGTTCCCCGCCGGGCCGTCGACCGATTACTCGAAAATCCCAGACCTTCAAGTGCTAACCAAAGCTAGAACTCGGCCGGCAGAGCAAAAAGGGGGTGCTAACCGATAATGCCAAGGATGCGGATGATAAACCCTGACTTCTGGACCGATTCCAGAATTCGGAAGATGAGCCCTGTTGAAAGGTTGCTTTTCATTGGCCTTATTAGCCACGCAGATGACGAAGGTCGCCTAATAGCTGAGCCGCCTTTTCTCAGATCAGCTATTTTCCCATACGACGACTTCTCTCTCGACGACGTGAAACAAATGCGGGACCACATTGCTCAAATAAACCCTAATGTCATCATCTACCGCAACGATGATTCTGATGAAGAGCTCATCCAGTTTAAAAAGTGGAGATCGTATCAGAAGCCACGTTACTCTAAAGAATCCAAGCTCCCTCCACCTGCTGATTTCAACCAAAAAGATGAAACGTTACCGCAAGGTTTCAACCAAAAAGATGAAACATTACCGCAAGCTTTCAACCAAAAAGATGAAAACCTTCCGCTAAGGTCAGGTCAGTCAAGTCAAGGTAAGAATAGTATAGGTCAGGATAATCCACCGCCCTTAGCCAAAAGCTTAAGCGAAGTTAATTTTACAAATAGACCTGATAATGACCTGATTGACTATTTGACGAGTTTACTAGAACAAAATATACCTCGTGGACCGTTCTGGGGGGCAGAGGTGATAATGCACTTTTGGGAACAGTGCATCGGCAAGTCCAATCCAGCAGTGGTTTCGGGAGCGCGCACTACCCTCAAGAGTTATCCACCCCGGATTATTGCACAAGCGCTGGTCAAGGCGAAAAATTACGGAGCTGGCAAGCACCACAGTTGGAAATATGTTGAACAAATCGTGAAGGAAGAGCTCGGGAAACAAACCAAAAAGCCAATAAGGGGGACTGAATGACAATCAAACTTACACCGGAGGAAAAAGAAACCATCATCAATTTCAATGAGGCCGAACCTATGGTCAACGTCTTCACCTATAACCAGCGATGGCAGCGCCGGATGGCACAAATAGGCATCAATCCAATTCGCACCGAAGGCAATGCTAGGGAATATGAATTTCCTAAGAAGTGGCTCAGGTTGCCGATAAAACCCCGACAACTTACCGCGGCCGAGCAAGAGAGTCGCCAAAAATCCCTAAAATTGGCTCGATTAGCGTGTAACACTACAGGGTTCCAGACACATCACGCCAACCCCTAAGGGTATTGCCCCTAAGGGAATTCCAGGGAGTAATCTGAGTAGAAGATTGCCATGGCGCTCAATCGCAATTCACCGCGCCGAAATAATACAGCTTCAAATAGCTATGATTCGTTTTCCGAAAAAAAACTACGATCCCAAGACCGCACCAACTTTATGGTAGACCTTAAATGAAACTCCAACCCCACTACTTCTGTCCCAACGGCGTCAAGAGCCCCAGGCGCAAAGGCTACCCGTCCGTCCGAAAGGGAGACGTCAAGGCGTACTACGTCAGAATCAAACGCCGCTGGAGACGCATCGGAACGATATGCCTACACTGCGGCCAATTCGCACCCGACCGACCAACACACCCTAATAATAGAGAAGAAGAAGAAGAAGGATAAGGGAAGTTAAAAGGAAATAGGGGGAGTCAAACCACAGCACCACACAAAGAAGGAAGAGAGGAAAGAACAAACAATGAACACACAATACAAACTAGAAGAAGCAAACACAATAGCAGAACAGATAATCAGAATACTACAACCACAATGCGATAGAATACAGATAGCAGGAAGCATCAGACGCAGACGACCAACCGTCCACGACATAGACATAGTAACACTACCAACACCCACACCACTAGACAACATCACAACCACACTATCAAACCACTACACCATCAAAGCCAACGGCCCAAAGGTAAAGCGCCTACTAGCAAACAACATACAGGCAGACATATACATCACCACACCAGACACCTGGACAACAACCCTACTAATAAGGACAGGTAGCAAAGAGAACAACATTAGACTCTGTACCATAGCCAGGTCCAAAGGATTACAGCTCCACGCCAACGGCGATGGACTAACAGACCAGGGCGGCAATACAATCCCATGCCACACCGAAGAAGCCATATACCACGCACTAGGCATACCATACCAAGAACCACATCAGAGAGAACCACAACACCAGAACCCAGACAACCCACACTACAACCCAGAAGAAATAATAGAGGCGTACTACAAGGGAGACCACATATACATAATCAGAGACCAATCACTAAGAAACCACCTACCACCCGATGCTATATGGTACACACTGGAGGAAGCGCAAAGCCTGGCCCATAGCTCAGACTGGACCAAGATAATGATACACACCGCCAAGAGAGAGGTATCTACCAACCAGCAACCATCACTACCACTATCACAGGCAGGGCGCTGAAGGGAGTACGGCCAGGAGGGGCGGTGGCCTATCCACCACAGAACAGCAATTCACCGTGAAGGTTTCCTCCCTGGAAACTTTTGTATTGGGAGAAGTTTCCAAACAAGGAAAGTTTTAGGAAAGTACGGAATAATTCAGGGAATCATTCACGGAATCATTCACGGAAAAAGATGAAAGATTGCAACCATAAAGATCAAAGAAGGATGAAAGCCTTCAACCAAAAAGATGAAAGCCTTCAACCATCACCCATCACACCATCAGCAGGGAGAGTAGTACCCCACCCCAAACGAACCCACCCCCTGTGGAGGCCAGGGCCGCGCGGATTCGCCAGGACACAACCCCACCGCTGGCGCTCGGCGTCACGCTCCCTCGTGTCGCTCACCTCCGCCCCCCCTTCGCGGCTTACCCCCCCCCTTCGCCCCCCCCCCC
>CAYMVL010000038.1:0-54153 GCA_964394145.1 uncultured Dehalococcoidales bacterium | reverse complement strand
CGAGGTCATCTCAAACCGCGCCATAGAGATACTGGGAGGGACTTTAGGCAGTAAGAAACCTGTCCATCCCAATGACCATGTCAATAAGTCCCAATCCTCTAATGACGTCATTCCAACCGCGATGCATGTTTCGGCAGCTGAACAAATCTACCGGGAATTAATTCCTGCCTTGCAGCATCTTGGGATGGCGCTCGATGCCAAATCAAAGGAGTTTTCGGCTATTGTCAAGATAGGCAGGACTCATCTTCAGGATGCAACACCGTTGACCCTGGGCCAGGAATTTTCCGGCTATGCTAAGCAGGCGGAATTATCCATAGGGAGAGCGGAAAGTTGCCTGAAGAACCTGTATAGCCTCGCTCTGGGTGGCACGGCTGTGGGTACCGGTCTGAACACACCTATTGGCTTTGATGTGCTATCGGCTAAGAAGATTGCCGCTATTACCGGCCTTCCATTCGTTAGTGCAGACAACAAATTTGAGGGCCTGGCTACTAAAGATGCAATGGTCGAAGCCAGTGGAGCTATGAAGACAATCGCAGTGAGCTTTATGAAGATTGCGAACGATATCCGGTGGTTGGCCAGTGGCCCCCGGTGTGGAATCGGAGAGCTGTCAATTCCGGAGAATGAGCCCGGCAGTTCTATGATGCCTGGCAAGGTCAATCCTACTCAGTGTGAAGCCATGACCATGGTAACCACTCAGGTGGTAGGAAATGACATGACAGTCAGTTTTGCTGGCTCGCAGGGTAACTTTGAGCTGAATGTGTTCAAACCCGTCATCATCTATAACCTGCTTCAATCCATCAAGCTTCTAACAGATGTCGCCATGAGTTTCACCGATAATCTGGTTGTAGGCATCAAAGCAAATCGGGAGAGAATCGACTCTTTGCTTCATGGTTCGCTAATGCTGGTCACAGCGTTGAGCCCCTATGTAGGCTATGATAAAGCAGCACAGATTGCCCATGAGGCTTTTGTTCGAGGGATTACCCTGAAAGAGTGTGCTGTTCAGATGGGCTTTGTGACTGCGGAAGAGTTTGATAGATACGTGGTGCCAGAAGAGATGGTGAAGCCGGGGGTAAGCAAGAAGAAGTAATGCCGGATTGGGAAGCAGGGATAGCTCAGGCCAAGGAATGGATGGGCCAGGGATTGCTCTCGGGCTGCTGCCTTCAAGGCAGGCACTGGCTCAGACCACAAGACAGAATATCCCGGTGAACTCCGGGCGAGTGAGTACCATTCGGGGGGAAGCTTTGGTAACCGTCGTCGATGGTGGAGCTGATGGGATTCGAACCCACTACCTTTTGACTGCCAGTCAAACGCTCTCCCGATTGAGCTACAGCCCCAATACTGCGGTAAATATAACAAAAGCAGTCGGGGAACTCAAGTTAGATGTCTACACCCAGCCATTGTAATATCGAGCGTAAACCAAAGTATCCCAGGTAGGCCAGGACCATATTCTTGATTGTCCTGCCCGCCCACGTTATCAGGAAGAATCTGGCGAATCCAAAGTGGACCATGCCCATGAAGAGGGCGAAGGGGTAGTAAAAGGGATTGGCGACGGAGGCCATCAGGAAGATGCCTTTGGAGCCATGGCGTTGGAGCATTTCGTTAAAACGAAGGAAAAGCCTATTCTTATTGTCCCGGAATAACCCTCTGCCACTATAGCCGGTGAAATAGGCAGTGACGGCGCCTATAGCTTCGCCAATTCCGGCTACAGCACCTACAATGGGAGGGTTCAACACCCCGCCCAGAGTAAAAGTGATTATCATGCCCAGACCGGGCATAGCTATAGTCCCGCTGGCAAGTATGTTGGTGACGAAGCAACCAATATAGCCATACCGTGCTATCTGCTCCAAGTATTCTCGATGCTGGATAATGAGGATACAGAGAATTACGGTAATTGCCAGAAAGATGCCGCCTATTATAGCTTCCCGCTTAGTAGGTCTTCTCTTATGCTTTACTTCAGGCAGAGACTGTTCAAGGAGGTCATCGTTCGGTCCTGCCACGGGTTCAAAATTACGATGCAAGGAAGCTGAAAACGATGACAGCTTATCCGCTTTCCCTCTGAACAAAATTTTCCTCTGGCAGTTATTATACAGGAAAACTATTTCGAGGAAAGCAACCTTTATGCTTTTGTTCTGGCAGGCTTCCTGGCACTGAAGGTCAAGTTATCCTGCTGTAGCTTTATGGCTACCGTATCCCCTTCCTTGAACTCGCCCTGCAATATCCTGGTTGACATGGGGTTCTCCAAGTAGCGCTGAATAGCCCGCCGTAAAGGGCGAGCCCCATAAATCGGGTCGAAACCTTTCTGAGCCAACCAGGCCTTGGCTTCATCGCTAACTTCAAGTTTGATGCTGCGCTCGGCTAACCTTCGCTCGACCTCATGGATGAGCAAGTCAACGATGCTCTTCAAGTCCTCTTCTGTCAGGGGGTGGAATATGGTGACTTCGTCTATTCTATTCAGCAACTCGGGACGGAAGGTTCGCTTCAAGGCGCTCTCTATAGCTGTTCTCATTCTTTGCTCGTCGCCATCCCCGGCAGGGGAGAAGCCGATGTCTGCTCGGTGAAATTCCTCGGTGCCCAGGTTGCTGGTCATTATTACCACTGTGTTCCTGAAGTCCACTGTCCTGCCGTGGCCATCGGTGAGCCTGCCATCCTCCAGAAGTTGCAACAGTATGTTAAATACGTCGGGATGTGCTTTTTCCACTTCATCGAACAGGATAACCCGGTAAGGACGACGGCGTACCGCTTCGGTCAACTGACCTCCCTCTTCATATCCTACATATCCGGGGGGTGCTCCGATAAGACGGGATACCGTATGCTTCTCCATGTATTCTGACATGTCCAGTCTTACCATTGATGCTTCATCGTCGAAGAGAAACTCAGCCAAAGCCCTGGCTAGCTCGGTCTTTCCCACTCCGGTGGGGCCGAGGAAGATAAAGCTGCCAATGGGACGTTTAGGGTCCTTGAGTCCGGCCCGGCCCCGTCTGATAGCTTCAGCAACAGCAGCTACGGCCTCTTCCTGGTCCACTATCCTCTGGTGAATCCTTTCCTCCATGTGTACCAGTTTGTCAGTCTCTGTTTCCAGCATTCGGGAAACAGGTATGCCGGTCCACTGGGCGATTAATTTGGCGATGCTCTCTTCATCCACCACCGTGTCGATCTTCTTCTCTCGTTGCCATTCCAGTTTGGCCCGGTCATATTCCTGCTCCAGATGCAACCTCTCCGCTTTCAGTTCTGCAGCCTTCTTATAGTCCTGTCGTTGGGATGCTGCATCTTCCTCGTCACGCAGATACTTCATCTTCTTGTCCAGCGCTTTGACCTCCTCCGGGGCGCTTTCCATTTCAATGCGTAATTTACTGGCTGCTTCATCTATCAAGTCGATTGCCTTGTCGGGGAGGAATCTATCAGATATGTATCTCTGACTCAGCTTTGCAGCAGCTACCAGAGCGGAGTCCTCGATTTTTATTTTGTGATGTGCCTCGTATCTGGGGCGGAGTCCTCTCAGCATTTCTATGGTTGCCTCTATGCTGGGTTCACCGATGAAAACTGGCTGGAAACGCCTTTCCAGAGCCTTATCTTTCTCGATATGCTTCCTGTATTCATCGAGCGTGGTGGCACCGATGCACTGGAGCTCTCCACGGGCCAGGGCCGGTTTTAACATGTTGCTGGCATCAATGGCTCCCTCGGCAGCGCCACCCCCGACGACAGTATGAAGCTCGTCGATGAATAGAATGACTTCACCCATCGCCTGACGGACTTCATCCAGGACTGCCTTCAGCCTTTCCTCAAATTCACCCCGGAATTTGCTTCCAGCTACCAGGGCTCCCATATCTAAAGCCACTACCTTCTTGCCTTTGAGGGAGTCAGGGACATCTTCAGAGATAATTTTCTGCGCTAGCCCCTCAGCAATAGCTGTCTTGCCAACCCCGGCGTCGCCGATCATTACGGGATTATTCTTGGTGCGCCGGGATAGTATCTGTATGACACGTTTGATCTCGTCCTCCCGTCCGATTACAGGGTCGAGTTTACCCTTGTGGGCCATTTCCGTGAGATCATGGCCATATTTTTCCAGTGAGCGATACTTGCTTTCAGCCTGGCGGTCGGTAACCCGATGACCGCCACGAATTTTCTGCAAGGCTTTATAGATCTTTTCCTGGTCAAGGCCAAATTCGGATAGAATCGCGGCAGCTTCGCCCTTGGTCTCGCCGGCGATAGCAATGAACAGGTGCTCGGTGCTGACGAATTCATCCTTGAGCCTGCCAGCTTCACGGTTGGCGCTTTCCAGAAGCTGAGAGATGCGTGGGGTAGCGTAAATCTGAGTCGTCTCATAAGTTACCTTGGGGAATCGGTCCAGCGTTGCCTCCACCCGGCTCTTTATTGCTCCAGAGTCCACACCCAGCTCGCGTAATATTTCCTGAGTTATCCCCTTATCTTGCTCAAGCAAAGCAAGCAAGACATGCTCGACATCCCACTGATTATGGCGATTGCGGCGCACCAGCTCCTGTGACGCTGCCAGGACCTCCTGTGCTTGCTCGGTAAATCTCTCTGGTCTCAACTTTCTATACCTCCTTCCATTCTACGTCTTCTATTATGTCCTCTATTACTTCTTCCATCTCTGCGCGCATAATCTTGTCTATTTCACTCTGCATATCCTCAATTTGGCGCTGCAACTCTCTCATCCTCTGCATCAGCTTCATGGCCACCTCCACACCCGCCAGATTAACGCCACAATCGCTCATCAACGTCTTGATGTAGCGCAAGCGGTCAATATCCTCTTCGGAATAGAGGCGTATATTCCCCCTTGAGCGCTCCGGCTGGATAAGCCCCAACCTCTCGTAATACCTCAAAGTGTGAGGTTCTATGCCCAACAACCTGGCCGCTATGCTTATTACGTACCTTGATTCGCTTTCCCAGTCCATCATCATTTACCTCACTTTATGAGGGTCTCAGAGACCGTAATTTCTCAAACAGTCGCTTTTCCTCCTCGGTTAAATCAGCAGGCAGGACGACTCTTACCTTGGCAAACATATCGCCATATCTGGTATTGCCTAACTGTGGCATTCCCTTCCCCTTCAAGCGGAACGTCTTGCCGTTCTGAGTTTCAGGTGGTATTTTGAGGCTCAGGTTGCCATTCAAAGTAGGTAGCGTGACCTCGCCGCCAAGCACAGCCGTAACCAAAGGCACGGATACCTCGGTGTACAGATCTTCTTTCTGGCGTTTGAAGAGCTGATTAGGCAGGACTTTCACTACGAGGTAAAGGTCGCCCTTAACATTTCCTGTGGGGCTGGTTCTCCCTTCGCCCGCTATGCGGATCCTGGAGCCGTCCTGCACGCCTGCTGGAATCTTGACTTCCAGCCGTTTCGAGCTTACTTTCACTCCGGCGCCATTACAAATGGTGCAGTCTCGATTGCCCACTCTGCCCGTGCCACCGCAGGCTGCGCAGGGTTCCTTAGTTTGGAGTTGAATAATGCGCTGTGAGCCATGATAAGCCTCTTCAAGGGTAACCTCAATGGAGTAGTCTGTATCCAGCAAGGCTCGCTGCGACTGACCTCTCGTTCTGGCGCCCAGGTCGGCACCGCCAAACAGGCCTGAAAATATGTCGCCGAGGTCATCCATATTGCCGTATTGGAATCTCGTGCCGCCTTTGTTGAAATCCCACCTGACATTACCCTGCTCTGCCGCCTTGTCAAATTGCTCGGCATATTGCCACTGGTCACCAAAGCGGTCGTATTTTTTACGCTTTTCAGGGTCAGACAGGACTTCATGAGCTGCGTTTATCTCCTTGAATTTGGCCTCAGCGGACCCGTCGCCGGGGTTGAGGTCAGGGTGATACTTGCGTGCCAAACGGCGGTAGGCCTGCTTGATTTCCTTTTCGGTAGCATCCCTCTTTATGCCCAGAATCTGGTAATAATCTTTAGCTGCCATGTATTTCTTTCGCGAGATTTTTATCTTATTATAGAATTATTCACTATTCTTGTCAATAAGCTCCAGCAGACTTGACAAACTTTGTTAAGATTATTATAATAATTATTGAATTGAGAGTGGGGTGGGATGGAAAATAAAGAAAGGAGGTTATGGATATGGCAATACAAAGATGGGAACCCTTTACCGAGCTAATGAGCTTGAGGCAGGCAATGGACAGGCTGTTTGAGGACAGTGTGGTTCGGCCTTCCGGTGCCTTAGCTACTTTTGGCGAGGCAAGGGCGGTGCCGGCACTTGATGTCTACCAGACCGATAGTGAGATTGTGGTCAAGCTCGCCTTGCCCGGTGTCAAGCCAGAGGAGGTCAATATCGATATTACCGGTGACACTCTGACTATCAAGGGAGAGTCCAAAGCGAAGCAGGAAATCAAGAAGGAAGACTACCTCTATCAGGAAAGACGGTACGGTGCCTTTTCCCGCAGCGTGGTGCTTCCCGCTGGGCTCAAGTCAGACAAGGCTGAGGCAGTGATGGAGGATGGAGTGCTGACTCTCAGCATACCTAAAGCTGAAGAAGTCAAGCCTAAATCAATCAAGGTAAAAGCGAAAAAGGAAGAAAAGTGATTAATCCAGGGCCCCACTCTCAATCTCAGAGCGCAATAATTCAATTAACTGCTTTAAGATCCTGGCAGTAGCACCCCAGATAATATTTCCTTCGTATTCGTAGGCGTAGCCAGGTCCAGTTCTATTTTCGGCCGGGTAATAACCCTGTCTGAAGGTATTCTCATCCAGCAGAGCTGAGAGAGGGATAGAGAAAATTCCCTCAACCTCGTTGTAATTCAGGGTGAATGGGTAAGGGTGCGGTATGAAGGCCACGAAAGGAGAGATGATATAGCCGCTACTGAGGGTGCAACTATCATCAAGTTCCCCCACGATCTCCACATCCTCAGGGCCTAAACCTATTTCCTCTTTGGCCTCCCTGAGGGCAGTCTGCAGTAGACTGGAGTCATCTGGTTCGGGCGCTCCACCAGGGAAACAGACCTGCCCTCTGTGAAAAACCAAACTACGGCTCCTTCTTGTAAATAGGACATAACATTCCTTTTCCTTACAAAACACGGGCACAAGGACAGCTGAAGGTCTGAGTTCCTCACTGGTGCGCTCTTTCTTCTTATAGCCACGAAGGACTTTTTCGATCGTATTTTTCACCGCGATGTGATTATAGCAGTTCTTGAAGGTGCTGGCTTCTGGGAGTGTCGCCGTGTGAAAGTTGCTAGCATAACCGAGCAGGGGTTATACTGTTGAGATTATGGCTGTAAAACAAGACTATTATGAAGTCCTGGGAGTGTCTCGAGACGCCAGTGACGCGGACATTAAGAAGGCGTTTCGCAGGCTGGCTTTCCAGTACCATCCTGATCGCAATAGGGACCCGGAGGCGGAGAGCAGGTTTAAGGAGATAAACGAGGCCTATCAGGTCCTCTCCGATCCTGGCAAGAGGAGTAGCTATGACCGCTACGGCAAGGTGCTTTCGGAGGAGAATTTTGGAGGCTTCGGCGGGCTGGGGGATATTTTCGAATCATTCTTTGGCGGCTTTGAGGGCGGCCCATTTGGGAGGACCGCGGAACGCGGTCCTCAAAAGGGGCGCAACCTGCAGAGTTACCTGGATCTTTCTTTTGAAGAGGCAGTATTCGGCTGTAAGAAAGAGCTTGAGATAGAACATGTTGAGATTTGCCCCCTGTGCCATGGGGTTGGTAGCCGGGAGGGGACGAGCCCCCAAACTTGCCCTGAATGCCGTGGCACAGGACAGGTGAGGAGGACGCAGCAGAGCTTTTTTGGGCGTTTTACGCATGTTACCACCTGCCCTCGCTGTGGCGGTAGCGGCACCGTGATAACCGATCCCTGTCCTCAATGCCATGGGAAGGGGAGGGTAAAAGCGAAGTGCAAGCTGACGGTGGAGATTCCGGCGGGAGTAGATGGGGGCTCAGAGGTGGTCGTTGGCGGCGAGGGAGATGCTGGCATATACGGAGGCAGAGCGGGAGACCTCTATATTGCCCTTTCAGTGAAACCGCACAAATTGTTCCGCAGGGATGGGGCCGATATCTTTTATGAGTTGCCTGTGAATTTTGCCCAGGCCGCTCTTGGCGATGATATCGACGTGCCATCTCTGGATGGAAAGCTAAGCCTGAAGATTCCGCCAGGTACCCAGAATGGGAAGATTTTCCGCCTCAAAGGGAAGGGAGTCCCCCACGTTAAAGACAAAGGCAAAGGGGATATGCTTGTCAGGATACAGGTAGTCACACCCCAGAATCTGGACAAGGCCCAGCGTCACCTTTTCGAGGAACTCGCCAGGACATTGCCCCAGGCTAAGTCACCGCAAGACGTCTAGCGTAGCTTACAGCAGTCGCATATTCCGGGGTAGAGATGCCTCCCGGGAATCGGCTATCGCCGGCTGATGCCATGATGATAGCTAAGCGCTTCAGGAAACAAGGCCGCTAATCGCTCCGTAGCAGTTGCCTGAACTGACTCAGCAGTTCCTGGCTTAATGGAAAGCCCTCGAAAAGGATTTGATAGGTAAGGTCAATAATGGGTGCCTTCAAATTGAGCTTTCTGGTTAGTTGATGCACTGCCATGGTAGTGGCGACCCCCTCGGCAACCTGTGACATTGAGGCAGATATTTCAGCCAGAGTGCGACCCTTAGCTAGCTCATAGCCAACATAATGATTGCGGCTGAGGGTGCTGGAGCAAGTTGTTATCAAATCCCCCAAACCGGCTAAGCCGTAGAAGGTGTTGGCTTTGGCTCCTAGACTTACTCCTAGGGAAACAATCTCGTTCCATCCCCAGACAATGAAGGCGCCCTTAGCATTGTCACCCATATTTAACCCGTCTATCATCCCGGCGCCTAGAGCTATAATGTTTTTCAGAGCCCCGCCCAGCTCGACCCCGATGACGTCATCACTGGTAGACAGGAGAAATTTGGCTGAGCCCATCAACTCTCTTGCTCTCTCAGCGATGGCGATGTCTTCAGAGGCGATGATGGAAGCTGCAGGCAGGCCTCGGGAAATTTCTCTAGCTAGATTCGGGCCCGAAAGAACACAGATCTGATGTTTCAGGTCAGGAACGACTTCCTCCGCTATGATCTGAGACATTCTCTTGCCGCTATTTGCCTCCAGTCCCTTTGCAGCGCTAATCAGCAGCATCGAACCATTTAGATAGGCCCTGGCTTTAGTGACATTTTGTCTCAGTTTTTGAGAGGGCACTGCCCAGATTACCAGGTCAGAGTCGCGCAGTGCATCTTCGATATAGCTGGTAGAGGAATAACTATGCCTTCTCTGTTTTAGCGCTTCAGCCTCTGCCTCGCTTCGCGCCCACAGCTTTACTGTTATCCCTTTGCTGCATAGGAGATTGGCCAGAGTATTACCCCAGCTGGTGTTGCCTATAATAGTAGCTTTGGCCATATCTAGAGGATAACTTGCAGCCCGGCCCTTTCACCATAATTTGCGTTCTGTGCCGCTCTGTAAACGCTTAATATTATCCTGGTGCTGATAGACAAGCAGTGCCACAACCGCCAGGCCGTACGCCAGATAGATAGGGGGGAACTTGTAGATGAGAGTTAGCGGTACCATCAGGCACCACGCAGCTAGGGCTCCCAGTATTGAGCCCATGGACATGTGTTGGCTGCGTAGAGCTGAGACCGCAAGAACCTCGGCTCCAAATATACCTGCTGCAGGACAAATGGCGAATAAGGTGCCAAAATATGCAGTTACACCTCTGCCGCCTCTGAATCTGGCGAATACAGGCCAGATATGTCCCACTACTACTGCCAGGCCAGCCAGGACCTGAGCGGCTTGCCAGTGGAATGAGAAGCTGCCAACAGGCAAAACATCATTGCCCACAATTGTTTTGGCTATTACAACTGCCGCAGCAGCCTTGACTACGTCGAGGACCAGGGTTAGCATGCCAAATTTAGTTCCTGCAATTCTCATTACATTGGTGGCGCCGCTCTTGCCGCTCCCGTGCTTCCTGATGTCGACACCCTTTGTGAGCTTGCCTATTATCAGACCGAAAGGAATAGAACCCAGAAGATAGGCAATGATTGCCACAGCAACAAACTTGGCTACTATCATTTTTTTTGTCGCCCTTTTTCAACGCTCATGGAGGCGGTGCTGGTGAAGATTAACCGCAAAGGATTGCCATGAAAACCAAACTGGCGTCGAATCCTGTTCTCCAGGTAACGCTCGTAGGAAAAATGAATGAGCTGTGGGTCATTAACCTGCAGGATGAAAGTTGCAGGCTTGGATTCGTCCTGATAGGCTTTAGCGATATGGAGCCGCCTTGAGCCCTTGCGTGGTATAACATGGCTTCTCATCGCCTCTCTAACCACTGCGTCGACTTCTGCTTCAGACAAACGCTTACGCCTTTCAATCCATACCCGCCAGGCTTCAGGGAAAACCCTGTTTATATTCTGCCCTAACTTGGACGAAATGTAAACAGCGGGGGCATAAGACATAAAGCGGAGTTGTTGCTCCATATGCCGTTTAAAGTCCTGCCTCTCTGTCCGGGGGACCAGGTCCCATTTATTGACCAGCAACACTATTCCCTTGCCCAGGCCTATAATGTAGCCAGCGATGTGCATGTCTTGAGCGGTAATGAATTCAGATGCATCGACCAGCAATAAGGCAATATCAGAGCGATTGACAGCCTGAAGAGCACGGAGCGAACTGTAATAGTCCACTCCGGTACCAACCCGGCCCCGTCGTTTGATGCCGGCGGTATCTATGAGCAGTATTCTCTTAGCATCCCAGTAGGCTACTGCATCAAGAGCATCGCGAGTGGTGCCTGGAGCGTCATCCGTAATAGCCCTCTCGCTTCCCAGCAGTGCGTTTAGCAGCGTTGACTTTCCCACATTGGGCCGTCCCACAATGGCTAATTTTAGCTCTTCCGACGACAGAGCGCTGGGAGCTGGCGGGGGTAGCATTGCCAGCACAGCATCCATCAGCTCCCCTATCCCCCGGTTATGATAGGCGCTGATAGCGATAGGCTTTCCGGTTCCAAGACGGTAGAAATCGGCCAGCTGGTCTGCCTGTTGTGCGGAATCCATCTTGTTCACTGCCAGGACGACGGGCTTATCGCTGGCACGCAGCATATCGGCTATTTCTTCATCGCTGGTGACGACTCCCTGGCGCGCATCCGCCAGAAAAATGATGGCATCTGCTTGAGATACAGCAGCTTCTACCTGCTCTTTGACCATTTTATCCAGGGGCGTGCCCGGCTTTGCCTGCCAGCCGCCGGTGTCAACCACGACCAGCTCTCTTCCCTCCCAGGAGACGATGGCGAAAATACGGTCTCTGGTAGTCCCCGGCAAATCGGCGGTGATAGCCAGGCGTTTACCTGCGAGGCGGTTAAGCAGGGTGGACTTGCCGACATTCGCCCTGCCGGCGATAGCGATGACTGGTTTTCCCCGTTCCGGGCTGAATTGCCTGTTCACTGCTATGAAATTCCTCGATGCAATGACATGTTTTTTATTCTTTAGCGGAGGATATTATACAGAATAAGGCCGACTTCCTTTAATTCTCAAGGTAGGGCGCTGAATCTCCTCCTGTCCTTGTCACCCTATACCGACTCCGCCCGCGACGTTCAACAGGGGGTATCTTAGAGATCTATTTCCTATCCGCCTCGGCGAATTAATTGGCCCAGCAATGCTTTCTGCATGTGCAGCCTGTTTTCCGCCTGGTCGAAGACGACCGACCTTGCATCGCCCAGCAGTCCAGCAGAAATCTCCTCACCATGATGGGCTGGCAGCGGGTGCATAAACAGGGCATCTTGCTTGGCTGAGTCCAGTAATTCGGCGTTCACCTGGTAGCCGCGAAAAACAAGGCGACGTTCCAATTGTGCTTCCTGTCCCATGCTAATCCATACATCGGTATATACGACGTCTGCGTCTTTGACCGCCTCATGCGGGTCGTCGGTTAGACTAATTTTACTGCCGCTTACGGTGGCAAACTCCCTGCCCTGCTCTAGCAGTTCCTGCTTAATTTCGTAACCTGGCGGCGAAGCAATATGGAAGTTCATGCCTGCAAGCGAGGCCGCGAGCAGCAGGCTATTCGCTACATTGTTGCCGTCGCCGATGAAGGCCAGAGTCAGGCCGGAGAGACTGCCTTTCTTTTCGTATATTGTAAGCAGGTCGGCAAATGCCTGACAGGGGTGTTCTAAGTCGGAAAGCGCATTTATTACCGGCACGGATGAATTCTCGGCCAGGCCCCGCAGGGTATCATGGGAGAATGTGCGGGCGGCAATTGCATCAACATAGCGGCTGAGCACCCGGGCTACGTCGGCCACCGGTTCTCGTTTGCCCAGGCCCACTTCTTCCGGAGAGAGATAAATGGCGTAGCCGCCCAGCTGGCGCATGGCTATTTCAAAGCTGACCCTGGTTCGTAGCGAAGGCTTCTCAAAGACCAGAGCCAGCGCCTTTCCTCGCAGGATTGGCGGCGTACCGCCCTGCTTCATGTCCGACGCCTGCTCTATGAGTGGTGCAATTTCTTCGCCTTTGATATCGGATACTGAAAGTAAGTCCCTTTTCATTTTTCACCCAAAGGCTATAGCAGCCCTGAGACCGCTTTAGTATATCACGGCTTTCAGGTAGTATAATAGGCTGAGATGCCTGAGACAGGGAAGCCGCTGTTACTGCTCTTTGATGGTAATGCCCTGGTTCATCGTGCGTTTCATGCCCTACCTCCGCTGACGGTATCCAGGAGCGGTGAGATGGTAAATGCCGTTTACGGTTTTGCTGCCACCGTGATCAAGGTCCTTGCCGAGTTTAAGCCTGCCCACTGGGCCGTCGCCTTTGACCGTCCCACCCCCACATTCAGGCATGATATGTTCGAAGCGTACAAGGCGCAGCGCCCCAAGGCACCGGAGGAACTGAAGAGCCAGATAAAGCGGGTCCACCAGCTTGCTGAGGCCTTCCATATTCCTATCTTTGAAATTGATGGCTTTGAGGCCGACGATGTCCTGGGCACCCTGAGTAAGCAGGCGTCCGGTCAAGGCGTTCAGAGCATTATAGTTACCGGGGATAACGACATGCTTCAAGTGGTGCTGCCGGGTGTGAAAGCCCTGCTGCCCAGGCGCAGCTTTACCGACACCGTCCTTTATGACGAGGAAGCGGTGCGCCAGAAATACGGCATAAGTCCGGGCCAGATGGCTGACTTCAAGGCGTTGACTGGTGATGCATCGGACAACATTCCGGGCGTGCCCAGTGTTGGAGAGAAGACAGCCACGAAGCTAATTCAGCAGTTTGGCAGCGTGGAGGGAATCTATGAGCACATTGATGACATAACTCCTGCCAGGCTGCAGGCAGCGTTGCGCCAGTACCAGTCTCAGGCTTTTCGCAACAAAGAGCTGGTCACCATAATCAGGGACGTCCCCCTTAGCCTGGACCTTAAGGCCTGTCAGGTGAGCACGTATGATAGGGATGAAGTGGTAAAGCTTTTCCGCGAGCTGGAGTTCCTTAAGCTGCTTCCCAGGTTGCCACAGGAAATAGCCGGGACTGCGGGCATAAAGAAAGACAGGCCCGGTGGACTCTATCAAATAATAAATACCGAGGCAGGCATGAATGAACTTGTCGGCCAGCTACAGAGAGCAGAGGAGATAGCGCTTGATATTGAGGGCACCCTCAGCCCGGCCTCCCCCCTTGAGGAGATGGGAGGGGAGACCCTGTGGGCGGAACTGGTGGGGATAAGCGTGTCGCCGGCTCTGGGGAAGGCATTTTATATTCCCCTGGGACAGCGCGGTCTAAATAAGCCCGGGCAACTGCCGCCGGCCCGGGTCGTAGGCGGACTCAAGCCGGTCCTGGAAGACGCGGATAGCCACAAGATCGCCTATGATGCCAAACGTATCACCCGCATGCTGGCCAGCTTCGGCATAGAGGTCAGGGGTCTCGATTTCGATCCTATGATTGCCGCCTACCTGCTGGGAGAGAAGAGCCTGGGCCTTAAAGCGCTGGCTTTTAACAGGCTGGGCATTGAAATCGCAGTCCCGTCCTCCCTAGCCCCTGGAAAGAAGGGGACTGGAGCTAGGGGCACGGGCGCGGCCGGGAAACAAAGCTCAACGGCTACGGGGGAGATAGAACAGGTGGCCGAGCATGCTTGCGCCAATGTGGATATCCTGTGGAGCCTGAAGGAGAACCTGCAGGGTGAGCTACAGAGGCAAGGGCTATGGAGACTATTCAGTGAAGTAGAGATGCCGCTGGTGCCGGTGTTGGCGACTATGGAGAGGAACGGCGTCCTTCTGGACGCCGATTTGCTTCGCAGAATATCAGTGGAGCTGGGTCGGGAAATACGGAGACTGGAAGCGGAAATCTACAGCAGTGTAGGGCATGAGTTCAATATCAATTCCCCGCAGCAACTGGGCAAGGTCCTCTTCGAAGACCTCGGTTTACCCCAGTCCCGCAGGACGAAGACCGGCTACTCCACCGAGGCGTCAATCATGGAATCGCTGAGGGGCAGCCATCCGGTAATCGAGCTTGTGCTTCAATATCGCCAGCTTGCGAAGCTCAAGTCGACCTATGTTGATGCCCTGCCGGTACTTATCAACCACAGGACGGGCAGAGTGCACACCAGCTTCAACCAGACTGGCACAGCTACGGGGAGGCTTTCTTCAAATGAACCAAACCTGCAAAATATCCCCACGCGGGGAGAAATAGGGAGGAAGATAAGGCAGGCTATCATAGCGCCCCCGGGTTCGTTGCTCCTGAGTGCTGATTACTCTCAGATCGACCTCAGGGCCCTGGCCCATCTCTCCCAGGACCCCGGCCTCATGGATGCCTTTGCCGCCGATGAGGATATTCATGCCATGACTGCTGCCGGACTCTTTGCTGTCCCGAGAGACGAGGTGACCCCCGAGATGCGCCGTAATGCCAAAGTGGTCAATTTTGGTGTCATTTACGGCATGAGCGACTATGGCCTGGAGCAGGCCACCAACCTCAGCCGCGAAGAAGCTGCCCAGTTTATTGCCCTTTATTTTGATAAACATCCCAAAGTGAAGGAGTATATCGAAGCCACCAAGGAGCAGGCCAGGAAGCAGGGATACGTGCAAACAGTGATGGGCAGGCGGAGGTTCATATCCGAGATAAATTCACCCAACTGGCAAATCAAGCAAGCCGCTGAGAGAATGGCAATAAATGCCCCGGTGCAGGGTAGCTCGGCCGACATTATCAAAGTCGCCATGCTGGACCTCCATAGAGAAATGGAACGGCGCAGGCTTAAGAGCAAGATGCTGCTCCAAATTCATGATGAATTAGTTTTCGAAGTACCCGAGGAAGAAGTGGCAGAGATGAAATCTCTGGTAGCCGAGCTCATGCCCCGGGCCATAGACCTAAGTGTGCCGCTGAAGATAGACATCAAGATAGGGAGAAACTGGGGTGAGATGTCAGGCGGGGGCACAGTTTTATGACGGTGTTCTCAGCAATTGTTGGCGGGTGTAGAGAGGCAGGGGGTATCCCGCGGCGTTCTGATATATCACCTTCCGCTGGCTGCCCACCTAGCAGGCTACCTTCTTCCTGACCGGCTTACGGCGGGGTACCCAGCCGAGGACCTGTAGCAAGGCGCCGACTGATTTGTCCTCCTGCATCTGATGACGGAGCGGCAAATCAGGGTCGATGTTGTATTTTATCCGCCTGCCTTCCCTCTTCTTCGTAACATACCCGTCAGCCTCGAGGTCGGAGATGATATTCCTGGTCGCTTTCTCAGTAATACCTATTGCCAGGGCTATTTCCCTGGCGGTAACCCGCCGCTGCTGGGCAATGAGACAAAGGACCAGAGCATGATTGGTAACGAACTTCCACCCCGGCATGCTTGCACCTCCTTATCTCCATTATCCCGGCGTCTGCAAAAATATTTGATTGTCTCCAATTAAAGCACGATTGCAGCCCGCTTGACAACCTTATTAGCTGTTGTATAATGTTTCAATAAATATAAAGTTATGAAAATTAATTCATAAAGAGTTTAACAGGAAATGAGAGTTAGCACAAACAGTTCTGGAATTACTATAGTTGAGATTTCGCCCGCAACCGAGGAGGGAAGATAATAGTGAAATCAGTAGTAAAAACCGTCGCACGCCAGTTTACACGGACAAGCGGGGAGCATTCCTCGGAGAGCGTGGGTGAGGGTAGGGACGCAGAGGAACCTCCCGGCGCAGCGGGGGCCTGCAATGATCTGAAAAAGGAGCCTCCAAGTAAAAGATACAGTAGCAGAGATGCCATTTTCGGCCACGTAGCCCCCGGCCTGTGGGATGACTGGAAATGGCAATTTCGCAATAGAATTACGAACACAGACAGACTGGCCAGCCTGCTTGGTCTATCAAGCAGGGAACAAAAAGAAATAAGGCTGGTAGCTCTTCGCTACCCCGTCTCAGTTACCCCGTATTACCTATCGCTGATTGACCTTAACGACCCGGAAGACCCGGTCAGGAGGCAGGCGGTGCCTTCCATCCTGGAGATAAGCCTGGCCACAGAGGGCTATGAAGACCCGCTGGACGAGAGAAAGGATACAGTGGTGCCGGGTCTTGTCCACCGTTACCCGGACAGGGTTCTGATGGTGCTTACGGATATTTGCGGCGTGTTTTGCCGGCATTGCACGCGCAAGCGGGAATGGCAGGCCGGCGGCTGGGTACGGACTCAGGCCCAGATTGAGGCAATGCTGGACTACATACGCCAGCACGAAGTAATCAGGGATGTCATCATTTCCGGCGGTGACCCGCTTACGCTTTCCACGACGCGCCTTGAGGATATTATCTCCAGACTCAGAGCGATAAGGCACGTGGAGATTATTCGTATAGATTCCAGGCTTCCCGTGGTGCTGCCGCAACGCGTCGATGCCGAGCTGTGCGACATGTTGTCCAATTATGGCCCTATATGGCTGAATACCCAGTTCAATCATCCCCGTGAGGTAACCCCGGAATCCGCACAGGCCTGTGACCGTCTGCTGCGCTGTGGCGTCCCGGTGAACAACCAGTCTGTACTGCTGAGGGGCATAAATGACAGCGTTGCAGTGCAGACGAAACTCTGCCAGGAACTTCTGAGGATAAAGGTGCGTCCTTACTATCTATTCCAGGGTGATGAGGTGCAGGGGACGGAACACCTGCGTACGCCTGTAGGCCTGGGGATAAAGATTATTGAGGGTATGCGCGGTCATACATCGGGCATGGCGGTACCCACTTTTGTGATAGACCTGCCTCATAGCGGTGGTAAAATCCCGCTACAGCCAGAGTACGTGCTGATGCAGAGTGAAGAAGAGTTGCTGCTGAGGAACTATCAGGGCCACTTATTCCGCTACCGCAACCCCAAACGGCAGGTTTGCGCGCAGCCGTTCGGAGCCGCGGTGCGGGCGGGTGATAATGGCCATAGAAGTCAGATCGCTCAGCATGAGCTTCAACTCGAGCCTGAAGGAGTTGCAGATGCGGATAGGGTTGTCGTACGATCTTAAAGAGACAATTCCAGTAGTGCCGAACGGTCCCGGCGACGCGCTTGAGGAATATGATTCCGCTGAAACGGTAGAGCTGATAGCCGGAGCCTTGGAGACGCCGAGTCACCCGGTTGTGATGCTGGGGGGAGGAAGGGAGCTTCTGGACAAGATCCGCTCCAACAATGTGGACATTGTGTTCAACATCGCCGAGGGGCGGGGCAACTACCGTAGCCGTGAAGCCCAGGTGCCTTCCGTCCTGGAGATGCTTGATATACCCTATACCGGTTCGGACCCGCAGTGTCTGGCAATTTCTCTGGATAAACCGTTGACCAATAAGCTGGTCGGGGCCACCGGTGTGCACGTCCCGGAGTCGTACATTATCACGGGGAGGGAAGACATCGACCGGCTCGCCCGGGACGAGTTTCCATTCCCTGGCATTATCAAGCCGGCATATGAGGGCTCAAGCAAGGGAATCAGCCTTGATTCAATCATTACCGTTCCGGCCCAGCTCGGCAGAGTGGTGCCGAGGCTGCTGGACTATTATCGGCAGCCGGTAATGCTGGAGCAGTATATCGCCGGAGATGAGGTTACCGTAGGCCTGGTGGGGAACTCTCCTCCGGAGGTGCTGGGGATGATGCGCATCGTTCCAAGGGGTGGGCAGAGTCAATTTGTCTACTCCGTTGAGGTGAAGCGCGACTATCAGAAGCTGGTCGACTACGAATGTCCCGCCCGGCTGGGGGCGGAAGTGCTTCAGAGTATAACGGAGTCCAGTATCAAGGTGTTCAAGGTCCTGGGATGCCGTGATTTTGCCCGGGTGGACTTCAGGGTCACGGCCGAAGGCATACCGTATTTCCTGGAGATAAACCCGTTGCCCGGGCTCGGCACACATAGCGACCTGGTCATCATGGCGCTGAAGCTGGGGTGGACCCACCGCCAACTGATAGCTGCCGTGCTTGATGCCGCTCTTAAGAGATACCCGCAGTGCGTAAGCGCGTAGCGATCGCCTATAACGAGCCGTACCGGTCGCGTTATGACGCTGTCGGCGAACAGGAGGCGGTCATTGGCGTTCTTCAGGCTGTGGAAAAGGTGTACGCGGCCCTGGTTGAGCTCGGCTACGACGCTATTCGGGTTCCCATGCTACCGCCGCTTGAGTCGGCCAAAGAGAAAATCAAATCTCTGGACGTAAACCTGGTGTTTAACCTTTTCGAGGGCTTCTGCGGCTATCCTGAGACAGAGGCACTGGTGCCGGAGCTGTGCTCGGAGATGGGCACGCCTTATACTGGCTGTCCTGCCGCAGTCCTCAAGCTGGCACTGGACAAGGCCGGGGCCAAGCAGATTATGCAAGCTGCAGGAATCACCACTCCGGCGTTTCAGTTGCTTGATCCACACTCATTGCACACGTTCCAGCTCGCTTATCCCTGCATTGTTAAGCCCCGCATGGAGGACGCCAGTCACGGAGTTACAGCTCAAAGCGTGGTTAATGATTTCGCTTCCCTGGGAAAGCAGGTGATTTCGGTAAGCCACTCCTATGGCGGCAGCGCGCTGGTGGAGGAGTTCGTCGCAGGGCGTGAGTTCAATGCTACCGTTCTGGGCAACTCCGAGTACACCGTCTTACCGCTATCGGAGATAGTCTACTCCTTGCCGCCGGCCATGCCCAGAATCCTGACCTTCGCTGCGAAATGGCAGCCCGACAGTCCCTATTTCCGGGGCACAACTGCAGTCTGTCCCGCTGATATCGGAGTTGAGGAGCACGGACTACTCGCCCAGACAGCTATCGCGGCTTCCCGGGTGCTTGGCTGTGAAGGCTATGCCAGGGTTGATATGCGGATGGATGAAAAGGCGAGGGTCAACGTTATTGAAATCAACCCCAACCCCGACATATCGCCCGGCTCCGGAGCAGTGCGCCAGGCTGAGGCAGCCGGACTCGTCTATACGCAGTTTATTGAAAGAATCGTTGGGCTGGCTTATCAGAGGACATCGCGGTGAAAATCAAGGTGCGCATCATGAGTCCCGGTGACAAGCCGGCCGTAGCCGGTATCTTGTGCCGCATACCTGAATTCAGCACCCGTGACCGGATGGTGGCGGGGGAGTTGATAGACAGCTACCTGAAGGACCCGTACCGCTCTGGTTACAATATCCTGGTAGCCGAGACCCGCTCCACTGCCATCGGCTATATTTGCTATGGCCCCACTCCGCTGACGCAGGGGACATGGGATATTTACTGGATGGCAGTCGCCCCGGAAGAGCAGGGTCGGGGGATAGGCAGCGTGCTCATGGAGTCCGCGGAAAAGAAAATCATGGAGGCCGGGGGAACTCTGGCCCTAATTGAGACGTCATCCACGCCGGCATATGAGAAGACAAGGCGCTTTCACGCAAGTCACGGCTACGAAGCAATCTGCCGCATCCCTGACTTCTACAAACCGGGCGACGACAAACTTATTCTAGTTAAAAAGCTGATGTAGTAGCTTTGTGACGGGTACCCGGATTGAGTGTACTACTCCTCCCCTTAGCGCTCACAAAGCTAAGCATGAGCAAGCCAATCTCGTTATCTCCTTGTATCTCAGGCTCCGTATCAACAATGTTCTCCCGGTCCCAAATAGAGGATGCTGGAACTCGGCTGCCCATGCTCTTCAAAGTATATGCACTATTGTCTGCCAGTTACCGTCGTTAGTACCGACACTGAGAAGCTTAGAAGATGGATTCAACAATTATTGCCGTCCTGCAACGCCAGCGTGTTATACGCATGTGAAGGGTTCGGTTTTGAAGCGTCCGGTTGGAACTCCGGCCGCTTTCGGAGAACTCGCTCGCCCTTAGCCTGTGCGGCGTCAGGCGCTGCTTACATCCCATGTGTCTGGATGACGGATGTAGGGCTAATCTTTTGACAGTTGCTTTGAGACTGTTTTGACCAATGCTCCCTGGGCTTCTACAAGCTTCTTATATTTTGATTCAATACTACTCAGGTCTCGCGCCAGGACAGCCTTTAGAATATCACCTTCGATTTCCACCACCTCGAGCCGTTTATAATAGTCCAGCGACTCCTTCAAATGCGCCAGCACGATTTTGCCCGTGAGGATGGGGTGATTGTTTGTTACATTAGCGTCTTCGTACATGGTACCGTGCTCAAGCTCCACTTCCAGCCCTTGTTTGAAATCTTCGACAGATATATTCATCCCCACGGTATTCACAGCCTTCAGGACAACTGAAGCTTCTTGCCCGGTCACTTCAGGTTTCTCCATTCTGGTCCAGTCCTTGAACCCGAGCTCTTTGCACACGCGCTGGACCTCTTTTTTAGGTACATAGTCCGGTAGATTCATAACCGTTGCCCTCCTTCATTGTCATATGATTTCGCCATTATGGTGTCATCCGGCTTCTAGGCCCGTCATCTTTCCTGTTCAGTAATCTCTGTGATGTTAAGTTTCAAGCAGTTGCTGGCGTAGTATACCCGGCTCGTTCGCAGGCGCCCGGCATGAGTACCGCTCGCATAGGTATACGGTGGGCCGTTCGTTAATCATATCCCTGTTCTCAAGGAGAGCCAGACCGGTTACCGGTGAGCTGTCGCCGGGGTCTCTGGCGGCGACTACTTTATTGGGAAGCCAGGTGTCATTGAAGAGGACCTGCAGCAGGGCTTGCGTCGCCGGGTGATGGCGGGGACCAATTATGGCAATCTCCTTCGGGGCAGATAGGTAGAAGTCCAGAGCACAGAGCCAGTGGCCGGAGAAAAGCGGATAACGCCACATGGTTTCCCGCACGTTCTGGAGCGACTTTGCAGCGATATGTTCCAGGTGCTCATTTCCAGTGAGCCGGGCTATCTTCATCAATGCCAGAGCGGCCGCCGATGAACCTGATGGCATTGCTCCATCGTGAGTGCTTCTTGGCCGGACAAACAGGGTTTGATGCCGCTTGCCTGTGTCGTAAAACATGCCGGCTGATTCGTCCCAGAACTCATCAATCGCGACTTCGCTCAGGCGGATGGCTTCCTTCAGCCAGATGCCGCTGAAGGTAGCCTGATGCAGATTCAACAGGGCCTCAATAAGCAGCGCATAGTCCTCAAGGTATCCCTCAATGCCGGCCCTGCCATCTTTGTAGCTATGTCTGAGATATCCTCCGGAGTTCATTGATTTCAGCAGGAATGAACCGCCGGCGGCTGCTGCCTCGAGGTAGTCACTGCGTTTGAAGACAGTTGCTGCCTCGGCAAGGCCGGACAGCATCAATCCGTTCCAGGAGGCCAATATTTTATCGTCCCGTCCCGGCCGGGCCCGCCTCTCACGTATCCCGAGCAGAGATGATTTGGCCTGTTTGATCATATCCGGTTCTTCCGCCGGAACGCTCCCGGCTATATGGAGAATATTGCGACCGTCGAAATTGCCCTCCCTGGTGACGCCAAAGTAGCGATTTACAAGGGCGGCGGTTTCCTTGCCCAGAGATTCTGTAATTTCATCAAGCGTCCAGAGATAGTATTTGCCCTCTATGCCCTCGCTGTCGGCGTCCTGCGTGCTGTAGAAGCCGCCCCCGGAAGCGGTCATCTCCCTCAGGACGTAGTCGATAGTCTCTTCTGATACGCGCCGGAACAGCGGGGTACCCGTAACCAGGTAGGCATGAAGATATACCTGGATCAGCAAAGCGTTATCGTAAAGCATCTTTTCGAAGTGCGGCACGAGCCAGTGATTATCGGTGGCGTAGCGATGGAATCCGCCGCCTATCTGGTCGTAAATCCCGCCCTTTGCCATGTTCTCAAGGGTCAGGGTCACCATCGCCAGCGCATCCTTATCACGGGTGCGCTGATAGCATCTGAGCAAGAACTCCAGCACCAGCGGCTGGGGGAATTTCTGGCCCCCGCCGAACCCGCCGTTCGCAGCATCAAAGTTCCGTTTAAGGACCGAATAGGACCTGCCGAGTATATCGGCCGTCAGCGGCCCCGTCGTCGCCTGGATATTTGGCTTTGAATCGAGCGCCGTCACTATCTGCTGCGTTATCTGTTCCACTTCCCTGCGGCGATTCCGGTACGAGTCGGCCACCGCCCTGAGAACGAGCGGGAAACCGGACATACCATGTTTGTCTTCGGGCGGGAAGTACGTACCGCCGAAGAACGGCCTAGCATCCGGCGTTAGAAAGACGGTTAAGGGCCAGCCGCCGCCACCGGTCATCGCCTGCACCGCCTGCATGTAAATGGCGTCCAGGTCGGGGCGCTCTTCCCTGTCCACCTTTATGTTGACGAAATTTTCATTCATCAGGGCGGCTATTTCCGGATTCTCAAAGCTCTCATGTGCCATGACATGGCACCAGTGGCATGCCGAGTAGCCGATGCTGAGCAGAATGGGCCTGTCCTCAGATTTGGCGAGGCTTAGGGCTTCAGCACCCCAGGGATACCAGTTGACAGGGTTATGGGCGTGCTGCAACAGGTAAGGGCTTGTCTCCCCGCTTAAACGATTCGGCATATTACTGCTGAAAGGCTGCAACTGCAGCGCCCGCCTGGACTTTCTGCGCTATTATACTGGCGACAGCCCTGGGGCCGGCAAAGATTCCTTCCCTGTATCGAAGGCATCTGAACTCACGAAACATATCTAGAAGCTCATTGTGCCTCAGTAGGTGTTTCGGGTTTCGGGGCTTTCCAAACCGGGCCTGATCGACAATGAAGGTCTCATATACTACCATGCCGCCGTAGCGCAGGCCTTTCTTTATCTCCGATATGAGGGAGCGTTGCAGGTAGTTGAAGCAGATTATTACATCATAGGTCTCCGCTCCAATATGGAAGTTCTTCTCCAAATCGGCAATATCTGCCTTTATAGCTATACCGTCCGCCTCCGCTGCCCGAAGGGCGGCGTTTACTGCTTCCGGCGATATGTCAACGCCTTCAACTTCAAAGCCCTTACTGACCAGGTAGAAGGCGTTTCGTCCGTTACCCATGGCCAGGTCCAGAGCCCGCCCTCCGGGTAAGAGCTCTATGTTCTCCACCAGGAACTCCGCCGGTTTGAGGGTACTTTCATCAAGGTGCTTCATTGCGGGCGAAGGCATAACCCAGCGGCCACTTAATGCCTGAAGTGGCACCGGTTGCGGTTCATGTGGCTTGGTCGGATTCAACTACTTCACCTTAAGCTATCAGGTTTTCCACCAGCGGCATGTCCTCTCTGAAGTATACCTTGCCCCCGATTCGAATAATGGGTCTGCGAATAAGTCTCGGTTCTTTTACCATTAGGTCAATAAGTTCGTTATCGTTCAGCTTCTCACGCACCAGGCCCAGTTGCTTAAAGCTAGGACTCTTGAAGTTGAACATATCCGAAGCCGGTCTTCCCTGCAGCAAGTCCTTTATCTCGGTTTGGCTGAAAGGCTTCTTGAAGAAATCGCGGTCGTTAAGCTCCGCGTTTTTCTGCAGCAGAAACTCCTTCGCTTTGCGACAGGTATGACATCTCGCCCAGCAATAGAAATCAACCTTTGTTGCCATTTCAGTTACTCCTCCTTCACTTAGATAGAGTGTTACTTTAATATATCATAGTCAATTGCCTCATGGAGTTCACTCTAATCAGGTAAATGTCCTTAGCCGACCTGAATTCTATTACCCCGTGTAGCAGGTGTCAATCAGGCCGTTAATAAGCGATTGAGCAGTCTGCCGGACCGGTCCGCCGGCTTCTACTGCTTGATGCCAACCGGTTCAGCCAGTTTGGGATTCAAGTCTCTACTGTAGTCTCTGTACATACGCAGGAACTTAACGATACAATAGATGCCGGCGCCAGATGTATTACAAAGATATTATCACTGAATAGGCCAGGTTACCATAAGAGATGAATGTCTTTTTGCTTACGTTTGAAGCTGTCTTCGCGTTGCTGGGCATAGGTGTAGTCGGCTTCTGGGTGATTGGACGCCGCCGGGTACCGGGGACCACCCTGGCCTTTCTGTCTTCGCTGGCTATCGACATAGCCCTGCCTTTTCTGGTACTAGCAAATCTGGTCAGAGATTTTTCGGCCGGGAATTTTCCGGACTGGTGGCACATGCCGCTCTGGTGGCTCGGTTTCACGGCTGTCGCTCTGGGGTTATCGTTAGTGAGCTCCTTCATGGTGAGGAAAGAGATTCGTAGCGAGTTCACCATAGGCCTGTTCTATCAAAATGGCATTTTCTTCCCCCTGATTATCATTACCGGACTATTAGGGGTCGGCACTCCTTATCTGGCGGCTCTTTTTGTATTCACGGCGCTGCATCCCTCTATGGTCTTCAGTACGTATACCCTGTTCTTTCGCAGGCAGGCCCAGGCAGAGAAACTTAACTGGCGCAGAATAATCAATCCAGTTCTGGCAACCACGCTAATAGGCATGATTGTCGGGCTGGTGGCAGTAAACCGGTATGTGCCGGGCTTCGTTCTCAGCATCCTTACGATGGTAGGGGCTATGGCTACGCCACTGTTCATGCTGATTCTGGGGGGGAATGTCTATAATGACTTTATGTTCAAAGAGGAGGGAAAGAGGAGGTTCTACATCGGGGATATGTTAAAATTTGCTCTTGTTAAGAACCTGATATTTCCGCTCGTGTTTTTGGGCCTATTGATAAAGCTCCGTCCGGATGACATGATCGCGTTCATTATCCTTCTGCAAGCCGCTGTGCCGCCGATAACCGCAATACCTATTTTTGCTGAGAGATGTGGCGGCAACCGGGCTGTAGCCAGTCAATTTGTTGTCGCTAGTTTCATTTTTTCAGTAGTATCTATCCCTCTTATGCTATATCTTTTCAGCATGTTCTTTTCAATACCTATCAGGTAAGAGATGCTTTGATGCACGGTAGGGGCACGACACAAATTGTGCCGGGCGCCTGTACCTGACATATCAGCTTGGACCTGCTTAATCAAAACCTCTATTTGGCGGGGTTCAGTGCTTCCAGAAACTGCTGTTTCAGCTGGGGGTAAAGGATTTGCCCCTTAAAGCCCAAAGGAATCGGTGCGAACTGGACGTAGTCAGGCCGAATTGATTTTGAGACCCTTTTGGAAGCCCGCTCTATGAAATCGCCCTTCAATTGTGGTCCCAGAGCCAGCACCTCTTCACCGAGCTCAATGGTGACGCAACAGCTATCTTCATGCTCGCTTTCCAGTCGAAGGCCTAACACGGCCAGCCTGAACTGCTCGGGCTTGAGCCCGAAATCTTCTACTAGAACTTTAGATAGCTGCGCTGCGATCTGGTCATAAGCGTAATTGGCGCCACCACGAATAAGTAACTCGGATTCCCTGGAAGTCCAGTAGTAGTCCAGTTGCCCGTCGCCCCGGTTGGTCAAAGCAAAGACCACATCTTTTAGCCCGGTGTACCACCCTCGTTGCAAGACGCTCTTTGTGGCTTCAGGCTCACCTACATAGTAGCTCATAATGTTGGGACCCTGTGTGATAAGGTAACCCGGCTCACCCATCTCGCACGGGCTTAGAAAATCGCCGCTCTCGGGGTTAATGGACCTGACCACCTTGACCCGCGTGAACGGGAAGTGTTCTCTGCCGATATAATAGCCGACGCGCTGTGTGCCGCGGTGGCTGTGTTTCCAACCTGCCTCGAACGCCTTCATGAGCTCGTCATACGACATGTCTATCGGTGTAGCCATTACCTGGAGACAGGCCTCGGTGGCCCCAAAGCGCACATGAGGTAAGCGGTTGCTGAACCTGAGTATGCGGCTTATTGTAGTAGGACCGACCGGGGCTGAACCGATTAAGATATCAATTTGCCCCAGCGCCTCTTTAATCCTGGCTTCTTCAACCGGCAACTTTGATTCCGACGCCAGGGACTCCAGAAAATCAAAGTGCCGTGACACCAGAGGAGCGATAATCAGGTCGCGCTTGCTTTCAGCAACCTGCACCAGTGTCTTCCAGTAAGATGTTGAATAGCGTTCCACGAGATGTATTATGGTCCCTCTGCGCCGCATGCCCCAGTCCGATATGGCTGAGGAGTTGCTATGGTGTAGAGGGTTGACCAGCAGCAGATCCAATCGGGTGTTTTCTGACATATTGAAATATCGTTCGAAGGTGAGTCTATTAGCCAGGTAGCTTCGGTATGGTAGACTGACTCCCTTGGGTCTGCCGGTGGTGCCGGAGGTAAAGATAATAATTCTTTCATCATCATAATCGAGTGTCGGGGAAGTCAACTGGCTGCCAACTCCGTATGCCTCGATTTTGCTGGCTTCAAGAAAGCGCATGTTCGGTAAGGCAGGTCTTATTTCCTCAACCCTGGCAGCAAAGCCGCCATCGTAGAGCATAAGTTTTGCTCCGGTCAGCCTTGACTTGTAAAGGATGCGCTCGTTGTCATCTGCCTGCCAGTTGATGGTCACCGGTGCAGACCCTGTCAGTGCTTCTGCCAGTCTGAATACCAGGTCATACAGGCTGTTAGCAGAGAAGCCGTGGATTACTCGGTCGGCTTTTGCTAGCCCCTGCTGGCGCAGGCACTCAGCCGCCGAGCAGGCCAGGTCCCAAAAATCTCCTCTGGTTAAAGTGTGCCTCTTTACATCTCCCTCGTGCAGGGCATAGTAATTGAGAAAAGGGCTGGCCCTATCCTCAAATGCAGCCCTATACTCATCTAAGGGGGAGTGAAAGCGACTCAGAGAAGTAACAGGGGCACCGGTACTGAGGTCATATAGGTCAGCATCGTGCTCGGTCATCTGTATTAACCTCCGTGATTCACTGGGTGGCCCTACATTAAGGCTTAAAATTGGCCTGGTTCATGGCCTAGAACTGAACCGGCCAGGGTAAGACGAAAGTTAGCATACTCAGCTCATTTCTTCAATCTCTTTTTCTTACCTTCTTCAGTCTATCTTTGACGCGGTGGTCGGGACGGTTGGGAGTGGTCCACGGGTAGTGGCGGAGCAACTGGTCGAGTATAGGCGGCGCGATGACGCCGCTTTCTGGGTTCTCCTTCTTCGCTTGTCACCGGAAGGCTCTCACTATGACCGGCCTAATTCTTGGGAGTAAGCGCATTCGATACCTGCTGTCTTGCACAAAATAGTTGCTACAATGCTGGTTAGCATGCTATATCCAGAGAAGTTGCTCAGACAAGCGAGTAAGGCTTGTTGTCTTAGCTGGCATCATAGATAGCCAGCGCAAGAATCACCTGGTTACAGGACCTAAAGTGGCTTACTCTGTTATTTTGCGGGCAGAGAATATCATAGGGAAGTTGCAGAACGCTATCTTAAGCGGCTTCTGTCGTTCACAAGCTATTCTCGCCGCGCCAAGCCCATGTCCCGGGAGAATCCATTGACGAAACAGCAGGGAACGGCTACCCGTGAAAGCCTGAAACAATGGCTCTCAGGGATTAGCCGTTCCCATACCATCTTTTTCCTATACAAAGGACGTCATATAACACAACAGCCTATCTCAGTACATTCAATGTCACGGTGTTAACATTGCCTTGAGTTTCGCTTCATCTTCCGAGCCAATCATCTCGCCGAGCCAATCCCATGAACTGTCATATACAGTATCTAGGTATAATTCGCTATCTGCGTCTGAAAACCTGATAAACTCTATTCCCGAGTCTATCATTTCCTGCCGGTAATTCTCAAAATTCAGTTGAACCCACAATTCTCCCATGTCTGGAGTCACATCCTTGAAAGTATCAATCATAAGCTTCTGAGACTCTTCAGACAAGCTATTCCACTTCTCAAGGTTCATATACAATGGCATGTAACTTCCAATATAGAAATAATGGTCAACACAGTAATTGAGTGCCTCATGTATGCCGAAGCCTACAAAACCATCAGCCGGGGCGATATACCCATCATACATGTTGCGTTCCAGTGCTGTATATGCGTCAGGTAATGGCACTACACTCAAATTTGCACCAAACTCTTTCAACCAGGATTGGTACATCACCATAGAGCCTGATAGGCTGCATCCGGATAAGTCGTCTGGTTTGAGGATCTTCTTATCCGTTGTACATAAGAAGAACCCGTAGTAATTCTTACCGAATGGCTCACCAATAAAATAGAGCCCTGCTTTGTTGTAATACTGTTGGAGATATTCATGAGCCCCACCAGGTGCCATTTCTTCCTCTTGTGTCACACGGCTCAGAATTGTTGCGGAAGCTTGCGGTACTAAACCAATAAGATAAAGAGCCGGAGTAATTGCTATATCGACGACGCCCCGGGCAACTGATTCACCAAGCTCAGCCGAGCTTATCACCTCCGGCCCGCCAACAAAATTCATAGATATTTCCCCGTTTGATCGGCTCTTAACTTCGTCAAAATACCCCTGTATCATTTTGGTGAGGTCATGTGACATCGGCAAAAAGCTGACCGCTTTGAGTTCTATTACTTCCGGTTCGGGCTCGGGCGTTGGAGTTGGAGCTGGAGCTGGAGCTGGAGCTGGCTGAGCACAGCCAACAATGACCAAGCTCACAATGACCGCTATTGCTAAGACTAAAACTACTACTTTGTGCTTCATTTATTGCTCCTCCGTTCGATTCTATCGAGACTTGGGCTCCTCATTTCTTCATAAGCATTGCCCGTTCTGCCGCGCGCTCCTCAAAACCTCTGGCACAGATTCGCCAACGAATCTGCTAATCCGTTTTGATTGTGGCATTATTTCTACGGGTTGTCAAGAGCAGTTGTTCGAGTTGGGCCTCGAGTCGATGTTAAAATTGCTGCGGACCTGAGGTCCGCGCTCTGCTTTCACAGCTTGGCCTTTGGCGATCAAATGGGGCGTCCAGGGCCTTATCTGTCTACTACTCTGACCGCCATAAATCCAGTGCGTCAGATAATTTAGCTGTTAATTGGTTCACAGGCTTGGCGTTAAGTGCTACCCAATTTACCAATCTTTTCGAGGTCATCCGCTATGCTTTTCAGGCCGAGGTCCTCGAGACATTTCCTGGTGGGGAAGCTGGTCTTCTTATCCCAATTGTTCATCTCATAATATTCATCTAGCAAATTATCCCAGGCTTTCTTTTCTATCTTCCAGCCAGCGTTTTTCCCTGTTGGGATAGGCTCTTCCATACACCTTGCAGGAGGATAGTCATCTTTACGGTCCAAGTCAGTGCGGAGCAAATTGAAAGCCTTCTCGACATTCAGCATTCTTGAAGTAGCTCTTATTAGGTCGTCCTCTGTCATTTCTAACCCTGTGGCAGCGGAATACATCTCTGCCAGCTCGGGGAAACCGGGAAAGCTTGCATCATGCCAGGTAGTTGCGAGATGGCAAACGCCAAAAGAGTTGTTGACTCTGTGCAATCTCTCCATATAATGGACCAGTTTGGCTTTGCCTTCATACTCCAGAGGTTTGTTAGCTGTTGCAACCCCGTAGACTTTTTGCAGGAGCTCCTCATCCACCTTGGGGAAGTTCTCGGAAGCAGGAGCTCCTGTTGTATGGCCACCCCCTCTGGTCGAAGTACAGGCACCTAGTCCCCATCCGACACATCCTCTGATGACTTCATATAAGTCCTGTCCCTTCAAGTTCAATGCATAGTAACTGCTGTTTCTGCCCAAAATTGTAGCGGCTCTGGCATTACCCTCTGCCAGGGTTGCCCCGAAACCCTCTCTGTAAGCCATCTTTCTGGCCAGTTCGAGGATAACGCCGGCGTCGCCCCACTCAAGCTTGAGGCCATCGGCGTCACTGGGCTTCAAAATACCCCTCTGGTAGCATTCCATAGCCCAGGCGATTGCTCCTGCCACCAGGTCGACGTCCATACCCATTTGGTTGCAGTATGCGTTCAGCTTTATAATGAACGTGGGGTCATGTACCGCTAATTTGCCCCCAAAATCAGCCACCTGCTCGAACTGAAACCCTTCCGATCTCAAACCGGCGTATTGGCCATCATTAACAAAGAAATAGCGGCCGCAGCCATAAGGGCATCCCATAAAACTGACATTCCTGATCCTGTAGTTGGCATTCAGACGTTCGTTGTCAAGGCTCTTATATAGGTCCTCTGGCAGTGTAAGGTATTGGAAGTTCTTATATGGAATACCACCAACCGCTTGCTTATTTGTCGTTATTACGGGGACACCGAATTTCCTTATAGCGGTTACGATAGGGGCTTTGTCAAATGCATCGCGTGCCTTGTCAACAGCCCTCATGAACCTCTCCGCATCGGCGAGTCTAATTCCCCCCGAGCCTCTTACCGCCACAGCCTTGAGATTCTTCGACCCCATTACCCCACCCAGGCCGCATCTTCCCATGGCTCTTCCCGTGTCCTGTATGATACAGGCTCCCCTGACCAAATTTTCACCGGCTGGTCCAATAGAAAGTACATGAACATCATCGTCACCGAGTTCATGTCTTATGGCTTCAAGCGTTTCCCAGGTAGTTCTGCCCCAGAGGTTAGTAGCGTCTCTTATCTGGACGTGGTCGTCCGTTATCCATATGTATACAGGCTTTCTTGCTCTTCCCTCTAGAATGATCTGATCGTAGCCGGCGAATTTAAGTCCAGGTCCGAAATGCGAATCGCAATTGCTGCTCCCGACTCCGTTAGTGAGTGCGTTAATCGAATCTCCAGATAGCCTGGAGGCTGCGGGGCCGGGTGTTCCAAGCAAAGGCCCGGCTCCAACGATTAATTTATTTGCGGGAGCATAGGGTGTCACCCATGGTTTAACCTCGTTATACAGTATCCACTGGCCTATACCTGAACCACCGAGCCATTCCTTGGCATATTTCATTGTGGGCTCGCAGGAAACATCTTCCGAGCTTAGATCCACCCGTAATATATTGCCAGCATAACCGTTAGTGCCGGTGCCTTTCATAACTTTCATACTACACACTCCTTGCACAACACATCATGATTTAGGATTACTTATTTGCGTCTCCAGCTCCCTTCGAGAACTTTCGCAATATGCCTCTTAATTCCTCACGCATTAGAGGATTGCAGTACTTGACGCAAAGTGGCTCTTCTAACCCTTTGCAGCCGTCACAGGCAAAGTGGCCATTAGCAGCCTCCCTGTAAATCTCAATCGCAAAAGCCTGTTCGCTTGGCTTATTCACAATCTTGATGCTTGATATGCTCGGGCTAAAGATTCCGTTGTGGTGGTATGAGCAGACTAACTCACATGTCCTGCACCCCAGGCAATTCTGCGTCTCGAAGAGTATCTTATTCAAATTCATCTCAACCTCCTGAACCCTTCATGAGATAGGTCTGACTTCAGCGGTCATACTTTTTGGGTACCTAGGCGTTGCCTGCAACTACCACAACCATAAAAACTGCTAGCCTGCAATATTCAGGAACTCAACTGCATCACATTTTGGCATCTATTTTAGATCGTAGCAACGGTACGCTCGTAGCGTAGCACTGATTAACTGGGATGTCAACGCTCTAAGCTGCGTCAATAACAGTATCGCCTGAAGCTATCACAGAATGATAGCGCGCGGCCATAACGGGCAAACCCAGCAGTATACCTTCCAGCATCAGGGGAAATGGGAATGCCCACATCGAGGAAAAGAACCGGGCTCACGTGACTAAAGTGTCCGCTATTTCAGGCAGGACAGCTACCAGGAGTTGGCTACAAGGGGCAAGAAGCCGCTATCCATCCTCAAGATGGACAAGGTAATCTAGAACATAGATTGCGGCAGGAAGAGGGCGATCCTAGGGAAAACAAATATGAGCCCCATAACCAGCAGATCAAGCAATACAAATGGCACCGATGCCCTTATTATTTCTCCCATGGTAGTACCTGGGGGTGCAACTCCTTTCATCACATAGAGTACCAGCCCGAAGGGTGGAGATATGGTTCCCACGTCAATATTGATCAATGTGATAACTGCGAACCAGACGGTATTGAAGCCAAAAGCCTCAATAATAGGCATAGCCAGAGGGAGCGTAATCATCATTATACTCACTGGCTCCATGAAGGTTCCCAGTATCAACACCACCACTTGAATCAGAATGAAAACCAAAGTGGGAGAGACTTCGAGACCTATGATAGTCTGGATTAGCCCTGCTGAAGCTCCCGTGTAGGCTAAGAGCTGACTGAAAGCTTGAGCTCCGGCAACAATCATAAACATCATGACGCTAATATTGAGAGTCCCGTTGACGGACTTCCTGAAAATATTCCAGTTCATCTTCTTATAGAAGAGACACAAAATGATTATTCCAGCAGCTCCAGTAGCTGCTGCTTCTGAGGGAGATGCTACTCCAATGAATACGACACCTATGACCAGGAAAATCACTATAGCCAGTGGTAGCACATCTGTTGCTACTCTCTTTGCCCTCTCAGATACGGTTACACGCTCTATCTTATAAGGAGGAGCAAGCCATGGCTGACGGATACACCTTAGTACTATGTATGCACCATACAGACTAGCCATCAGTATTCCTGGCAAAATAATACCCATAAGAATTTGTCCAACAGAGATCTCGCCTATGGCACCGAAAAGGACTCCAAGAGCACTTGGCGGAATCATCATAGCCAGGCAGCCACTACTGATGATGGGTCCGATTATCATAGTCTTATGATATCCACGTTCCTGCATTTGTGGCACTAGCAGCTCTCCCAGCACTCCGGTACTGGCTATGCCAGTGCCTGTCAAGGTTGCCAGTAGAGTTCCAGTTATGACAGCCAGAACACTCAGCCTGCCAGGCAGGCGTCCCAATAATTTGTCCAAAGTATCCAACATCTTGGGAGCTATACCAGAATGGAACATTACTTCGCCCATCAGTATGAAAAACGGTATTGGTACCAGTACGAAGGACGCAATAGAGGCGAAGATGCTCACCGCATATTGCTCAACACCTGCTAGGCCCTCGTAAAATAATAGCATTGCTACTATATTTGTGGTCATGAAGCTGAAGGCAACAGGCATGCCTGCCAGCAATAGTATTAGAAACATGCCCAGAATGATCGCGAGACTAGAAACCCAATCCATTATGTATACGCTTAGCTAGATTTTGGCCTTCACAATATTAACTCGTATTATTTCCTGCCTTCCAGGTTCTGAGGTGGTGATTTGCCTGTCTCAGAAATTCAACAGTAAGTGGTATAAGACCTATGGGTATGATAATCATGACGATCCATGAAGGAGGCATCAGTACGCGGCTGATAAGGTAGCCTATTTGAAAATGATGCACCACTATCTTTGCGGAAAAGAATGCGACTGTTAAACAAGCGACGGCAGCGATAATTGATGTAACAAGGGCCACGATAGCCTGGTTCTTGCGGGGCATTCTGTCTACAATAAGCTCTACTCTCACATGTCTCCTGTTTTTTAACACCCACGCAGTACCCAGGAATAGTAGCCATAGCATCAGGTATTCCACGATTTCCCCACTCCAAATGATGGGGTGAGACAGTTGCCTGAGAACTACGCTCAAAGATATCAATACCAGCGTGGCAATAAGAATAATGCCCGAAGCGAGGGCCCCAAAATCAAGAATACGATCAAAAAGCCTGCTGAGTTTTGCTTTGTTTGCCTTCACTTCTTATTGCCCTGATATATTGCAGTGTTTGAGAATGTTGAGACAGTGGCCGCTTAATTATCTAATTCTGATGCGCGCAGGGTCATGTCTCAACTCTCCTGTAAAGCCTCCAGGCTTTAATACCTACGCTGTTGAGCATTCTACATGACGACGCGCCCTTTTTTCAATAACTCGTGTCAACTCACCTATTAATCAAACTCAACAAAGGATTACCTTGGCACATAATTTCTAGCTATACGAGGTGACATCTTCCTGTGAGGGTTGGCTTGCGGGGTTTTCCTCTTTCCCTTACAAATGGTATACAGTTTTTACGGCCTGACATCTATTTGTCTTTTTAGCTCCTGTGAAATACTGGCCGGGCTGAGTTTCAATCTCTTGCGGTTAGATGCTTATGACCTAATAATCTATCGTTTGCTTGGACTTAAGACTTCAATTCGGCTAGTTGACAAAGTGATAAGCGCCATAATATTATGGGCGTGTCTTCGCTTGTCTCATACACTGGGTGCCAGGGGGAGAACCTTTACCTGGAGGTATCCGTGTGAGATTTGCAGCAAAGTATAACGAAAGAGGGGAGCAAGAATATGACCCAGCATTATCAATCTCTAAAGCCAGTATTGCCCAAAGGAATCAGATATGAACAGGCTATTTATGTGACCATGAGGGATGGCATCAAGATTGCAGTGGATGTGTTCCGGCCGGAAAAGGCGGGCCGCTACCCTGCATTCTTATCAACCTCAGGTTATATACGAGAGATACAGACTTTTGCGCCTGAGTTGTCGCACTCCATAGAAGCTGGAGCGACATCGTACTTCGTTCCCAAGGGCTACGTTCACGTTATTGGTCAGGCAAGGGGTTCCGGATATTCTCAGGGGAAATACAACTTCTATGACATGGTGGAGCAACAGGATGAAGCTGAGATAGTGGAATGGATAGCCCAGCAGGAGTGGTGTGATGGCAATGTAGGTATGCTTGGGGACTCCTATTTTGGCAGAATACAATGGCTTGTAGCTGGCGAACAGCCGGCCCACCTCAAGGCTATTGCCCCATATGATGCTTCGATGGATGATTACAGATCACGACACGAGGGTGGCTTCATAAGGGAGGGATTTCTAGCTGAGTGGGGTGCCGATACTATACTCCAGGCGATGTGGCCGGGGCCCATTGAGGGTAAATTAGCTCCGGCGAATTTATTCACTGATGTCGCTTCTAATCCCGACGATGGGCCGTATTACTGGGAGAGAAGCGGCTACAGGAAAGCCGACAAGATTACTATACCTGTGCTGAGCATAGCAGTGGCGCACAGCATGCTGCACTCGAAATCACAGCTTTGGGGATATAAGCTAGTGCGATCGCCTAAGAAGCTGGTTGTTGTACCGCCGTGTGGTTTCTTTGCTAACGTGTTCTTAGTGCGAAGTAAGCCTCTGAACCAATTCATACAAAGGTGGTACGACTACTGGCTTAAGGGGATAGACACTGGAATCATGAGTGAGCCTCAGGTAGCCATATGTGATAGCGCTACCGGGGAATGGCGTTACGAGAATGAGTATCCCTTGGCCAGGACAAGATGGACCAAGTTCTACCTGCGCTCAAATAATGGTAATCCTGCTACAGACGCGCCATACGGATTGTTGAGTCAGGATCCACCTGGGCGTGAGGATCCCGATAGTTATATAACTCCAGACTGCTGGGAACGCGTGGTGGCACGTAAGCCGGTGATGGCATTTTCCACCCCGCCTCTTAAACAGGATACCCGTGTCTGGGGCCCGCTCAGTGCAACTATATACGGTTCGTCGACAA
Source organism: uncultured Dehalococcoidales bacterium (assembly GCA_964394145.1). Lineage (GTDB taxonomy): Bacteria > Chloroflexota > Dehalococcoidia > GIF9 > AB-539-J10 > JAFGBN01. Next base: position 18,651 of record CAYMVL010000038.1, on the reverse strand, counting down.
CCCTTGATACCGGCTGGTTTGTGAAGGTGGCAGACGTTGCGCCAGATGGTCAAGTTACGCCGCTGGTGATGGGTGTTCTCAAAGCGTCATATAGGGAGGTCGATGAAGCCATGTCTGCGCCGGGTCAACCCTACCATCGGTTCCAGAATCCAGTTCGTCCCGAGCCGAACAAGGTGTATGAGTATCAGATAGAGATAATACCCATATTTTGGACTTTCAAGAAGGGACACAAGATCTGGGTGCAGATAGCAAGTCACGACTTAGATTATCTAGCACTACACAATACGGTATACACCTGGGAGATGATGCCTGTCCCGGCAACAAACACCGTGTTCCATGACTCAGAGTATCCATCTCATATACTGTTACCAATAATCCCTGACGCCCCCATTATCAGACCAGTGGAGCCGCCATTGTCTGAGATTAAGTGGCCGATGGGGGAGACTTCCATGCGGTAGCTGGCGGACTTCCGAATGTAAGGACAAGACATCAGGGTGCTGTTAAGCAGGCATAAGGAGGCATAAGGTGATACAGGTAACACCAAACGTTTTCGTAGAGATTGGCGCAAGGAGTGGCAGCATGTCAATGTGTAACCTGGGGATGGTTATTACCAAGGGTGGCATCGTGCTGATTGATACGCCGGAGAAGCCATCAGATGCGCTAAAATGGCGTGAGGAGGTTAACAAGAGAGGAAAGGTGAGCTATCTCATCAACACTGAAGAACATGCTGACCACTGGCAGGGTAGCTGGTTTTTTGGCGGAGTGCTTATTACCTCTCAAGAAACCCGGGATAAATTGTCTAAATTACCGGTAGCTGAGGTCAGGGAGCGGATGCGGCGTATGGACCCCGGGGTATCATCCATTATGGATTCATACCAGGTGAGGCTTGCCGATATCGGTATAAGTGGAGCTTTGAATCTATATCTAGGCGATCATACCTTCAGTCTGTTCCCATTGCCAGGTCACTCGACCGGCGGTATTGGTGTTTACATACCTCAGGAAAGGATAGTATTCACCACAGATATTGTCTTTCACAACGTTAAGAGTTGGTTGATAGAGTCAGACCCTGCTAAGTGGCTCGAGTCTCTGAAGAGACTTGGTGAGCTTGATGTGGACTTCGTAGTTCCCGGCCACGGTGAAGTCTGCAACAAAGACTATTTGAAGGACCAGGCCAATCTCATTGAAAAATGGGCGGAGGCCGTGCAGTCAGCTGTCAAGCAGGGGTTAAGTGAAGATGAAGCCGTAGCACGAGTATCCGTGCCGGACCCGTACCCGCCGCAAGCCGGGGTACCACTTTCAGAATCTGAGATAAATAGGCTGAGTATAGTCCGTTTGTACAAGCTGTACAGTAGATAGACACCACCGGTAACTACCCGGTCCTACAACAGAAATTACTCTATCAGTCGTTAACCCGGGTGCGACACCCAGGGATGGCCTGGATGTAAACATCCGATCGGACGGGAGCATCAATTACAGCGCAGAACCTGACAATGCAACGGTGATGGGGAAGGCTGCACCGCTTTCGAAGCAAGTGTTGTCATATACAGTTAAGCTTGAATAGTGTGTTCGTGTAATCATGATGAATGGTATTATTTTGTCCATTCACCCGAAAAGCCCAGATAGCTTCCGTTTATCCTATCACCTTATATATCTTTGAACCACAATAGGGACAGAAGCCGGTTATGACCTCTCTGCCGTTATCTGACGTCTCGTATTCAATGGGCTGTTTTGGGGTTACCCTTTTCTTGCATTTAGGGCAATACCATGTGTTTGAACTTATCTTCTGCAATTCGTAGTGAATGCTCATGCCTTCCCTTGCCTTTCATACCGGGCTCTTGCAGGCAGGGCCTTCATGCGGGAGTGCTGGTGAGGGTTGCTGAACGGCTTCTGCAACTGTTGCTGCCGCTTCCTGCATGGGTCCCCGGGATTCCTCTTATAGTCTACATCAACAGGATAGCAAGGCTGAAATTGAGGGCTAGTTCGTAAACCACTCCCCCCGATAAGCTGCTCACGCGTCTAACTCTTGACCGGCGGCACAGGGGTGCGCGAAACCTGCTCTTTGACCCTTCCCTCGCCGTTGGCATCCTGGTGGAATATAAATTAGGCTTACTCTATGACATAATGTCAGAAACTCTAACCAGCTTCCGATAGTCAATGACGGTACTCATAGCGAGGCTTTCACTGGTTATGCCGGCCTCAGCGGCTGCGGCCACCGGATTCAAGCCACCAACTAAGACAATCCCGATGCGGTTAAGTTCTATTGGGATTTCGCAAACTGGCTCACTGACGTTTCCTATCAGGAGAATGCCGCCAATGCCAGCATCCTTGAGCTTCTGCTCCACTTCCTTAACGAGAGGGAGGCAGATGGCGGGTATCTCCCGGTAGTTGGCTAGTATCTCGCCGCTGCCAGTTCTGGCTGCCTTGGCGACAGATGTCATATTGGCCCTGATGAATATCTCCGTAGGGTCAAGAGAGCTGCCAGAGTAATGAATGAGTTCGACAAAGCGGAGAGGGTTCTTATCTCTTATTTGCAGTATACCGCCGAATTTTGAGTCAATTGGTACGCCGGCCTTAAGTAACGTGCCATTCACTACAATGCTACAGACTGTAGCCAGACCCGTCTTCCCTTCGGGGATTGTAAGCTCGCCAATGGTCTCGCCTTCGCCGGCTACTGCTACCAGCTCGCTGACACAGAGCCCCGCCTGGAAAACAGGCTTCATGACTTTCAGAGCCTTATCGAAGTTGCCCTTCGGGAAGAAGGAGATATTGACCGGTACAAAGCCAGTGCGGTTGCCCCAATCAAAATTGGTGCGAAAGGCCAGGGTCTCAATCCTTGAGAAGGCAAGGCCGACTTTGTGGCTAACAAGAGCCTTTTTCAGCTCAGCCTGCCCGAGTTCCGTAATTATTCTGCCCTCTCTCCTGCCGGCAAGCCGGGTGAGACCTCTCTCATCCATCATTCTCAGGTGATATCTTACCGCCCGCTCGCTGAGCTCTATTCCCTGGCTCTTCAGGTGCTTGGTGATAGTAGTTGAGCCTACCGCTTCCTGTGAGCCTGCTAACGTATTAAGGATTGCCCAGACCTTACGCTCGGAATCATTTGTTTCAAATCCCATTGGCACCTCCGGCTGGTGGCAACCGTCTACCGAAGCCATTATATGGAGGAGGGGAATGAGATGTCAACCAGTGCATGGGAGGGGCCCCGTAGAATGTACGGCAGGGCATACTTGGTGCCCTGCCGGCGCTATCGCGTGCGGTCGGCGGACTATTCGTAGGTTCTGACTCTTCGAAAAGGGCGCGCATGGCTGAATAGAGCACCCATGGTTTCATACTCTTTATCGCGGTCCTCCAGAATGTCTATTGCCTCCTCTCGATAGGCATTCATCAGGTAAGGGATACCGGTAACCTTGGCGCACTCCTCGGTCAGCGACATCAGGTCATTTCGGCTGATGGCGGGCAAGCTGAAGCAGCGCGCGCCAGCCATTAGCTGCTGGAGGCCTATCCTGAGTTTTTCAGTGTAGCTATAGATTCCCAGCGCACCGAGCGGGATATTCTTCATTTCTTCGGGGCCAACCAAATCCTTGACCTCTTCATAACAGATAAATATCTCTTCTGCGGTTGAGCCAAACTGGCTGACGGTATTGGGCAGCTTCCCCTCAGCGAGCCAGTGGGCAATGTTCTTTCCCACTATGCCCGGAATCATAAGCGCCCGCCCCATGCATACTGCCTTAGCAAAAGGCGCGCCCAGGGCCAGCGCCTTGAAGATGCCATCCTCACTGCTGAAGCCGCCGGCAAAGGCGATATCGGGTACCCGCTCACCTCTGTTGGCCAGCCTCTGGGAGAATTCATAGGCCGCAGAGTGCAGGTAGAGACTGGGTATGCCCCATTCCTCCATCATGCGCCATGGGCTCATGCCCGTGCCTCCGCCGGAGCCGTCTATAGTCAACAGGTCAATCCTGGCTCTTGAGCTCCACTTGATAGCCATTGCCAGCTCGCGGAGACTATAGGCGCCTGTTTTCAGGGTGATGTGTTTGAAGCCCAGTCTACGCAACCGCTCTACCTCAGCATAGAAGTCCTCTTCACTGATGAAGCCGAGGCGGCTATGGCGCTCGAACTCTTTAAGTGAGCCGTTGTGAAAGCTCGCCTGGGTAAGGGGGTTTGAGGGGTCGGGGGTGACGATGTAACCGCGCCGCTGCAATTCTAAAGCTCGTTCCAGGCTGCTAACCTTTATCTCCCCGCCAATGCACTTGGCGCCCTGCCCCCATTTTAATTCAATGCTATCCAGTCCGTGTTTCCCGATTACATACTCGGCAACACCGAGCCTGGTATCCTCAACATTCATCTGCACCAGCATTTCGCCATATCCCCGATGGTAGCGCCGGTATATTTCGATGCGGCGGTCCATGTCCGGCGAGGAGACAATTTTACCGTGCCTGTCGAGTTCAAGCTGGGGGTCGATGCCGCAGACGTTTTCGCCGCAGACCAGGGTTATACCGCTGAGGGCGGCGCCGACAGCAAAATGCTCCCAGTTCTTGCGGGCAATCTCGGTAGAGCCCAGCGCCCCCGTAAATACCGGTAGGCGCATCCTTACTTTGTTATCCCAGCCGTACTCAGTCTCGGTATTCACCACCGGAAAGATAGCTGAATCTGAATCTCCTGTAACACCGTCTGGCAGCCCTTTGGCTCCCTGGGCATACCCCTGGATATTGAAGTGCGAGTAGTCGACAGGATAGTCCTTGTCTCCGCCAGCTATTACCTCCCCGAAGGGTCCCGGATAGAGCAGCTCACGGCTGCGAAAAGTTGCCCTGAAAACCTCGCAGTTTCCGGTGCATCCATCTACACACCGCGAGCATAAGCCGCTCATGGGCACAACGCTTTTTGAGCGGTTAGAAGTCCTGGTAGCATCACTGGCATTTGGTCTTCGTAGATTCATTCTAGTTTCCTCCTGATTTGGAATTGGTATTTGATATTTCACTTCTGTCCAAGAAACAGACGGCATTGTGAGTCTGCGGGTCAGCGATGACTTTCGCCGAAGCACCCCCGGTTGCGGCTGGCACGTCAATAACACGGACAATATCCTCGAAATCGCGTAGTTCTGAGAGAAGGTCTTTCAGTACATTTGGTGATCGGACAAAGAACTCGGTGTTAAAATCAGCGGCGTCGTTGTCGGGATAGACAGGCAGATAGAAGATGTCAGACTCCACCAGATCCTGAAAAAAGTGAGTCCCGTAAGAGAGTTCGGGGGTTTGCCCGGCCTTCTCACAGGCGACCTCGACAAGGACTGCCGCATTGTTGATGTCCGCATAGCCCACATTAACACCGAGTTCAATGTTATTGCTGCCCCAGCGGCCCGGCCCCATAATCATCAATTTACGCTCCTCATGAGCCAAGCGGTTATTTAGGTTGCCTATCACTCGCCCCAGAGCCTTCTTGACATCTATTGTTGCTACCTCGGCGTATTTTCTCGGGTCAACGTAGATAATGTATCCAATATTGTCGACCATCCCGGCATTTATGGCCCGGTTAGATCGGAAAAGCATCTGTTCTTTAGGCAGTCTTTCAGGTATGCTGACCTCTAAGCCAGCCAGCGTGGGCACACGAAGTGAACGGCATTGGACCAGGTTGACTCTCACATTATTCTCGTTGTCCACATAGGCTGTAAATTCAACATCAACCGGCTGGCCCCAGGCCTCCTCTAGTCTCCTTAGCATTTCCCCGATTATATTGACCAGTGCGGTCTGGCCTATGAGGTTATTAAAGGTTAAGACCAGATTCTTGCCAGAAGTGGCCAGTGAGGTCACAAACCAGTCGCGCAGATAGCCGTCGGCTATCTCCGAGGTCAGCAAATTCAGAACGGGATATTTATCTCCCTTGACGACCTCGGCGAGAGGCTCGGTTACAAAGTCGTTCTTTTCGAGATCTATGGCGTCTACCATCCGCTGGGAATACTTGGCCACCTCCATACCAATCTCCGGTCTGATGTTGGGATGACTGACTGCTATCATTCTGGGGTAATCACCGCTTACACGGTTTACAGCGCGGGTTCCCAGGCCGAACACCAGCCTGATCATTCCCTTTTTGGGGTCAATTCGGCTGGTCCAGGCATACAGATTGTGGGAAAAGGCTACCCCGGCCAGGCTTGGGAAGAAATACTGCTTGTAGGGCATGCCGGAGACACGCTGCACTAGGACCGCCATTTGCTCGTCCCCTTCGCCCAGACCCCGCCTGTGGCGATATGCAAGGGCGTCCGGGTTCAAGGCACTGGCATAGACCAGTTTGATTGCCCTTAAGAAGGCTTCTAGGCGTTTATCGGGGCTTCCCTGATTGGCGCAGAACTCGCTCCGATACTTCCCGGCAAAGGCATCGGTAAAACCATCTTCAAGAAGGCTTGATGAGCGGACTATTATCGGTGCTTGTCCATAGTAATCAATCATGCCGCGGAACTGCTCCATTATCTCTTCTGGGAACCTGCCCTCCAGGAACCTTTGCTCCAATTTGGCAAACTCCTCCCTTGACAGTCTGCCTGTTCTTGTTAGTGCCAGCCTGAGCTGAAAGAGGTCATTATTCACCAGGAAGGTGAAGAACACGTCTGAGCCTATGTAGAAGGAATCATGCTCCTCCAGCACCGCTGAAAAATCGGTCTGCTCCTTGCCTGAAAGCAGAACACCCCTTGCCAGCAGCATACCGGCTGCTTTACCGCCGATTCTCCCGGAGCCAATGAGGCGGTCTCGTATCCGTAGCAGCTCTCCCAGGGTGAGGTAACGGTCGGATAGCTGTACTAGCTTCCTGTGATTGCCAATCATCATGCGCGACAGTGCTTCTTTCAGCGCCATAGTCTCCCGGGTCGGGCTGGGGAAATCTTCCTGCATCTCCTGGTGCTGTAGCAGCTTGCGGTAAACAGAATCCCAGGGAGCGATTGACTCGGAGCTGATACTGAGCGGGCGTTTGGTGGCGGTCGTCAATATCCTGGCTGCATCGCCGCTGCGGGAAATTGGCTCCCAGCCATCGCCACCGATCATGTGAGGCAGAAACATTTGCTGGGAGTAGCGGTCCGACACTTTCAGCGGCTGGATGTAACTGTTGCCGCCAACATGGTAAACATCTACCAGGACCTGGGTAGTATTGCGCACCCGGGCCACGGCGCTGTGACCGTGCTGCCCGCGTCTGAGAGCAAAATATGCCAAGGCCTTAACCTGAAAAAGGTAAGGGCAGGTTACCTGAAAGAAATTAGCCAGCAGTTCGTCCGTAGCCCACTCCTCTACCAAATCGGAGAGATTGTCAAATATATAGCAGACAGTCCCTCCGCGTTCCTCAATTATTCTATGCACCTCGCCGGTAAAGTAGTCAAAGCCGGGGCCGGGGTCTATCTTGATGATGGTAAGCCGAGGTCGCAGCTCAAGTATAGGGGTGTGGGCAGCGAAGCTGAAGTAGACGCAGTCGAGACCGTCCTTAATCGATTGCTCGGCGAAGGCTTTGGCAAAATAGGGATAGTCCTCGAGTCGCTCAACCTGCCATACGACGTTATCCCCTAATCGTAGCCCCTGTAGAAGTTCGTCAAGGGGAGCTAATCCGGTACTGACCACTTCGGCGACTGCTCCTGGCATTCTCATGATTCCTCCCATCTCTACTCTGTGCAGAGTAGAGAACGGCATACGGTAACCATATGCCATATGGTAGCACAACTCTTTTTTCTTGTCAACATCATCCAGCCTCAGCCTGTGAGCAATGAGTATTGCCTTGTATTCAATTATCAGGATATTCCAGAGAGTTTGTTGTATAGAACGACGTCATCGGCCCGTGCCAGGCTGGTTCTTGAGGCGTTTGGTTCGAGTCCCGCATTTGCGTTGTAATGACTTAATGGAGTAGTATTTCCACAAATATTCTGTGGACACTTTGACCCTAGCCTACTTCTCAATGGAGGTTGCCGCCGACCCCGCGATACCTACTTATAGTGGCGGGTTGGGAGTGGTTGCGGGTGATACTCTTCGTGCTGCTGCTGATCTGGGCTTGTCAGCGGCAGGAGTGACACTACTGCATCGCAGGGGCTATTTCGTGCAGCACCTGGATGGCTGCGGAAACCAATCGGAAACGGATTCACAATGGTCTCCCGAGGGCTTCCTGGAAAAAATGCCACTGATGGTGTATGTGACTTTAGCTGGCCGTCAGGTACAGGTGCAGGCATGGCGCTACCTGGTGCGTAGCGAGTTCGGACGTTCCGTACCTGTCTATTTTCTGGATACGTCCTTACCGCAAAATACGCCATGGCAGCAGAGCCTTACCGAGCACCTGTACGGAGGCGATGCGCGCTATCGTCTTGCTCAGGAGGTAATCCTTGGTCTTGGCGGAGTAGCGATGCTGCGTGCTCTGGGGCATCTTAGAGTCCAGGCCTATCACATGAACGAGGGGCACTCTGCGCTTGTTACTCTGGCGCTGCTGGAAGAGCAGGCGTGGGGATGTGGTCTTCGATGCGTAGGCCCTGCCGACAGGGAGACAGTCAGTCAGCATTGCGTCTTCACGACACATACGCCTCTGGCGGTTGGTCATGATGAGTTTCCTCTTGACCTGGTGAGGGAGATTCTGGGTGATGAGCGAACGGACTCTCTAATCGAAGCTCAATGTTGCTGCAATGGTGTCTTGAATATGACCAGTCTGGCACTGTGCTTTTCGCGGTATGTTAATGGCGTTTCGATGCGCCACGAAGAAGTCACACGTAGAATGTTTTCCAATCACCGCATTGATGCCATTACTAACGGGGTACATGCCCAGACCTGGACGTCGCCGGCTTTTCAAGGACTATATGATCGTTTTATCCCGCAATGGCGGCGTGACAATTTCTACCTGAAGTACGCTGTACGGATACCATTGGATGACATTAAGAAAACCCACTCCGAGGCGAAAAAGGCATTGCTTACTGAGGTGGAGCGGCGTAGCGGTGTTAGTATGAGTTTGGATGTAATGACTATCGGGTTTGCTAGGCGTGCCACCCAGTATAAACAGCACGACCTGCTTTTTCACAATTTAGAACGGTTGAGACACATGGTTCAGAAGGGTCGGCGGCTGCAGATTATCTATGGAGGTAAGGCGCATCCCAGAGACGAAGGGGGTAAGGCACTCATCAGAAGGGTATTTGAGGCAGCTAAGGCGCTCAAGGACTGGATACCTGTAGTCTACCTTGAGGAATATGATGTAACGCTTGCAAAGTATTTGTGCTCTGGTGTTGACGTATGGTTAAACACCCCCCAGAAACCACGGGAGGCTTCGGGAACAAGCGGCATGAAGGCAGCGCTGAACGGAGTCCCGACCTTCAGCATTCTGGATGGATGGTGGATTGAAGGGCATGTCGAGGGGGTGACCGGCTGGTCCATCGGTGACGGCTATCAATCTGAGACGAATATCGAGAGGGAACTTGCTTCTCTCTACGACAAGCTTGAGCTGGAAATATTGCCCATGTATTACGAACGGCCGGACCAGTTTGCCAACATCATGCGCTCAGCGATAGCTATTAATGGCTCGTATTTCAATGCACAGCGCATGGTATCTCAATACCTGCAAAATGCATATCTCCCTACGGTAACGACCGATTTTGGGCGTTAGAGGCAGGAAGGCCAATCGACTATGGGCCAAAGTGTGGGCTGCTAAGACATAGTTTTGTGAGCGAGGCAGATCTCTTGAAAAAACTGATGAACGATCTGTTGTCCGCATATGGAGTCGCTTGGAAGCATAGGTGGGCCTCATCATTAGGCCGGAATGGCTACCAAGTTAACTTCGTCAACTTCTGGTCCTGCTGTGCTTCGCGTATCGGGTGCCAGGTATTCTAGCATGACTCCTCCAATAGCTCCTGCATGGATCGAGTTAGATACCCGGGCCGGCGTCGGATAGTCTGAAGCTTGGTGGGGACGCTCGGTGTTTTTGCCTCCATACTGATTCTGATGCCATTTTTCTCCTCGATAATGGCATGCAGGTAGCGAAGAAAGGCCGCGGGAGATCGGCATGTATACGCACTCGGTAGCAAGCGGTTCTCAGGTACTGGCGGTCGGCGACCCAGGGCGTTCTCCATGAAATTACTCTCTACCTCAAGTTGGCCTATAGGCTGGTACAGCCGGAAGATAAGAGAGGCGTTGGCCTTTTCTTTCTGGGACTGGTCATGACCGAAAATGCCGGCGGTGCCTTCGGCAAGCTCTCTTCCACTTGCGCACTTGGCAGGGGTGAATCTCATAGGGGCTGGCCAGTTCGGCTATTGTCTATTCGCCCTTGAGGGCTTCCAGCGCTACTCTGGCCTTGAATGATTGACTGTGCTCCCTTGTGTTCTTTGTCATGTTCTGCTCCTCCTGTTCCTCTTTATTTTGAGGAGCAGAACCCGAATTTAGCCACCCGTCTGATTTCCGGGGAGCGTTTCAAGTGGCTCGTTTATGAAGAAACTAGCAAGCAATTTCCTGGACCTGTCAGCGCATTAATAATCAGCGGACTATCTCTAACAGCCTTTCACCGGCAAGCGGGGACAGACCAAAAGAGCTTAGCTGTTCCTGTAGTGCTTCTCTGGTGCCATGCCCACCAACGTAACCGTTGATGCGTGCTGCAGCAGTGGAATCTATGAAGTCCATGGGATTAGGATAGATGGCAACTAGCTCTTTCATAAGCTCTGGTTCCTGTTGCAAGTAGTGCTTCTGATGATAATATTCGGCCAAATGGAACTCGGAAACGGGAACGATCTCAGTGTAGATCTTGCGGCCTAACCTGATCTCTTCACGTTGTTTAGTCTCCGTGGCTAGCCCTTGTTGCTGTGAGCTGTGGTAGAAGATTATGGACCTATATTGTCGTGATGCGGAATCTATTGTCGGATCGTGGCTATCCCAATAGATATCCAGTATCTGTTCATAGGAGATTTGAGTGGGATCGTAGTCAATTTGAACACTCTCGGTGTGGTCACCCAGATTGTAATACGTGGGAGTTTGCGTTGTTCCACCCGCATATCCAACACGGGTCCGGACGACGCTATCCAGACTGCCAAAGCGGGAGTCTGGTCCCCAGAAGCAGCCCAGGGCTAGAGTCGCAGTCTCCGTTTTCGCTGGCGCAGAAGCGTCTATTGGTGGTATCGACATATAATGAGTTACCCCATCTTTGGCAGGATTCACAATCGTGCTCTCGTTACCACAACCGAAAAGTACCCCGGCCAGAATAACACTGATTAATATAGTGCTCAGTAAGACTGACCTAATTGCACTATTTGGAGATATCATTTCCTATTCGCGCTAATTTTCAGCCCCTATGAAATCCAGTGCGACAGAATTTATGCAGTAGCGTAGGCCAGTTGGTGCTGGGCCGTCCTCAAACACGTGCCCAAGACGTGCGCCACACCTCTGGCATGTTACCTCAGTCCTTACCATGCCATAACTGGTATCTACCGAAGTTTCAATGCTCTTATCTGAAATTGGAGCCCAGAAGCTTGGCCAGCCTGTTCCTGAATCGAATTTCGCCTCTGAACTGAACAGTTCATTGCCGCAGCATACACATTTGTAGACGCCCGTTTCATGGAAGTCATAGAATTTGCCCGTAAACGGTGGTTCAGTCCCCTTGAGCCGCGTGACCCGATATTGTTCCGGCGTAAGTATTTTGCGCCACTCCTCGTCGGTTTTGAAAAACTCGTCTGGCATATCGTCTCCCCGCTGCCTTAAATGCTCGTTATTTTCGTCGGGCAAAATTTGGTTACTGCACCCAAGTGAAAGGCAGAGCGCCAGTATAACAGTTAAGAGTAGCTGGAGTCTAAACAGTCTGAGTACAATTCGTCCTTTTCTCATGCGTAAGCACCAGTCACCGCCTGGCTAAGATAGATTGGGGGCTTGATTGAACCGCTACCTATATTACCACCCATTTGTAATCGCCCGCAAAATACGTGCTAATGGTTTGATCCCCCTGCTGTGCTTTTCACTGCCTGTGCAATTCTGGGCAAGAGTTCCCCTGTCTTACCCTGAATCAGATAGTCAGAAATACCGTCCGTAGTTAGAGATGTCGGCTCGGCATTAATCTCAATTATGGTGACAGCGGGGACTTTTTCCACAGAGTATATTCCAGCATCGATCTTGCTCTGTCTTTGTATCTTCCTTTCTCTGGCTATCCGGGGTAGGCTCGCGAACGGGTAAACCACGGCGGAGGGTCCACAAATCAGCATCAGGTCGCATTTCCAGGCCTCTTCCAGGCTCTTTCGGGCAACGTCTCCTGGGATTGACTCACCAAAGGCGACGACGTCGCTCTTGACTATCCCGCCGCACTTGGGACAACGGGGGGGTAGCTTGTTTTCCCTCCTAAGCTCTTCTAGGTCGAATCTGTCGCGGTTGAACCTACAACCGCATGAAGCACATCTTAGCTTTAGAATGCTGCCGTGATACTCAAATACTCTATCGGACCCTGCCTTCCTGTGAAGCCCATCAACATTCTGCGTGATTACGCATTTCAGGATGCACATTTGTTCAAGCTCAGCCAGTGTATAATGGCCGGCATTTGGCAGTGCATTTTCTATCGGGCCCAGTAGATTCGGACTGGATAGTATCTCCTCCCACCATCCCCTGGGGTCTTCCAGGAATCTGTCATAGCTCTGATAGGCCATTCTCTCGGCTTGGGGATTCATCGTCCAGATACCTGCAGGTCCTCGAAAATCAGGGATGCCTGATTCAGTTGAGATGCCGGCGCCAGACAGGGCGATGGCGTATTTCGAATGGATTAAGTCCCTGGCTGCTCTCTCTATTAGTTCTTCCATGGTCCGGTGCTAATTATATTAGCTGACAGAGGCTTGTCAAATTGATTATCATTGTTGCTTATCTTGGTTGGTGCGCTAGCTAGCGCTGCAGAGTCGATATGCTATACTTGCGGTGGACTGAATCTACAGTCCGTTGCACTGCAAGCCTGTTCGGCGTAGCCAGCAGGTTTGTGCTTTGTGACTGAGCTGCTTGCGTAGACTGTATTGCTACCTTCAGCAATCATACAACAGGTAAAGCGATAAGAAGCACACCTTCTGGGTGAGCGCAGGATTACACAGTACCACCGCATAGTACTCTAAGATATCAGCTACCAGCTACTTAGGCCTTACTGACTATGGCAGCAAGGTCACAAGGCATCACTATTAGCGGTAGGTCATATGAGGGCAGGCTTGAGGGCAAGACAGGTGTCCTAGCGATAACATGGAGGAGGATAGATTCGCAGGAAAAAACAAGAATAGTGGATGCTGCCGTAGCCTCACCAAGAGTAATTTGATGTCAATCGCAAAAAGTGTCAGAATATTCCGCCAGATCTAGCTATTTTATCGGATTTTACAGGGAGGCTTTTAAGGAGGGAAATTTAAGGTGAAGAAACTGGCTGTTGTTCTTGGATTGTGCGTAATTCTAGCATTGACAGTTGTTGGATGTGACAAGAATACAGCTGCCACCACTGCTGATATTGAATCGCATAAACAGACGGCTCAAGCTGTCGTGCATTCGGCGGCATTGGGATTGGGAGGGATATTGAGCAACTATCACAATGAGACCGACCGCATCAATCTAATCCGTAATTTCATTGACCCGGTACGCTTCTATAGCGACCAGAGCGGATATTTCTATGTCTATGATTTCAATTGTGTAAACATTGCACATGCTACTCAAGAAGATTTGCAAGGGCAGAATCTATATAATTACCAGGACTCCCGAGGTAATTATGTTATTCGATTATTAGCTGCAGCGGCTGAAAACGGTGGCGATTTTGTAGAGTATTATTGGGTTAATCCCGCCTCTTCCTCCATGAGAGAGCAGCGAAAGATAGGTTACGTTGAGCTGATTCCAGGAACAGACTATTTCATCGGCACCGGTGTTTATACCGGAGAGTAGTAAAGGATAAGTCCTTTTCGAAGGCAGATCAGAATAACTTTTCAAGACCGCTGGCACACCAACTGCGAGAATAGTGAGGCCGTGGCACTGTTTATCGAGTTTAGCGGTTGTTAATTGTGTCTTCATGACACAAACCCTAGGTCTATTGCTGGATGCCGCCTTCCTTCTAGCCACAACTTGTCTGGGCTGCGAGCGATACGATGCGATGTTTGAGTTGTTAGCCAGACAGAGCTGACGTAAACAGTACTACGTGGCGCGTGTAGTAAGTGGCTTTAGCGCGTTACAGATTCAGTCTCCAGCGTACACCTTGAGCCATATGGTAGAATTTAACATAAGATAAGCTCGGGTCGACGTAGACTAAGACATGCGATGAAGTCATGAGTCTGCGGAATAGGGTCCGACCTCATCACAGAATGTATTCAAGAGAGGCAACTGCAAAACTTGGTTTGAAAGTCTCTGTATCGGCGACCGTACGTACCGGAGTTGAGATGAAATTGTATGATCTTGCGTGTCAGCATGCCGCTGCTGCACAGGCCGCTTGCAAGAGTGGCAATCATGAGGAAGAGTTAAGCTCCTCTATACAAGCAATAATACTGGCGGCTGCTTGTATGGAAGCGTTTATAAATCAAGAAGCTATAAGCGTGCTTGGGCCTCATGACTTCGACAAATATGATAGTGGCCATATCGACGCGCATTGTAAGCTTCTCAGTGAAAAAAGAGGCTACCCAAGCCTGGAAGACAAGTGGTGCGAGATCACTGAGAGGATTAGTAATAAGACGTTTGACAAAGGGAAGCAACCCTTTCAAGGTTTCCATGAACTTGTCGAGTTACGCAATAAGGTCCTTCATTACAAGGGAATATCGGCTCAGCCGGTCCTCTCTCCATGGCAAGGTGTCGAGCGTTCTGTTACACCAGAGCGAGGAAAACTTACTGCCGAGCTAGCACAGAATGTGGTAAACAGCATACGAGGAATGCTTCAGGAATATCACATTTTTTGTGGTAAGCAACTGCCCCAGTGGGTTAAGTAGCCGATATGTTTTGGGGATGGAACGGTAGCTGAGATCCAGTCCTGCTCCCGGTATAACAAGAGTCCCTTTCATGTAGTGGAGTAAAGAGTCGCCTGAAGTGTCCAATGGATAAGGGAACAGCTGGAGATCCGTATAAAGAATCGTGGATTTCGCGCGAGTCCAGCCACGAAATTTGACATTTAGAGTCGAAGTGTGCTATCATAATAATAGTCCCGAGTGGCCAAGCTAGATGGGTGGACAAGCGTACCTGAGGAAGATGGAAGGTATGGGCGGTAGCCAGCACTTGGCGGGTGGAAACTGGTGGTGCGCTAGATGCTAAGGAAAGGTGAGGTTACTCGGGGCGTTTTGTTTGATCGCCCGTTTGGCGCCACGATGGGCAGCTGCGACGGCACCAGAGCATAGCGGTCCAGCTACAAAGTCTTTGAGTTGATCATGCATTGCTTGTTTTAGCTATTTCAAATATAGATAACGTCTTCCCTGTGGTCGAGCGTGAGAAACATCAGTAAGTAGTTCCTGATCTCACGTGTGATGAGGAAATTCTGGCGTACGTGTTCCCTTCCATTACGCCCCAGCCATGCACCATAATCAGGATTAGCCAAGATCTGTCTCAAGGAGTAGGCTGCGCCCTCAATACTATGGCATAGAAGCCCTGTGAACCTGTTTCTTACCTGAAGAGGTATGCCCCCGACGGCGCTTGCCACCACCGGTTTCCCCTTCCACAGAGCCTCGGTTATGGTGAGAGCAAAGCCTTCCCTTAAAGACTTCTGCATAATTACTGTCGCAGCCCTTTGTAGTGCATTGATGTCGATATCGCTCCCTGCTTGCATTGCCAAGATGTGGATGTCAGGATTGCCGCTGGCCCGCTCCTTAACCTCCTGGAGCACTTCTTCTGACTCAGGGTCGTCGCTGGCAGTGCCGCCAGCGAGGACTAGCTGGCAAGGAAAATTCTTTCTTACCAACTCAAAAGTCTGAATGACTCCTAATGGGTCTTTTAGCCGGTCGAAGCGCGAGACCTGAACAATTAGCGGTTTGTCACGGTTCAATCCGTATTTAGAGAGAACAAGGTCCACAGCCTCCGGGGGCAGGTCTTTGTTCTTATCGCTCAAAGGATCAATGGATGGAGGGGCGAAGAACTGACGTATGGGCAATTGTTGGGCGAAGTTTGGGGACGAGAAGACCGCAGCATCGTAGTCATTTACAAACTGTCTCAGGAAACCCCATACCCTGCCATCGGGGTGAGAAACATCTATGTGGCATCGCCATATCCAGTTCTTGCCGATGTCCTTCTTTTTAGCTATCAAAGCCGCAGGTTGCGGGTCATGAATGAAAAAGATATCTCCCGAAAAATCGAGCTGGCTCAGGTTCTTTTCTGTGGTTTCCAGAAAGAAAGAGAAATCCTTATCTGAGAGGGACTCTTCTGCGCCATGAAGGGCGTTATGAAACTTCTTTGTCACTTCAAAAAATTCGGCCTCGCCCGAGATAATTTGCCATCTGGTGTCGACTCCAAGTTGATTAAGCAACGGCACAACGTGAGACAGTATTTCTGCCACTCCTCCACCCACGAAGGTAGAATTTATATTCACAACAGTCTTGCCTGACAACCTGCTGGCCAGCATCCTCAGCTCCTCAATATAGCTTCTACCCACAATTGGTTCATAATACTTGACGTCGATTTTCGGATTCATAGTCTCTTCTCACAAAGTTTTATAATCATCTCCCGCAGATTTTCCAGGGTATAATTGTAAGGATCGAGGCGTGCGATTTGCTCCGCCAGCTCTTTTTCTGTTAGGCAGTCTTCAAGCCAGATGGAAAAATCATTTGTACCTCGCTGCAGCCTTAACTTAGCTTCAAAAATATGGAAGTACAGCGAGCCTATACTGATTCTCCTCAGAATGTCGACAAATTCCCGTAAATTATGAGCAACGTAATGGGTGGGCAGTACAACGCTTATTGACTTGATGAAATGGAATTCATTGTCCGGCGGTGCCTCACGCTCGTTGGATGTCTGAGCCAAAAAGTCTTGAATGACCCCGATAATCCTCTGTCTCAGTGCCCCCATAGTGGGAAATTCGAAGGTATCGATGCTGGCCAGCCTCTCAGCAAAGATATCGTAACCGAGAGCATCTTGCACCCACAAAGCAAAATCATTGGCCGGCTCGGGAGTAAGAAATTGATATTCCTCAACGAAATTGTGCGTATGGTAATAGATCACGGAATCAGGCACTTCCTTCAGTCTGTCAAGCAACTGCGACAGATTGCTGGCGCTCAAGCCGGTAAGCTCCTTGAGATGGAGTCTGGTAGAAAAGTGAAATGGCTCTTTAGCTGTTTCCAGCGGCTTGCCATAATCGATTACGGTGGTGCGCATAAGTCTGTCGTTGGGGATAATGATTACGTTGCCATCCAGTGTCTTAAGCCTTGTATTCTTCCAGGCGACATCTTCAACATAACCCTCTTCTCCAGATTCCAGCCTAATCAAGTTGCCTACCTGAATATGCTTTCCCTGAGTCAATTGTAGACCGGAAAGCAGACTGGCCAAAACGTCGCGAAAGACCAGAATCACAACTGCCAGAGCGGCAGCCAGAATAATGAGGATTGGCGTCATAGGTGCCCCCCAGAGTTCGAGTAGTATGAGGATGCCAATCACAATAATTGTCACTTGGCTGACGCTTGTAGTAATCATAGCTACCCTGTTAGAAGTCTCTTTCCTGTTTAAATAGGAGTGGATGAACTCTCTGCTCAGTCGGATCAGAATCCAGCCGAAATAAACAAAGAAAATGGTAGCAAGGATATTGCCCCCGAGGCTCTTCCATTCTGGCGCCAGTACTGAGATATGGAGAGCGATATAGGCCCCCAATATCATTAGCCAGTGCAGGAAGGGTTTCTTGGTGATGGAGATGACAATTTGGATAGCTTTAGCTCTTCCTTGCCTCAGCCACCGCTGCAACGCATTGTAGCTGGCCCGTCTGACCCATACAAAGACAAAAAAGGAGCCCAAAAAAACGAGTACGGGTATTGCTACATCAGACCAGTTAAGTTTTAGCCAATCAATTATAGCCATAGCACTCTATTTTGACTGGATTTCCTTACTACTATTATAAACCTGAAACGAGTTCAGTGCGCACATATCCAGATCCCCACGTCTTCTGAATGGAACCTTTGAGGAGGAGTTTAGCTTCGCATGTAATTCGCTCAGCGAGGTCAAGCCAATCAAGCCCTTGAACTTATGGCATACTTCAGGGGCCATGCCTCTCCTCTCTGGCAGCGCTATCATAGTCCGTTCTTGCTTGTGATTTCCTGGCCTTGACCTGCCTCTTTCCCTGTACTACTTCAAGGTGACTGACGCAAGCTGTGGAACTGCTCGAAGTCAATAAGCCAGCTCTGTGTTCTTTTGTCTACGAAATAGCCGGCGAATACAATTGCGAAGCTGCAATAGTGGAAATAAATTCTGAGTCAACTTTTTCGAGCGTCAGGATTTCTTCTGAGCTAGTTTGTACTTGTAGTATCCCTCGTCGGATACTTCCTGTGTGTCCTCGAGAAGTCCATACTTCCTCAGGGCCATAACCCAGTGCATCGCTTCGTGGCTGGCTAGATTTAGTGCCTGGGCAACCTCAGGAACAGTATGTGCCTCAGCCCGAAAGGCATCAAGAACCATCCTCTTCATTTTTGTCTCTTGTTTAACAAGCTCAGTGAGTTCTGGCCTCACGGTGGTCTTTTTCTTCAGTTCCATAAAGGTCTTACTAGACTCTGGCAAACTCTATCTCCTTCGCAAGTCC
>CAYMVL010000037.1:0-8319 GCA_964394145.1 uncultured Dehalococcoidales bacterium | reverse complement strand
ATGTGGCCGTTGGCGTCGTACATGAGCATACCAGATGCATTCCTCCCCATCGGATAGGTCACTTCACCATTTGAGCGTCGGAATTCGGACGAGACGAGTCTCCAAGTACCTATGAACTGTTCCTTCCCCATTGTGAACCACCTTTAACCGCACCAATGCGAAGCCACTTCGTCAGCAATTTCATATTAGAGCCCTTGGCCGAGTGCATTGTGAGACTCTAGCATCCTGCGCTGCACTTTTCAAATTCACCGCGGCATACTTCAGACATAACGAGAGTCAAAGTGAGTGGCAGCTGCAATCACCCGTTTGGACTATTGAACAAAACGCTATATTGTTGCCCCGGTTGTATATTCAGTGAGTTTCTCCTAGATAACTGAAGTTCTATTATGATTCTATATACACGTCTGATCGCCACTTACTGGGAAGGCCGCGACCGCCCCGATGGCCACGGATCATCTAAGCTTTGAGTGGTGGCCGCCCAGAGGAAAAAGTTCACCCACCAGAAAATATCACGTTTAGCAACCGATTGTCTAAGTCTCCGCATCCGCGACTGCCGTTCACCTGTGCTCATGCTGTATGCTTGGTAGATCACGTTGGCCATGCCTTCAATATCGTGCGGGTTGACCACCAGAGCACCTGCACGCAGCTGAGTTGCTGCTCCCGCGAATTCGCTCAGTATTAGCACACCGTTATTGTCTGTATTCGCAGCACAGTACTCCTTGGCTACTAAGTTCATTCCATCTCTCAAAGGCGTAACCAATGCTATATCGGCAGTACGGTAATATGCAAGAAGCTCATCCCGTTCCAAATTCCGGAACATGTAACGAATCGGAGCCCAACCCGCCTGGCTGAATTTTCCGCTAATCTCACCCACAAGTCCCTCGATTTCGGCTTTGAGTACCTTATATTCAAGGACATCCTCTCGGCTCGGCACCACAATTTGAACCAAAACTACTTTGCCGCGCAGTTCGTCGAAGCGCTCCAAGGCATTCCTGAACGACCTTAATCTCTCTGGAATTCCCTTGGAGTAATCCAGACGATCAACGCCAAGAATGACCTGACGATCATCTACGGCATCACGCAACTGCTTAGTTTTTTCTAATACGCTCTTGTTAGCTGCTTGCCGGGTAAATGCTTTGAAGTCTATGCTGATTGGAAAAGCGCCGACCCTGGTTTGTCGCTGCGACGTCGCGATCGTGCATACTTGTTTCCTGGTATCAACACGCAAACCCTTGATCGAGCTTTCAACGTAATATATGAAGTTGTTTCTGTCACGCATGGTTTGAAATCCAACCAGATCATATTCCAATAGCGCTTCTAGAATTTGCGACCGCCATGGTAATATGGTAAATAGTTCACACGAGGGAAAAGGGATGTGAAGAAAGAATCCTACTTTGGCTTTTATGCCAATAGCACGCAGTTCCTTGGCCACGAGTATGAGATGATAATCATGTACCCAGATGTAGTCAGTTGCTCTGGCGTTCTCTGCGATTACCTGGGCGAATTTGCGATTGACCGCTTGGTAGGTAGCCCAATAGGCTGGATCGAAGTTGCAACGTGATTGAAGACTGTGGAAGAGTGGCCATAGGATTTCATTCGAGAATCCGAAATAGTATTCATTAATCTCTTGCGCGGTTAGTGTGACTGGCTTGAGAGCGTAGCCTGTGTTCTTGCCGGCCATGGCCGCTAGCTCATCGGGGTCAACCTCCTCCAACGTTCCAGGCCAGCCAATCCACAGACCTCCCTTGTCCCTTAGGATAGAAGTCAGGGCGGTGACCAATCCGCCCGAGCCAGGCTGAACGTGCCACTCTCCCTCGCTACCTTTTGTTAGGGCGATAGGTAGGCGGTTTGAAACGACGATAAGTCTATCAATATCTGGGTTATTGCCTTGCGCGCTCCGCTGTGACATGGGCCGGGCTCCCAAGAGCGATGTTATATTACACACTAGCCGGTTGTCAAAAAACAAAGAAGCGAGAATTGTTCCGTCGAGACTCAACAAGACGAGTTTCTATGACCCTTATGGATATACGAAAGTAGTTGTGTAATCATTCACAATAAGAGTATAAGTGGTACCGTTAGCGAAGTCACTGCCAAGGTTCAGGTTTTCCTCAAAAAACCCGTAGACCTGGGTGCATATTGCATCCTTGGGACGCTGTATCGTAACCTCGATATTAATAATATTCCCTTCCTGCTTCACTACCGCATCGTGGAATGTGGTGCAGCCGTCTCTGAGCCCACCTTGAATATGAACTCCGACCTGTACAGGATATGATTCCATAAAATATACCTCTACTTCGTGTATCGGAGCGAGGCTGACCTCAATATCGTCCAGCATCTGCTGGTTAATCATATCCCATTTCCCATCCATCAGGGCGGATGTGATCTCTCCATGCTCGACAGTGATAATGGCCTCATGCGGGGTGATTACCTCGGCTAGCACTTGCCCTGTGCGGTCTCCATATCCAGCCTGACGGCTTTCAAATTGAAAGACAAATTGCCAGGCATTCTCAATATCAGGATAGAGTGTTTCCACCAGCTGTAAGGTGTCTTCAATACCATCAAAGGTAAAGGTGGCGCTGTTCCTCATGAAGGCTTCAGCCAGCTGCCGGGCAGCCTCTTCGGTCATCCTGTCGTTGGCACCATTGTCTGTCGTGGTGCATGCGGCGGTAATGAGAGTGAGTGTAACCATTACTGCAATTAACAGGTACTTCAAATAATGCTTTGTCTTCATCAATATTCCCCCTCATAAATCGCTTAATAATTATAACGAGTAATTCTACAAATGGTTAACTCAAAAATTCATACCCTTTTTATATAGATATAGCAGTATTGAACATTTCCGAGGAATGTGCAATAGTAATCTGGAAGATCCCAAGAGCTCTGATATGTTCAATTATTCACCTTAGGTAGGTTTAACCTAGTTCTGGAGTTAGGACAATGGGAACTCACTGACATTACCTAACCTGTCAACCAAGGCAAAGCTTAACCCTATTTGTCTTAGCAGAGTGTTTTGAGTTGCGTCGCTGGCTAGTTTCCGGAGGCGATTAGTATCTGCCAAAACGATGACTTTTTGTTGCGGTTGAGCCGATAGGTTTCCACAGGTTATGATAAGCTGTCCGATAGCAGCGTAGAAAGCAGTTCTGTCCAATCCTGACCTAATAGCGGTGGGGGTGGGTTCTCCTTTACATTCTGCAACGAGCACCCTTTCATCTTGAAAGGTTGCTGATATATCCACTCCCGGCTGACTTGATACAAGGATCTCTGCCTTTTCTTGAGAAGTAAATCGGCCAGTCCAAGAAACAGTCGATGTGCTTAAAGGCTCCCTGACATATCCCTTTGACTTGAGGATTTCAGTAACTTGCTCAGGATTAGGCTCAGCCCCATCCACTGAAATATTCACGTTTATAGCACCTTTGTCTATGAGCCACATAGTATATGAGGCCTTAACAAAAGGCTCTACAATCCTCCCAATTTTGCTCCCGACATTCTCCATATTGCGCTATCACTCCCTGCAACTCTACTAACAGATTATACTTCCCTTGGGACAGAAGAACAATTGCACAAGAGTCAGAAATGTGCACCGATAGTGCATTTGCTTGAGGGAATGATCGAGTCCATCGACGAGTTTTACAGCGCTAACATGGGACAGGATCTTAAGCGGGGCATGAGGGAGAATGCCTCGCGGGGCTTCTTCAATGGCAGCAGGCCGCCCTATGGCCTGCGCAAGGTAGCCGTTTGTGACGGCGCAAAGACCAGAAGCAAGCTTGAGCCTGAGCCAGAGGATTCTGTAGCCTTACGCGTGGTGCGAAGGATATTTGATATGGCAGCAAAAGACATAGGCTGCAAGGAGATCGCCAAGACATTGAACAGGGAAGGCTTTCGCACCAGCAAGGCCGAGCGATGGGGGCGGGAGACTGTTCACAAAGTACTTACCAACGAGGCTTATTGTGGCACTCTGGTGTGGGGTGGGAGACCAGGCCATCCTGCAGTCCATAGCGGTGAGCCTCCAGTAAAGGTGGAGAATGCTTGGCCAGCTATTGTCGACCGGCAGACGTTCCAGTTAGTTCAGCGAAAGATGGCCTCAAGAAGTCCGCGGGCTAGACATCCACGGACTGTATCCAGCTTCTATCTTCTCAGTGGACTGCTCTTTTGCTCCTGCGGTAGCGCCATGACCGGCCATAGTGCCAAGTCACATAGCCACTTCTACTACGTCTGCTCCAGAAGCCTCAAACAGGGTAAGGATGCCTGCGATGCCAGGATGCTCCCCAAGGAGAAACTGGAACGGCAGGTAATAGACCAGGTTCGGTCCAAAGTGCTTACAGATGAGAATCTGAAAGAACTGGTAGTGCTGGTAAATGAGGAACTGCAGTCCGCTTCGTGCGGGCTCAAGGATAGGATGGATGTCATTGACGCTGAACTAAGGGATATCAGAGGGAGATTGCCCAAGCTTTACGATGCTCTAGAAACGGGAAGACTCGAGCTAAACGACCTGGCACCCAGGATTAGAGAATTGAAGGCCCGCCAGGATGAACTCAGCAAGGCCAGGGTTCAGGTAGAAGCTGAGATGCTAGCCCGGGGCGTTGAGCAGGTGGACGTAGATATAGTGAAGACCTATGCCGGTGACCTTCGGGCGCTGCTTAACCAAGCTGACATAACTGAAAGGAAAGCTTTCTTGCGCTCATTCATTAGTCGAATAGAGGTCAACAAGAAGCAGGTCACAATACACTATAACCTGCCGATACCACAGGGCGTGCCATCAAATGAACAATCGGGAGTTCTACCTATTGAAACCCTTGGTGGAGATAGGGGGATTCGAACCCCCAACCTCTGCGATGCGAACGCAGCGCTCTCCCAACTGAGCTATATCCCCCGATGGTTGAATTCTAGCAGAGAGCCAGAATTCAGGTCAATCGGAGTCTTCTTGCCTTAATGAGGTTCGTGAAGTACAATGACGGTTAACTATGAATCCATACGAGTATTCTGGGAGCGAGCAGGGCTTTCGCTTGGAAACGAAAGAGACAAATTCGCAATGGTCACGATATTTGGTGGAGTTTGTGACAGCTTACCATGAACCCTCCGACGAAAGCCGAATCGTGCGAGCTGAGTACTTTCGCCCTTTGCTGGAGAACGAAGTGCCACTTGTTATCCTTACTCATGGCATGGGAGACGCCAGTGCTATCCCGTGCAAGGTTCTGGCAAGGACTCTGGTGCACAAGGGGATAGCTTCCATTGTTTTATATCTGGTGTTTCATTCCAACAGGATGTCAGAAAGCATGAGAGTGAGAATGCCGGCATTGACGTCTGAAGAATGGTTTGAGAGTTATCGCCAGTCAGTCATTGAAGTACGCCAGGTCCTGGATTGGATACAGAGCAGGCCTGAGATAAATGAGGACCAGGTAGCAGTAATGGGCATAAGCCTTGGCGGTTTTATTTCTGCTATATCGATGGGTGTAGATGAGCGCATCAAGGCTGGAGTGTTTGTTACCATGGGTGGCAATTCTGAAATAATCACCTGGGACAGTAAGTCCGACAAATTTAGAAAGAATTCTAGTTGTGTAAAAGCCGAATGCCATGAGATACATAGCCACTACCCGGAATATCTTGCTGAGGTAGCTGAAAGAGGCTTCGAAAATGTTGCGCCCTTGAAGCAGTGCTTCCTGAGCGACGCTATGACATTTGCTCATCGTCTTCGAAACCGCCCAGTACTGATGATTAATGCGCTTCGCGATAAGTACATACCTAAAGAAGCAACGTTACAGTTTTGGGAGGCATGTGGCAGACCCGAGATCATCTGGCTTCCTACAGGACACGCAAGCCTGTGGGCAATGTATCCCTCCATTAGCAGAAAAGTGACTGATTTCATCCGTTCTAGTTTCAGCGGGTAACTCAAGATGCGATAGGCAGGAGGCGAGCCATCTGCAAGAGCGCTACCATGCAGGTAAGGCAAAATCTGGGGTGACTGTCTTTTCTCGCCGCAGAGCATTCAAGCAGCCGCCATTCAAACTAGTATACTGGTAGGGGATGATGGGAGATGACGTCGTCCGTCTCGGAGTAGTCTTCACTAACATTTAGTCAGAGCTGAGAGGTCGCTCGGTTGGCACCCAGCCGCTTGATTCCGGGCCGTCAGCTAGCGGCTTGCCTGTTTCCCAAGACGCTAACGGCCACGAGGCTCGGTCCTGTGTGTATGCCAATAACTGGACTTACCCGTGACAGGTAAATAGCCACATGAGGAAAGCTTGAACGCAAGCGCTGGAGCAAGCCGTTAGCCGCGTCGAAGTCAGTACCATACTCTACAGCTAGTCCCTGAACATCGTGAAAGCTCGTGGCAAAGCTATATAAGCGGTCCATCGCCTTAGACCGGGACCATTCTCTACCGTAGGGGATAACCTCACCACCCTTCATACCAATGACCGGGTTCACTTTGAGCAAGGAACCGAGCAGGGCCTGTGCTTTTCCAATTCGCCCGCCCCGTTCCAAATATTCCAGAGTGTCAAAAGCCCCAAGTAAATCCACGTGATGGATTGTCTCATGTACTGTGTCCAACACCTGGTCAATGCTGGCTCCAGCCCGGGCCGCCTTAGCGGCGGCAATGGCTATGAAGCCCTGGGACATAACCGCCCATCGGGAGTCGACGACCTCTACTAGGCATTGCTTCTTCATTAACCCTTTACTCTGTAAGGCTACCTGATAGGTGGCACTGACCTTGGAGGTGACAGTAATAGCCACGATCCCATCTGTTTTCTCAGCCAGGCTATCATATGTGTCGGCGAACATGGCTGGGGATGGGGCAGATGTGCCAGGGAAGACGCTGCTACTCTTGAGTTTCTTGTAGAAGTCCTCGCTGCTTAAGTCCACACCGTCGCGGTAGATATCCGTGCCAAAGCGAACAATCAGCGGCACTACCGCAATCCCAAATTCTGAAGCCAGATCAGGTGGCAAGTCGGCAATGCTATCGGTCACAATAGAGACTCTGGGCATGGGTTCTATGCTATCATCTTGCGATAAGCAATGATGAGAGGAGCATCTATCTAGCCGCGCGTTACTCCCTACCAGTCAGTTCGGACTTCGTCAGCATAGTGCCGAGTGCTACGGACCACATAGATAAGGCAATGCCGATACCTAAAACCCAAAGGTTCAGCTCGTATCCCTGGTGAATACCCGTCATGATCATTTTGGACAATAGGTAAATAAAGCCTATGCCCGATCCGGCTAACATAGCGTGGGCCACTACACGCCATCCTCTCCGTGTTAGGAGCTTGTCCAACAACATTTGTTCCTCTTATACCTCCATTTAATATTATACCCCGTGATGCCGGATAATGTATGCTGACTCCGCACGTAGACATGCGGGCAGTACAAATTTTAGCAAGCGGTCCTTGTATACTCTTTTAATGTTTTATACCACAAAGGCACAGGAAAACCGAGCGGAACCGCTGGAATTATGCTACGAGAGTACACGCAACGGCTCAGAACCGTGTGCAGAGGATAGACCTTAACAACTGTATAGTGGAAGGAAGACAAAATCAAGACCATAGCAGCAGGCTTCACATACCTGCTGACCGACCTAGGACCCTCGAGGCTTTCACCTCTAGACTCCTTAGAAAGGAGGTGATTCAGCCGCACGTTCCCGTACGGCTGCCTTGTTACGACTTCGTTACAGTCACCAGCCCCACCTTGGACGACTACCCCTTACTAAAAGCAAGTTAGCCCATCGTCTTCAGGCGTTGCCCGCTCCCATAACGTGACGGGCGGTGTGTACAAGGCCCGAGAACGTATTCACCGCAGTATAGCTGACCTGCGGTTACTAGCAACTCCGACTTCATGCAGGCGATTTCAGCCTGCAATCCGAACTGGGGATGATTTTTGGGGATTAGCTCCGGATCGCTCCTTGGCAACCCTCTGTATCACCCATTGTAGCGTGTGTGTAGCCCAGGACATAAAGGCCATGCTGACTTGACGTCATCCTCGCCTTCCTCCTTGCTATACAAGGCAGTCTCCTATGAGAATTTAACATAGAACAAGGGTTGCGCTCGTTATGGGACTTAACCCAACACCTCACGGCACGAGCTGACGACAGCCATGCAGCACCTGTGTCAGTTCCTGACTGGATACAGGTTGTCCTCCTTTCGGATTCCTACTTCTGACATGTCAAGCCCTGGTAAGGTTCTTCGTGTATAATCGAATTAAACCACACGCTCCGCTGCTTGTGCGGGCCCCCGTCAATTCCTTTGAGTTTTAGCCTTGCGGCCGTAGTACCCAGGCGGGACACTTAAAGCGTTAGCTTCGACACAGAGAGGGTCGATACTCCCCATATCTAGT
>CAYMVL010000036.1:0-24931 GCA_964394145.1 uncultured Dehalococcoidales bacterium | reverse complement strand
AGCACCGGCTCTGCCTGTTTCAGTCGCTCTCTGGAGGGTAGTCATGTTATCTTTGGTATAGGCGGCGACCACGAAAGGGCCCACGGCTCAATACGTTTTACCTTCGGGCGTTACAACACCATGAAAGACGCCGATGCCGTCGTTGAGACACTCGCTGAGGTAATACCGGAATTGAGGAAAATCAGCCCGTTGGGCAAAGAGAAAAAGGAGGACTAGAGATGAGATTTCCCTATAGTGAAACGGTGCTGGAGCATTTCCGCCATCCCCGCAATGTGGGCAAGATTGAGAATCCCGACGGCAAGGCAATAGAAGGCAGCCCTGCCTGCGGAGATATGGTAGCGGTATATATTAGTGTTGACTCCAAGACGAATACTCTCTCAGACGTCAAGTTTGAATCCTATGGCTGTGCATCCAATATAGCCACCGGCTCCATCATTACCGAGCTAGCCAAAGGCAAGACCCTGGATGAAGCCAAGAAGATTACCTGGCAGGAAGCCGCCAAGGCTCTGGGCGGGCTTCCCAAAATCAAGGCTCATTGCTCGGTGCTGGCGGTGGAGGGGCTGCGCTCCGCCATTGAAAACTATGAGGAACGCCACGGTCTGGTCAAGGAGAAAAAGCCCACCACGGTAGAAACGGTACTCAAGCGACTGAGGAAAGTCATGAACCCTCTGACCGGGCTGGATCTGGTGCGCACCAAACTGGTGCGCGATGTCAGTGTAATTGATGGAACGGTCCGTATTGTGATTGACCTGCCTGAAAACCACCAGTTTGCTCCAGCCATAAAGCAAGAGATAATTGAAAAGATAGAACCATTATGGGATGTCAAAGAACTTATAGTTGAGTTTCTAGAATAGATATCATGAGACTCTAGGTTCATATATTAGTTATGGGGAAATGTGATGGCTGGAAAAGACAGCTCTAAGAAGGTTGAGAAGGCACATGTCCGCATAATCGGAATGACCTGCAGCACCTGTGCGGCTACGATTGAGAAGGGTCTGGCCCAGATACCAGGTGTGGAGCGAGCAAATGTCAGCTTTGCTTCGGAAAAGGCTTCTGTAGAATATGACCCTGCCCAAGTAGACCTCTCGAAGATTGAGCACAGGATCTCTCAGATAGGCTATGGGGTAGCCACCAAGAAATCCATCTTTCCCGTAGGCGGTATGACCTGTGCATCCTGTGTTGCGCGCGTGGAGCAGGCTTTGTCAAGTGTGCCGGGTGTGATCTCCGCCGATGTTAACCTGGCCTCAGAGAAAGCTACTGTCGAATATGCCGAAGGAACAGATATCGCTGACCTCAGGCAGGCGGTAGAAGAAGCTGGTTATATACTCGGCTCAGAAGCCGAGACATTGGAGGATGTTACCATCGCTGCCCGACGAGAACTCCGGGGTATAAGGGATCGTTTTATCTTTGCTGCCATCCTCGCCGTGTCAATCATGGCTCTGATGTGGGCTCCATCATTCTCAGGGAAATCGTATCTACTCTGGGCTCTGGCTACACCGGTGCAGTTCTGGGCAGGATGGCGATTCTACCGGGGTGCATGGGGGGCGTTTAGGCATAGAACCGCCGATATGAATACGCTGGTGGCTGTGGGTACCTCAGCTGCCTACTTCTACAGCGTGGTTGCCGTGCTCTTTCCCCGGCTATTTGCTGCTACGAATCTGGAGCTTGGCCTCTACTTTGACACATCGGCGATGATTGTTACCCTGATACTGCTGGGACGCTTCCTGGAAACACGAGCCAGGGGTCAGACTTCAGAGGCGATAAAGAAGCTCATCGGTTTAAACCCAAAGACTGCCATGGTTATCCGTGATGGTGAAGAGAGTGGAATTTCGGTCGAAGAAGTGCTGGTAGGTGATCTCATCCTGGTACGACCCGGAGAACGGGTGCCCGTCGATGGCATTATACGCGAGGGCTATTCCAGCATTGATGAGTCTATGATTACTGGCGAGAGCATTCCTGTGGAGAAAAAAGCGGGGGATGAGGTTATCGGCGCCTCCATTAACAGGACAGGCAGTTTCAAATTCGAGGCAACGAGAGTGGGCAAGGATACAACTCTAGCTCAGATCATCCGGCTGGTGGAAGAAGCTCAGGGAAGCAAAGCACCGATTCAGCGGCTTGCTGACGTCATTGCCAGCTATTTCGTACCGATAGTAATCGGGATTGCCATCATAACCTTCATTGTATGGTATTTTGCCGGACCACCACCAGCCCTTACCTATGCTATTCTCAACTTTGTGGCAGTACTAATCATCGCCTGTCCCTGCGCCATGGGGCTGGCGACGCCGACGGCTATTATCGTGGGCACCGGTAAAGGAGCCGAGCATGGTATTCTTATCCGTAATGCTGAGACACTGGAGAAGTCCCAGGAAGTACAGGCGGTATTGCTGGACAAGACCGGCACTCTAACCCAGGGTAAACCAGAAGTAACCGATATTGTCGCCCTGCCACCTGCCACTGAGGAGCAGATTCTACAGCTGGCAGCTTCAGCCGAGCATAGTTCAGAGCATCCACTCGGCGAAGCTATAGTCAAGGCAGCATTGGAAAGGAAACTTGATATATCTTCCCCCTCAGACTTTAACGCTATTCCGGGACATGGTGTCGAGGCTTCAGTGGCAGGGAAAAAACTTCTGCTGGGTAACCTCAAGCTAATGAGTGAAAGAAGCCTCCCCTTAAATGGACTGGAAAAGGAACCCGAGCGACTGCAGGCAGAAGGCAAGACGGTGATGCTTCTGGGTATAGATAAGCATATAGCCGGCATAATCGCTCTGGCTGATACCCTCAAGGCTGATGCCAGAGCGGTAGTGGCTACGCTCCATAGTATGGGTATTGAAGTGATTATGCTCACCGGGGATAACCAGCGCACTGCTGAGGCTATCGCCCGGGAGGCAGGCATTGACCGGGTGCTGGCTGAGGTGCTACCGGAGAATAAAGCCCAGGAGGTCAGGAAACTACAGGAAGAAGGTAAAGTTGTAGCTATGGTTGGGGATGGGATAAACGATGCCCCGGCTCTGGCCCAGGCTAATATCGGCATTGCCATCGGCACCGGCACTGATGTCGCCATGGAAACCGGGGATATTACATTGATTAGTGGTAATCTAGACGGAATTGTAACCGCCATCTCCTTGAGCAAACGCACTATGAGAACGATTAAGCAGAACCTTTTCTGGGCTTTTGCTTATAATACTGCCCTTATTCCGGTAGCAGCGGGGGTATTGTATCTTGTCTTTAGCAACAGCGGCGTTCCTTCTGGCCTTCACTTTGTTCTTGGTGACTACGGTTTCCTCAATCCAATTCTGGCAGCGGTTGCTATGGCCGCTAGCTCCATTACCGTGGTATCCAACTCACTGCGTCTCAAGAGATTCAGACCTTCCAGATTAAGCCATTAACTAACAGGAGGTGTGCCGATGGCAATTGACCCGGTTTGCAAGATGGAAGTAGAAGAGAGCAAGGCAGCAGCCACCTCAGACTACAAGGGGAAGAAATACTACTTTTGTGCCATAGGTTGCAAGAAGGCTTTTGATCAAGACCCGGAGAAATATCTGGCTAAAGAGGAGTAGGCGTAGAAGCAGGAAATTGGCAATTGTCAGCAAGCTATTCAGCGACTATAATTTCATACTTGTTCTTTCCCTTATGATTGGGCTTGCTGTCGGTGAGAAGATAGCTGTTCTAACCTGGCCAGCGGTGCCACCCGTACTGGCGCTACAGCTGATATGACCCGGGCTCCGCCCACCTTTTCAGCCTCCTCTAGACGATGGCGTAGGATGGATTTAGTGGACATTTTCCGAACTTTTCTTAGAGAAGAATGGGTTGATTTTTGGCACACAGCTATTATTGGCAATATCTTTGCAACATGCGCCGTGAAAACATTATGATGGCATCTATAAGCGACTAGCATCTACATCGTGAATTACAATCGAGTATAGAGAATCATCTGATGCAAATACATTTCTGGTAATACTTGTCATGAAATCACACCAAGGTCTCTCTGACTAGAATTAGGAGGAGGATTATATGGGTAGTTCAGACAAGGCAAGGACGGTAACAAAGATATTGCTCGTTTGTGGCATTATCTCTTCCCTGCTCTAAGTAGGCACCGATATATTTGCGGCGATGAGCTGCGAGGGGTACAGCTATTGTCACCAGGCTGTCAGTGAGCTTGGAGCTGTTGGGGCTCCGACCAGGTCATTTACCGTTCCACTTGCGATCGTATTTGAACTCTTCGTGATTGCCTTTGCTGTAGGCGTTCTGAGATCTTCCTGTAAGAAACGCGCTCTACACATTACGGGAATCCTGCTGGGCATATTCGGTGTCGTCAGCCTTACGTCGTTCTTATTCCCGATGAATCCAAGGGGGGGTCGAGCAGGCATTTACCGGCAACGTGCACCTGATATTCACGGTCGTGGCCATTCTCTTGATGTTGCTGTTTATGGGGTTAGGGACTTCTACGACCGGCAAGGGCTTTCGCACCTACTCGATTGCGACGATCGTTACTATATTAGTTTTTGGCGTTTTGGCAATGAGGTAACTAAGTACTACAATATTAGCTCCAAATAAATAGCGGGATGTATGCCTTTCTATTATTACATCAAAATATGGACTATAAGTCAGCATCCATATAGAGCTGCAAGGTTTGAACCTACTGTATATGTTGGGCTTTCTTGTACTAGAATTTGATAAAGGATCATACTCTTGCTGATGTCTGACATGAATTTAATCATCAGAAACGAAAGGAAAGAAGACCACAGAAATGTTGAGCAATTGATACGCGAAGCATTTTGGAATCTCTATGTCTCGGGATGCAACGAACATTTTGTTGTGCACAATCTCAGAAAGAGTGACGATTTTATTCCTGAACTTGACTTTGTTGCTGAAAAAGAAGGGCAGATTGTGGGACAGATTGCTTACAGCCGGGGGATCATTAAATGCAAACGAGGTGAGGAAAAAGAAGTTGTAAGCTTTGGACCCGTAAGCGTACTACCTTCGCTTCAAAAACGGGGCATAGGTAGTGCCCTGATTATTCATACAATTAATCTCGCACGGGATACGGGCTATCCAGCCATTTGCATCTATGGAGACCCAAGATATTATAGCCGTTTCGGTTTTAGATGTGCCGAAAAATACGATATAAAGACCGCCGACGACAAATTTGCAGTTGCCTTGCAGGTGCTGGAACTGAGGCAGGGTGTATTAGAGAGTATGCCGGGACGATTTATTGAGAGTGCTGCTTTCGCAGTCGATGAGACCGAATTTGCCCGATATGACGCCAAATTTCCTTTCAAGGAGAAAAAACAAACGGACTCGCAACGGGAATTCAGATTTCTAGCAAGCCTCCGATATTGAGCGCTGGTTCAGCTGGACTGATCCCCGACATTCCAGAGTCCTCATGCCCAAAAAACCTTCTTCAAATCACCAGGAATACAGGAGTTCCTTCAGACGCTTACGATTGAAAAGAAGAGCTTCTCAATTGATATCCAGATCACTTTATGAATGAACGTGTCTTACATGTGGCATTTATGGTAATAACATCACCGTTGCCAAAAGTCAATAATTCGGAAACTAGACCTTTTGGCTGAAAACCGAAGCTAAATCAGGGCAGCATTGTTCTTTGATTGGTGGGCCATTGTGGACTCGAACCACAGACCCCAGTCTTATCAGGACTGTGCTCTAACCAACTGAGCTAATGGCCCCCGCATAGAGAATATAGCTTCTGAGTGAACTAGCTGTCAAGCGGGCTCAAATCATTGACATGAATATGCCCGCAACAACCGAAGTAGCTATCGCACCAGCCATGTTAGGTCCCATAGCATGCATCAACAGGAAGTTTCTCGGGTTTGCTTTTTGCCCCTGTAACTGAGCCACCCTGGCTGCCATGGGGACAGCGGAGACTCCGGCAGCCCCAATTAGCGGGTTTATCTTTTCCTTGAGGAACAAATTGGCTATCTGCGCGCCCCAAATACCTCCAGCGGTACCAAGAGCAAAAGCTACCACAGCCAGTCCGATAATCATCAAAGTCTTGGGATTCAAGAATACGGCTGCTGGCATCAGGGCTCCTACGGTCAGACCTAGAAGGAACGTTAACACGTCTATGAATACACCGCCTGCTGACGCTGCCAACCTGTCGGTAAAGCCGGTGACAGAAAGCAAATTGCCAAACATAAGCATGCCGACGAGAGGTGCCGAGGCAGGAACGAACAAGGCGGCAACTATGAACACTGCTATGGGGAATATGACCTTCTCTAGCTTCGAGACCTCCCTTATCTGCGGCTTCATATATATCTCCCGCTGCTTCTTAGGAATAAGCGCCCTGATTACCGGAGGCTGCAGCAATGGCACTAACGCCATATATGAGTACGCTACCAGCGTAATCGGCCCCAGCAACTGGGGAGCCTTAGCCACAGTAAGATAAACTGTAGGTGGTCCATCGGAGCCTCCGATGATACCAATACAGACTGCTTCATTGATGGAGAACCAGCCTGTGAGGTATGCAATAAGGAATACCACGAATACTCCCAGCTGTGCCGTGGCGCCAAACATGAAGGATATAGGGCGGGCTATAGCCGGTGAAAAATCTGACATGGCGCCAACGCCGAGGAAGATAAGTAACGGGATTATTTCACTCTCTAATCCATACCGATACAGCAAATTCAGGATTCCTATCTTGCCAGCAGCGATATCATCCAGTCCGCCGATCGCGGGCAACGGCACAGCTCCACCCTCAGCTTCACCATAGATCATCAAGCCGCTGAAAGGTATGTTGACCATTATCATGCCCATGCCTATGGGGACTAACAAAACGGGCTCCATCTTCCTGCCCACACCCAGATAGACAAGCCCGCCTCCGATAATAAGCATCAATATATTGCCCCAGCTAAGCCCGCTGAAGCCCATCTCATACAATCCGAACATCTTAGTTCACCCTGGAATTGCCCAGGCTCAGCTGCCGTCTCCTTTGGCTCTCTTCTGTATAACCAAGCCAATCAGCCAGATTACGATACACAGAATCGCCAGGACGAGAAGCGTTGAGCCAAAGCCGCCGCCGGCAATCTTTCCTACGAAGTCCCAATCTATCATCTCAGCGTTGTTCCTTCTCCTGCCACAAAGCAGGTATTATACGCTTGATAATCTCATGGGGGAAGCCCCGGTAAACAAGATAGCCTGACAGGCGCCGGTAAAAATCCGGATAATCTAACCCCAGCAGGGCAGGCACGCGTTTGCGGCCCAGCCTATAAGCGTTGACCGCATCGTCTATGTCATCAGTTACCTGCTCAACAGTCTCCGCAGCCACTCCCTTAGCTCTTAATTCCCTGCGTATGAGTCTCTTGCTCCTGGGCTTAGAGGATAACCTGCTGTCCTTCCAGAACCGGGCGAAAGCAGAATCGTCGACCAGATTTTGCTCCTTTAGTCTGACTACTACTGCCTCTATGAGTTGTCTATCAAAACCGTGCTTCTTGAGACGCAGCTTCACTTCTTGTTCACTGCGCGGGCGATAACTCAGATAGCGGTAGGCTGCCTCAAGACACTTGTGAAAGGTAATCTCTTCTGTCAAAAGAGTCTCTGCTCGATTTGATATCCATCATTCGTTATGAGGAGGGGTTCTCTTCTTCCACGATGGGTATAGTAGGCATGGATGATAGTGTTCTGATATCGTGTTCCAGTTGCGACATGAGTTCAGGCTGTTGTCTCAGGGACTCCTTGGCGTTCTCACGTCCTTGTCCAAGCTTCGTCTCACCATAAGTAAAAAAGGCACCTGCTTTCTTTAGCAGGCCCGCCGCTACCCCGAGGTCAACCAGGTCTCCCTCTTTACTTATGCCATGGTTGAACATTATGTCAAATTCCGCGCTGCGAAACGGCGGAGCCATCTTATTCTTCACCACTCTGGCTCTTACTCTTGTGCCTATCATCTCCGAGCCCTGCTTGATAGTATCGCCTCTTCTCAGATCTATCCTCACCGAGCTATAGAACTTGAGTGCCCTGCCCCCCGGAGTTATCTCGGGATTGCCAAAAATAATGCCGACCTTTTCGCGCAACTGGTTGATGAACACAACCGCTGTTCCGGACCTCCCGATAGCAGCCGTCAATTTCCTTAACGCCTGAGACATCAGCCTGGCTTGCAGGCCGACATGCGCATCACCCATCTCACCCTCTATCTCCGCTCTGGGAACCAGCGCTGCCACGCTATCAATCACTATTACGTCAACGCCGCCGCTTCTCACCAGGGTCTCAGTTATCTCCAGAGCTTGCTCACCTGTATCCGGCTGGGAGATGTATAGAGCACCAACATCTACGCCGCAATTAGCAGCATAAACGGGGTCAAGTGCATGCTCGGCATCAATGTATGCCGCAACGCCGCCAGCCTTCTGAGCTTCGGCGATTATATGCTGGCCAAGGGTAGTCTTGCCCGAGGACTCTGAGCCGAAAATCTCAATCACACGCCCCCGGGGTATGCCACCTATACCTAGCGCCAGATCCAGACCCAGAGACCCGGTTGAAATGACACCCTCTGTCATTCTAGCCGAGGCTTCACCCAGCCTCATGATAGACCCTTTACCAAACTGACGTTCGATCTGCTCAATGGCTATTGCTAATGCCTTTTCTCTCTCCGTCGACATTTGAGTATATTGTAACAAAAAGACCTGCGCAAATGCACTATGCAGGCCTTCACTCCAGAGGGCACTTTTAAGCTGCCGCCCTTGCAAAGGCGGCAAATACTACGCACAAGCCACCGCCGAAGCACCAGATGGCTGCAGTGGCAAAACCTGCAGCCCTATGAGGTAGCATTGAGCGCAGCCATATGGTAGCAAAGATGAGACCCAGAATGATAAGAGTGTGGCTGCCGCTCTATTCTCCCCGGAACAGTGTATATACTTGCATGATACCCCCTCCTGTCAGGCTCTCTTTGATTTCAGCTATTCCATAATCGCTGCTCTCCTTAGCCGGAGCGATAGCCTGAATTTACCGCTGCCGGCGCCGGTAAAGAAAGGGAATTGCCCAGGCGATGCCCCCAAGAACAAGCGCCTGCAGAGCAGTGGCCGCAGCTCCCATTGTAGCAACGTCTTCCCAGAAGCCCTGGGGAAAGAGCATTATGAGGTAATCTTTGCCAGGGTCGAGCATCCAGTATGGATTAGTAAATGCAATATAATGAAAGCGCAGAAACATCTGCTCGAAGCCGAAAGATGAAGCGACGCCCAGCGAAACCACCAGGGCCAGCGTCAGCACGCAGCCCCACATTATCTCTCGCGCCAGATCCCGCCAGCGACTTTTTCCCCAGAGCAAAAAGGGCGCCATCAATGACCTTGCCGCTTTGCGCCGCTCTTTCAACACGGCAATCAGTGCCGGCAGCAGTGCATAAATAAGAACATAGGCAAGTGTAGCCAACCGGATTCGGTGGCTGAGTTGAAATAGCCCTTTTACGTCCTCCAGATGAATAAGTTCGTAGTCATGAAATAAGTCGAATTCATCCCCCCGGGCATTAAGTACCTTCATCTGCGGACTGTCCACCTCAGAATTGAAATAATGCACGAGCCTCTTAGCTACCTCGCTCAATTGTGTCTCATCTATCCCTGTAACCCGGCTTATGTGATATTTGTCGAAACCGTATTCGTAGATCTGTACACTGCTCGCTCCAAGGTGGACAGCGGTGGTAAAAAGCAAAAGCGGGAAACAGAGTATGAATAGCCAGCGGGTAACAGCCTTAAAGATTTTCATCTCCTTTTATCGTCGCACTATTCCTGGCGACCTCAATCGAGAGCCAGGCTGGGCCTCCGCCTAGCCGGCAGTGGCCTATGCTATAATTTAGCAGATGCCACAGAAGTTCACCCACCTTCACGTTCACACCGAATACAGCTTGCTTGATGGCATGTGCCGCATTCCCCAGCTCATAAATAGAGCTAAAGAACTGGGCATGGATAGCCTTGCCATAACCGACCACGGCGCCATGTATGGCGTAATCGACTTCTATATCGCAGCCAAGGAGGCAGGAATAAAGCCAATCATCGGCTGCGAAGTCTATGTAGCCCGGAGCGACCGTCATGACCGAGACCTTGCCCATAAAAAGCCCTACCATCTTACCTTACTCGCCAAAAATGAGAAAGGGTACCGCAACCTCATTAAGCTGGTTACCAAGAGCTACCTCGAGGGATTCTACTACAAACCCAGAGTGGATAAAGAGCTGCTGCAGCTTCATCATGATGGGCTTGTAGCCCTTTCTGGTTGTGCGCAGGGAGAACTGCCTCAGCTAGTCCTGGAGGGGAGAATCGAAGATGCCGCTGCGGCAGCCTCATGGTATAAAGAGGTCTTCGGGGATTACTATCTGGAGATTCAACGGCACCCTATCCCCGACCTTGAGAGAATCAACCAGGAACTTATTTCTTTGTCCAGAAGGCTTGATATAGCTCCTGTAGCCACCTTTGATGTGCATTACATTGACAGGAAAGACGCAGCCGCCCATGAGCTCCTGGTTTGTATACAGACAAACAGCTCAATTTATGACGAAAAAAGGATGAAGATGCCGGGCGATTTCTTCTACCTCAGAAGCCCGGAGGAGGTGGAGACACTATTCAGCGACTTACCCGAAGCCATCGAGAACACCCAGCAGATTGCCAATATGTGCGAGCTGGAACTGGACTTCGGCAAACTTCACCTGCCTCAGGTAGCACTGCCCGAGAAGAAGACAGCTGATGCTTTCCTGGCCGAGCTCTGCTGGCAGGGTTTGGAAAAACGTTATGCGGAAGCATCCCCGGAGGTCAAAGAACGTCTCACCTATGAGCTTGATGTTATCAGAAAGACGAGATTTGCCCACTATTTCCTTGTCGTCTGGGACATCACCTACTTTGCCAGGAGACAGGGTATCTATTTCGGCGTTCGCGGCAGCGCGGCCGCCAGCCTGGCTCTTTACTGCCTTGACATCACCGATATAGACCCGCTTAGCTACGGGCTCGTTTTCGAACGCTTCCTCAATGTGGAGCGGCGGGAGATGCCGGATATAGACCTCGACTTCCAGGACGACCGCAGGGAGGAAGTCATAGACTACGTCAACGAGAAATACGGACCCGACCATGTGGCTCAAATTATCACCTTCGGCACTCTGGGAGCCAGGGCAGCCCTGAGGGATACCGGACGGGCACTGGGCATGTCTTATGCCGAAGTTGACCGGGTAGCCCGTCTTGTTCCCATGGAGATAACTATCACGCTGGATAGGGCCATGACGGAGAGCAAAGAGCTCAACGATGCATACCATCAAGACGAGACAGTACGCAACCTGGTTGACTCGGCCAGAAAACTGGAAGGAACCGTCAGGCACGCCAGCACACACGCCGCAGGCGTGGTCATATCGCACGACCCCCTGACTGAATATGTGCCTTTACAAATGCTGGGGAAGGGCGGTCAACGTGCGGTTATGACCCAGTTTCATATGGGGAACATCGCGCGGCTGGGGCTGCTCAAGATGGATTTCCTCGGCCTGTCGAACCTGACTATCCTGTCCAAAGCCACACAGATTATCAAGCAGAACCGAGGCATATCTCTGGACTTACAGCACTTTCCACTCGATGATACCAACACCTTCGAGCTGCTCGCTTCGGGGGAAACGGCAGGTGTTTTTCAGCTGGAAGGCAGCGGCATGCGTCGCTACATAAAGGAGCTCAAGCCTAGCAACTTCAGCGACATCGCTGCCATGGTAGCCCTTTACCGCCCGGGGCCAATGGAGCAAATCCCCACCTTCATAAAAGCCAAACAGGGACTTATCCCCGTACACTACCCCCACCCTATACTTGAGGAAATCCTGCAGGAAACCTACGGGGTCATTGTCTATCAGGAGCAGGTAATATTTATTGCCCGCGCTCTGGCCGGCTATAGCTTGGGACAGGCCGACATCTTCCGCAAAGCTATGGGAAAGAAAATACCGCAGGTGATGAAGAAGGAAAAGCAAAACTTCCTTGCCGGAGCTAAAAAGAATGGCATACCAGCAGAATTAGCCCATGAGGTATTTTCTTTGATTGAGCCTTTCGCCGGCTATGCTTTTAATAAGGCTCATAGCGTGAGTTATGCCCTTATCGCCTATCGCACTGCTTATCTAAAAGCAAATTATCCCGTGGAGTATATGGCTGCTTTTCTGAATACCTACTGGGATAATATGGAAAAGGTCCGTTCCGCCGTTGCTGAATGTCGGCGGCTGGGCATTGCAGTCCTTCCCCCTGACATCAACATGAGCCAGGTTGATTTCGCCATCGAGCCGTCAGCGGCTGCTCCCGCTGCAGAAGGTGCAGAGGGGAAAATTAAGGTATCTATCCGTTTTGGATTGGCTGCTGTCAAGAATGTTGGCAGCTCACCCGTCAGGTATATTGTGGCCGCGCGCGAGCAGGGAGAAGCTTTCAAATCCATAGAGGACTTCTGCTATAGAGTTGACATGCATGATATCAATAAGAAAACCTTAGAAAGCCTGATTAAAGCCGGTGCCTTCGACCCCCTGGGTAGCCGTAGCGAACTTCTCAATTCCATAGACAAGATTGTCTCTTCGGCTCAGACGCAGCAAAGAATGAAGAAAGCAGGGCAGACCAGCATGTTCGATTTCTTCACAGCGCCCGCATCCTCCATACCTGCTGCGGTCAGGCAGTCTCAAGAGCAGGACGTATCCATCAAGCAGAAGCTTATCTGGGAGAGAGAGCTGCTGGGCGTCTATTTCTCACAGCCTTTTGATTCTCTATCGCCCGGGCCATGTTCCGCGGGCGGCGCCTCGTGCGGCGACATCACCGCCGATATGGTCAACGAAATGGTAACAGTGACCGGAATGGTAGTTTCGGTACGGCAAGCCTATACCCGGGACAAACGACCCTTTATCGTTGCAGCCATGGAGGACATGGAAGCCACGGTTGATGTCATCGTCTGGCCCAGGCTTTATGACAGCACAAGAGCACTATGGCAGGAGGGCAACATCCTCACAGTTAAGGGCATAGTGAAAGCGAGAGATGGGGGCGTGCAGCTAAGTTGCCAGGAGGCAGAAACTTACCACCATGTCAAGCAAGCGGCGCTAAACACGGGCAGCAAGCGACACAGACTCAGAATAAGCATCACTCAAACAGATGAGCCGGAGAAGGATCTTGAACGCCTGCAGAAAGTAATGGGTATCTTGAAGCACTACCCGGGGCAGGATGATGTGTCTCTCGCTGTCATCGTTGAAGATGAAGAGACCGACCTCGAGATGCCACAGATAACGGTGAACTATTGCTCTGAATTGGCTGCTGAACTGAGTAACATACTGGGCGAAAGCAGCTTCAAGCTTGACCGGTGAATCACAACGCTTCAGCCTCCATTTGAAGGAAGCGCCTTTTCCAGTCCCCACCCGCCGAAAAGCCACCCAGATTTCCATCGCTACAGATTACCCTGTGGCACGGAATCATAATGGGCAGCGGGTTCCTTCCCAGAGCCTGCCCTACAGCCCTCGCGGCCCGGGGCATACCAAGCTCACCGGCAACCCAGCCATAAGCCCTTGTCTCGCCGTACGGAATGGACCGCGTCACCCGCCACACCTCTCTCTCAAAAGGGCTGGCCTCGGACAGGTCTAACCTATCAGGGAAAGAGACCTCTTTGCCATCCAGATAATTCCTTATTCTCCCGGGCAAATCACCGAACAAGCCCGCTTCTACTTCGCTCAATACCCTGTCCCGCCATTTAAGGGCCAACAGATTTAGAAGACGCAGTGTCTGTTCCGGTGCAGGCTGAGGCAAAATAAGGCTCTTCAGCCCCTCCTCTGAAGCTGAGAGCCCCAGCCACCCTAGGGAGCTGCCAAAAATAAGATATCTCATTCGTATTCAATCCGCAAAGCGACCCATAACTTCCAATCCATATTACCTGCCTTTAACATCGCTCCGTCTCCGGTGCCGCATCTATTAACCTCTTTGCAGGAACCTGGCTGTGATTACTACCTGACGCTACACTTCTCTTTTGCTCTGCCGAGAAGGGATGTCCGGCGAGCTCAAAATCCGGCAAATACTCCTCTGCTGCGCCCATTTCCTGGACCCAGCCGTTCTCTATTCCTAATTCATCCAGCAATTTGAGGACGGTCAGGTATTCCGAAGGCGAGATCTGGCGGGCTAATTGCGGTATCCGGGAGGCCAGATGGCTCGGATAGTACTGGGACATGATACTTACGGTCAGATCCGCAGAGACTTCCCTGACCAGCCAGGTAAGAGACTGCCGGCTACCGGCCAGCCCGTTGGGAAGAATCAGATGGCGCACAATCAATCCTCTCTGCGCCAGCCCTGAGTCGTCCACGACCAGCCTATGACCCACCTGGCGGTACATCTCCAGAATAGCCCGCCGGGCGTGTGCAACGTAATCAGCAGTGCGGGAAAACTTTGCGGCCCAGGCATCCGAGGCATACTTCAGATCAGGCAGGTAAACGTCTACAATGCCCTCCAGCGCCTCAAGTGACTCAACAGAGTCATAGGCATTGGTGTTGTACACTATTGGCACACTGAGTCCCAGCGGCACCGCTTCCAGGACGGCTCGAACCAATTGAGGCACAAAGTGAGAAGGTGAGATGAAGCTGATATTGTGACAGCCCAGCTCGTCCTGAAGATACAGCATCTGCCGCGCCAGCGTTTGGAAATCGATTTCCCTGGAACTCTGGTGATGCCTGTCCTGGCTTATCTGGTAGTTCTGACAATAGACACATTTCATATTACAATTGCCAAAAAAAATGGCACCGGTCCCTCTCGTACCCGAAATAGCCGGCTCTTCACCGTGAAAATCACAGGCCGCGGAGACTACGGGCAGATACCCGGAGTGGCAAAAGCCGTGCTCGTTCTTGAGACGGTTGACGTGGCAGTCCCTGGGGCAAATATCACACGATGCGAGCTGCGCTTCCAGCGCCGTGGCTCTACGTTCAAGTTCACCGCTGCGATATAACTCGAGATATGAAGGCTCCGTCATTGCCATATCCCCCGGTATCATATTGGAAGAATCCATGGCAGCAATTATAGTCTATGGCCTGTTTCCTCCCAAAATTTGCGCTCGCTAAACAAAGCGGCACCCGAAATCAGTCACGTCGCTGAAGCGACAAGAGAAGATACAACACCAGATCTTCCGTCATTTGATTACCATGGTAAGGATATCATACTATTAAGAGGCAAGCTGGCATACAGGCGGGGCTACGCTCAAGTGCGGAGGCTGAGATACATAGGTGACACTCATGGTATTGTTAGTCATGATACTGACTTACTGTGAGGAGTTACCGGAATGAGAAAGCCAGCCAGCTTCTATTACTTTAGGAGGAAGCCCATTGTCCTGAAGGACAGATATGAATGCTGGAGGGAAGTGGCAGAGGTTCTGGGTTTTACAGTGCAGGAGAGATTGAGACTGGAGTGGATGGTATTCTACTATACAGTGGGAAAAGAGAAGGCCGCCTTAACTGCCGGGCACTTCGGCATATCAAGGAAGACCTTCTATAAATGGTCCAGACGCTTCAGGGAGTCAAAATACGATGTTCAGAGCCTGGCTGACAGGCCCAGAGCTCCG
This sequence comes from uncultured Dehalococcoidales bacterium, assembly GCA_964394145.1. Classification (GTDB taxonomy): domain Bacteria; phylum Chloroflexota; class Dehalococcoidia; order GIF9; family AB-539-J10; genus JAFGBN01. Next base: position 9,418 of record CAYMVL010000036.1, on the reverse strand, counting down.
CACCACAAGAGGCAGTGGGAAGTGAGCCTCACCCAGGAACAGAGAATAAGGCGCTTGAGAAAGAGATACCCCCGTTATGGCAAGAGAAAGCTTAGGGTCCTCTATCAGAAAGAATATTCCGAGGAGATCTCTACATGGAAGATCGAGAGGGTGATTCGAAGGTATAGACTCTACCCGGATCAAAAGAGGGCAGAGAAGACTGCCAGAAAGAGAGCCAGAGCTCGAAAGCATCCCAAAAGGAGAATAACTCAGCTAGTGAAAGAAGGGAGGCCCTGTTTCCTGTTTCAGCTTGATACTATCGTTATCTACTGGGGGAATCTCAAAAGATATATCCTGACAGCTGTGGACCATGCTGCTAAGTTGGGTTATGCCCGGATGTACAAGAATAAGAGCTCGAGGTCTGCAGCAGATTTTCTCTATCGTCTGCGCTACCTTGTTAACCAGCCCATAGAAAACTTGCAAACGGATAATGGGAGTGAGTTTGCATGGGAGTTTGAAAGAGCCAGTGCCAAATTGGGCATTCAAAGGTACTTCTCCAGGGTTAAAACCCCGAAGGACAATCCTGAAATAGAGAGATTCAACCAGACCTTAGAGTATGAATGGCTTTACGACTCTAATCTGTCTTTGGACCCTGAAGAATTCAATCCTCGGCTGACTGAATGGCTTATTGAGTATAACTTCCACCGTCCACACCAGTCTCTTGCCTATCTTGCTCCCATAGACTATATTGAAAGAGAACTTGTGAAAATTCGCAGTCCAGTGTTACCTATGTGGTCAGCCAGCACATCAACTTGCACACCGGTTATCCTTGGTGTATAATATACTAGATTGAGTCTAGGTTATTACAAGCTTCTTTGAATCTCAGTAGATTTATCTCAAGCATTGGGTAGCCGGAATCTAATTGAAGTCTGATAGAGAGGAGGGTTATCCAATGAGTTTTGAAGACAAAACACTTCGATGCTCCGATTGTGGGCAAGAGTTCACCTTCACCGCTGGAGAGCAAGAATTCTATGCATCTCGCGGCCTGCAGAATGAACCAAAGCGTTGTCCCGAATGCCGCCGAGCAAGAAAAGCACAGCGTAGTGCAAGTGGTAGCGAAAACTACACATCACGCTATTAAACCTTCCATGTATGCATGCTAAGTGCAGCATGCAGGGCAAGGTCTCCTTCAAGTTTGACTAAAGGAGATTGGCGTGTTTTAGTGATCGCTAGAACAAGGTATGAGGGGGCATATAGCGCCAGTATAGCTTCAATCACATGCATGGCCAGGGATATCCGGGCTGTGTGCGGTTCTAGCATATGCTGGCGTGATATGTCACCCCGAGTGGCGGTGCCACAAAAACAAGCAATTAAGGTCTAAAAAAAGAAAAAGGGGGAATCTGAATATGAGAATATATGTAGGCAACTTATCCTATGACATGACCGAAGATGAATTGAAGCAGGAGTTCCAGGCTTACGGGGAGGTCACATCTGCAACCATTGTAAGCGACAGATTGAGTGGGAGGCCGAAGGGGTTTGCCTTTGTCGAGATGCCATCTGACAATGAGGCTCAAGCTGCCATCGCGGGCCTTAACGGCAAGGAGCTAAGAGAGCGAGCACTTGTGGTCAATGAAGCGCGGCCTCGTCCTGATAACAGGAGCGGCGGCTCATTCGGCTATAGAGGAGATGGCGGCAGAGGCGGTGGACGTGGAGGCGGAAGGCAGAGGAGATATTAGTACGACAGCCACAGGGAGTTATAATGAGTTTCGACACTTTCAATTTAGATCCGAGCGTCATGGCCGGTGTACAGGCGCTCGGTTATCTTACACCCACACCGATTCAAGCTAAAGCTATTCCGCCAATTATGCAGGGGCGGGACCTCATCGGTCTGGCCCAGACAGGGACCGGTAAAACTGCAGCTTTTGTGCTGCCGATTCTACACCGCTTGCTGCAAAGCCCTAGAGGCCGTGTGGCTGCTCTCATAGTCTCGCCCACACGTGAGCTGGCCGAGCAAACATGTGAGACTATCAGCGCACTGGGGAAGGAAACCGGGCTGAGGAATGTCGCCATCTACGGTGGCGTAAGCATGGAGCAGCAAAACTGGAGGCTGCAGAACGGGGTGGAAATCATTGTGGCCTGCCCCGGTAGGCTGATCGACCATCTGTGGAAGGGCACAATAGATTTGTCACAGCTGCAAGTCCTTGTAATCGACGAGGCCGACCGGATGTTCGATATGGGCTTCCTGCCTGACATCCGCAGCATTCTGAGCTGTATCCTGAAGCCACGGCAGACGCTGCTTTTCTCAGCTACAATGCCTGAGGATATCAGGCATCTGGTGCGGGAAATACTGCATAACCCGGTCACGGTGCAAATCGGCGCTATATCGCCGGCAAACACCGTGTCACACGTATTGTATCCGGTTGAGCAACATCGCAAGACGGCACTTCTGGCAGGTCTTCTACGCCAGATGCAAACGGGCCCTGTACTCGTGTTCACGCGCACAAAGCAACGTGCCGACCGTGTTGCGACGCAACTGGCCAGGAACGGCTACCGCGTGGCCTCATTGCAGGGTAACATGTCCCAGTACCAGCGGCAGGCCGCACTCGACGGCTTCCGCTCCGGCTCGTTTAAGATTCTGGTGGCGACTGATATCGCTGCCCGGGGCATCGATGTCCTGGACATTTCCCACGTTGTCAACTATGACATGCCCGACACTACAGACGCCTACATCCATCGCATCGGCCGCACCGGGCGAATCGGGAAGACAGGCACTGCATTCACACTCGTGACAGGCGAAGACACGGCCATGGTGCACGCTCTCGAGCATATTCTCAACGTGCCACTGGAACGGAGAAGGCTGGAGAATTTTGATTACACAGTACCGGCTCAGGGCCGCACGGGCTCTTCAGCGCCACTGCGACGGAGCGTGATGCGGAACCAGCAGGCTCGTAGCAAAAGGGTGACTGCTGGCTAAACAAGCCGAAGAAGGTACTGCTCGACGGATATTGAAAGCAATATGATCTCGCCCAGCCCGGCTATGCCGCCTTCTATCCACACAATGAATTACCGCAACGACATAAGAAACATAGCCATTATCGCTCATGTTGACCATGGTAAGACCACGCTGGTAGATGCCATGCTGAAACAGAGCAGGGTCTTTCGCAATAACCAGAATGTGGGCGAGCTCATAATGGACCAGGGCGCACTTGAACGGGAAAAGGGCATTACTATCATGGCCAAGAACACGGCCATAGTTTACGGGGGAGTCAAAATCAATATCATCGACACACCGGGCCATGCCGATTTCAGCGGCGAGGTGGAGCGGGTGATAAGCATGGCCGATGGCTGCCTGCTACTGGTGGACTCCATAGAAGGGCCTATGCCGCAGACCAAGTTCGTGCTCCGCAAAGCACTGGAAAAAGGGCTGAAGCCCATCGTAGTTATCAACAAGATAGACCGGGAACATTCGCGCATAGCGGACGTGCTGAGGTCGACCGAGAACCTCTTTTTGGAACTAGCCAGCAGCGCTGAGCAGTTCGATTTCCCTGTGCTATATTCCAGTGCTAAGGAAGGCACTGTCGTAACCGAACAGGGCGTAAAAGGCAAAGATATCACTCCCCTCCTGGAATGTATCTTACGGGAAGTCCCACCACCGCAAATTGAAGACGGCCCCTTTCAAATGCTGGTGTCCAACCTGGACTACGATAGCCACAAAGGCAGAATAGCTATCGGCAGGATCTGGAGAGGCAGAGTCACACCGCACCAGCCTGTAGTCACTGTGGCTGCCGACGGCAGCATAACCCCTTATGAGATTGCCGAGCTATTTACCTATCTCGGTCTCAAGCGACTGGAGGTAGCGGAAGCTGGAGCGGGCGACATAGTAGCTGTGACGGGACTCGACGAGGTCGGCATTGGAGATACCATTGCCAGCGCGGAGCACCCCGAGGCCCTGCCGCGAATAGAGGTGGGCCAACCCACCGTAGAAATGACACTCAGAGTGAATACCTCCCCGTTGGCCGGCCGCGAGGGGCGCTTCAGCACTGCGCGCCAGCTACGCCAGCGACTCTACAGAGAACTGGAGACCAATCTCAGCCTCAGGGTCCAGGACATGGAGAGCCCGGACATCTTTCTAGTCAAGGGCAGAGGAGAATTACACCTGGCTATCCTGGTCGAGACTCTGCGCCGGGAAGGTTACGAATTTGAAATCTCCCGGCCAGAAGCTATTACCAGGATAATAGACGGCCAACTTATGGAGCCGATGGAGATTCTCACCATTGACACCCGGGATGAATACATCGGCACTTTAACCGAGATTTTGAGCCAGAGGCAAGCTCAGCTTACAGATATGCGAAACGATGGCCATGACAATGTGCATTTAGAATTTCATGTGCCAACCAAGGGACTCATCGGTTTTCGCAATGCCTTCCTTACTGCCACGCGTGGTGAAGGCGTCATGAATGCTGCTTTCCTTGGCTATGAGCCGTGGCACGGAGACCTGTTCTCGGCGCGCAATGGAGCGCTCGTAGCATCCGAGCACGGGGTAGCTGTTACCTACGGCCTGAACAATGCTCAGGGGCGTGGCGACACATTCATTGAACCGGGTACACCCGTCTACGAAGGCATGATAGTGGGACTCAACTCCCGGCCGCATGACATAGCTATCAATGTATGCAAAGAGAAGAAAAAGACCAATATACGGTCGTCCACATCCGACATTGCCATAAAGCTAACACCTCCCGTTAAACTGAGCCTGGAGCAGGCAATAGACTTCATCAACAGGGATGAACTCGTCGAAGTGACTCCTGAAAATATCAGACTGCGCAAGAAGTTACTCACCCAGGCAGAACGATTAAGGGATGGCTCTCCTTACCGGCGAAGCACCCAACAGTAGCTAAACCGGTGCAACGAGTACAAAAGGAGGCACGGCTATCTCTATTTCCATATCCAATGGCGCCTTACCAGCGCAACTGCAGCTACTATAGCTGCGGCCAGCGTAATCCAGGGCGCCAGGATAACGAGCCTGTTCACGGGGTAGGCTTCACCACCAACTTCTCCGGGTGGCTCCCAATTCCCGAACGGTACGCAGAGAAAGTCACCGGCCTTAACAGTGACCTCCTTGCAATACGGTGCAACGCCGGGGTCGCTGTTGACCCAACCGGCCTGTGCTGTCTCACACAGCGTGTAAGTGCCCGGTTCGACCTCCCAGTAGTCGGTACAGCCGCCGCATAACATGCAGTAGTCGTGAGTTACCTTGCAGTCGCCGTTCAGGCAAATCTCCCATTCGTTCAAGGGGCAGCAAGGGCCGTTACACTGTCCATCATGATTATAGTCATAGTATTTACCGGCGCGGATATAAGCTGACTGCGGCTGGGGGTCATAGTTTCCGAAGTGCAGTCTCAGCTGCTCGCCGGGCTCCATCGTCACGTTATAGCAGAGCGTTCCACCGCCAGGCTCGCTGTTGATCCAGACAACCGTCCCCGGCGTCTCACACACCTGGTGCTCTCCCTGCGACACACAGCCGAAGTCAACAAAGCCATTCTCATCTGTTGTCCTGCAGTCAGAGTCGTCCAGACAAATCTCCCAGCCTTCAAGTGGATAGTCACCCACAGGATTCTCTTCTGTAGATGATTCGTAGTCATACTTCCCATCCTGATTGACATCATAGTACTTAAATGCTAACAGTTCGCTACATCCGCAGGAACATACCGGCCCAATGACGGTCCCGGCTCCGGGGTCACAGGCGGCAAACTTGCTGGCCCAGTCGATTTCCTCCCCTGCAATGTCCTCGTCAATAGTAAAATATAATGTCCAGCACTCGTTCTCAGGTCCGGGAAGATTGTCCCACTTGAGTCCGAACAAGCCTGTGATAGGGTCCAGTCCAAACTCCCAGCATGGTGTCGTCTGTGCCTCAGTGCACTCCTGTAGCACCGTCTTGTTGTTCTGGGCGTCGATATAGCCCACCTCAACTATATGGCTTTCGAAGCAGGGACACCTGGCGAGGAGCCAGTGACTCAGAGCAAAGCCATACTGGCAGACCCTGTACTCCCAGGTACAGGGGGGGCTGTCCGCACAGGTCTCGCTTAGGAATTCCACTGTCGTGTACGAGTTGTCACATGAGGGGGGCTGCGCAGCTACTGGCCCAGCTAGTGGGCCTGCCAGCAGTCCGAAAATCACAACCAGAGTTATCGCTATCATTAACACACCATTCAGGTCTGCAAGTTCCCGGATGATATTCTTTCTCCCCATTTCTGGCCCCCTTTTGTGAATCTTATGTTTCACCCTTACATTAAGGAAAGCACAGTCATCTCCAGATTGTCAAGTGTTTTTGACCTCGCTTACCGTGTGCACCACATCCTTCATGGGTCACATATGGCAGCCGTCTGGCGTCACCTGGCTCTGGTCATTAAGCCATCGGCCAGGGAGCCGTTATTCCACAGTGCATATATATGGTCCCCATCATACAAGTGAGACTTCCTAAGCCTATAGTGTATAATGGTGCGATGTTACTTTCCTGCTTCACTAAATCCGAGTAGCCGTGCTGAAAAAAATCAATCCGCAGTACATGGGATACTTCTACGTAGCTCTTCCGGCCATCATCTGGGGCTCCAATGGTGTAATCGTAAACTGGCTCCCCTATGACTCCTACACCATCGCCTTCTTCAGGGTCTTAATTGCCAGTTTGGTCCTGCTGCCCGTGGTGCTCCTGACACGGAAAGCTGAAGTGCGGAGCGCCGCCAGGTCCTGGAAGGTCATGCTCATCCAGGGTTTCCTGCTGGCGCTGGGCTGGGGGCTGCTTTTCCATTCGATGAAGCTCATTCCCATCGGCAATGCCGTGTTGCTGAATTACACCGCGCCCATCTTTGTGCCTTTGCTTGCGCCTGTATTTCTCAAGGAGAAACTGGAGAGGTCCACCCTGATCGCGCTGGCAATATCAATAGCGGGAATAGCAGTCATTGCATACGGGCAGAATGTCCACGTTAGCGACCTAAACCTCCTCGGTGTGGTACTGGGCATATTCGCCAGCCTTGCCTATGCCGGATTCATCATCGCCTCAAAGAGGGCTCTAGCCAGCTTTTCCAGTCTGGTAGTGGCATTCTATTCCTATGCTATAGCGGCGGTCTTTCTGGTTCCCTTCGCCATAGGCAGCGATTTCTCTGCCGCTTCGGGTTCATGGATGTTTCTGCTACTGATGGGCATCGTGAACACGGCATTTGCCGTTACTCTTTACCTCAAGGGACTGGGGATGGTAAAAGCTCAAAAAGCGGTTGTCTTTACCTATTTTGAGCCTGTCAGCGCCATCGTTTTCGGCTCTATCTTCCTCAGCCAGCAGCCCACAGCGCTCATGATTGTGGGAGGCGTCCTCATTCTCGTCGCCGGATACATCGTAGCCTCAAGGTGACTTAACCCGGGGAGCCCGCAGGGTATCCCCACCCTTGTCCCGCCCCTGGTGCGCAGTGTAGAATATCGCTCTGCCAGGAGGCGGCAATATGGGCGTCACCGAGATAGACCATGACACATAAAGAGGAAATGGAAACAACAACCAAGGGGGCAAAGAGGGACACCTACTTCCCTATCAAGCATGTCCAGTCTTACCGCTGGCTTTTCAACGGGAGTACCACCCTGGATGAAATAGCTCAAAAGCTCAAGCGGGAACGATTTCAAAAGGCCAAACCGGTGGACAACGATAGTATCCTTGTCGTTGCCGCCGAGGGCAGGCCCCCGGAGGTCGGCTTCATCTTTATTCAGAGAGATGACAGCGGCGGCGAGCTAATTTTGCTCCAAACATCTCTGGGCAGACTGCCCTTTATCGGACTGCGCAAGCATCTTGGCATCATTGAACACATGGCCGGAATAACGATTCTGAAATAATCGCCTTGCATTGTCACTCCTCTGTTTGCTGAGCCCGGGAATCCGTCTCTGTTTTACGAAAAGCCACAGGGAGCAGAGTTTTTACCCTGCTCCCCGCAGTCCCTGTCACAATCAGACTTTATGGCGCATAAAAACCGAACCCGGCAGAGGCGGGTGATTTGTAAATGCATCCGTGCTCATTCAGTCCGGGGTCGTTCGATACTTCCTGGATAGTCGCGAACTCACCCCATATAACTGGGCCAATCACAATGCCGTCAGGCGTATACCAGATTCCCTCATCTAATAGGGCATCTGCCGGCACAGCAACTATCTTACAGAAGTAGTTCCACTTATAAGGATTCCCATCCTCATCCAAGTCCTCTCCCCACATGTGGTTAGTCTCCCATGCCCCAGAGCCCTTATAGCTCGGGAAGCCATAATGCCTGTCCAGCTTTCCGTCGCTATCGCAGTCCTTGTTGCTCAGCCAGGCGTCGTTCCATTTCATGACAAGATTCACTTCCCGATAGGGCCAGGCCCAATGAGTCTCGGCGCCCGGATATTCTTCCAAATAAGCATCATCATCCCCTTCATACGGGGCGAAGCCAGCCCCTCCGGAATACGCATTGAAATAAGACCCTTTAAACATATGACCCTGGTAGTTGTAGCCATACGGGTCGTAGCCTGTCTCTAGTGGCTCCCCTGCCAGATAATGACCGTCAGAATATGTGAGCGTGCCATCCTGTATGGTGGTACAAGTGCTCGCTCCACTGTCCGGCCGTGCTGCCAGTACTGGCAATGCCATGAGGCCTGATATAACTACTAACGCTAATGCCACAAACGCAAGCTTCTTCATTTGCTCAACTCCTTTCCCTTCAAAGTCACCGGTTGCCCCTCGACGTGAGGCATGACCGCTCCTTCATTTACCATCTGCTATCACACGGCTATCACCCCCTCTTCGAGTTACTCGTCATCAGGATTTTTCATTTCGGGTTACAATCCCCTGTCCTTGGTGTCATTACACCCCAGCTCTACGCCGCCCCACGCACCCTGTCATTGCGAGGCCCATCACCACTGAGGCAGACTCAAGCCCTGCGGCACCTCACGCACCCTGTCATTGCGAGGCGCATAGGCGCCGAAGCAATCTCAAGCCCTGCCCCGCCTCACACTCCCTGTCATTGCGAGGCGCATCGGCGCCGAAGCAATCTCAAGCACTGCGCCTCCTCACAAATACACCCCCGCCTATCAAAGCGGCAAACAGGGCAAGCCACGGCGCTATTAAACCAACCTTGTTCACAGGGTAGGCTTCCCCCCCAACCGGTGGTGTTGGTAATGGAACAACCTGTGCCGAAGCGAATGGGGTACCGGTCAAATCCGACAGGCTGGGGTCGGTCTCGGCGGTGATGGTAACCACGACGCACATGGTCGATGCATCATATACCTGGTTGCTGGCCAGCACCCAGCTTTCGCTGTCAACATCCCAGAAGTAAACCTCTTCTGCCGGACAGAATTCAACAAGCAGGCTATTCACGCCCTCAGCGCTGTCGAGATGCACATCATAGTAGCCTTCCGCCTCGAATGTAGGAGTGCCGCC
>CAYMVL010000035.1:0-14420 GCA_964394145.1 uncultured Dehalococcoidales bacterium | reverse complement strand
TATATCTCATCTCCTGGCCGTTCCACCTCCACCCTGGCAACAGCTCCATCAGAACATTTCTTTTCAATAGCTTTGCGCAATTTTATATCATCCAGCAGGAACCTGGCATAGTTCTTCTCGCTGTACCATTTAGCCTGCCAATCCTGGCTGATACCCAGCCTGAAGCCACGGGGATGAACTTTGTGTCCCAAACTTATTCCTCCTCCTCAGAAACGACAACTGTAATGTGGCTGGACCTCTTCACTATCGGGCTGATACGAGCTCTAGACTGAGGGCGGAATCTCTTAAGGGTATGCCCTTCATCGGCGAAGATCTCTGTAATTCTGAGGTCAGCCGGTGACATCTGAGAATTATTCTCTGCATTGGCTGATGCAGACTTAATTGCTTTGGCTACTGCTCTGGCCGTCGGAGTAGGCATAAAACCAAGTATAGTCAAAGCTTCTTCGACTTTCTTGCCTCTAACCATATTTATTACCAGGCGGGCTTTGTACGGCATAACGCCGATGTCTTTAACTACAGCTCTTACCTTCATATGTCTTATGTGCTCGCTTGCTCAGTTGTCTTGGCTTTGGTGGTATGTCCTCTGAATGTACGGCTGGAAGCGAATTCTGCCAGCTTGTGTCCCACCATATTCTCAGTGATATAAATAGGCACATGTCTTCTGCCATTATGAACAGCAATAGTATGACCTATCATCTGAGGCAGAATGGTAGAGGCTCGAGACCAAGTCTTTATCACTGTCTTCTCCCTTGAGCCTTTCAGCGCTTCTATTTTCTTAAGCAGCTTAACGTCACAGTAGGGACCTTTCTTAAGTGACCTTGACATCTTATTCTCTCCGCCTGACTATCATGTTATTTGATGCTTTACGACGCCGGGTCTTGTAACCTAATGCGGGTTTCCCCCAAGGTGTTTTGGGATGCATTCCCCGTGGAGCTCTGCCTTCGCCACCTCCATGCGGATGATCCCGGGGAGTCATTGCAGATCCTCTTACGGAAGGCCGGAAACCCAGCCATCTCTTACGGCCGGCTTTGCCTAACTTTATGTTTTCGTGATCAATATTGCCAATCTGACCAATGGTGGCCCAGCATTCACGATGAAATCTGCGCAATTCGCTTGACGGAAGCCTGATCGAAACGTATTTCTCCTCTTTGCTTAGGATTTGGGCCGAGGCTCCAGCGCTATGGACAAGTTGTCCTCCTTTGCCTGGTTCAAGCTCAAGATTATGCACCAGTGTTCCTGAGGGGATGGAACGCAGCGGCAAAGCATTACCCGGCCTTATTCCGGCATCCTCAGCCGCTTTTATCGTATCGCCCAATTTGAGATCTAGAGGTGCCAGGATGTAGCGTTTCTCTCCATCAACATAATGAATTAGAGCAATCCGGGCTGACCTGTTGGGGTCATATTCGATAGAAGCTACTTTGCCCGGGATGCCACGCTTATCCCTCTTAAAATCGATGAGGCGGAGCTTGCGCTTGGAACCACCTCCTCTGTGGCGTACAGTTATCACGCCCCGGCTATTACGCCCTGCTTTCTTCTTTGAAGACAGGAGGAGGGATTTCTGAGGAGCCACCTTGGATAGCTCTTCAAAATTGCCGCCAGACATATGTCTTCTGCCCGCGGAAGTTGGATTATAAGTTCTCAATCCCAAAAATTACCTCGTATTCTCAATACTCTGATATCTAATCTGCGAATCTCAGCCTCAGAGGGCTCATGATTTCGAGATTTAGGCATGTTTCCTCTGCCAGCGCGTCTTCTTAAGAAGCTTCTTGTGCTGGTGCTTTGACATTTTCTTCTTTCTCCACTTAATAACAGAACCCATTAAGTACCCTCAAGGAAAGTAATTTTATCTCCTGGTTTCAAACCGACCACTGCTTTTTTCCAGGATGGACTTACTACCTCTCTCTTGCCCATTCTCTTGGTCTTCCCTGGAACGTTCATGATATTTACCTTAGTTACCTTTACATTAAAAGCTCGTTCTACTGCCTCTTTAACCTGGAAGCTAGTAGCTTCACGGGCTACCTCGAAGGCATACTTGTCCTGTTCCTTAAGCAAGCTAGCTTTCTCCGTAATAAGGGGACGCCGCAACACTTCATAAAGATGCATCTGTACTCCCTAATGAGCTCTTCGGATCTTCGCTGCTCTTATTCTTACTTGCATCTGGTCCCCAGGTTTGCTCTATAGTACGTATTGCGGGCAGAGTAGCAATTATCATTCTGTGAGAGAGTAAATCCAATACATTAATTAGTTGCGAAGGTATAACCTTCACGCTGGGTAAATTAGCCGCTGATCTGACCACATTGGGTAGAGAATGGTCAGTAAGGATGAGGGTGGGACAAGTTGCGCCCAGAGATGATAAGGCGTTCATCATAGGTTTTGTTTTAGGTTTATCGAAGTCAAGCTGCTGTACTAGCTTCATGTTCCCCTCTTTAACTTTGGCAGAGAGAAGGCATTTCAAAGCTAAGCGCCTCATCTCTTTGGGCATGGCCTGACGGTAGGAGCGTGGCTTGGGGCCAAAAGTCACTCCCCCTCCTCTGAGAAGGGGTGACCTTATGTCTCCCCTGCGGGCCCTTCCGGTATGTTTCTGGGCATAAAGCTTTCTCGTACTACCCCTGACCTCGCCTCTTGTCTTAGTGGAAGCTGTTCCCTGGCGTCTATTAGCGAGCTGTCTTGCCATCGCCTGATGAACGACTGCCTCATTGAATGGGAGGCCAAAAACGCTCTCACTAATCTCCGCGTGGTCGACAACTTCGCCTGTCAGGCTATAAACTGGCACTTGCACCTTTTACTACCTTCTCAATAATTAGCATCCCGCCATTGGCGCCTGGCACTGCTCCTTTCAATAGCAGCAAGTTGCGATCAGGGTCAATTTGGATTACCTCAATGTTACGCACGGTGGTCTTCCTGTTTCCCATGTGACCTGGCAGCTCCTTGCCTTTAAGCACACGACCAGGGAATGTAGTAGCTCCGACTGATCCAGGAGCACGATGTCGATCACTCTGTCCGTGCGTTTTGGGTCCACCGGCAAAATGATGCCATTTTACTACTCCGGCAAATCCTCTGCCTTTGGAGAAGCCAGTTACATTTACCATGTCGCCCGAGTTGAGAGAGCTGATATCTACTCGCTCGCCACGTTTCATGGAACTGATATCATCAATCCTGAACTCGTGGAGATAACGGACCATATCTATACCTTCAAGATGTCCTTTTTGTGGAGCGTCAAGATGCTTAGCCTTTCCAAAGCCTAGCTGGACAGCGTTATAGCCATCCTTGGCTTCACTCTTCACTTGTGTCACAATGGAAGGCCCTGCTTCAATGGCTGTAACGGCGATTGCCTCTCCGTTCTCTAAGAAGAGTTCAGTCATTCCTATTTTCTTGCCAATAATACCTGGAAACATAGCTCTAATTATAACTTGATATCTATCTCCACTCCAGATGCCAAGTTAAGTTGACTCAAACTGTCTACAGTCTTGGAGCTTGCCTGAAGTATGTCTATTAACCTCTTGTGAGTCCTGATTTCAAACTGCTCCCTTGAATCCTTATCAATGTTGGACGAGCGGATAACACAAAAACTTTGAATATGTGTGGGTAAAGGCACTGGGCCAACCACCATGGCTCCGGTGCGTTCCGCCACTTCCACTATTTGCCTTGCCACTTGGTCAACCAGTTTATGGTCGAATCCTTTAATCTTAACGCGGACCTTATCGTTAGTCATCTATCTGGCCCCTGTTCCCATTTTAGCGACAATGCGCTCAGTTAGATTAGCAGGCAGCTCCTCATAGTGATGGAATTGCATCGTGTGGTTTGCCCTTCCCTGGCTGAGCGACCTCAGGTTGCTGGCAAAGCCGAATGTTTCTGCCAGAGGGATAACGCAACGAATGGAAGAGAAGTTCTCATGGCTCTGAATACTCTGGATATGGGCTCTCCGTGCGTTCAAATCACCGACAATATCTCCCAAGAACTGGGATGGAGTTACTATTTCCATATCCATAATCGGTTCCAAAAGGACAGGTTTAGCTTTTCTCAGCCCGTCCTTCACAGCTATAGAGGCTGCCATTTTGAAAGCGAGGTCTGATGAATCGACCTCGTGAAAACTGCCATCGTACAAAGTCGCCTTGATATCTATTGCAGGATACCCGGCTAGTGCTCCATTTTGTAAAGCTGTCTTGATCCCTGCTTCCACCGGTGGAACAAATTCCTTGGGTATAGCTCCGCTTCGGATTGCGTCAAGAAACTGGAAGCCGCTCCCTCGTTGCCCAGGCTCAAGTTTGAGCCAGACATGCCCATACTGTCCCTTACCACCGGACTGACGGATAAATCTGCCTTCAGATTCTACAGGTGTTGTGATCGTCTCTTTGTAAGCTACCTGCGGCTTACCAACATTCACCGTTATGCCGAATTCACGGAACATCCGGTCCAGCAATACCTCAATATGAAGTTCCCCCATTCCAGAAATAAGGGTTTGACCTGTTTCCGGATCGTTGTGTATTTTGAAGGTCGGATCCTCGACAGCGAGCTTAGCCAGAACGTCGTCCAGCTTATCCTGATCAGCTTTACTCTTGGGTTCGACGGCCATGGACAACACTGGTTCGGGGAATCGAATAGATTCAAAAAGCACAGGCCGTGCGGAGTCGCAGAGTGTGTCTCCTGTCGATGTCTTCTTGAGCCCCAAAGTTGCCACAATGCTGCCGGTATCAGCCTGGTTGACTTCTTCACGGTGATCGGCATGCATAACATATAGCTTGCCCAGTCTCTCCTTATCACCTACGCTGGTATTTAGAACCTGCGTCCCTGCTTTTGCCTGGCCTGAATATACACGCAAATAGGTCAACCTGCCCATAAATGGATCGGAAACCGTTTTGAATGCTAGGGCTGAAAAAGGCTCGTCGTCACTTGCCCGGCAGATGACTTCCCCTTCTTCATTGTTGATTTTCTGGCCTACAATAGGTGGAATATCTAATGGCGAAGGGAGGTAATCGATAATAGCATTCAGCAGCGGTTGAATACCTTTCCCTCGTAAGGCACTACCACAAAGGACAGGCACCACATTGTTCGAGATGGTCAGCCTTCTGATAGCTGCCTTGAGTTGAGGAACAGGGATATCCTGTCCATTGAGGTACATTACCATAATCTGGTCATCGTTTTCTGCCAGCTTCTCAATCAATGCTTGGCGATGGCCGGCGACAAGAGCCTTGTCGGCTTCGGCTATAGCCTCTTCCACCGGTGCTATATCCGGATCATTAGAAAATACAATAGCCTTATTTTCTATCAGGTCGATAATGCCACGGAAGGAACTCTCACTTCCCAAGGGAAGTTGTATAGGCAATGCATTAGCTCGTAACCTGTCATTGATCATAGCCACTGTATGGTAAAAGTCAGCACCGACTCTATCCATCTTGTTTATAAAGCAAATTCTGGCCACATGGTATTTGTCTGCTTGATGCCAGACTGCCTCAGATTGAGCTTCTACCCCAGCTACACCGTCGAAAATCACCACGCCCCCATCCAGTACTCGAAGACTACGCTCCACCTCGGCGGTGAAATCCACGTGCCCGGGGGTGTCGATGATGTTGATACAATGTTCGTTCCAGTTACAGGTGGTAGCGGCTGAGGTAATAGTGATACCTCGTTCCCTTTCCTGCTCCATCCAATCCATTACCGCCGTACCTTCGTCCACACTCCCGATTTTATATGTTCGACCTGCGTAGAAGAGAATTCTCTCCGTAGCTGTGGTCTTGCCTGCATCTATATGAGCTATGATGCCTATATTTCGTATCTTCTCCAAAGGGGAAGTCCGTGACATAAGTTTACTTCTCTCCCTCAGCGTTGTTTCCAATTTTTCACCAACGATAGTTCACAAAGGCCTTATTAGCTTCAGCCATCTTATGAAGATCGTTACGCTTCTTTATGGTTGCCCCTCGATCCTGAATGGCGTCGACTAATTCGGCAGCCAATTTTTCCTCCATGGATTTGCCGCTACGAGCTCGCGCTGAAGCAATCAGCCATCTCATAGCAAGAGAGCGGCCCTGCTCTTTCTCCACCTCTACGGGAACTTGGTAGGTAGCTCCCCCGACACGCCGTGGCTTAACTCTCAGAATCGGTGTTGCTGCTCTTATCGCCTGTTCCAAAACTTCTGCAGGATCACTCTGTATTTGCTGCCCGGCGAGATCCAGAGCATTATATATAATACGTTCGGCCGTAGCTTTCTGCCCCCTGAGCATAAGCTTGTTAATAAACTTAGCTGTGGTCACGCTGCCATATTTGGCATCAGGAAGCGCCAGTCTCTTTACTACTCTCTTAGCTCTCCTTGGCATTTGCTAACTCGCTGACTTCGTTGGCTTCTTGGCACCATACCGACTGCGACCTTGTTTCCGATTGGCAACTCCTTCGGTATCTAACGTGCCGCGAATAATGTGGTATCGAATTCCAGGGACGTCCTTGACCCTACCACCACGAATTAATACTACTGAATGTTCCTGCAAATTATGTCCTTCGCCAGGGATATAGGCATTAACCTCCATGCCATTTGTCAACCTTACACGGGCAACTTTCCGCAATGCTGAATTGGGCTTCTTAGGCGTAACAGTCTTAACTTGAATGCAAACACCTCTCTTTTGAGGTGAACCGCCAGTCCATTTGGTTCTGGATTTCATGGCGTTATAAAGTAGATGCAAAGCCGGCGCCTTAGTCTTCTTGCCTGGCTTGTGCCGCCCTTTACGGACAAGCTGATTAATTGTTGGCATCTCTATACCCTTTACCGTATTTTTTGCAATTTAAAAAGCCGCCTGGTTTATGCCGGTCTACTCATTACGAGAATTCCTCGGCTTCAGCCAGCCGACTTTGTTAACTCTCTATGCTTTATATCTTCTGGTAGACGTCAAAGTAAAAAGGTAACATAACCAAATAAAAATGTCAATCGACTCTGCTTAGCAGGCTATACTCATGCCAGATTCACAACATATTCTTAGCACAGAGCACTATGAGCCACAAGGACAAGTAAGAAAGAGAGCAGGAAGAAGGGAAAGGCTAAAGGCAAAGAGATAGAAAGGAGAGAATTAGACGCCTTTAAGGAGGGCCTTAGGGCACTTGTTGAACTTGAACCGCTCTGAGCTGCTAGGACAATTTTGACCGCCTTGCAGTGGCAGGCTTGAAACTACAAACACGGTGGGCAATACCTCACTCGTTATAGAAGGCCAAACCCAGCGTTCCCGGACCGGTATAGGTACCTATTACAGGTGTAATTTCGCTGCGTAATACTTCGGCTGGGTTATACCTGGTAATGACTTCTTGTTCCAGTTGTTCAGCCTCTTGTGGAGAATTACCATGTAAAACCGATACATGGAGTGGACTGTTACCTGCTAAACGTTCGCCCATAATTTCAAGAAGCTTATCGATTACCTTAGCTTTGGTACGTACTCTGTCCAAAGCTGCGAGTTTCCCTTCTACAACGCCTAATATTGGTTTTACCTTCAACCAGGAGGCCAACGTTGCCCGGGGTAAACTGAGCCGCCCCAGTCTTCTGAAGTACTCAAGAGTATCCATGGCCCAGAAAGTATGGGTTTTAGGAGCCACCGCTGAACCAGCTCGACATACTTCTAAAATATCACCCCCGCTAGCCGCTACTTTAGCCGCCGCTAGCACAGAAAACCCCTGTGCCATCAGCGCTGTTCGGGTATCAATGACTTCTATCGGTATACCTTCCACAAGTGCTTTAGCACTTAGTGCTGAATCATAACAGCCAGAGGGCATTGCGGCGCTGACAGTTAATACGACAATGCCAGACGCCGTGGCTTTTAGGCTCTCGAATATTTGCAAAAATTCTCCCTGTATCGCACTGTCCGTCGTGGGCAAAGTCTTTGATTTAGGTAATCGAGAATAAAACTCGCCAGTTTGTATATCCACACCATCTCGGTAATCGATCTTGTCCCATATAATGTGGAGCGGTGCTACTGAGATATTATATTTTCTCACCAAATCAACCGGAATAGTAGCCATGCTATCAGTTACAACTGCAACGTTTGCCATATCAGCTACTTTGCCTGAACCCAAGTACAATAGGAGACGTGGTAAGTGACAAAAACTTGCGCAATTGTGACATGTGCCACGTGCTGTGTCAATACAACAGCCAGACGTACTAATTGCCTGCGTAATATTTTCAACTCATTCGATGGAAATACTCAAAGCAACGACAATTTACCATTGTGCTGCTATATACGAATTGCCATGCCTAGTTCTTCGTTCGTTACAATTACACAGATATTCTCATTGATGAAATGCGAGACCTGAACAATGCGGAACTTGGAAGGACTGTTGGCATCTCGATAGAGAGTCAGACGTTAGATAGCTACAGTTTCAGCGGTAGGCAAAAATCCACTGCCGAGGGAGGGACTCGAACCCACACTCCCGCAAGGGAAGCGGATTTTAAGTCCGCCGCGTCTACCATTCCGCCACCTCGGCACTAACAGTGAAGTGCTATGAATTAATGCCACGTTTGAGATCGTCCCAGCGAGTGCCACTACGCCCGGTGGAGCCACTATCTCTTCGTGCCTAACCGATATTATATGCGAACAGGTATCCGTTGTAAAGGCGATGTGCTGGCCGGCCACATATGTATATCTACCACAACACAAGCTACCACCTGTTGACAACAACAAGTAGATTCCGACATTATGTAAGGAGGCCGAGAAGACTGATAAACTGAGATTCAGTAGAGTGGAAGGATTAGCAAAGTAGAGGAGGTGACTTATCATGAGGCACAAATTGGTCCTGGTTATTTTAAACTTGCTGGGGTTTGTCGGTACCGTTGTCGTCAACGCACTTGCCAACGCCCTGCCTATAAACAATAGGACTACCGGCGAACTGTCGGATCAATACCCCAATCTATTCACTCCAGCAGGGCTCACGTTTGCAATTTGGGGATTAATCTATGTCCTGCTTGCTATTTTTGTCATATATCAGTTGAGAATCGTCGCAAAAGAAGATGCTGAAAAGTCATACTTCATCGAGAGGATCGGGCCGCTCTTCTTCGTTGCCTCTCTTGCAAATATCGGCTGGATATTCGCCTGGCATTACGAGGTCGTTCCTCTATCCCTGGTTTTCATGCTTCTGTTACTGGGATGCCTTGTTAGCATCTACCTGCGGCTTCGTATCGGCAGATCAACGGCGACAAGAACTGAAAAGTACTCTGTCCATCTGCCTTTCAGCATATATCTTGGTTGGATTACTATAGCTACGATTGCCAATGTTACTGCATTACTGGTCGATGTCCACTGGAACGCATTCGGGCTTGGGGAACAGTTCTGGGCCGTAGCCGTTATTGCTGTTGGTATAGCAATTGCATTGGGCGTACTGTTTACGAGAAAAGACATTTTCTACTGTCTCGTTGTAGATTGGGCATTGCTCGGTATATTGCTAAAACGGCTGGCGGTTAACACGGTGTCTGATCAAAACGTGATAGTTGTCACTATCGTTGGCCTCGTTCTGGTCTCGGTTGGGATAATAGTGCAAGGGGTGAGGAGGAAGATATACTAGCGTCATGGCAAGGTGGTTGTTGCGGCCGAAACTCTGGCCGGGCAAGGAATGGCTTAAGCACGTTGAAGGATGCCACTCCTAGGGATGTTGACTGCTTCTCGTGCCCGGTGTGGCTCAAGTGTCGGCAATATTTATGACCATCGCCTACCCCTGAGAAACAACCAGCATCGCGTGAACTACTTCAGGTCTGAATCTGTGGACAGGGGTAAATGATGACCCGGGAGGAGTCACTGGAAGTTGCTACCCTGGCTGGAGGTTGTTTCTGGTGTCTTGAGGCGGCCTTTTTGGAAATTGACGGCGTGGAGGGGGTAGTTTCTGGCTATACGGGTGGCACCACCATCAATCCTAGCTATGAGCAGGTCTGCACCGGTAAGACTGGCCATGCTGAGGCGGTCCAGATCACCTTCAGACCTTCAAAGCTCTCGTACCGGCAGCTGTTAGAAATATTCTTCTCGGTGCATGATCCAGGCACACTGAATCGACAGGGGATGGATTTGGGCACGCAATACCGCTCAGCCATTTTCTACCACAACCAGCAGCAAAAAGAAATCGCCGAGGAACTCATCGGAGAACTCGATAGAGCCCGTATATGGGGAAAGCCCATCGTGACGCAGATTGTTCCGCTGGGTATCTTTTATCCTGCTGAAGAATACCACCAGAGATACTTCTCTCAACACATGGACCAGGCTTATTGCCGGACGGTGATTTTGCCGAAGATCAGCAAGCTCCGCCAGCGATGGGCAAAACAGCTGAAGAAGTAATTCGAGAACCTGGCGGTTCCTTGCATAGCCTTACCTTCTAAATATGGCAACACTGAATCAGCTGGGCAGATTGGGGCAACGGTACTGATTTGGTTGCCCAGCTCACCATTGGATATCGGAAATTATTGCTGCGATATCCTGTCTCTCCTGTGCGCGCTGGTCAGGTAGCGTACGACGCCTCTCAATGTCTTCCAGTCGATGATGATGTGAAGTATAGTCACCACATATGTGGCTATAGCTATCCAGAAATGTACATCACTCCACTCAGATTTACTTAGCCCAAGTAGTAGAGATAGCGTACCAGAGCGAGGTCCAGATGGCGCAAGCCATAGCACCAGGCCCGACAGCGCGACCAGCGCCCAGACAATAATAAGCAGGAGCCCAACAACTGCTCTGGCGTATATTCTTACCTTGACCGGACGACCTTTTGTCATGCTATCCTCCTTGCCATAGTGTCCTAACTGCCGCATACGTTATTTTCGTATATCATACAGCATGTGCGTGATCTGCGGCCAATACTCTTGAGTCGTAGTCACCTTGATGACAAGAGCTAGCGTAGCTGCGCAAAAGCCACAATCGCGTTACACTTCTGGCCTAGTACTTTGATGCTCCAATCTCCTCCATTTTGCCTGTAACAGTGAAGACGACGCGCTCACAGATGTTTGTTACCCTATCAGCGCTGCGCTCAAGGTTATGGGCTACCCAGATAAGTCGTGTTGCTCTAGTAATGGTTCTTGGGTCTTCTGCCATATAGGTAAGTAGCTCCCGAAAGATTTGGTCATAAAGCTGGTCAACTTGGTCGTCTTCCAAGGCGATTCTTCTCGCTGCCTCGGCGTCGTATTTGACAAAGGCATCCAGGCTGCGGCGAAGCATGTCCCTGGCCTTATCTGCCATGCGCGGCAGGTCAACCAGAGGCTTGAGAGGGGGTTCGTCACCTATCATGAGCGCAATTCTAGCTATGCCTAGGCCATAGTCAGCGATTCGCTCAAGCTCGGATATGATATACAGTCCAATGACAATGATGCGCAGATCGCGAGCTACAGGCTGCTGGGTAGCGATAAGCTGAATGCACCTCTCTTCTATATTGAAGCGTTTTTCGTTTATTTTGACATCGTTAGCAATTACCTCCTGCGCCAGCGCCAAATCTCTGTTTTTCAGGGCTTGCATTGAGCGCTCAATAGCCCTGTCTACCATGCTACCCAGGAGCAGGACTTCATCCCGAAGCTCAGTAATATAGCGGTCAAAACTCTGTCTCAGCATAATAGTCTCCTTTAGCCAAATCGGCCGGTGATATAGTCCTCTGTACGCTTGTCTCTGGGGGCAGTGAATATCTGAGATGTGCTGCCATATTCTACCAGTATACCAGCCCGGTCTTGCTCCATCATAAAGAAGGCAGCCATATCAGACACACGAGCTGCCTGCTGCATATTATGGGTCACAATAACGATGGTATAGTTCCTGCTTAATGCCCTCATCAGTTCTTCTATCCTGAGAGTGGCGATCGGGTCAAGGGCACTGCAGGGCTCATCCATCAGGATGACCTCGGGCTCAACCGCCAGTACTCGAGCAATGCAGAGGCGCTGCTGCTGCCCCCCAGAAAGAGCTAGAGCGGACTGTTCCAGCTTATCATGTACCTCATCCCAGAGAGCGGCCTGGCGCAAGCTTTTTTCCACGATTTCCTCAAGCGCTTTCCGGTTCTTCGTGCCGTGTTGCCTGGGCCCAAAAGCGATGTTGTCAAAAATTGACATTGGGAATGGATTTGGCTTCTGGAAGACCATGCCCACTTTCTTGCGCAGGGCTACTACATCAACGGACTTATCATAGATAGAGATACCATCAAGTTCCAGTGTACCTTCAACCCTGACGCCGCTGATGATATCGTTCATGCGGTTGAGCAGGCGTAAGAAAGATGATTTGCCGCAGCCAGATGGGCCGATGATGGCCGTAATGGCGCATTTCTGGATTTCAAGCGAGATGTCCCGAAGGGCCTGAAAGCTTCCGTAGTACAAGTTGACTCTTCTGGTAGTGATTTTTCCGCGTTCGCAGGGACCTTGGTACATGTTCATGTTAAGTTGCCCCTCTCATTCGTTTCTGGAAGCGATAAGCAAGCCAGTTAGTAAGAGAATTGATTATTATTATGGTTATTATCAGTACCGCGCCCGTGGCCATGGCCTTGTCGAAGGCTCTGGTCTCCATGGCAAGATAAAATACGTGCAAGGATAAGGTCCTGCCTCCTGAGAGCAGTGAACTCGGCATGGCGGCGCTACCGCCCAGGGTGACGTAAAGGCAGGCGGTTTCCTCAATAGCCCGGCCGATGGAGAGTATGATCGCCGTGACGATGCCGGGTAGCGCCGTTCGCAACAGGACTCCTGTTATCATCTGCCAGCGAGTGGTCCCCAGTGCCAGTGCTGCTTCACGATAGGCGTAAGGGACTGACTCGATTGCTTCTTCAGCGGTACGAATCATGGTCGGCAGTAGCAGACACACCAGAGTCAGTGCCCCGGAAAGGATTGAGAAGTTGAAATGCAAAGCCGTAACAAAGAGTGCGAAGCCGAAGAGGCCGAATATAATTGAAGGTACACCTGCTAGTATTTCCACTCCATACCGTATCAAATGAGTCAGCCTGTTGTCCGGCGCATACTCGGACAGGTAGATGGCAGCTCCAAGCCCGGTCGGCACTAGAATCACAATGGTTACCACCACTAGATAGACCGTACTGACGATGACCGTAGAGATGCCTCCCTCTGCGGATAAGCCGCCGCCGGGCGGCGTCAGCAGGAAATCAAGGGTCAGACCCGGAATACCCTGGACCAGCACATACCCGATGACCACGAGAAGGACAAGAATGGTGATAAAGCCGGCCCCCCAAATAGCGGCCAGGGCCAGTCTTTGGCTTGTCTTAGGCGGCAGTCTGAGCATGAGTCCTCCCCTTCAGTGAGATAACCGCGATGCTGTTTAACGCCAGGATGACCACAAAAAGCACGACGGCGGTAGCGAAGAGAGCGCTTTCATGGATTCCCGTAGCATAATTGATTTCCACAGCGATATTACCTGTCAATGTGCGGGCCGGATCTAGAGGCGTCTTCGGAAATACTATGCAGTTTCCAATGACCATAATCATTGCCATCGTCTCGCCTATAGCACGTCCCATGCCTAGCACTATGCTGGTGCCAATACCAGACTTGGCTGCCGGTAGCAGTACACCCCGTATAATTTGCCACTGCGTCGCCCCCAGCGCCAGCGCTGCCTCCTTATAAGAAGCTGGTACCGCTCTGATACTATCCTCGCTGATACTTACAATAGTAGGCAGTATCATAGCCATCAAGACTATTGACGCTGCAAGTACGCTGAAGCCGTTACCGCCGAATTGACGTACAGCCGGAACCAGAAGTACCAGCCCCACCAGGCCATAGACGACTGATGGTATTCCTACCAGTAACTCTACTGCCGGCCTCAGGAACTGGCGAAGCCTGCTTGGTGCCACCTCAGCCAGCAAAATGGCACAGGCGATGCCTAGCGGTATTGCCAGAATGAGAGAACCGATAGTAACAAGCAGCGATCCTACGATCATGGTAAGGATGCCGAATTGCTCCTGCCCCGGGCGCCAGACTGTGCCGAAGAGGAAATCAAGTACACCTATTTCCCGGAAAGCGGGGAGTCCGTCTTTGAAGATGAAAATGGCAATAGCCAGCAGCACCGTGAAGGACACAGTAGCGGCGATGAAAACCACGTATTTAGCCAGGCGATCCGTAAAATAACGAGACATCTCGGAGATAACCCCCAATGCAAGGGCCGTCCCTGTGGGCTGGCCCCTGCTAAGAATTACATGGCCGGTATATAGTCCTCGGCTACGATCTCCTGTCCTTCAGGGCCGAGGCAGAAGTCCATAAACTCCTTCACAATCCCTTCTGGCTGCCCTTTGGTAAGTAGCAGCAGCGGGCGCACTATTGGATATGTGCCGTTCTTGGCATTCTCAACTGTACCGGCTACTCCATCTACACTGAGCGCCTTCACGGAACTATCGAGATAGCCGAAGGAGAGGAAGCCGATGGCGTTCGCATCGCCAGCTACAGTCGTTCTAGCTGCCCCGTTTGACGGCTGCAAGATAGCTGTACCTGTGATGAGAGCGTC
>CAYMVL010000034.1:0-188274 GCA_964394145.1 uncultured Dehalococcoidales bacterium | reverse complement strand
CTTCACACGCAAGAGGTCACTGGTTCAAGTCCAGTACTGCCCACCATAAAGTCGTTGGTGGACCAGCTGTTTTTGTGAGAAGAAAGCAGAATATGGGTGAGAGCCGAAGTGGCGGAAAGGCAGACGCGCTACGTTCAGGGCGTAGTGCCTGTAAGGGCGTGAGGGTTCAAATCCCTCCTTCGGCACCATGTATATCAAGACTGAGAAGCGTACTTAGTAGAGCGCGAACCGTCTGGAATGAAGGAGATGCGCCTGTAGCTCAGCTGGATAGAGCGCAGCCCTGCGGAGGCTGAGGTCGCGGGTTCAAATCCCGCCAGGCGTGCCATAGAATTCCAGGGAATCCAACTCTACTCAAACTTCATATAGCGCCACACGGGCGGTTAGCTCAGTGGTTAGAGCGCCTGTTTTACA
The DNA here is from genome assembly GCA_964394145.1 of uncultured Dehalococcoidales bacterium. Taxonomy (GTDB): domain Bacteria; phylum Chloroflexota; class Dehalococcoidia; order GIF9; family AB-539-J10; genus JAFGBN01. The sequence continues at coordinate 187,863 of CAYMVL010000034.1, read as the reverse complement.
CACAGGAGGTCAGAGGTTCAAGTCCTCTACTGCCCACCATAGACCAGCTACAACAAAAAACCGTTTGTTAACAAATATCTGCAGCTAAACGATTCCTATTCGGGTGTGTTGACTCCATAGCTATGAGGCATACGGGTGAAGTAAGTATGACATGTAGCTTTATTCTATCTCCACTCTCGCAAAATCTTCATAGAGCTATAGTTGGTTAGTGAAGTGTGAGGATAGCACGAGGGTGTATTGGATAATAGAGCACGCCGAACGTCAAAAATCGAGAGACATTAGCACCACCTGCCGACGGCGTCACAGGGAGCGCAGAAATGATACAGGAGCTAGGTAGCTGAACATCAGGGGCTGGTCTTCTTATGTTTGGCATCCCCGTGTCCAGTGTGCTTTGATAGTGGCTCAATGCATTCATGAACGATTTGCCCAGTAACAGGGTCAGTTATCACCTCACAATAATAGTCATTCTCCCTATCAATCACTCTACTGAGCTTCATCCACTTGTTCATTCTTCGATATAGGTCAGACCCTGAGACTTCCACTATAAAAGACTTCTTTTCACCTGGGTGTTTGGCTTTCATAGCAACCTTTGTATGAATCAATATATTTGCGTGCATTCTTACTTCGAAAGCTCTAGAAGTAGAACCACCCTCAGGGCACGGAGTTCGCTGCGCTGGCTGGATATCACTTCTCTCTTTCAATACTGCCTTGCATTTGCCACATTTAACGACCGTATCATCAGCTGTCATGCTAGCATAAACCTCCTTTCTCAGACTCTCTTAGCTAGACTACTGGTCAAGTACTCCAGTCATCTTAATAACAATTGTAGCACTTACTGAAGCATTATTGACTTTATTGCTGGCTAGTTCAGTATTGGGAATACTGGCACTCGCAGAGCAATTATTGGCTTCGCCGCTTGTCACCTCATTCTCAGGAACTCTAATATCAGCAAAAGAAATGGCAATATCACCCACACCAAACACGACTATCCCTGCAAGTATGATTGCAAGGGTCACTAGAAAGAATGTCCTCTTCACTTCCACTCCCTCCTAATTCAATTATACCCTTACCCAACGCTAACGGAAGACATATACAAGACCAAGATTGGCTTAATCTAGCTAGGCAATTGTCAACCTGTTGTTGTGACAGGAGAAACGCATTCTCATTGGGCGGCTCTGGTCTTGCTTAAAGCCACCCTGACCCCTACTAAAACCAATAAGCCGGACAGGAGAAGCGCCTTTCGTCCATCGGGCATAGGAAGCCAGAAGCCCTCCCAGAGGGAATCCATTACCTCTCTCAGGTCAATCTCAGGGAACTGGAACCACCTCTCGCCGGTTTCAGGGTCCTGCTGGTAAAACTTAACTTTAGCGTTCTCAATCGATGTTTCTTCTTTACCCTCATAGTCAACCCAGACATGTATGGGAGACAAATTAACTCGATAGGGGATGTTCCTCAGTTCTAAAATAGAAGCCAGAACCAGGGCACGCGCTTTACAATCTCCCTGCCCTTTCTCCAATACCTCCCCTACAGTGGGAAAATACCAGGGCACGCTATAAACCTCCCAGTCATATCGATACGGTATTCTCTCCAGCACCGCTTTCTCTATATCTGCGGGAGCAGAAGGAAAATCTCCTGCCATTGGTTCGACAGCACCAGGGTCAATGTCGGGGTCAAAAACCCTCTCAATGCTAAGCGGCAGATTCAAGGGATTCGGGTATAGCACGAACAGTATCCACAGCACCAGCAATAGGGGAAAATAGCTCTGAAAAACCCTTCTAGCCAAAATCCTTCGACTGGCGTTAATACTAGCCGGTATTTCTTCAGGTTTTGTTACATTAACGCTTACCATAGCCAAACGTTTGACTTCTACGTCTACTTTGACTGCCGCCTTTCCCTTTCTATCCTCTGCAGAGTCTTCTCGTCAGTGCCAAAATGGTGAGCTATCTCATGCCGCACAACTTCTCCTATTTTCAGCTCGATTTCCTCAGCTGAATGACACTGCGCCTCTATGGGCTTCTGGAAAATGCTTATCTTGTCAGGTAGAACCGTTCGATACCCTCTACCCCACCTAGCCCGGGGTATACCATGGTAAAGACCCAGCAACTGGCCGGGATGTCTAAGCTTGACCTGCCTGAGCTGTTCTGGTGTTGGCCAATCCTGCACAACTATGTCAACATTCTCCAACCTTTCTCGAAACTCGAGCGGCAGGTCGTTGATTGTCCTTGCAACAACTGCCTCAAATGCCTCCCTCTCCATTCTGCGAACCTCTCAGCATGATTCCCGAATGCAATACGCCATGCATCATTCTATCACAAGAAGCGTTCTGTGAACCGGTTGCTTTGCTCTGCTGCTTTTCACTTCAGAATCGTTGCAGCATAATCGTTAGAGAATTTCCACAACCTTACTTAAGACTGAGCGCCCCTCCAGATGTAGTAGACAGCAACACGTCTGAATCCGCTACTTGCTTAATCCAGAGGGCCGACTACTCAGCACATCCTCCATGAAAAAATGCCCCTTAGCTATCGCCCGGGCTGGAGAGTTCGCAACTTTGCCTTGACAACAGGAACGCAATTTGCTATATTGCCACACGACCATGGAAGACAGCCGCAACTTCAAGGCCGAGTGCCACCCACTGCACCACAGTGAAGATCCCTTCTGGAAATTATGCCGAAGGGTGATACTCACCTAGATGTCAGGGAGCTCTACTATCAGCATCAACAGTGAAAACCACAACATCAGCATGACCGCACTTTATCGAAATATTTGCTTGCGTGACCAAAGAGGGTCGATTATGGGAGGCATACATAACAGGCATACTACTACGGCAGGAAGATCCGGGCGAATATGAGTAGCTAGAATGCCGAGCGTATAGGAGAGAATTCAATTTGAGCCTCACCCAAATAGCAGGTTTGTAGCATATGTAAAAACTGGAAGTGATTTTCCCGCCACTAAGGTCGAGACACATTCGGCGGATTATCTATTAAATGTAAGGAGCACAAAAAATAGTCTAGTACTCTTGACGGCGTACTGATGGCAACAATGGCCACTTTCACGCAGCAGGAGTGCCATAGCAGATGACAGACCCGAATCACCTTAATGTTAAGATGCAAACTGTATATAGTGGTACATTCGGAGCACATGTAATGAGGCTGCTGTTTTGACTATTCTGGCAAGAAGACAGCAGTGTTAGATCTAAAAATTAAGGTAGCTGTGGATTATGAAAGCTGCCATCCGGAAAAATGCGACAGTGGAGTATGCCCTGCTGTAAGCAGCTGCCCTACCAATGTTTGGAGGCAAGAGGAGCCTTATGATTTCCCCTATCTCCTCCCGGGCTTCTGTCAGGATTGTGGCATATGTGTTCAGTCTTGTCCCCTGAAGGCAATACGGTTTTTGTAGATTAGCACATATCGCATGCGCTAATTCACACAGGAAGAAATACTGTGGAAGAGAGAGACGTAGTCATCGTTGGTGCTGGTCCCGCCGGCTTATCGGCAGCAATATTCACCCAGCTCGATGGTTGGAGCACACTGGTTCTGGAGGAGAGCTGGGTCGGCGGCCAAGGTGCCGTATCCTATACATTAAGCAATTACCCCGGTTTTCCCGCCGACGACGGGGCACTACTAATGCAAAATATGGAGAAACAGGCGACTCTACCCCCTCCAGCAGGAGTTGGAGCGCAGTTGAGACGCGAAAGAGTCATCAGTCTCAATGCCAAAGACAAGATTGTCACTACTGAGGTAAATCAATACAGGGCGCAGACTATAATCATTGCGACTGGCAGTACCATGATACGACTTGGTATACCGGGAGAAGACATATTCACTGGCAAAGGCGTATCCTACTACGCCAAGAGGGACCACAAGGAGTTTACCGGAAAGAAAGTCCTGGTGGTTGGTGCCGGGAATAGCGGAGCCAAGAGCGCCCTTCTGGCCAGAACCGAAACCGCCGATGTCACGGTTATAGAATTCCTGCCATGGCCAAAGGCATACCCCGTGATGGTGAAAACATTAGAGGAACAGGGCATCAAGATATGGTGTAACACCGGAGTTAAGGAAATCAGAGGGGATGGCAAAGTTAAGTCGGTGGTGCTGGTAAATAGCAAAACGGCCGAGCAAAGGGAAGTAGCAACTGACTGGCTAATTATTTGTGTAGGTACAGAACCAAATACCGAGCTAGCACGCCAAGCAGGCATTGAGATGGCAGGTAGGTTTATAAAGGTTAACGACAAGATGATGACTGATAGGCCTGGGATATTCGCTTGCAGCGAGATCACAGGAAGCCACAGACATCTTATTACTAGCGCTGCTCAAGGAGCTTCAGCCGGAATGGCTGCCAGCGAGCACCTAGCACTCGAGAAGGTAAAGAGAGGAGAGATGTTTGGGGGAGCTATAAATGGCAAGCTGGCTAAAGACTACATCGCCATGCTTAGCTAGAGGTTTATTGTGTCATCACCCAGATCTAGAGTGGCAGTAGGACCTACAGAAGCTCGCTTCTATGACCTGCTTATGAATGCCATATCTCTAGGGTATTACGCTCGACTAATAAGGGAAGTTGTTGATAAGATGGATATCCGGCAGGGACAGTCAATTCTCGATTTGGGTTCCGGAACAGGCAGGAACGATAAGCTTATAGCTCAGAAGATAGGCTCTAACGGTAGCGTCCTGGGACTTGATATCAGTAATGAAATGCTGAATTTGTCTCGAAAGCGCTGCCAGCCATATAGCAATGTGAGATTCATTCAGCAACGAATTGAGATGCCTTTGACATACCGGGACGAATTCGATAAAGTATTTGTTTCGTTCGTCCTACATGGTTTCGAGGATGCGCAAAAAGTTGTCATTATCGGCAATGCGTACCGAGCCCTAAAAGCAGGGGGCAGCTTTTGTATTTTGGATTATAATGAATTTGATCTAGACAGGCTATGGTTTCCCGTTAGATGGGCATTTACCCACGGAGAGTGCCAGCTTGCTTCAGAGTTTCTTAAGCTCAATCTCAAGGAGATGCTCTTGAGACAAGGATTTACTAGCTTTCAGGAAGAACTTTTCCTAAGAGCGCACCTGCGCTTGCTTAAGGCGGCAAAGTGACAATGCCAGCAGCGAGCCAATAATTGTGAACGGAATGAGGTATCTATGCCTGCTGCAAGTCAGCCACGAATTATAATCCTTACGGGAGCTTCATGCCCCTGGTGTAACAGCGTGAAACAGTATCTCAAGGAGAAGAAGTTCAGATTCAGGGAGGTAAATGTGGAGCGAGACCCTGAAGGCGCCAGGGAACTTCAGCGTCGAAACATAATGGGCGTACCTGTCGTCTTAATTAATAACCATCCCGTTGTTGGTTTTGATAAGGCAAAAATCAATAAATTGCTGGACATAAGATAGAAAAGGAGGTTTTGAAATGCAGATCAAACCATTTGAGGACCGTGTGTTAGTGGTGCCGGAAGAAACACAGGAGACTAAAAGCAAGGGAGGCATAATCCTTCCCGATACAGCCAAGGAGAAGCCGATAAGAGCGAAGGTAGTGGCAGTTGGAACGGACGAGGAACTTGCCGAGAAAATTAAAGTCGGAGATACAATAGTCTATGCCAAATTTACGGGTGATGAGATCGAATTTGAGGACAAGAAATACTTGATCGTCTCAAAAAGCGATATTCTTGCAGTTATTAGCTAGCAATAAACAAGTTAAAGCAGGTAAGCAGATGGCTTGCAAAATCATCGATGATTGCATCAGTTGTGCTGGCTATGCAGCTGAGTGATGCAACGGAGCAATATCAGGGCGTGAAAATATTTACGTGGTTGACTGGATGAGCGCATTGAGTGCGTCGGGGGTTCCGAATCGCCTAAGTGTGCTGAGCTTTGCCCGGTAGATTCTGTCGTGCCTGATCCAGAGCACACATAAAATCGAGATGAACCGCTTGCTAAATGGCACAGCCTACACCCGAGCCAGACTCCGACATTCACCTGGATTATGTAATCGAGGCATACAGTGGCAAGATATGAAGTAATCATAATCGGAGGTGGTCCTGCAGGACTTACCGCCGGACTATACACCTCGCGAGCGGGCCTTCAGAGCTTACTGATTGAGCGCGGCGTATTCGGAGGTCAGATAGTCAATGCCTCTCTGGTAGAGAATTACCCCGGGTTCCCTGACGGCATAAGCGGTTTTGAGCTGAGTTCCCGCATGCACCAGCAGGCAATGAAATATGGACTGGAGGCCGTAACCGCTGAAGTTACAGGGCTTACTCAAGGACAACCATACACCGTCTCCACCACTGAAGGAATCTTTGAAGCCACAGCCATAATCATAGCTGCTGGCTCTGAGTATCGCAGGCTGGGAGTCCCCGGTGAGGAAAGGCTATCAGGTCACGGCATCTCCTATTGCGCTACCTGTGATGGCTTCCTATTCCGCGACAGAGATATAGCCGTAGTTGGTGGAGGTGATACCGCTATAACCGATGCCCTGGAGCTAACGCGCCATGCTAAGAAGGTCTATATAATACACCGAAGAGATCAACTCAGAGCGGGCCTAGTGCTCCAACAACGAGCATTTGCCCAACCCAAGCTGGAGTTCATTTGGGACACTGTGGTAGAGGAAGCTTTGGGAGATAAGATACTGCAGGAAATCAAACTGCTGAATGTTAAGACAGGGCAGCATTCTACTTTGAAGGTAGCCGGTGTTTTTGTAGCGGTAGGCCTTATGCCTAATAGCCAGCAATTTTTTAATATTCTAGAGCTTGACGATACCGGCTACATTTGCACGGACGAAATGCTGGCTACCTCTGCATCTGGGATATTCGCTGCTGGCGATATACGGAGGAACTCAGTGCGTCAGGTCGCCACTGCAATCGGTGATGGTGCTACTGCCGCCATGTCCACTTTCAGGTACCTGCAAGAGATAAACCAGAATAATTAGGAATATCATAAACAGCAGGTTATGGAAAACACATCGCTTGTTGTTGCTTTCGGTTCAGGATTACTATCTTTTTTATCACCCTGTTCGCTGCCCGTAGTGCGGGTATACATTGCTAGCTTGGCTGGCCCTGATGTGCTTGTGCCCGGAACTTACAACGAGCGCACTTTAATATTCCTTCATTCCGTCAGCTTCGTAGTAGGTTTTACCGCAATTTTTGTTATCATGCCGGCTGGGGCTGGATTCGCTGGATTTGCCCTTAGCTCTCATTTAGCAACAATTCGTCAAATAGCTGCTGTCTTGCTAATATGTTTAGGCTTGATTATGCTGGCTAGCCTGAAAATCCCACAGTTGAACTACGAGAAACATCTATCCATGTCCCGGGGCACTACTACTGGCTACTTAAGCTCGTTACTAATAGGAGCCATATTCTCTTTAGCGTGGACCCCATCTGCTGGCCGTATACTGGGGGGTATTCTAGCTCTTGCCTGGAGTTATGAGGAAGCGTGGCATGGCGCTTACCTCCTCGGCATCTATTCTCTGGGATTAGGAATCCCTCTCTTGGTAATAGGAGCCGCATTCGACTCTGTTAATCCCCTGCTAAAACGCATCGGCGGCTATTCCGCCGCAATCTACATCGTTAGCGGAGTACTGCTTACAACTGTTGGCACACTCATCCTGACAAAGAAGCTGATCTGGTTTTAACCCTAACTTAGAGGTGAAATACGTTTGAGGTTAACTACGAATAAACTCCTAAAAGCCACGTTCTTAATGGCATTTTTACCGGTTCTCGTCTTGGGACTTACAGTAGCCGGCTGCTCCTCAAATTCTATCGCAACCGATACAGAAGGGATGGCAAGCCACCAATTGCAGATTAATTTACTTGGCGAGAACCATGAATTCTTTCTTGATAACGAGGGAAAGCTGAAGTCAAAGGTAGAGGTATCAGCCGCTCAGGGCGAAATTAGTTTGTCCCTCGACAAGGGAACTAACGTGCTCGACAAAGACGATGGGCCTCTCTCGGCCATCCGCGTTGCCGTGGACTTAAACTCACCCCCTCCCCCACAAAACGCTTACATCATTAGCTCAGCCTACAATATAGAACCCCGAGGCGCAACGTTCTACCCGGAGCTCTCACTAACCTTGCGCTATGACCCTGGAAAACTACCCGAAGGGATAAGAGAAGGAGAGCTTTACATCGCCTATTGTGACGGCACCGAATGGTACAAACCTCAATATAGAAGAGTTGATACCACAGTGCATTCAGTAACAACTCAGCTCTATGATTTAACATTCATCAGTTTTGCTGTTCTTGGCTCAAAGAGGCCGGCGCCATCCAGTACAACTCAAGGAACAAAGATAGGTAATCTAGCACCTGATTTTCAGCTTTATGATCTTGAGGGCAAATCAGTTTCCCTCAGTGAGCTGCGGGGTAAACCGGTAATGCTCCACTTCTGGGCAACTTGGTGCCAGCATTGCGTCTCAGAAATGCCTTATTTCCAACAGGTGCACGACGAATGGTCTGCAAAAGGACTGGTATTGCTGGCTATCAACATAGACGGGGACCCTCCTCAAGTAACAGAGTTCCTAGACAACAATAACCTTTCCCTCCCAGTGATACTTGCTGCCAAAACGGATGTAGCCTCGACGTATAACATCCAATACATCCCCGCTACCTTCTTTATCGATAAAGACGGCATTATTCAATTCACGAAGGTCGGTTCTTTCCCAACTAAGGAAGCAATAGAAGGTGCGCTTGACAGAATTATGCCATAGCCAGTTCAGTTCAGGCTACCAACCTCTGGGTATCTTGAGGTGCAAAGGCCGCGACCTAATTTTGTGTTTTACCGCTGTGTGACAAGATGCGATTAAGATCACAATACTTCAGGGTATTAGAAATATTAGGCATTAGCCCTCGCCAGGTTGCCCGGCGTTTTGAGTGTGACTCCCGCACACACCCTATGTCGACTGCCAGAATAGCTGGTGAGCAAGGTGGAGTGCACGCTTTGGACAAATATAAGAGGTTCTTAGACAAGCCGATGCAAAAAGCACAGCCAGCAGGCTTGGCAAACATAAAGAGAATGGATTCACCAGTTGAGCTAAGAATCGCTTTGACTGATGCGTGTGCTGACGAAGCTGTCCTCGATACCTTTCGCCCTTACTATGTCCCGCAAGCATATAATGGGAAAAGGTTGCTTGACCACACATGCGGAATTAAGAAACCGTTTGCCTTGCCTTCGGGTTGGCTGAAGCACATGCAATCGGAAGCAAGGGCTGAAATAGAAAATGCAGACTTCGCTCCAAAAAAAGAACATACAAAGATGCTCGCTCATGACAATAATGACCACAAGAGGGGCAAATACTGAACTTCAGAAAAGGGTAACCAAAAAGAAAGGAAATAAATGCAGAGCCAGGAGAAAAATAATCTAGTATTTGTGAGATTGTTCCCCAACGAAGACATTTATGACGAACTGAGAAGAGTGTGTAAGAAACACCAGATCGAAACGGCTGTGATCTTATCTGGCCTGGGCCAGTTGAAACAATTCCAGCTAGGCTACTACAAGGAAAAAGACAACTATACACCGCAAGAATTCCAAGCACCACATGAGCTGCTTGCCCTGACCGGTAATATCTCCAACCAAGAAGGAGAGTATAATTTCCATTTGCATGCGGTTCTGGGGAATGAAAAAAAGAACACTATTGGAGGCCACCTCATAAGTGGTAAGGTAGAAATAACAAACGAGATTGTCTTACTCAAAACAGACCTGAAGGTCAAAAGAATGTTAGAGGATAGCAGCGGCCTTCTAGGAATGTTTTTTGGAACAAAGGTAACTGCCTAGAATACGGGAATGGATGCATGATCGGCATTATATGCCCTGACTCGGGTCATAATCCGATAGCCAGCGAGATGTTTATTCACGCTAGTTCTAGTCAGGCTATTGCTGCCAAGGGCGATACAAATGCGAATGAAAGAAGGGGCTAAGCAGAAAAATCAGGTAGATGATAAAATTCTGTGTAGGTCAAATTACAGAAGCAAGACAATTGAGAAAAGAGCTCAAGTGCCTTATTCGGTTTATGCAGAGTCGCTGACGTCTTCTCTTGAATCCCATTCAGGCTCGTGAAACAAAAGTTGAAGCCATACCTGCTTTCCAATGAGATAAAAAAATGCTTATAAAGGCGATCCCATCGATAGATTTCGACCAGTGCAATCCCGAAAGATGCGATCAAGGGATTTGTGCTGCCGCTGAAGCATGCCCACATAACGCGTTCTTTCAAGAAAATTTATATGACTTCCCAATGCATGATACATCTATGTGTGTAGGATGTGGCTGTTGTGCGCCTGCATGCCCTGTAAAAGCGATACGAATGACGTGATTGTCACCCTGCTCACAGTAGGAATACGGCTGCGGAATACTATTGGGAAAACTGTAATTGAAGTCTCGTAAATCAGTGAGACAAAATATGACAGAGCTGTCCCGCTAGACAGGAGCTGCCTTCCAGAATCTGCGAATTATATGAGCCAGATTCTCTGGAGAAGCAATTGCTCAAGTTGGCAGTAGGTCCGGACTTTGCTAGCCTCAATGAGTCCAGCTCGCGGCACAGGGTCGGAGCATTAGTAGTTGTCCCATAGCCTGAGCCTTTGCCCGGGGTCAGCACGAAAGACAACGAATTAAGGAACGGACGATCCTTTAAGCGTCAGGGCCTCCCGGGAAACAGACCGAGAAACAGGCTGCAGTAAATAAACATAGCCGACTCTACCAGACCTCTCCGAGCTAAGCCCCCACATTCAAAGCTTTGGCTCTTTCTTGAGAAAAATCTCGATGCTTTCCGTACCCTCTACATCTATACCCTTTAGACAAGAGAGCATAGCAACAATGACATTGCTGAGGATCGCTACTGGAAAACCCATCAACGCGACCGGCTTATTGTTCACATACACAGACAGGCGCTCCTTTTGGGGTCTTATGAAACCCTTCTCCAGGAGATCGGCCAGCTCGCCAATGTCTTCGAAATCAAACTGCCTCACTTTTGTCTCCAAAGGTTCGTCCGTGACTATAGCTACGAGTTTCCTCAGGGAGCCAAGTGGAGGGCCAACCTCTTTCCGGTGAACTTCTATTTTGGGCGTGTCACTTTGCTTGAATCCCTCCGCTAGCACGATATCGTAATCTTCACCTAAAAGGTGGGCTATCTCATTAACATTGAGTTCCTCCTTGATGGGTCTGATCAAAGCGAACTCACCGGCCGAGCTAACGGCAGTAGCTTTGCTACCAGCCTGAATATGGCGCCAGCTATCCTTTCCTTCTCTGTCTAGAACTAAGTCGTGCGTGGCATGCTTTATTGTAGCCACTTGATAACCTCTTGCTTTTAGCTCACGGATAAGTCTTTCAATAAGCGTTGTCTTTCCCGATTCCGATATACCCACAATCGCAACTACAGGGATCATCCTTCAGTCTACCTCCTTATGACTTTTGCTTCCCTTGCCTTTCATACTAGGATTATTTCTCGAAATCCATTAATCATGAATGCTTCGTTAACGCAGTTACTCAGCAGAAGAGCGCAACCAGCTCCTTCTTCTCACAGTCCCGCCCATATTTTTCACGGCATCTCACTGAATTGTATTTCACCCTAAACAATCCCCTTCTATCGAAATAGCCCGTGACCATGCTACAAGGGTTCTCTTACCCTACGATAGATTCCTATAGTCTCTTGAATCCAGCATCAGGCCCCCGCAATATCTTTGGCCTCTCTGGCAAGAATATTTTACACATCAGCCTTCATTGCTCAATTGGCTTGCTTAGCTTCATGATCAGCTTCTATTCCTTGCCTTCAAAATAGAGATAGGCTCTATATTTACAGTAGCTAGCACCAATAGGAAAAAGAACACGGCCGGATTTGCCCAGAACAACATCCTTCCCTGCTGTAAGTTCGGCCAGCAACACAGAGCTACACCTATTTCTTTTCATTCAAGACAGCAACCACATTTGCAAATAGCTCAGATACAGCATCTGAGCTGTACTTCTCGATTTCACCCTCATCACACAGCTTGGCTATCTCTGGGTCAATAGGCAATTGACCTAGAAGCGGCGCTCCTGAAGCTTCTGCCATCTCTTTACCTTTGCTCTTGCCAAAAACCTCAAGCTTCTGACCTGTTTCAGGCAAAATCAGATAACTCATATTCTCTACCACACCAAGAACACGCACATTCAGTCTCTGTGCCATCTTCACTGCCTTCTTGACTATCATTTCCGTCAATTCCTGGGGAGTGAAAACATCAATCACACCCGAAATCGGTATTGTCTGCATCACGGTCAATGGAGCATCCCCTGTGCCGGGTGGCAGGTCTATAATCAGGTAGTCAAGCTTGCCCCAGAGGACCTCCTCCCAGAACTGCGTGACTGCTTTTGACATAAGTGGACCTCGCCAGATAACCGCTTCGTCCTCGCTGGGCAGTAGTACGTTCATACCCATAACCTCAATCCCCGATCTCGACAATATGGGCAGAATACCTGTCTCGCTCCCACTAGGATGAATAGTCAAGCCAAACATCTTCGGAATGCTTGAGCCAAGAATATCCGCATCTAGTATGCCGACATCTTTGTGCTCCCGTGCAAAAGCGCTAGCCAGCAAACCAGCTACCAAAGATTTACCTACGCCACCCTTGCCACTCATCACCGCCACTATCTTGTCAATTTGATTAAGCTCCTTAGCTTTTGCGTCAACAAAAACAACGGACACCTCACCCACCCCGGCAAGTTGGCTAATCGCTCTTGTTACTTTTGTTCTTAACCAGTCGTGCACATCAGAAGGCATAGCAGTTGTCGCCAGAGTCACTCTTACTCTGCTATCCTCTACTTCTATGCCACGAACTAAGTTCATCTGCACCAAGCTTCGCATTATGCTGGGAACAATTATTTCATCCAGTGCTTTGTTGATTTGATCCTCGTTTGCCATTAAGTTTACCTCCTATCTTTTTCTAATGGTCACATATATTATCGCCTGCTGCCAACGTGCCTTTGATATGATCCAAGACAGCCTTCTCAGGATCATTACCGACCACTCCAATAATGACATCAATGCGATTGTCTCTAAAAATCGCTTGCGCCCTGGAGCCCATGCCACTAGCTATAACAACCGATACTCCTTCCTTTGCCAGCCATGCAGGGAGAAGCCCCGGTTGATGTTCCGGGGCAATCACTGTTCCCCTTCTTATTATTTCCTTTCTCGCCTCATCAACATCGAATAAAGCAAAGTGGCTGCAATGGCCGAAGTGCTCGGACAACTTGCCCCCCTTCACGGGCACCGCGTACCTCATTTGCGTCCCTGACAGAACCGTTCAGTCGAACGAGAATCTGTCCCATAACTAGACCCCTCACCAAAGCACCTCCTCCCCAACTTAGACATGCCACTGTGTATAGTCCAGAGATACTTACCCGGCTTTGCTGCATTCCAAGCACATGTATCCATAAATCGGAATTCCTCCTATCCTAACTTGTCCAACTTGCCTGAAATAATCCGCCACAATTCTTTTATCTGTTGAGATACACCATCGCTGCAGTATTCCACTACAGGCATCCCTTGAACCATCGCCTCCGTTACAACGCCATCGAAAGGAATTTTAGCTATCACTTCTATCCTACCCCTATCACAATACTCTTCAATTTGACGGCTGTTATCTTCGTTAATATCGTATTTGTTTATGCAAACCAACGGCGGGATACCAAAGTGCCGACAGACAGCGATTACTCTCTCAAGATCATGAATACCTGATAGCGTCGGCTCGGTTACCAACAGTGCCAGATTCGCACCGGAGAGAGATGAGATAACGGGGCAGCCTATGCCTGGCGGACCGTCGGTGATGATGTACTCCAGGCCCTCTTTCTCAGCAATAGACTTCGCATTTTGTCTCACCAGAGCCACCAGCTTACCGGAATTTTCCTGACCAATACCCAGCTTAGCATGTGACAGGTAACCATATTGGGTCTTGGAAATGAACCAGTATCCAGACATGCTTTTCCTCATAGTTATCGCGTCAAAAGGGCACACATGATAACATAAACCGCAGCCCTCGCAGGATACCGGATCAACTACGTAGTCTTCTATCGCTCCAAACCGGCATAGTTGCTGGCATACACCGCACTCAGTGCACTTCTCTTTGTCGATAAGAGCAACTTGACCGCTCCAAAACTCATTCCTCTCCCCCTCCTCTGGCTTAAGCAGAAGATAGAGATCAGCAGCATCGACATCACAATCAGCTAACACCTTGCTCTCGGCTATGGCTGCAAAGGAGGCCACTATGCTAGTCTTACCGGTACCACCTTTACCACTGAGAACCACCAGTTCCTTCATCTTGCCACTCGGCTAGTAACGACTCGTTTCATACTTTCAAAAAGACTAAGAAACGCCGGCTTCCATTGGGGCATCCCTTCTATTAAGGGAACGCCTCTTGAGTAAAACGAAGCGATTTCCCTATCTAAAGGGATCTTCAGCAAAACAGGGATATCCCTTTCCTCACAGTACCTTTCAATCCTGTCATAACCCACCCCATCTCGATTGATAACCACACCACACTGGATATCTAGTTGCCTCACCACCTCCACAGCCAAGGAGAGGTCATTCAATCCAAAAGGTGTAGGCTCAGTAACCAAGAGACAAAAATCACTGCCTTTTACCGCTTCTATAACAGGGCAAGAAGTTCCTGGAGATACATCGATGATAACCGTGCTGCTCGGGTCAATATGCCTCTTTACCTCCCTGATTATGGGCGGAGCCATTGGTTCGCCAACTGTGAGTCTCCCTTCAACAAGTTCAAGGTTTCCCGAGCTAGCTTTCCTAACTACTCCTATCTCTCTCCCCTGTTCAATAATGGCGGACTCGGGACACAAATACGAGCAGGCTCCACACCCATGACATAACTCAGGAAAAACCAGCACCTTATCTTTAAGCACAGCAATAGCGTTATAGGCACAGACTTCAGCACACTTCCGGCAATAAGTACACTTCGTCTCATCAACTTTGGGTATTGGGATCAACACCGGCTCACTTTGGCTGGAACCCAAACGTAAAAAAATATGCGCGTTAGGCTCCTCTACATCACAGTCTAACAACTGCACTCTGCCCTTCTCACTCAGGCTCAGAGCTAGGTTAGTGGCCACCATCGTCTTCCCTGTACCACCTTTACCACTGGCAACAGAGATTACCATTCTACTCTCTGACCATCTTCGTGCCACACTTCGGGCAACTCAGGTCATAGCAGGCCACACCTACCTCATGAGTAACTCTTGTTCCACAACTAGGGCAGACACAAGTCCCGCTGGGACCTGCCCCAGCGCGATTCCCGCTTCTTCTCCCCATTCCTCTACCCATGCCATGCCCTAGTCCCCTTCCTGTTCCTGATCCCTGACCAAAGGGCCCCGTACCGTCTCCTCTAGGCATAAATCACCTCCCTTCTTAGACCACTGGTCTCAGCACCCGGATTACAGAGCTGCCAGTGGAGCAACTCGTTGTCGAGGAGTCGATTCCATTTCAGCTGGAATAATAACGAGCAAAACTGCCTCATGAGCCCTTCTTCTCCAGTTGCTCTATTCGGCGCAAGATTTCGCTCAGCTGCTGACTAATAGTCTGTGCTTGACTTCTAAGCGCCTCCACCTCATGGTCTGGACTATAGGCTTGGGGTGTTGCCTGCATCATCATGCCCATTCCAAAACCCATCCCCCTACCCATACCCCTGCCCATACCTCTGCCCATACCTCTACCCATACCACCACCCATACCTCTGCCCATACCACCATCAATACCCACCCCGTAATGGCTCCCCACACTAGCCTGGGCATCAGCCTCAAGCCCACCCGTTCTGTAAGCGTCAATGGCATCTCTTATCTTCCCCGTAACACCATTGATCACCTTCACTCCTGCGGCGGACAAAGTCTCATAAGCATTTGGCCCAGAGTTGCCTGTCAGCACCACCTGCACCCCTCTGTTGGCAATCATTTGAGCCGTACCAATGCCAGCTCCACCACCACCAATTGCATTAGAATTCTCCACGGTCTCAAACTCCATGCTCTGCGGGTCAACGATAATGAAATACGCACAACGTCCAAAACGGGGGTCTACCTCGGCGTCCAAACTAGGGCTTGTCGCGGATATAGCAATCTTCATAATACCCTCCTTACTTTGCTTCCGACTCTAATTCCTTCAGTCTAACGTCAATCTGCTCCAGTTGGCCCTTCAAGACCTGTGCCTGATCTCTCAGTGAATCAAGCTCCTGCTCTCGGCTCGTGCCTGGAGCGTAACTCCCAAATGGCACATATCCAGATCCCCTGTAACCCATCCCACCAGCCACACCGGCTCCCAGCTCCACACCTCGATAATAGGGATACCGCGCCCCAACAGGAGCTACTGTTGCTCCACCGAAATAATAAGCACACCGGGGCAGTCCCCCTCTTCCTAGGCCAACATAAGGCCAAGGGGCGTAGTTTCCTCTAAAACCGAATCCCCATCCCCTACCTCCAAATCCTCTACCTGCAAATCCATAGAACATCTTTACCTCCTTTCTACTTACGAAGTTCTTCCAGTCACTCCATTGCTGCATCCAGCTCGGTCGTCACTCCCATTTCTCGGTCTCCCCGCATTCCCATCCACCACTCTTGACACCTAGCTAATCCACCGGAATAACACTATCCCTCAGACAGATGGAATAAGGCACTCTGTCACCATAGCTGACCGAGGCATCGCGCAATCTACAGCAAACGCACATTCTATCACCTCCTTAGCAAAAGTTCAAACTTACCGTCACATGTAGCAATATTGTCCCCATCGCCACCAGGCCAATCAGCTTCCTTATGGCAATAGATCACAACATAAGAGTAAACATACCCATTACACATTCTATGTCTGCTACAGTCGGGCTATCTGAAATTTAGCTCGTCTCAAGTCGCCATAACCAAAAACCTTGCTTCCCTGGTAAGCCGTGTAACCTGCACCATAATCGCGATATCCGCAGGGCACGCTACAGCCACTGTACCGCAGGTAACCATAAGGTGCTCCACAGCTAGAACGCCTGCTGCTAAATCCGGCACAAGAACCGGATCCTTTCCCTGTCCTCGACACGACTCCTATCGCTCCCTTCCCATATCTAAATGACATAATTCACCTCATTACGTGTTATTGTGCCTGCCCCTGCGCAACCTTCTGCCATAGCCTCTACCACGACCAAGACCCGGTAAAGACACAGGTTGAACATTCACACTCGCACATAAAGGACACGACACTGAAGCTCTGCTAGCCAGAGCCTCAAAGGGCACATCCCACTCATACCCGTCGTCATTGCATCTGAAACGACTATGCGGCAACCCAAAATTTCCTCCCTCAATTTGAATCGTCTTACCATTAACCAGGGCATCAGCTAATTTACGCCGGGCCGACCCCAATATTCGGTGGAAAGTCGGCCTCGAAATACGCATCCTCTGAGCGCACTCCTCCTGCTCCAGCCCCTCCAGGTCCTTAAGACGCATAGCCTCAATTTCGTCAACTGCAAGGCTGACCGCCTGCAGTAAATTCGCGCGGATGCCACTTGGCTTAAAACAGACCGCCTCAGGCAACTGACCAACGCACCTTAATTTTACCGGCCTTACCATACTAACTCACCTAATTTGACTATGAATTATGAACATATGTCAATAATGATTTTAGCAGCCACTGGCAACCCTGTCAAATCTTGACCTATTTGCCAGCAGATGATATAGATTAAAATATGAATTGCGTAGAGCTGTTTCCAAGCCTTTCTCACTGCATAGAAATTGCAGCCAGAGAGGAATACTGGAATTCGGTAAACAAATACACCTACAACTTCCAGCAAGATAAAGAGCTGGAATCAAAGATTGAACTCCTCAAAGCCTTTCTTGAATCGATGGACTTCAAAAAGCTCCGTGGCCAAAGCGAGAAGCACTTAATAGAAGGAGATACCGTCAAGTTTGTAATTTCGTGGAAAGGGGGCAAGCCAAGCTACGAAATGGTGGTGATTAAAGCTACGGACTGAGCTGCGATGCCTTCTTCTCTGCCGATAAACCCCAGACCGTTGGTGGTGGTGGCCTTCAGTGTTATTTGTGTTGGTCTGATAATCAAAGCCTGACTGATGCGCTTCCTCATCTCTGCAAAAAAAGGCGAAAGCATAGGGCGCTGAGCCATTATAGTGACATCTATGTTAGCTACTTCGAAACCCACCCGGTTTAGCAGCTCCGCTGTCTTACGCAACAAAATCAGGCTAGAGATGTTTTCATACTTTGCGTCCTCCGGAGGAAATTGCATGCCAATATCACCAAGGTCAGCAGCACCCAATAGGGCATCTATTATGGCATGAGCTGCTACATCGCCGTCACTCCAGCCCGACAGGCCTTTGTCATGCTGGATATCAACACCTCCTAGAACGAGCTTCCTCCCTGAAACCAGAGGATGGCTGTCATAACCGGTGCCGACCCTCAGTTCACTTACCATTCAATAACCTTCCTTATGCTGAGAGTCTGCCATGTCTGTGAAAAAATCCAGCCATATCCCCAAAGTCACCATTAGTATACACCTAAATTTCTCGTTTAGCTTCTCGCCTTAGCCCTCCCCACCCCTCCTGAGCAAGCGAGTTTTCTTCTGAACCGGGCAAACTCATTTGAGTCGCTGTGCCAATGGTTTGCTGCTATTGGCAGCTCCAAGGTCATCAAAACCTAATCAATCTAACTCGCTACAAAATTACGGCATCTACCCAAGGCCTTAACGGGATTTTAATACTTACGTGCTAGCATTTCGTGGTAGATGATTATGGTACAAAGGAGAAACATACTGGTTATACCGTTTTAAGATGTGCGACGACCCAGACAAGCGCAACAAGCCTTATGCTGCAAGTGAAGGAGGTATTAGCAATGAAGAGGATAAATATAATGAATTTGCTCTCCCTCTCACTGATTGTTTTGCTAGCGCTGACCACTGCATGTGAGCTACCACTCAGCATTGATATTTCAGTGCCGGCAGACCATCTGTCTAACAGGGGTATTAGCGTCTCTGCCAGCACTGATTCATCCCTGCTGGCTTCCGAAAGCGTCTCACCCGTACTACCCGATATTGCCGGTGTTGTCGCAGCGGTTAAGCCTTCAGTGGTAGCTATCAATACCGAGACAACTGTCAATACTTTCCGTCATTCTTTCACCCAGGAGGGAGCCGGTTCGGGGTGGATCATAGACGAAAATGGGACTATTGTGACCAACAATCACGTCGTAGCCGGGGCAGAGAGCATTACCATTACACTGGATGACGGAAGAACTCTACCAGTTGATATGCATACTCTAGCAACGGACCCTCCAACCGATTTGGCTGTGTTTCAAATCGATGCTGAAAACCTGCCGCCAGCCCCTATCGGCGACTCATCTGCGTTGAGGGTGGGCGACTGGCTGGTGGCCATCGGCAATTCGCTGGGTCTGGGAATAAGTGCTACGGCAGGAATAGCCAGCGGTCTCGGGATTTCCCTGGAACTATCCTCGGGACAAGAATTGTACGACCTTATTCAGACTGACGCCGCTATTAATCCTGGCAACAGCGGAGGCCCGCTGGTCAACATGGCAGGGCAAGTAATTGGCATTACTAGTGTCAAGATTGCTGCGGTGGGCGTTGAAGGCCTGGGCTATGCCATAAGCATTGATGAGGCAACACCAATTATCGAAAAACTGACTACGGGCTTGCGCTGATTCACTTGGGTTATGCGAAGTATCCTCGCTGTTGTCGCGTAGCTAAGAGTCCCAGTTGGGTCTATATGCACATTTCCCGCTCGAATGGCGGCCACCGCCCTGAATCTTAACAGGGTCTTAACATTAAGTTGTTACGATTAAGTCACCGTAATATGATAACAGTCTAACAGACAACAGCGAGCGGAAGGCTCGGCTCATGGCATATATATGACGCTAATCAAAGGGAAAGAGTCAAAATGAATACAAAGCAACCACGTGCACTACACATCCTACTCGGAATCGGCGTTGCCACGCTTGCCACTGGGGTGGCTTTCCTAATAATGTGCCTTAGCTGAGCAGAACCGCCTGCCAGTACATTTAGGTCGCCCCCTCCACTTTACACCCAACGCCTACCCCAACAAACTCTCCATATAAAATAGCGCCTTGGTGCGCCTATCCTGTTCCCTCTAAGGCATCAAGCAACTTTGCCGATGTAGTTACCCAGCCGAAGAGCCTTGACACGTTCCAGATAGTCGCTTCCTGAGTATAGTCAGGGCCGGCGTTTCCACATGCATCTGCTACCAGAACTGGTAAATACTCTTTAAAATACGCTTCCCTTAGAGTAGACTCGACACATACATTCGTAGCGACTCCAAGAAATATCAGATACTTGATGTCGAGTGTATGCAAAATTGCATCAAGTTCAGTATGCTGGAATGCACTATACCTGTTCTTGTCAACCACTATGTCTCCAGGCTGCGGCTTTAGCTGGTCAACTATCTCCCAATCCCAACTACCGATAGTGATGAACTTGCCACTCCATTCTGGATGCTCCCGCATGGCTACCAGACCAAGCTCTTTCCAATAGTTGGGCGATTCCGGCCCTCCCGCATTCGCAAGGTCGGCTCTATAAGCCATCCTAATATACACTATCTTCATGCCTGCTTTTCTGGCTACTTCGATAACCTTCTTATCCGCTTCAATGACGCGGGCTATCTTTGTAGAATCAAGCATACCGAGGATATCGAACATTCCCCCTTTGCTGCAGAAGCTGTTTTGCATGTCAACAACCAGTACAGCAGTCCTTCTGCTATCAATCTCTATTGGTTTAGGCTCCGCCTGAATACTGAGCAACAAAATACACCCCCTTCTGAAACTAACTCGCCCCTCTTCCTTTTCTCACATATGCCCCAGTCATAGAGGTATAACGGGCAGCAAGAGCTGAGAGGGATAATTAGCGTTGTGATAGACACTGTGCGTCACCGCTTTACTGCTGCACACATGCTGCCCAATATATTCGATGTTGCTGAGACCAGCCGTCCCCGTAGGCACATCAAGGCTCATAATGTCCACACAGATGCGATGTCCGCGCAGAAACATGTTGGCGGTAGACAAGAGCTCGATTCGATACTCATTGATTTCTCCAGGAACCACTAATTGCCGGGCCTCTCGAGTGAGCTTGTGGAAAGGTTTCCACGGCTTGGTTCGCTTCGGGTCGAGGGCGCGAAGAGACGCCTTGAGCCACCCCCTGGTCAACTCACGCTCAGGTATATCTTCCGGCAAGAAGCGCTCACCCTCCCGTTGTGTGCGAACAGATACATCAGGACCCACATCTTTCAAGGATATGATCCAGTTAGTGTCGTCTTGGTCGAGCGCAGCGTAGAGGGTTAGTGAGCAGGGACCCACTACAAGCAGGTCATCCGGTAATGGCTCAGTCATGTAGCGCAGCCTCTCCACCTTCATAGTCTTCTTTAGCGGCATCTGGGCAAAGACATCGGGGTCTGGGTTGTAGCTCTGAGTCTTGTCATGGGGCAAAGACTCTTCGGTAGTGAGCCGCTCCCAGCTATCCAAATAGAACTTGGTCCACCTGGTCTCAGGCACTGGCCAGTCGTTGAATGTGCGCCATTTATTCTCCCCCATAACCCACACCTTCACTGGCGGATCGTCAGGCACCCCGTTCTGGACGCCCTTCAGCCAGTAATCATACCAGCGAATAATCTCGTCGTGCAGACTGTGAAACGGCCGCTCCAAGTGCGCTGGACCTGTGAATATAAGCCGCTTCTTGGGTGCATTCTCCGCATTCATGAACCAATGCTGGGCACCCTGCCAGTGGACTTTATAGGTATACGCATAAGCGCCCGACCCGCATACGAAGGGGATCTTCACCTTTTTGAAGTCCTCCTCGCTCTTCTCAAGAAGCTCAGGGTGGTCATACGGGTCAATGAGCGTCCAGAAGACCATCCCCTGGCGCTGTCCCTTCTGAGTCAGAATATTCCACAAGTGCGCGTACATCATATAATCGGGGTTGTTCATCGCCTCTTCCCACCTATTTTCTACGTCCGGCGGAAGCGGCCCGGGTTGCCCGCAAGGCTCATGCACGCAGCTAAACATCCCTAATAGATAAGGCATCATGTGTATGACGCCACCTGGATGGAACTCACGCAGACTCCACATTCCACTGTAGCCCCCCATCGAGTCGTAGGGGAAGATGGCCTTGAGATGTGGAGGCTGTTGCACAGCAGCCCGGAATTGCTCTCCCCCATAGGCAGATATTCCAATCATGCCAATGTTGCCATCGCACCAGGGCTGAGAGGCAATCCACTCAATCATATCGTAGTGATCCCACTGGTCTTCGCCGTAGTCACCCTCTGACTTGCCCACGCCACGAAGCTCGGCGATTACGTGGGCATAACCGTTGGCAATGAGACGTTTTGTATCGCCACCCTCGATGACCCCATACCACAGGCTGGCATAGGCTGGCTGTGGCGGCAGTGCTTCCGCGATTTCAGGCCGCTGCAAGTCCTTGTTATGAACCGCGCAGGTGTAGAGCACAGGATATTTACCCTCGGCCCTGGGCCGATAAATGTCCACGGCCAGGTGCACCCCGTCACGCATACGAACCATCACATCCCTCTCCTGGATCATATTTTCGTTCATTATCTTCCCCTCTTCCATTTCTTTCCCTCCAAAAGTATCCTTAATTCAATCACATATTGAGCCTTTACCCTAACAACCCACCAGACATATAGGTGCCCATGATATTCCCCCTAGTGATAGGAAGCAGCAGGTGAGATGGATGTTCTGCGTCATTGAGCACCGTTATCTTATTTTCTGTCTGGCGCCAGCTGTGACCCGTGAGAATTTCTTCATGGGGGTTCTTGGGATTCTTCTCATTATCGGCACAGCAAATCTTAAGCATAATTCTGTGACCATACCTGAACATATTACAAGTCGGAATGATTTCAATAGGGAACTTATACACCTGGCCTGCTACTAGAGGCGCGGCTTTTGTATGGGGATGGTATGGCTGATACGGCTTGGATTTGTCCGGGTCGAGCGCAAGATGTGAACCTCTGAGCCAACCTCTGGTAAGCAAGGTCTTATTGTTCTCCTCATCTACATCCCACAAGCTGACAAAGAAATATATTTCCTCGTCTCTAGATGATGCATAAAGATTTAACGCTATGGGGCCGCAGACCTCTGTATCCTCAACTAAACGCGGAGAGTAGTAACTGAGAGACTCGTGTTTAGCTGGACTGTCTTCAAAAGTGGCACTGGGTGCATCAGGCCAGGGTTCCATCTCGCTCAAGACACCCTTTGCATGCAGGAAAAAGGGAATCCAGCTTGTACCAGGGACTGGCCAATCATCTGTGAATTTCCATTCATTGCTGCCCCTGACAAAGATCTTAACCGGCGGCTCATCCATGATACCGGTATCTATGCCTTTCAGCCAGTAATCATACCACCGTAACATTTCCCACTGTAGTTGGTACAGAGGTCGGTCCGGACCATAGGGGGGGCCGAGAATCAGTTTCTTGGGTACTTTCAATCTGGCCCACTGATCAAACGCGCCGGGCAGATGGAGTGGGAACTTATGCCAGCTCGCTCCACAATATACAGGTATCTTGATGTTATCAAAGTCAGGATAGCGATCCTTCCAATATTTGGTATCTGCCAGATCATTTAGCAGGATATCCACCTTCAACGCATTACCGAGTTTGTCAGGATGTTTCAAAGCATTGACAAATATTGGCTGGGCGTAAATCTCCTCATTTTCCAGTAACTTATTAATCTCAGCCTGAAATACTTCATCACCCAGTTCTTCCCTCATCACGCTAGCATCCGTGTGAATATCCAGAGACTTCAAATTGAGCAAGTGAGCTACAAAGCTTTCCCATCTGATACCACCATGGTACCAGAGCATTCTGTACTGGTCGGTTGCCGCATTAAACGGGAATATGCACTTAAGATGTGGCGGTTGCTTAGCGGCAGTTAATGCCTGAATCCAGCCAAAGTAAGATATCCCCACCATGCCAACATTACCGTTGCACCACGGTTGCTTAGCTGCCCATTCACAAAGGTCGTACAAGTCTGCAATCTCCCTCGGCGATACCCACTGATAGGCTCCACCTGATTTACCAGTGCCTCTTGCAGAGCCTTTTATATGGACATATCCCCGCCGAACGAAGAAATCCGACGGACCTGCTTCCATGTTGCCATTGGTTTGGCCACGGATAAATGATGTCCCTATAGCCACAGGCCAGACTCGGTCTGACTGCGCCTCTTTGTCGTATGGAGATACTGCCAATAACGCTGGAAACTTCTCATCGGTATCTGCCGGTCGAAATATATCCACATCCAGATTGACTCCATCACTCATAGGGACGGAGACACAGCGCTCCACTCTAATCCCATACTCTCTTCGGGACAATTTACCGGTAGCAATTATAGCGTCCATCAAAATACCTCTCTTACATTTCCGCGTTTATTTGCTTCAGAGGTCTGCTTTCTTGAGCATGATAGGCAGGACAGGGCCCGCCCTGGAATAGGCCCTGTCCTGCTTGATTCCGGTCTAATCGTAAGGTATTGGGAATATGAATTCACCCGTTACCGGCATGAAGTCGTGATAAGAAAAGACAGTCCGGAATTCATATTCATATTTTCCTGCCTTGTCAGGCTCCTGCCATTGTCCGAAGGCAGTAGCAAACCTGGCAAATTGCGTTTCCTGGTCAAACTTGATCCGCCCATGTATTGTCATCATATCCGTCTCAGCGATAGCTTCTAGAACGGCATCACCATCCAGTGTGCCGGCTCTTTCAATTGAGTCAGCAAGAACCTGGATCGCCTGATAACCGAGCGGCATAGCTATATTTAGCGGCAGCTTCTTCTTCTCCTGCCATCTCTCATACAGGCTCATGGGCGTGGTATCACCGATGGCCTCGTAGACCTTGGACTCAGGAGACCAGTAGGCATTCAGTCCTAGACCGTGGGCCAGGCCACCACCCCAGGCAATCACATCAGTGTAGTAAAGCCCTGCCCTGTCATTCGAAACGATCTTAGGCTCGAATCCCAGCGCCCGTGCCTGCTTCAAGAATGCCCCGAAATCAGGAGCCGGGCAGTTGCCCCAGAGTATCTCAACATCGTTCCTTTTCCACTCCTCTATGATAGAAGTGAAATCCATGGTGCCAGTAGGGAACAGGCCCAACTTCTTATCCACTCCCACAACTTCAACCCCCATCCCTGCAAGTAGCTGGGGAAACAGCGTGTACCAAGAAGAAGCCTCCGGGTCATCACTACACAGCATTCCAGCCTTCTTACTGGTCTGGTCACCGAATTGTTCTATTTCAACCTTCCAGTTATCTATGACAGTATACCCTGGCTTATCCCATATGGTACTAGGAGCTGCAGGCGTACCTATCGCAAATCCCATTGCCCAGGTATTAGTCCAAGCCGGCGAAATAGCTGACCTCATCTCCAGCCAGGGTTCCAAAACAGCAACATTCCCCAGGTAAGGAATTCCTAGCCTGGCAGCTGCCGTAGCTATCGGAGCACACATCTGAGGTGGCTCATTATGGTTGGAAAAAAAATGCACCTTATCTTCCAGACCCAAAGCCTCGGCGAGAGTCCCTGCCTTGTTCGGGTCACTTTCACTGTCAACAACTATAAGTTTGAGTGGGATCCTGCGGTCATATTCCTTTACATATACCCCACCCAGCGCATTAATATCCTCGATAGCGAATTCCATGCCAGGCACACCTCCATCAGCCATACCCGCATACATGCCGGTTACTGGTGAGACGCAACCCACAAGAATCTCCTTAGGACCCGATGGCGCCGGTGCAGGACTTGGCGCAGGCGATGGAGCTGGCGCTGGCCCCGGCGATGGAGCCGGTGCTGGCTCAGCACAGCCAACAATAACCAAACTCGCAATGACTGCTACTGATAAGACCAATGTGAATAGTCTGCGTTTCATTTCATGCTCCTTTCTCTGAATCCTTTGAACTTATGTGCCCTCTTTCCCTTCATTGCTCCATAGGCATCAACCTCCCGTTCACTGTCTAGAACCTCATCCATAACCCTCTTACGCACAAATTCAATAACGTCTTCTATTAACAAATAACGAGATTAGGCGTCTCCACTCTAGTACAGACGCACCTGTATGACAGAAGATCGCAGCAGTGGTGAAACACAAACCTCAAAATGCAGCCATTAATCAAGCTCACGGCATGAAACACACTGCAGCCATAACTGAGGGCACTAATAAGACTCAGCTGACTGTCTCGAAGACGGGAACCAACAAATGAGGTTATCTTACATGCTGCCTCAATTATTGCAGATGCTTTTTCCCACTTCACCATAAACCGAACCCGCCAGTATCAGTTGCGCAACTACCGCCTGGGCCGAGTACTCTTCCACAGACGAGGCCAGTAACTGACCTCAGGCCACTCAGCCTGCCTTCGTAAACAGCGCCTGTACTATACCGTCATAAGTCTTGCCAACAATCAAGCATGACTACTTGTTAACAGGAATAACCGGTAACAGCAAGTATGAATTTCCAAAATGAATATCGTGCTTGACTGTTTGCATCCCTGGCAGCATATAAACCCCCCAGATGCCTAGCCGGCTGAGCAGGTCGTCCTGACACCTGATTATCAACTGCATGCGGTGACCCTTCTTGAACATATTCGAACTCGGCATTAACGTTATCGCATACTCAACAACTTCACCCGGCGGCACAGGTACAGGATCCTGCCTCGGGTGGATGGGCCAGTAAGGCAGAGACTTATCCTTGTCAAGAGCCCTGTACTCTGCAGCAAGATATCCAGTGGTTACCAGCATGCGGTTACCCTGCTCGTCAACATCGGCTATGTCCACCATCCAGTTGGTTTCAGTCTTGTCGATAGACGCTTCCAAGTATAAGGCCATAGGCCCGGTTATCTCAAGGTCCTGCTTTAATACTTCGCTGTTGTATGTGAGACAGTACACACTGGGGTCTAGATAAGGCGCCGGCTGTGTAAAGCTTTCCGGTTCCGGCTTCCCCTTCACCATATCAGTCGATAGCCCGCCTCCAGGCTGCAGATAGAATTTGGTCCACTCAGTTCTCTTAAGCGGCCATTCATTCTCGAAACGCCACTTGTTAATCCCCATCACAAAGACCTTCACCGGGGGCTCGTCCATAATCCCATTGTCTATCCCCTTAAGCCAGTAATCATGAAATCTCAGAGCCTCATCGCTGTACGCTAGGAAGGGCCGCCCCGGTGCCTTCGACGGCCACAGCGCCAGCTTACGGCTCTGCGAACTTATTTTCCTCCACATCTCAAAAGTCTGGAAGGTATAGAGCTTCTCATTCCAGGGAGTGGAGAAGTAGATGGGAATTTTTATATTGCTGTAGTCGGGTACTGTCAACCCGATATAATCATCAAAGGGGCCAGGGTGAAACGAGTCGAGCAGCCCTGCGAAAACCAGAGGATAGGTCTTGGGATACTTCAATATAGCGTAGAATCTGGCATTATACTTGATGTCCGGGTGGTTCAGGGCTTCCTGAACTCTGGCCTCTAACTCCTCTCGGGGGAGATTGAAGATAGCCGGTGGGTGAAATACGTGCCTGTCAGGCATCAGGTGGTCATTTCCATGCCTGGCTGTAAAGATGTTCATCAACATACAATCAAAGATGCCATGAAAGCTCTCACCGGTACCGACAAGAGCCTCGAAGGGAATAACTGCTTTCAGTGCAGGA
The DNA here is from genome assembly GCA_964394145.1 of uncultured Dehalococcoidales bacterium. GTDB lineage: Bacteria > Chloroflexota > Dehalococcoidia > GIF9 > AB-539-J10 > JAFGBN01. The sequence goes on along the minus strand of CAYMVL010000034.1, from coordinate 160,236 downwards.
GGTGGATTAGTGGCAGCGATTTCCGTCTGCGCCCCGGCGTACCCACAGGCGCCCATCATGCCCACATTGCCATCACACCAGGGCTGCTTCGCAATCCACTCTATAACATCGTATGTGTCTTGAGGAGTAGGATCTGTTGTCCCTTCCGACTTACCAAAGTTCCTCTGCTCGGGTATAACACGCACATATCCTCTCTCTACAAAATAGTCTATGGCTCCCACCTCCAGAGACCCGTCCCAAAAAGGAGTATCCCAGTAATCCTGCTCGGGCAACCAGCGTGCAACATCCTGGGCGTCTTTCCCCCACCAGAAGTATGAGAGTATTGCCGGGAACTTCTTGCCTTCAACAGCAGGGCGGTATATATCGGTCGCCAATCGCACACCATCCCGCATAGGGACCATTACATCCTTCTCCACCTTAACCGAATAGGCCGGCTGTGACGGCTCCTTCCTCGTTATTTGAGGATAACCCTCAAAGAACACCCCCTTTATATCGGTGCCGTAGGGTACAGGCTGTGCAAAGCGTTTATGGTCCTTCAGCCTGGGCCTGATCTCGTCACCACGATAGATAGAAACTCTTGAAGACTGTGAATTCATTGCCTTCCTCCTTCCTTAATTGATTGCAACCCCAAAACACGAGGAGAAATTACGTGTGGTAGGTGACATACATTAACCTACTAGTATATCGTACATGAGCATTTAGCGGCTTGTCAAGTTGTTTCAACGTGCTCAGATAGCAAAAGTGGCACAATCGGGCCCGGAAAAATTACTGGCACTTCGCTGTACAACTCGCATCACAACCTTCTTCTTCCGCTTCCCTGATCAGCACTGATTTATGACAAATACTTACGTGAAAATTGCAGGCGCTGCCTCAAATCTTAACAGGATCTTAACACTCAGCTGATAGGATTAACTAGAAAAATACTTAGAAAGGAGGCTAAACACAAATGTGGCAAAGCAAGAAGTTCATTGTTGCCGTGGTGGTGGCCTGCCTCGCTCTGGCCGGAGGCATAGGCGGAGCGGTGCTTGCTGACGACAACGGAGACGACAGCGGTCCGGGGGCACTCTTTGGAACTCTATGGGACAAGGCCCGTGAAATCTATACAGACAAGACCGGCGACGATATTGACCTTGAGGCCCTAAAGGATGCTCTCACCCAGGCCCGAAGCGAGATGCAGGCTGAAGCTCTGGAAAACCGCCTGCAGCAGCTGATTGACGAAGGCAAGATAACCCAGGATGAAGCCGACCAGTACAGGCAATGGTTGCAGCAGAGGCCGGACATGGAGCAATTCAGGCAGCAATTGGATCAGTGGCGACAAGCGAGGCCCGAAGTCCCGGCAGAGCTGAAGGAGTGGCAAGAGTCAAGGCCCGATGTACCATTCGGACTCGACTCCATTGGTCGGGGCAGATTCCGCGGAATAGGCGGAGCACGCGGCTGGTAAGCACCTCTTCCCCCCGGGATCGACTAGCCCGTCCTGACCAGCTACACTGGCGCAGACTAAGCCCCAGTAACAGAGAAGGGGAGAACACTCTCCCCTTCTCTATTCCCATGAGGGGTGCACCAAAAGGTTGCGCCTTAATATTTACTTAACATTCGTTTTGTACCATAATAGACGGAACTAGCATTGATTAAGGACTGAAAGATGACAGGTCACAGAGTCCTGGTTGTTGACGACGATGTGAAAACCGTGGAGTTGGTCAAGCTCTACCTCGATAGAGACGGTTATAGAGTGCTCACCGCCTACGATGGTGCTGAGGCCTTGCGATTGGCCAGGGAAGGCCACCCCGACCTGATCGTCTTGGATTTAATGCTGCCTGGCATCGACGGCCTTGAGCTCTGTCGCACCCTAAGGCAGGAATCTGACGTGCCAATTATCATGCTTACTGCTAAGATTACCGACGAAGATAAACTGATGGGGCTGAATCTGGGAGCAGATGACTATGTAACCAAACCCTTTAGTCCCAGAGAATTAGCTGCCAGAGTCAGAGTAATCCTCAGACGTCTCCCCGGAGAACGAGGTCCTGATGAAATCAGGCATGATGATCTGATAATCAACTTCCTTAATCATGAGGCATCCCTTGCCGGTAGACCCCTCGAACTCACTATGGTTGAATTCAAGTTGCTGGGAGTTCTAGCCAAAGAACCTGGCAGGGTCTTCACCCGAGCGCAACTTATAGAAAAGGCCCTTGGCTATGACTTCGAGGGCTTTGACCGCACCATAGATGTTCATATCCTCAATCTGCGTCGAAAGCTTGAGCCAGACCCCAACCATCCCACATATATAAGGACTGTCTACGGGGCTGGCTACAAATTCGTCAGAGGTGGAAGGTGACAAACAGTCTGCACTTTCGACTCCTCCTGGCTTTCACTCTCGTAATACTGGCAACCATCGGTACGGTATTCTTCTTCATCAACCAGGCGACGCAGGGCGAGATCCGGCGCTTCGAACAACGCGTTAACGAAGGTCGTGCCGCCAGGATGGAAAGCGAGCTTTCCCGCTACTACTCACTGCGTCGAGACTGGAACGAAATCCAATCCTCCGTAGAGCAATGGGGCAATCTCTATGGGCAGCGCATCATAGTGACCGACACAAAGGGAATAGTAGTCGCTGACTCTGAGGGAGAGCTGGTAGGAGAATCGTACAATCCCGATGTACCCGGCAGGCCATTATCATACCCATGGCGCCCGGGCACCTTCGGCACACTTTACGTTACTCCTGAATCACCACCCGAATTAGGTCTAAATTCTTTACAAATCATTTTCAGGGCCATAGGCCGCTTCTTCATCTGGGGAGCCCTGATCGCTGTTGCCATCGCTCTGCTATTGACCTTCGTTCTCTCGCGGAGAATCCTATCCCCTGTCAGGGTTCTCACATCCGCGGCCAAACGCCTGGGGCACGGTGATTTCTCGCAAAGAGTGCAGGTCAGCGATAGAGGTGAGCTTGGAGACCTAGCAGCCACATTTAATTCAATGGCCAGCAACCTTGAAAGAGCTGAGCAGTTTCGGCGGAATATGGTAGCTGATATTGCTCACGAATTGAGAACACCACTTGCTAATGTCCGCGGTTACCTGGAGGCAATGCGGGACGGCGTGATAAAGCCGGATGCTGACGCCATTCGCTCCCTAGACGAAGAATCGATGTTGCTTTCACGCCTTGTTGATGACCTTCAAGAGCTGAGCCTCGCCGAGGCCGAAAAATTGAAGCTTGTCCGTCAGCCCGAAAGTATCACGGAGCTAATCAAAAGAACAGCAAATACACTGCAGACACCTGTATCAGCTAAGGAGATATCCCTATCTATCGAGCTACCGGATAAGCTTCCACTGGTGAGTATCGACGCCTCTAGGATCAGCCAGGTGTTGCGAAACCTCTTAGAGAACGCTGTGACCCACACAAGCACAGGAGGTGCGATCACAGTGACTGCCAGAGAGCAGTGCAATTACGTAGAGGTTGCTGTCACCGATACCGGTGAAGGTATTCCCGCCGAGGACTTGCCCAACATTTTCGAGCGTTTCTACAGAGTGGACAAGTCGCGCACCAGGGCTACAGGAGGCAGTGGCCTGGGCCTTACCATTGCCAAACGACTGGTAGAGGCCCACGGCGGCAAGATTGAAGTCGCAAGTCAATTAGGAAAAGGCAGTCGCTTTTCTTTCACCGTACCTACTGCGCAGTAGCTTCTTAACAGGTGCCCAAAGCAGACTACCCCCTTGTCCTGATTGCCAGGATCACCACGACAGTAACCAGTGCAGCCCCAATAGCGATGATTATCCACAGAAGATGGGATGGAATCGATGATACTGCTTGGACCGAAGGAGCAGGAGATAGAGATACAGGCGAGGATTGTAGCAGGGGCGCTTCCCGAGTGGTAAACACGTTGGTCACCCACTCACTACTGCCGTTTGCACTCACGGCTCTGACCTTCCAGAAGTAGCTGGTTGAATAGTCCAATCCTATATCACATTTCCACGCAGTTGTAGGCAAGGCATTATCACCAAGCTTACTCGCCACCACATCTACAAATTCGCTATCCCTCGACAGTATGAATTCATAGCCGGTAGCCTTAGCAACAGAATTCCAGGCGAAAGCAGGCGATATCGGCACATCGGTAGCACCGGATAATGGAGACACTTCATCAGGTACAGCATTGAGTGAAGTGGTAAATGACCAGACCTCAGACCATGGGCTCATTACCGGCTCTACGGACCTCACCCTCCAGTAGTAGGTAGTGCCGCCAGGCAGTCCTACCAAGGTAGAGCCGCCAACAGCCCTTATCTCCGTATCACTGCTCCTGGCGGACCACACAGTCTGGATGCCCTCTGCGTCCGAATAGATTGATGCTTCGTAAGTCCTGGTCTCCGATAGCTCCAGCCAGTGCAGAAAGAGGTCGGCAACATAATCACAAGAACAGCCGTCAATTGCCAGTACCGTTTCATCCTCAGGAGCACTGAGTCTCGGGCCGACCTTACATAGCGTGTCTTCAAAGCGATAAATAGTCTGGTTAATAGTGTCGATAGCCCAAAGCTCATTTTGCTCAGCGTCTCCCGATAATTTCAGGGAAGGGGGAACGTTGGCAAATAGCATACTTGAGCCGAAAGTAACCCTCGAGGGCAACCCATGATTGACCAAATCAAATTCCACATCCATATAGTCCGGCGCCGCAGGATTCAGTGACCGGCCCATTCCTCCCCCAGTGCTGCTAACTGGCTCCAGCCTCAGCGCATACAGTGCCCCTTCAGGACCCGTTACCAAACCGCCAATTCGCTGCTCTTGCCCCTGTTCTGTCACGCTCTTATCAATCTGTTCCCATTCAGATGAGGCTCCCATGATCCAGCGCCAGATTCCACCGTCGGTGGAATCAGTGGCGGCATAGATAATGCCGTTTTCAGAATAGTTCGCATCAGCTACAACCTGAACAGCGCCATCAGCGATATCCTCAGGAATCCTAGTAAATGTCTCACCCCCGTCGCTAGAATAAGCCACATCTCCGTTTCTACCACCGACCAGAATGGTCCCACTTCCAGCAATAGCCAACATATTGATATCCGCAAGGCCTGTATCTACCGGGTCCTCCCACATCCAGCCGTAGTCAATAGGCTTACTGATATAGCCATCGGGTAAAGCTACATAGACGGTCTCCTCATTGAGTACAACCATATCAATCACAACCCCCGGCGCCCTGCACCACTTCCAGGTGTTACCCCGGTTGTAAGACACCGCCATTAAATCCCCGCCCGCTTCAGCAGCATAGATGGTAGAATCGTCGCTGTAGCTGGCACTCAGTCTCAGGATAACAACACCTGTACTAGTATCCAGCGCCAGCAATCGCTGCCAGTAAGTGCCCAGCGGGTCACCAACGCTCCGCCAGATACCTTCGGGCCCAAAAGAGCTAGACGTCGTTATGAACAGGCTTTCAGAGTCGGGCGCTGGAGCAACATCGCCGAGCATGATGCTCGTATCCATAAGGCCCATCTGGCGCCATTTATCGCCATCAACACTTGCCGAGAATGCGCTCTCATCCAAAGCGTGGCCTGGCCTTTGCGATGTGCCGCAGTAAGCTATCTCCCCATCAGGTCCCCAACTTACCATAGCATTGCCCGGACCGGTGGGTGCCACAGAAGACAAACGCCATGCTGGATACTCGCTAAACGGGTTGGATGTCCTCCGAACTTGAACAGTCACTGAGCCGGAAACAGGGTCTGAATCGCCTACGAGGAGTTCGCCTGAGCTCACGGTGCCATAATAAGAAAGGCTGCTAATGTTAATGGCGTTCCCGCCGTCGGCGCTCATTCTATGAACGGTGATATCATCGAGCCAGTAGACATCGTCCTCGGCGTCAGGCTCTCTGTTGTAACTCACGAAGACCTGGCGTGACGATGCTTCCTCGCTGGAATAATCTGAGGGCAAAGCCAGCGAGGAATTGAGTGACGATATTCCAAAGCCATCACCAGCTGACACAATTTCCACCGGATAGCCAGCCAAGCTATCCCACAGGGTAGTTCCATCTGAGACGTACCGCTCACCGACACATAACCATGTCTTATCTTGATATTCGGGCGCTACGTCATTACCGGTAGAAGCGATTGCCAGAATTGTTCTATCTGTCCTGTAACCGGGGCTATAGGCCAGCGCGGACACTTCAGCTCCGGGATGATCCGGGTCGACGCATAATTTCTGGTCCTGCCATGAGGTCCATGATTTCCCCAACTGGAGTATCCATACCTGTCCGGCGGTAGTGTTGTCGCCCCAGGACGCAGTAGCAACAGCAATATCCCTTACCGAATCGCCAGATTCACTATATTCCTTCGATATAGCAATCGCCTGAATAGTACCCGTCAAGCTCTCAACCTCTATGTCCACCCATTCCTTCCCCCCATCCGTCGACAGGTATACCTTGTCAGCACCATTGCTAACCACAGCTACGACATCCGAGTCGTCGGGAGCAACGGCCATACTGGTGGCAGGCAATTCGGCATTGGCATCTACCAGATAGTCGCTTATGTCTTCCCATGTCACGCCAGTATTCGAGGAGCGATAAACACCAGCGTATTCCATGTCTATAGCATAGAGTACTCCATCATCTCCAACAGCGATTCCGCTGACTTCTGAAGGGGTGACAACTATGTTCCCTTCGAGTCCTGGCTTATCTATCGCTGCCCATTCAAGAGGATCTGATGCTGCTCGGGCTGACAGCGGTGAAAATAGACCAAATAGCAGTATCACCGCCACGAATGCACAACTATATCTGACCTTCACAATCATAAGGCGCATCATACAGGTGAAATGTTAATTTCCTGTTAATTGATTCGTTTTGCCCGTTTTTCATCCCGGATGCAGAAATTAACAGGTTCTTAATAATTCCCTGAGATAATGTTTGGCGAGCACGTTAGTTTATTGCTGCTCAAATTAGGATAATGCAATATCCAGGATAATTAGCTAAATTTAGTAGTATGAGAAACAGGTGAATGACAATGAAATTAGCGAAAATGTTATTAATAGTATCGGCGCTATGCAGCATCGGCGTCTTGTCGTTAAGCTGTGCTTCCGAACCGGAGTCGGAGCCGGTAACAGAGAACCAGATAGTGACGGTGGAGAAAGGAGACCTGACAGTAGACATCACTGCCAGCGGAAATCTGGCTTTGTCTGTTACAGAAGACCTGGCTTTCGAGATGGCAGGCACGGTGGAGGAAATTCTGGTGGCGGAGGGCGATAGCGTCGAAGAACGACAGGTATTGGCTAGGCTAGATACCACAGAATGGGAAGACGAGTTGAAGACCCTCGAACGCCAATTGACAGCGAAACAGCTTAGCCTGCTTCAGGCTGAGATAAATCTGAAGAATGCCAATCTTGCTCTGGAGCAGGCTGAGGAGGAGACTACCACAACTGTTACCGGCGATATTGTGCAAAACTATACAGACCCGGACGAGATAGATATACTGGAGCTTAAGCTCGAGCTTGCTGAAGCAAACTTCGAAGATGCTCAGGAAGCGTTGGACCAAGCTCAAGAAGACCTGGACCAAGCCCTCAATGCCAGCCCAGAGGTTGTAGCTCCCTTTGCCGGTTTCGTCACCAAGGTAAACGTGGCCGGTGGCGATGAGGTCAAGAAGGGCACCGTAGCGGTAACCCTCGCCGACCCCAACAAGTTCGAAGCGGACATCCTGGTCAGCGAGATAGACATCTTACAGGTGAAGCTTGGGGGCCAAGCCTCCGTGCAGGTCGATGCACTAGAAGGATTGAGCCTTCCGGCTGAGGTAATCCATATATCACCAACAGCCGCTATCCAGTCAGGGGTGGTAAACTACAATGTGAAGGTGCAAGTCGCCTCACTGGCAGAGATGATGCAGGAACAGCAACAGATAAAACAGGAGGCGATGCAGGAGACGGAGCAAGGGAATCTTCCCGAGCGCCTCAAGCAGGCCATTGAGGCAGGCCAAATCACTCAGGAACAAGCCGAGGAAATGATGGAACAGATGCAACAGCGGCAGGGAGAGCAGCAGCGACAGATGGCCACGGCGATACTCGATGACTTTCAGCTTAAGGAAGGCATGACCGTCACCGTGACCATAATAGTGGACGAGAGGAACGATGTAGTGCTGGTCCCGAATGGGGCTGTTACCACCGCAGGTAGGCAGACCTATGTTCAGGTACTATTGGGGGACGGCACGACCGAGCAACGCAGCATAACCACCGGCATCAGCGACTGGCAATACACCGAGGTAACGGAGGGGCTCAGTGAGGGCGAACAGGTGATTGTTCCACAGGGAACTGCGACTACATCGACGACTCAACAAGAAAGACCTAACGGCGGAATGATGTTCATGCCAGGCATGGGGCCAAGATGACGATGATCAGGTTGGAGAATATCACCAAAGTCTATCCCATGGGCAAGGGAGATCTGACCGTTATCAAAGGAATAACCCTTGATATCAAACAGGGTGAACTGGTGGCAATTATGGGCCCTTCTGGCTCAGGAAAAACAACTCTGCTCAACCTCATCGGCTGCCTGGATACACCGACTTCAGGAAGTTACTACCTGGAAGGGAGAGAGGTGAGCCATCTCAGCAGCAGTGAACTCGCTGCCATCAGAGGTCAGAAGATTGGCTTTATCTTCCAGACCTTCAACCTGCTTTCCCGGCTCACGGCACTGGCCAATGTGGAACTTGGCATGACATACGCTGGCGGCGTGGACCGTCAACGTGCCATAGAAGCGCTGGCTAAGGTGGGACTCTCTGAGCGAGTCAAGCACCGCCCTCTTGAGCTTTCGGGCGGAGAGCAGCAGAGGGTAGCCATCGCCCGTGCTCTGGCTAAGAATCCTTCTCTGTTCCTGGCAGATGAACCTACCGGACAGCTGGACAGCCATTCCGGCGAGGAAGTAATCTCCATCCTCACCTCATTACATGCCGAGCAGGGCATTACCCTGTTGATGGTAACACACGATGCTAATATTGCTAAGCATTGCAAACGCATCATCCACATCAGGGATGGCGAGGTTGTCAGGGAGGAAAACTTATGAGGAAGTGGCAAAATTTCCTCGCTACTGTCTGGCTTGGAGTGAGCACCCACAAGTTGCGCAGCTTCCTGACTATGCTGGGAATCATCATCGGCGTCGCCTCCGTAATTGTCCTCATGTCGATCGGCAAAGGTACAACAGCGCAAATCCTCTCCAATATCGAGAGCATGGGCGCAAACATGATTACCATACGACCCGGAGCGAGTTTTGGCCCTGGAGGCATTAGAGGTGCTGGAGGTAGCACCCAAACGTTAACCATGGAAGACGCGCAGGCAATAGCAGCGCAGGTGCCCTACATAAGTGCCGTGGCACCCTATTCCTCCAGCAACCTGCAGCTGGTCGTGGGCAGTGAGAATACAAATGCCCAGGTCACAGGGACAACCCCGGATTATATGCAGGTAGCCAACCTGAAGATTGCCAGCGGCGCCTTCTTTACCGAATATGATTACGAGCGAGGTTCCAAGGTAGCAGTGATCGGATCCGACATAAAAGAGACGCTCTTTGGAGACGCTGCTCCCGTGGGACAGCAAGTGCGCATGGGCAGCATCATAGTACGCGTTGTCGGCGTTCTAGAGAGCAAAGAGGGTGGGCTTACCTCGTCTGATGATGCCGTCATCATTCCGTTGACCACTCTACAGCAGGCTGTTGCCCAGAGACGGACAGCTCAGGGAGAACGCGTGGTGTCGTTAATAGCGCTGACGGTTAGCGATGAGGATCAAGCAGACTACGTCGTTGAGCAAATCACCACTCTGCTCCGCACCCGCCATCGCCTTGCAAGTTCTGCCGAGGACGATTTTAGGATCATGTCTATGGAAGAGCTGGCCAGCACGCTCGAAGAAACCTCAGGCACACTGACCCTCCTGCTCGGCGCTATTGCTGCCATTTCACTGCTGGTCGGAGGCATCGGCGTGATGAACATAATGCTGGTGTCGGTGCTGGAGAGGACCAGAGAGATAGGCATTCGCAAGGCGTTGGGAGCCAGAGAGCGGGATATATGGAGCCAATTTCTTGTAGAAGCAGCTTTCCTGACATTTGCCGGTGGCATCATCGGGGTACTCGCGGGCTGGGCAGTCTCACATTTCGTTTCCAGTATGGGGCTAATGACGACCCTGGTTACTGCTGATATAGTTGTCCTTGCCATTTCAGTATCGGTGGGCATAGGCCTATTCTTTGGTTTCTATCCCGCCTGGAACGCCTCCCGTCTCAACCCTATCGAGGCTCTCAGGTCCGAGTAAGGGCTGCGCCTTCCCTGCCAGCAGACTCCCACCTTTGAATTCACGCATCTGAGGGACGAAAAGTGCAAGCGCCAGTACAAAAGTAAGTGCATCGGTAATAGGGAATGCCAGCCAGACGCCGTCCAGTTGCCAGAAACGTGGTAGTGTTAACAGCAACGGAATCAAGAACAGAACCGGCCTCGATATAGCCATGATAAACGACTGAACAGCTTTACCAATTGACTGAAATATTATTGAAGTGACCATGATAAAGCCTATCAGATATAGGGCGAAGAAGATACGCTTGCCAGCGTAAGAGCCCAGAGAAATCAGTTCCCTGTCAGTAGTAAAAATGCGGATGAATGGTTCCGGGATGAAGTATATCACCAGGAATACTGCCACAGAACACGCTATCGCCGCAACAATGGCTATTTTGACTGCAGTCAATGCCCTGTCATAACGCCCAGCCCCGTAGTTGAAGCCCAGAACTGGCTGAAGACCGTGGCCAATGACGATTCCCGGCATAATGGCAAACATCATTATGCGGTTAATTATACCAAAGGCTGAAACGGCAAAGTCACCGCCATAAACAACCAGCATTCTATTCACAAGAACGGCGGATAGACTTGAAGCCATCATCCTCGCAAATGAAGCTACGCCGATGGCAAGAATTGACTTCAACATACTCCACTCAACTATCAGGTTTCTTGAATGAATTTCAAGTAAGCTCCTTCCCGAAAAATAGTAGCTAACGAAGTACGCCACAGAGATCGCCTGTGCTATCACAGTTGCCAATGCTGCTCCCTGTATTCCCATATGAAAAGGTATGATAAATATCGCATCTAGTATTATGTTTGACACGGCTCCTATAATCATTCCTATCATAGAAACACGCGCATTTCCTTCGGCACCTATACCGATATTCAAGGACATGCCAATAGTCATAAAGACAATGCCGACAAGAATGATAGTCATGTAGTCTCTGGCATAGGGGAGAATCGTCTCCGATGAGCCAACAAGCCCAAGCCAGAAATCTACATTGGCCAAACCAGCTGTCATTATTACTACTGATAGCACAATGCTAACCATCAGGGCATTCCCAAGTCCCTTTTCCGCTCTGGCTATATTACGAGCCCCAATTAACCTCGAAATCACCGACGCACCACCCATACCCATCATCTGCCCTATACCGATTGACAACATTTGGATGGGGAAAACTATGGAAAGCCCAGCAATACCGAGAGGACCAACATAACGACCGACAAAAATTGTATCTATCACGTTGTATAGCGTCATGGCAGCGATGCCAAAGAACGCAGGAAGGGACAGTTTCAGCAACAGCCGACCGATTCGGTCATCATCGAGTACGTTTTGGTTACCTTTATTCATAAGGGCTTACTAGCATGCTTCTAAATTTGTAATGTAGTTCAGTGTGTGGTCTGACTTTCTATAGTCTCGATAAGATATCCCTTAGCTTCCTTAACATATTCGATAGATCCTCGAGTTCTTCATCCGTTAGACAGGACATAGTCTCCATGGTAGTACTTATCAGTCTCTTCTTATGTTCCTGAAAAAAAACACTACCTTGATCGGTGAGACTGATATTAGTAATTCGTCTATCGGCCACATCCATTTTTCTCTCAACTATATTCAAATCTACCAGTTTATCTATCAAATGGGTCATCTGCGCTTTTGCTATCTGTAACTTCTCTCCGATTTCAGCAACATGCAGAGTCCCCGTTTCCTGTAATAACGCAATGATTTCAAAGTGAAGAGGTGTAATATCAACATCAAAGTTGGCAAGTACTGTCTTAATCAGCTTTCTTCGTACTCCTCTGAATATAAGTGGTGGGATCGAAAGTAGGTCTACTGCTACTTCTTCCAGCATAGCCTCTTGCATGTCTAAATTCTCACAACATAGGTCCGTTCGGAAATCAATAGTTGTTTATATAAATAGTATACTTTATAAACTAAGGTGTAGCAAAGCTATCCCGGTCAGGAATACAGCTGCAGACTCTACCTATGGATTTCTACGGGCATAGCAGGAAATACCCGGACCTCTCCCTACGCCGAGCGGTTCTTAAGCCACAATGCTTCTTGTCCGAAAGAGCAAGGTTCACAGTTGAATTGACGACCGGAAATCCAACAGTTTGAACATTGAGAAGCGGCTTCTGCTAGACAAATTGAGAGAAAAGAAGACATTGCAGGCAAAACCTGCGGCACACTAAGAGAGCCAAAGGCATAAATCAACGAGCGATCCGCTACCTCTTAAACGCCACTCGACACACTACATATATAACAAGCACATATGCCATTGTCCTGATGGCGATTATAAAACCCGTTAGTGATTCCTTAAGACCCAGAAGGGTCACCAAATGGGAAAGACCAAAGAGGCCAAAAGCTATGCCAAGATATAGTGGCCACAAATCCTTGACTTTCCTGAAAGCCAAACATCCAAAGACCACTATCAAAATGCAGAGTATAAGATTTGTAAGAGAGATCTGGTCCGTCTTCTATCCTCCTGCTATGCCTTTCCCTGAGTACTCGCTCCAAAAATGGAAGGCCTTGTGTTAATAGGCCCTCCACTGGCGTATAGGGCGGCTCAGACCCACACCAAGACTGATCCCATTTCTTATCACTAAGACAGCTCACCTGGCATCATCATTAGCTTTTCCTGTCCGGAATTTTACACTCTAACAAAACACTCATCAAGACTTGACTCTCTCCCCCTATTTATCACGTTGCTTCATGCTTAGCATAAGCACCCAGCCAGCACTATCCACCAAAATAATTCAGCACGCGGATGTGTTGGATCTAAGCGGGCGAAGGCTCGGAGCTACAGTCTGACCATAGGCACTTGTGAATCAACGATAACGTTAGACCCTGACTGAATGCCGTATTGAAAATCCTAATCCTGATTGCAAAAAACTACGCTATCTTGCCATTACTCGGAAAGGTCTCGCGCCATATCTTGTGCAATAATTCTGGCTAGTTTCAAGTCTTGCAATGTGGTTATTTTTATGTTGTTGTTATCTCCCATGTAGACTTTTACTTTATGCCCAAAGCGCTCTACGGCAGAGGCGTCATCGGTAACCGCCGCTGTAAGCTTATTGTATGACTCAGCAAGAATATCTAACGCAAAGATTTGCGGAGTCTGAATAGCCCACAACCTGTCACGCTCAAGCGTCTCCGTAATAAACCCATCACGGTTAGCAGACTTTATAGTATCTTTAACCGGTATTGCAGCTACGGCGGCGCCGGTTTCCCTGGCTGCCTCCAGTCCGTTTTCGATCAAATTCAAGGTCAAGAAGGGACGAGCCCCATCATGTATCATGACCCACTGGCAACCCTCAAGCCTGTTCAAGCCCTCCTTAACTGAATCTTGCCGCCGTATGCCCCCGAGGCACAGAGTGACTTTGGCCCATCGTCTCTCCTCTTTCAGCCTTTGCCCCAACTCCAAACTCTCACTGCTAACCACCACTACTATCTGTTTAATCAGCTTGCATTCCTCACAAGTATCTACCGACCATGCTAGCAATGGCTTGTTCCCAAGAGGAGCAGAAAGCTTATCTACCTCGTTCATCCGCTGACTACTACCGGCCGCAGCTATGACGGCACCTAGCTCAAGGTTGATTCGGTGCGCTCGCAATAACATTTACTTTGCTCTTCATAAGCCCCAACCTCAATGCCTCAGCTACAGAGCTAACTTCGACCAATTGCATCTCGGCACTGTCAAGGGGAAGCCTGGATTTAAGTTTCGGCATGAGGCAAGACTTGAAACCCAACCTGATCGCCTCAGAAACTCGCCTCTCCACTCGAGGTACTCCTCTAAGTTCGCCATTCAAGCCTATTTCTCCAAGAACAACTAAGCCAGGAATGGAGCTACGATCTTGGAAGCTGGACGCAATGGCCAGAGCAATACCCAAATCAACTGCTGGTTCATTGAGCTTCAGGCCGCCGGTAACATTGACCATTATATCCTGATTAGAAAGCTTCAAACCGGCACGCTTGGTAAGCACAGCAGAGATTAACAGCAATCGATTGAAATCAACTCCGTTGGCAATTCGCCTGGGTGGGCCAAAATTGCTGGTGCTGGCTAAGGCTTGAATCTCCACCAACAAAGGACGGCTCCCTTCAAGAGTAGGCACCACAACCGAGCCAACAGTCTCATCCTTGTAGGCGGATAAAAAGATTTGAGATGGGTTATCCACTTCTTCCAGTCCACTATCGCCCATCTCAAATATACCTACCTCTTTAGTGGAGCCGAAACGATTCTTAACGCTCCTTAACACCCGGTAATTGCTAAAAGGTTCGCCTTCAAGGTAAAGCACCACATCAACGATATGTTCTAGCGTGCCCGGCCCTGCGATAGCACCTTCCTTAGTGACATGCCCGGTAACAAAAATCGGTACACCGCTTTGTTTTGCCCAACGCTCTAGCCTCAATGTACACTCACGCACTTGCCCAACGCTACCAGGAGACCCAGCCACACCATCCAGGTACATGGTCTGAATAGAATCGACAACAACTAAGTCGCTGTGCCTTTCCTCTAAACATCCTAGCACCGCAGCTAAGCTGGACTCAGAGAGAAAGTAGAGCCCTTCGCCACTTATATTCAACCGCTCGGCTCTAAGTTTAACCTGACTAATCGACTCCTCTCCAGAAATATAAGTGACTATTCCACCATTCTTGGCTCCCATCGCTGAAACCTGGAGCAACAGCGTCGATTTACCTATTCCTGGCTCCCCTCCAACAAGCACTAAAGAGCCGGGCACTAAACCACCGCCAAGCACTCGATTCAGTTCAGTAAGACCAAGATCGAAGCGACGAAAAGAAACCCCACCAGCATGACAGAGTTCTTGGGCTCTATTTCCGGTAGGGTAAGGCGAATCAGGATACGCTGGAGATAAGTTGATTGTAGTTTCTACGAAGCTATTCCATGCATGACAGTCAGGGCAGCGTCCTAACCACTTCGGGCTTTCCTTGCCGCACTGCTGGCAAATAAATACAGTCTTGGATTTGCCTTGACTAGACCCCAAACCTGCCTTTGCTTAGACTCATCGTTCTTATCCAGTGAGCCAACTAAGCCTGTATCCTAAGCTGTTTGACAAAACAGTGCAGTCAATAATCAATAATAGCTATCGTTTGTCCTATATTGACCTTCTGTGCCAGCCCTATTGCCACTTCCGCTAACGGGCCCTTCACCGGAGACATTATAGGATTTCCCATTTTCGTCGCTTTCATCACACAGGTTCCCCTAACCCATCCGCACCATTACCAATATCCACATCAAATTCCACTATCTCACCGGGTAAAGTTGCCTCGACCACCTCCTGTGACATGTTACAAAGGCTCCTTAACCAGTGGCTTCATTACAATTGTCTCCCCGTCACAGTCAACCAGCACAGCATCTCCTGCCAAAAACTCACCGCGCAACAAGGCCTCAGACAACTGGTCCTCCACCATATTCTGGATTACGCGACGCAAGGGACGCGCCCCAAAGACAGGGTCGTAGCCTTTATCGCCCAAGAGATCCTTAGCCGCATCAGTAATTTCCAGCGTAATATTCTTCTCTTTAAGCGAAGCAATCACCTGATTAAGCATCAGGTCAACGATCTGACGGATATGCTCTTTAGCTAGGGCGTGGAACACAACTGTAGCATCAATACGATTCAGGAACTCAGGCCGAAAGTATTTCTTCATTTCGCCAAGCACCTTCTCCTTCATCTTGTCATATTCCATCGACTGCTTTCCCTGACCATCAGAATACACTGCGAAGCCGATGCTCATCTCGCGCTTAATTAGCTCAGCCCCAATATTACTGGTCATAATTATAATGCTATTTCGAAAATCAACGCGTCGCCCCTTAGCATCAGTTAAGTGACCATCATCGAATATCTGAAGCAAGATGTTGAACACGTCATAATGTGCCTTCTCAATTTCATCGAGAAGAATAGCGCAATAAGATTTGCGCCTTACTGCCTCAGTCAATTGACCACCCTCATCGTAACCAACATAACCAGGCGGCGCCCCAACTAAGCGAGCCACAGTGTGGCGTTCCATAAACTCCGACATATCCAGCCGAACCAAAGAATCCTCACTGCCAAACATAAACTCAGCCAGAGCCCTAGCCAACTCAGTCTTACCCACACCAGTAGGTCCCAAGAAGATGAAAGCTCCTATAGGACGCCGCGGGTCTTTCAAGCCAGCTCGTGCTCTTCTCACGGCTTTAGCCACAGTACTTATCGCCTCGTCTTGACCAATAATTCGCCGATGTAAAACTTCCTCCATTTGCAGAAGTCGACTGGTTTCATCAGTAGTCAGTCTCACTACAGGTATTCCTGTCCACATACTGACCACTTCGGCGATGTCTTCCTCAGAAACTGTGGGTTTGCCTGCTTCCTGCTTAACTTGCCATTCTTTCTCTGCCTTCTCAATTTTCTCTACCAACTGAAGCTCGCGGTCACGCAGTTCCCCGGAATACTCATATTGTTGAGCGGCTATGGCCTCCTCCTTTTCCTTCCGCACACTTTCCAAAGCCCGCCTTGCTTCAGTCAAACCGATGGGCACACTGCCCCGCTTAATACGTACTCGTGAGCCAGCTTCATCCAACAAATCAATAGCCTTATCAGGCAGAAAGCGATCGGGAATATACCTGGTAGCCAAAGAAGCCGCTGCCTGTAAGGCTTCGTCGCTCATATTTAAGCGGTGGAATTCTTCATATCTGTGCTTGATGCCCCTCAAGATATCCAGCGTCTCCTCTGCAGTAGGTTCAGCCACCAACACAGGCTGGAACCGCCGCTCCAAAGCCGGATCTTTCTCGACATACTTGCGGTAGTCATCCAACGTAGTGGCACCAATGCATTGTATTTCACCGCGTGACAGAGAGGGCTTCAATATATTTGAGGCATCAACAGCACCCTCAGCTGCTCCAGCACCCACAATCGTCTGCATCTCATCAATAAATAGAATGCAGTTACCGGCAGCCTTTTCCTCCTCAATAACCCTCTTCAGCCTCTCCTCAAATTCACCTCGGTATTTTGTTCCTGCCACCAGAGCACCTATATCTAGGACAATTATTCTTCTGCCCTGTAATACCTCCGGGACCTCACCGTTTGCTATACGCTGGGCTAGTCCTTCGACAATAGCTGTCTTGCCAACACCCGGTTCACCTATCAGTGCTGGGTTATTTTTGGTGCGGCGACTTAGTATTTGAACTACCCGCTCAATTTCCTTGTCTCGCCCAATAATAGGATCGAGCTTATCTGCACGAGCCAGCGCAGTTAAATCCGTCCCAATTTGGTCCAGAATCGGAGTACGGGTGGTAGGTCTGGTAGCACCGCGAGCCCGCATAGCCTCCTGGCCAGCAAATCGATTGACCTCATCACGTGTCCGCTCCAGTGTAATGCCAAGGCTCTCCAGAACACTGCAAGCAACCCCTCCACTTTCACGTAACAACCCTAGCAGCAGATGTTCACTACCTATATAGTTAGAATTAAGACGACGTGCCTCGTCGACAGCAAGTTCAATAACCCTCTTCGCCCGCGGAGCAAGATCAACCTCTCCAGTAACAGCTTTCTTTTCACCTTTTCCAATTACAAATTCTACTGCTGCCTGTATCTTATTTAACGAGACGCCAAAATTGTTCAAGACTTTTGATACTATTCCTGACTCCTCCGCTACCAACCCCAGCAATATGTGCTCAGTATCGATATAGCTGTGGCCCAGACGTTGTGCTTCACCCTGGGCCCGGGTCAACACCCGGCGAGCACCTTCTGAAAATCTTTCAAATCCGCTACCCATCTTGAGCCCTAATCCTCAGCTTTGACTAAAGTATAGAGCATACTGCTGTTAGAGTCAAACAGCCTGCTCTCCTTAAATTGATAGGCAAAGTATAGTATAATATACAAAGTCACTAAAGGCTAACGGAAATGCGAGTCACAGGTGGCAAAGTAAAGGGAATCGAGTTAAAGACTCTTCAGGGACATTCGATTCGACCCTCAACCGGTATAGTCAGGCGAGCTATCTTCTCTATTCTCGAGAACACTGCTATTAGCTGGAACCGCGTACTCGACTTGTATGCTGGTACCGGGGCGCTAGGCATCGAAGCCCTGAGCCGCGAGGCAGAGTGGGTCGATTTTGTTGAGCATAGAAAGAAATGCTGCGACATCATCAAATACAACTTGGGAAGGACAGGCAGGCTGGACAATGCCCGTGTTTACTGCTGCAGTGTAAGCAAGGCACTTACTTTGCTCAGCGATAGCTATGACATCATATTCCTGGATCCGCCTTACTCAGATCCCACTACAGATAATGTGCTAGCGCAGTTAGCCAACTCGAAATTAATAGCAGAAAGATCGACCATCGTTATTTGCCACGGAAATCGCTTCCCTCTAAATACCGACTATGACGGGTTGCGTTTGAGCAAGCAACGGCGCTACGGCGATAGTTATATTTCCATATATAGAAGGGGAGGTTAACTATGACAACAGCAGTCTACCCCGGCACCTTCGACCCTATTACAAATGGTCACATGGACATAATTCAGCGAGCATCCGCTCTATTCGATGAGCTCATCATCGGAGTTTATGAGAATCCCTATAAACAACCGCTCTTCTCATTAGAGCAAAGAGTAGAGCTAATACAGAAGACCATCAATGACTTGCCTAATGTCTTTGTTAAACCATTCAACGGGCTTATTGTGGACTTCGTTCATCAGATAGGAGGCAAGGTCATGATCCGAGGCCTGAGAGTAAGCTCTGATTTCGAGAGAGAATTTGAGATGGCGTTGATGAATAAAAAGCTGGCAGCGGATCTCGAGCTAGTCTGCTTAATGACAAGCTCTCAATATCAATTCCTCAGCTCTAGCTTGATCAAAGAGGTAGCCACTCTTGGAGGCTGCCTTGAGGGTATGGTTCCTGAACATGTTGCTGCTGCTCTAAAAGAAAAGGCCTTGACGAGGCTCCATAAACTTGCTAGGCAAAAGACCATATGCTAGAATTAGCCATTTTATATAGGGAGGTGCCGACATGGCATATAAGATTACCGACGAGTGCATCAACTGTGGTGCATGCGAAGCCGAATGCAAAAATGAGGCAATAAGTGAAGGAGATCCGGTCTACGTCATTGACGCAGATAAATGTACCGAGTGCGTTGGCTGGTTCGACTCATCAAAGTGTGCCGAGGTTTGTCCCGTGGATGCTTGCATCCCCGACCCTGATCACAGCGAAACGCACGACCAACTCCTGGAGAAATGGCAAAAGTTACACCCGGGAGAGACGCCAGCCGTTAGTTAGAATAGAGCTAGTCACGTAGTCCGGGCGAAAAGTCGCTTTCCATATTCTGGAAGATCCTTTAGCAGACCCCAAGCCGGTGCCTCTGTATAGGATCTTATAGCGACATAACAAGCTCCACATTTATTAGTTCGGGAGAATCCTTTTATTAGCTCTCTTCTGCTGGAGTACTTTTCGCGATGCAGAGAACACGGAACAAAACTGCCGTCAGGCATTACTACAAAGAATCTTATGCCCGCCTGGCAGTTTGGCATCTGCCCCTGCTGAAAGAACTTCAAGGTATTTACTAGCACAGACCTAGAATTGACTACATGGCTATTCTTCTTCTTGAGTTCTAAGAGCTCATTGATAGCCTGGCTTAGATCTTCCAATTCTTGCTGGGTATCAACACAATAGCCTTTATCACCTGTCCGCAAAGCGGTATAAGCACTGTAAGATATATCCACACCCCAATCGGTGGCTAGCTTCGCCAGCGGCAATATGTCTCTGAGGTTCGCGCGTGTTATGGCTGTGTTCAGGATAATATTCCGGTACCCAAACCGCGCCAATTGCGGAACAGTCCGCTCTAAACGCCTAAACAGACCCGGATGCCGCCGAAATTCATCGTGCCGCTCATCGGGAAAGTCCAGTGATACTGAGAATTGATTCACTCCAGCTTGGTGCAATGCCAGGTAATTGCTCTCGTTTAACAGCACTCCATTCGTAACAAGTATCAGGTACGGCAAACCATCACGTTGTTTAATAGCATAGACTATGTCTACTATATCTTTCCTCAGAAGTGGCTCACCACCAGAGAGTTGCACCGCAACTGGATTCAGCTGTCGCGTTAGAGTGCCATATTCCTCCGGTTTCATTTGCTTTTCATCTTTTATCACGCCCCCGAGGTCGCAGTGCCGACAGTTACAATTGCAGGAAAGCGTTACTTCATAAGATACTGCCAAAGGACGACGAGTTATGTAGTTCCATATACCCCTCGTAGCAAGCTTGAGCCCCTGTGATTTAGACAGATTAGTCATCTGTAAAGACCTACTTAAAACCAACCATTATGCAATTATCAAACCTTGAGGGATAAACAAACCTGATCTTATCCATGACTTTTCCCAGAATACAATCTGGGTAAAACACGGCCTTCAAGCGCTTATATATCCCGATGTATTTTAGCACAGGTATAATTAACATAGATAGACTTATACATTCCCAGTAAGAGGCAGAAGATATTCTCTTGAGCCCGGCATTCTCGAGAATGCCCCTAAGAGTTGCCTCGGTAAATAGGTTGATATGAATCCTCCTTATGTTCCACCATCTTCTTCCAAGAATTTTGGCCGGTGCTCCTCCAATATTCGGCGTTGACACAGCCACTAGCCCCCCTGGCTTCAGTATTCGGTGAGCTTCTCTGAGAATCGTGAGCGGATAAGGAACATGCTCCAGCACCTGCCATAAGGTAACGACATCAAAGTGATTTTCTGGAAGCTGTGATTCCTCAAAGTGCACCGCATCGACATCGAGACCAAACTCATTTCTGGCATATGCTGCTGCGTCTCTTGATAGCTCAATCCCCTTAGTTGTGTAACCAGCCGCAGAGGCACTAAAAAGAAAGAATCCTTCCCCACAACCTATATCCAGCAGCTTTGTGCCGCTTTTGTATCTCTTGATGAGCTGCACTTGTGACTTGGCTGCCCGTAAGCGACTTTTTCGAATAATCGAAGCGACGGCGCTTTCCATTTCGGAATAGTCCTCATTTATCTTACTCGCTCTTTCAATCGGATTTACATACACAAGATGGCAGTTCCTGCACCTAACATGCCTGCCGTACTTGCTCCCTAACAGCATATAGACGGTGCCTATCCCCTCCTGCAAATCAGAGGCTTTCATATTCGAATCGAAAAGCACATCGAAATCATCTCTGTTACAATTGGGGCAATTGCGATATTCAAATGGCGAATCCATCAACTTACGCAGTCAACTAAAGGCGTTTAGCTTTCTCATAGGCAGCAGCAACAGCTTCGAGAAGGAGAGAACGTAAGCCTCCTTTCTCCAGTTGAAACAGCGCCTCTGTGGTAGTGCCTCCTGGCGAGGTAACCATATCCCTTAGCTCCGCAGTGTGCTTACCGGTCTCGCTAACAACGCGGGTTGAACCAAGCACAGTCTGTACAACCAATTTCTGAGCCATATCCCGAGACAAGCCAATGTGAACGCCAGCATCGATAAGCGCCTCAATAAAGAGAAAGACATATGCCGGACCGCTTCCGCTCAAGGCGGTAGCCATATCCAGATATTTCTCGTCAGAAACATAAATTTCCTCCCCCAAAGCGCGAAGTATAGATTTTGCCATTTCCTTCTGCTTCGGACCGACTCCAGCAGCCGCCACCCATACAGCGACCCCTTCTCCAATTTGTGCCGGCATATTGGGCATGGCCCGAATTACACGATCATGGTTGAAACCTTGACACAGGGTTGCCAGGCTAGCACCTGCCACTATAGATAACACAGCGTGCTCAGGTGAAGCGTCTTTTAATTCTTCCATTACTTCAGCCAGCTCTTGAGGCTTCATTGCCAAAATAGCTATGTCAACACCCTCTATCGCCCTTCTATTACTGGTAACGGCCTCGACTCCATACTGCTTGCTCAACGACTCACGCTGCGATGTGCGGACGTCGCTTACTACAATATCGGGTGGCTCGGCTACCCCCTCCGCCAGAATACGTTTCAGCATTGCAGTCCCCATAATCCCAGCACCAATGAAAGCTATCCGCATTTTCCTTCACTCCGTTACAATATTCACCAGCCGCCCGGGAACATAAATAATTCGGCGGCTCGCTTTGCCATTAGTATAAGCTCTTACCCGCTCCCGCCCCAACGCCAGCTCCTTAGCTTGGTTCTCCGAGATAGAAGCAGACACGACTAGCCTATCACGTAGTCTGCCATTTACCTGAATAGCCAGGGTAATTTGCTCTTCGCGCGCTAGCTCTTCTGTGAACTTTGGCCAGAATTGATTATGAATGCTATAAGAATGTCCGCTCCTAACCCACAATTCCTCGGCTAGATGAGGAGCTGACGGAGCAAGCAGCAGCAAAAAATAGCTAATAGCCTCTTCCCATAATGAAGCTGAGACTGTTCCTTCCTCCTTTATCTTAGACAGGTAATTACTGAATTCCATCAGACTGGCCAGCATTGTATTAAAATGGAACTTCCCCAAATCCTCAGTTACTTTCTTAGTCGTCTTATGAATAACATGCCTGAGTTGGTTCTCTTCCTCAGACTTAACGAGCTTGCTGCTGTAGCCAACTTCTACCAAACTCCATACCCGATTTAGCCATCTGCTGATACCTATGATGCCGCTATCATTCCATTCACCACCTAACCCCCATGGCCCAACAAACATAAGATAGCCGCGAACAGCGTCCGCTCCTAATTCAGCCACATATTCATCCGGGGCAATCACGTTTCCTTTAGACTTACTCATCTTACCACCATGGTAGATTATTATCCCCTGATTAAATAGGCGAATGAATGGCTCACCAAAGTCAATCAAGCCCATATCTCTCAATGCCTTAATGAAAAAACGCGAATAAAGAAGATGTAAGACCGCATGCTCAGCACCTCCAGTATACAGGTCCACAGGTAGCCAATATCTCAATTTTTCAGCATCAAAAGGAGCATCATCACTCTTCAGACTGGAGTAGCGCAGAAAATACCAGCTGGAGCACATGAAGGTGTCCATGGTGTCAACTTCCCGCCTTGCCGGACCAGAACACCTGGGGCAGGTGGTGTTGATAAAAGATTCACAATACTTGAGCGGAGACTCTCCTGTAGGCTTAAATTCAGCATCCGGAGGCAGTAAGACAGGCAAGTCTTCCTCAGGTACCGGAACTATACCACACTTATCGCAGTAGACTATGGGGATAGGCGCCCCCCAATAACGCTGGCGGGAAATAAGCCAATCGCGAAGACGATAACTCACTGTTTTCTTACCCCATCCTTTCTCCTCCAGAAAGCAACAGATCCGCTCAATTCCTTCCTCACTTGATAAGCCGGTAAAATCCCCGGAATTCACCATTACGCCTGGCTCACTATATGCCCTTGCTATCTTATCAACTGATGAGCCGGGAGGCACAATAACTGGCCGTACAGGCAGGTTGAATTTCGTAGCAAACTCGAGATCACGCTCATCATGAGCAGGGACTCCCATCACCGCCCCTGTGCCATAAGTCAACAACACATAATCCGTAATCCAGATAGGAATCTTCTCTCCGTTAAACTTGTTCACCACGTAGCTTCCTAGGAACACCCCGGTTTTCTCCCTGCCCAGGGCTACACGCTCATACTCAGTCTGTCTCTGACACCAGGCAATATATTTCTCAACTTCAGCCCTGCGCTCCGCCTTGGTCAGTTGAGAGACCAAAGGATGCTCTGGAGCAAGAAGAAGAAAGGTAACCCCAAAAATAGTATCGGGACGAGTGGTAAAAACCTTGATTTCTTTCTGGCTTATCTCTTCATGCTCCAACCCAAAAGAAATCTCCGCCCCCTCACTCTTACCTATCCAATTCCTCTGCATTGTCTTTATCCGCTCTGGCCAATCTAAATGGCTGAAATCCAGGAGCTCCTCGGCATACTTGGTAATTCGGAAGAACCACTGCTCCAGATCTTTCTTAACGACTGCTGTCCCGCAACGCTCACAAACACCCTCGCCAACCACTTGTTCATTTGCCAGCACTGTCTGACACTTAGGACACCAGTTGACCGGTGCTCTGGCACGATAAGCTAAACCAGCATGATAAAGCTTGAGGAAGAACCATTGGGTCCATTTATAGTACTCGGGCAGGCAGCTAACTACCTCACGGTTCCAATCATAAATCGCCCCTATGCTTCTGAGTTGCCGACGCATATTGCCTACATTCCTCATCGTCCAGTCATAAGGATGAATTCCATGGCTGATAGCTGCATTTTCCGCAGGCAATCCAAAGGCATCAAATCCCATGGGATGAAGCACATTATAGCCCTGCATTCTCTTAAACCTTGCATGAGCATCTGAAGGCGCCATAGCATACCAGTGACCGATGTGAAGAGCTCCCGAAGTGTAAGGGAACATCGTCAGAGCATAAAACTTAGGGCGGGCGTCATCCTCTTCCACCTCATAGATATGATCCTCTGCCCACCTATCTTGCCATTTCTCCTCAATTTCCCGGGGGCTGTAATTCAGCGACATATCAGAGAAGTTTAACCTAATCTGAGGCAAATTGAAAGGCATTGTATAATATAGGTATAAATGCCAGAACTATATTTGGGCGTTTTTGGGCTCGGCGACATCCAGACAGCCTGATAGATTCATAAATGTTGAAGAATAGACAAGGAGAGAATTCGTACAGCCCCGGAACGGCTACAGGCACAGTCTTGGAGCCACTGGGTTTGCAGCAGAGAGAGGAGTTTAGCCCCGCGTAACTTAAAATGACAAACAAGTGCGCAGTCAGCCGCCTAACATGTAAATTGGCGAGACGAAATGAGAATACCTTATAGTCTAGAATACCCAACACATTATCTTGAGAGCCACACTGGATTCCAACCAAGAAATTCCCCGCTCCCTTTCAGAGCAAGGTTAGTTGCACCACGGACGCCTGTCTTCTACGATTATAGCCAGCGGAATACAATAAAACAGCACCGGTACTTGACAGCTTCCTCTATAATGGTAAGATAAGGAAATTTTGGAACCTAAGATTATCGCTATAGATGGTCCCGTAGCAGTGGGCAAGAGCAGCGTAGGCAAGCTGCTGGCTAAGAAGTTAGGCTACATCTTTTTTGATACGGGCATGATGTATCGAGCCTTTACCAGCAAAGTACTTAAGCTCCATATCTCGTCGGAAGATGAAACCAAGCTTTGTCAGCTTGCTGCTACAACCAAATTTGATTTTGTCCCCTCTGATAACGAACTCGCCTACATCTTAATCGATGGCCACGATGTTTCCTCCGAACTACTCCATCCTGAGATAGAAAGACGGGTTTACGCTATTTCAAAGGTAGCAGGGGTGCGCCAAGTTATAGTATCCGAGCAACGCAGAATAGCCCGGCGAGGGAAAATAATAATGGCAGGCAGAGACATAGGGACAGTGGTCTTACCCTGGGCAGACCTAAAGGTCTTCTTGGTAGCTTCCGCTGAGGAGAGAGCTAATCGCCGCTGCAAGGAGTTGCTGGAGCAAGGGGGAAAGGTCAACTATGAGACCATCCTAACTGAATTAAAGAAACGGGACGAAAGCGATATTCACCGCACCATCTCACCACTCACTCCCGCTGCCGGCGCGATAATCATAAATACGGAAAAACTAAGCTTACATCAGGTAGTAAACAAAATACATACTCTGATTATCAATCTGGATATTCCTTCTTCGCCAGCAGTGCAAGATGACC
This sequence comes from uncultured Dehalococcoidales bacterium, assembly GCA_964394145.1. Taxonomy (GTDB): domain Bacteria; phylum Chloroflexota; class Dehalococcoidia; order GIF9; family AB-539-J10; genus JAFGBN01. Next base: position 134,325 of record CAYMVL010000034.1, on the reverse strand, counting down.
CAGAACAATAAGAACTCAATGTCACTATCTCAAAGGATTATCGTTGGCATACTTCTGCCTCTTGCTAGGATTTTCCTTTCTTGGACGGTTAAGGGACAGGAGAATGTGCCCCGCACCGAGGCATTTATCCTTATATCTAACCATGTTCACTCTCTCGACCCAATATTGCTAGAATTCAGTTTTCCCAGATGGATATGCTTCATGGCAAAAGAAGAGCTTTTCCATGATCCTATTTTAAAGATTCTTCTTCGTTGGTCACATGCGGTTCCTGTACGGCGCCACGGGACAAGCAAGGATAACCGAAACCTAGTGAAGCAAGCTAAGAATATACTGGAGAACGGCATGATTCTAGGTATCTTTCCGGAGGGCAAGAGAAGCCCTGATGCCAGCCTGACAACAGGCAAAGTGGGTCCTGCAATTATAGCGTCACAATCAGACGTTCCCATTCTCCCTGTCGGTATCGTTGGCACGGATCAGATTAAGGGCATCAGTTGGCTATGGAGACGCCCCCAATTAGCTATAAATATCGGTGAGCCTTTCAGGCTTCCTGTCGTTGACGGCAGGATGAGTAAATCCCAAGTAAAGTCACTGACCTCTCGACTAATGACTGAAATTGCTGTTCTTCTTCCCCAAAAATACCAGGGAGTCTATAAGCAGGATGGAGATTGAGAAACTTAGAGGCCTCGGCTTATGCTTTGGTGTAAGGCGAGCTGTAAAGATGTTAAGAGATGCTAGTAGCCTGTATGGAGAGATAGAGACTCTAGGGCCATTAGCACATAACCAGCAACTAGTAGACGCACTGACTGAGGCGGGAGTAAAGCCAGTAAGTCATCTGGACCAAGTTAAAGGCAATACTCTAGCCATAACCACACATGGCGTAAGCCCCTCAGTGTTATCTGAAGCTAGGGCGCGCGGCATGCGTGTTATTGACACCACTTGTCCAATAGTCCGCAAGGCTCAAAATCAAGCTAAGGAATTAGCTCAGGCCCAATTTCATGTTGTAATCTTTGGCGAACCCGAGCATTCGGAGGTCAAAGGATTACTAGGCTGGGCAGGGAGCAAAGGTATAGTTGCTCTCGACGCAACGCAAATAGAGCTCCCTAAAAAGGCATCCTATCGCTTGGCCTTAATCCCTCAGACCACCCAAAATAGATCAGCTTTCGTCGAATTTGCCAGCCAACTTATGCTTACCTTAGGCTCCAAAGCTAGAGAGCTAGTAGTTGTTAACACTTTATGTCAAACAGTGCAAAAACGCCGAGAAGCCGCCTTACGATTAGCCAAGAGAAGTCAAGTAATGATAATAATAGGTGGATACAATAGCGCAAATACAAGGCGACTAGCCGAAGCATGTTCTACCTTAGTAGAAACACACCTGGTAGAAACGGCCGAAGAGGTGCTTACTCCCTGGCTGGAAGGCAGACACCTCATTGGCATTGCTGCCGGGACATCCACTCCTGAGGAGAGTATAGAAGAGTTGGTAGCTAAACTGAAGAGCATCCAACTCTCACGGGAACCAGCATAGCTAAACTTACCTACGGTGAATATGAAACGCAGATCCTCGAGTCCGCTATTCCATGGCATTCAGCCAAGTTGGCCACTCAACTTCCTGCCACCGATGACATGCAGATGAAGATGGGGAATTACTTGTCCCCCTTCAGGGCCACAATTTATCGCCAGACGATACCCACTTTTCGCTATTCCCTCCCGCTGAGCCAATTTCTGGCCCAGAATTAGAAGCCGCCCCATAAATGCCTGCTGTTCCTCGGTAATCTCTGCCAACGACTCAATGTGAATCTTAGGTACAATGAGCACATGCTTGGGCGCTTGAGGCTCAATATCTCTGAATGCCAAGAACTCTTCATCTTCATAAACTACATCAGCAGGTATTTCACCAGCAACAATGCGACAAAAGACACAAGTATTCGCCATGCTCCAACTCCTTCAGTTTACTAAACGCTTTTGTTCGTAAATTGTCAATTTTCCTCTACCTACAAACTCACCTGAATATAGTCATCCGACAAACCGTAGAATCATAAACCCCAAGTCTTACTATTATTCGTCCCCTCTAAAATAAGAAACGAGGACCAAAGCTACTGTTGCCCCATTAACCTAATTGTAGCACAGAGGCAGTTTGCCTTTTCACTTGAATCATGTTATATTTGGCTTAAAGGTTTCCTTCAAGTGGGGGTTATCCCCACTTTTTTATTAAGTTCGAAGGATGGCTTAAGGGTAGATGAAAACAGAGTTCGCCGCTGCGATAACTCAGCTTTCAGCTGAGAGGAACCTACCTAAAGAGGTAGTCTTGGCTGCGTTGGAATCAGCACTTACCTCTGCCTACAAAAGAGAGACTGCCACTCCAAAACAAGATATCATGGTAAAGATTGACTCTGCTACCGGTAGAGTACGAGTCTACGTCCAGAAAGTCGTTGTCGAATCTGTTGCTGATCCGAGTCAAGAAATCTCTATAGATGAGGCCCGGAATTTGCGAGATACAGCCAAAGTCGGAGATATACTAGGAATAGAATCAACACCTAAGGATTCGAGACGCATCACCGCACAATCAGTAAAGCAAATCATTTTGCAGCGACTACGGGAAGCGGAGTATCACACAACTTATGGCGAGTTTGCTGGCAGGGAGGGAGAGCTTGTAACGGGAGTAGTCCAGTTTACTGAACCGAAACAGATTTACATCAGGCTAAATAGAACAGAGGCAATACTTCCACTAAACGAGCAGGTACAGAACGAACATTACTATAGAGGGCAGCGGCTCAAGTTTTATCCTTTAGAGATAGTTCGGGGGACTAAGAGGCCACAAATCATAGTATCACGCTCCCACCCCAATCTATTACGCCGGCTCTTTGAATTAGAAATCCCTGAAATTCACAGTGGAGTTATACAGATAAAGGCGATAGCCCGTGAAGCTGGATTTCGAACCAAAATAGCAGTTTCGACTACCCAGGAAGGTGTCGACCCGATAGGCAGTTGCCTCGGGCCCCGTGGCATAAGGCTACAAGGCATCATCAATGAGCTGAATGGCGAAAAAATAGATGTCATTCAGTGGCATTCCAACCCCGAGCTGTTTATCTCTAACGCCCTTAGCCCAGCACAGGTCACAAGCATCAAGATCGACGAAACAGGCAAAACAGCTACTGTGGTCGTACCTGATAAGCAACTTTCTCTAGCTATAGGCAAAGAGGGCCAGAACGCCAGGTTAGCAGCGAAACTCACAGGTTGGCGGATCGATATTAAGAGTGTCTCTGCTGCCGAAGCAGAGAAGGCTATCCCTCAGGAGGAAATAGTAGCTGAGGAACCCGTGGCGGTTGAACCTGTTGCGTTGGAGCCCATTGAACCCGTCGAACTGGAGCCAGTTGAACCTGAGGCTTTAGAGCCAATTAGTGAGGTTGTAAGCGAAGAGTTACCTGAACCGCTGGCCGTTGCGGAGATCACACTTCAACTGCCAAGAGAAAAACAGCAGATTCGCTTTGCCGAGGATATACTACCCAGTTTACAAAAAGTAAAGAGGCAAGATGAAGACAGAAATAAGAAATCCAGTAAGGCAAAGGATAAGAGCAAGCGCCATAGAAAACAACTGCTATACTCAGAGGATGAAGAGAGTGCAGGGTAAGCATATACCCCAGCGCACCTGTATCGCTTGTCGCCAGATAAGAGACAAGAAATATTTAATCCGTCTGGTGCGTGCTGAAAGCGGCGCGGTTGAAATAGATGCGTCTGCCAAGAAGCCAGGCAGAGGGGCCTATTTATGTCCCAAAAGAGACTGCTGGAATGCAGCCCTAAGAAGTAAGCATTTAGAATATGCCTTGAGAACGAAGCTTAGTGACGAGAATCTTCAAGCTTTAATTGATTACGGCAACAGCTTGCCAGAGGAAGTCAGATTTGAATAATAAAGTGTCAGGACAAGTGGATGGGAAGCAAGAGGCCAAGAAGACAGCGGCAGCTTTGCCTCAAGTTGAGCTCCCATCCTCAATAACCGTAAAGCAATTGGCTGAGATCCTAAAGGTAGAGCCAGTGAAAATTGTCAAGGAACTCATGCGAAAAGACATCATGGCAAGCATAAATCAGGTTATCGATTTTGACATCGCTGCCACGATAAGCACAGAATCCGGCTACAAAGTCCGGCATAAGACAGAGCATCGCGCAGCCCGTCAACATAAGAAAGCTGTAGGAGCAAAATTACAAACCCGCCCCCCAGTGGTTACTGTTATGGGGCATGTTGACCACGGTAAGACTACCCTATTAGACAGCATTAGAAAAAGCAATATAGCCGCTCGTGAGGCAGGAGCCATTACCCAGCACATTGGTGCTTACCAAGTCACGGTGGATGGGCGCAAAATTACCTTCCTGGATACACCAGGCCATGAGGCTTTTACCGCTATGAGAGCCCATGGGGCACGAGCAACCGACCTCGTGGTTTTATTAGTTGCCGCTGATGATGGTGTGATGCCTCAGAGTTTAGAAGCCATAAGCCACGCTAAGGCCGCCAAGGTACCCATAATAGTCGCCATCAACAAGATTGATAAACCCAACGCTAACATTGAACGTGTAAAACAGCAACTCGCTGATTCAGGCCTGGTCATTGAAGAATGGGGTGGCGATGTTGTCTGCGTCCCGATTTCAGCCAAAAACGGGAAGGGAATACCAGATTTGCTTGACAATCTATTTCTCGTTGCCGACATATTGGAAATAAAAGCTGACCCAAATTGTCCCGCTGAAGGAGTAGTCATTGAAGCCAAATTGGACAAGACCAAAGGCCCTTTGGCTACCCTTCTACTTCAGAAAGGCACTCTGAAACTCGGTGACGTGGTGGTAGCCGGCAACAGTTGGGGCAAAACAAAGGCCATGTTTGATGAGAAGGGAAAACGTGTGCGGAAAGCTGAGCCTTCAGCCGCAGTGCAGATACTTGGCTTAAATAGTGTGCCAAGTTCAGGAGAAGTTTTTACCGTAGTCGCTGATGAGCATCAAGCACGAAGCATTGTAGATAAGAGAAACGTTACGGCAACTCACATGCCCTTGAGTCTGAGTACCTTCTCGAGTCAGGTGGGCGATGGGCGAGCAAAAGAACTCGATATAGTCTTGAAGACCGATGTCCAGGGCAGTATTGAACCAATCAGAACCTCTATAGAGCAATTAGGCACCGAAGGAGCAAGGGCCAAGATTATACATGCTGCCAGTGGCAGTATTACAGGAAGTGATGTCCTTCTAGCTTCAGCTTCAAAAGGCATTATTATCGGCTTCAATACCAGCCCGGCGCCTGGAGCACCACAGTTAGCTGAAGCAGAGAAGGTAAGCATTCAATATTACGATGTTATCTACAAGCTAATAGAAGACATCGATAAGACACTGAAAGGGATGCTTGAGCCAACCTACGCAGAAATCGTTACTGGACGTGCTCAGGTAAGAGCTATCTTCACCAGCGGGAAAGGGAACGTGGCAGGAGCTTATGTCACCGACGGCAAAATACGTAGGGACGCGCAAGCTAGAGTACTACGCCGAAATAAGGTTATTCATGAATCCCGGGTCACTAGTTTAAGGCGATTCAAGGATAACGTCACTGAAGTTGCTGCTGGCCTCGAATGTGGGCTGACCATAGATGGTTTCCCTGAGTTCCAGGTGGGTGATATCATCGAGCTTTATCGAAAGGAAAGAACCAACTGATGCGGCAAATACCATATCGAGCAGAAACAGAATCGGCGAGTAAGAGACTCACAGAGTCTCTACCAAGCTCACAATGGTGGCAAGTGAAGAATCTTATAGCAAGGCATGAATGACCAGACGGAGTGAACGAACAAGCAAGCTCATCCAGCGGGAAATCAGCGGACTACTGGAGCGCCACGTCAACGACCCGCGGCTGAGTGCAATTATTTCAGTAACAGGAGTCTCCCTGTCACCCGATTTTAAGTATGCCAAAGTATATGTCAGTATCTTAGGAAATGAAGCCAGCAAGCAAGAGATGCTGGCAGGCTTTAATACGGCTTCAGGCTTTCTGCGTAAGGAACTGGCATCGCACTTAGGACTGAAATCCATGCCGCAACTCAGCTTCCACTACGATGATTCTATTGTGCAGGGAGCCAGATTACTGGAGTTAATCGGGCAGATTAGCAACGAAGAATAGGCCTAATCTTCTCGGGACAAATGTACGCTAAGCTGAAAGATTACTACTCTGTTCTTGGCGTGCCTGAAGGAGCCAGTCAGGAAGAGATCAAGCATGCCTTCAGAAGGCTTGCCATCAAGTATCATCCAGACAAGAACCGAGGCAACGAAAAATGGGCTGAGGAAAAATTCAAGGAAATCAATGAGTCATACGTTATCTTGGGCAACCAGGAGAAACGGCAAGAATACGATAGCATGAGGCAAGCTGGATTCGCATATGGCCCTCAATACACAGGAGGATATTATAGCCAGGAACAGGTGTTCAAGGGTGCGTTCACCAACCCATATCTATACCAGGAATTAGCGAGAATCTTCCAAGAGCTGGGGTTAAGATACGATGATAGATTTGTGGACAATATGTTCTTTGGTGGCAGGGGATTTGCCTTCACTTTCTCCACTAAACCAATGGGAGAATGGCAATCAACACCATCCCGTAGCAAGGAACATAGGCAACCGTTATCACTAAGACTTGCAGATAAGCTAATGAGCTTTACCCTTACAAGAATGTTAGGAATTAAGCTCCCGGCTGATCAACATACTGGCGAAGATTTGTACCATGAAATCACCCTCTCACAGCAAGAAGCCGCTGCCGGGGGTGAAAAAGGAATAAAATATAAAAGAGGTAAGGAGAGGAAAAGACTTCTAATCAAGGTGCCAGCAGGAGTTACCGAGCGAACGAGAATTAGATTAAGAGGAATGGGACTGAAAGGAAACCCTCCTGGCGACCTGTATGTTATCGTGAGAGTCAGAAACTAAAGCAATGGCTACTTTTGAAGAATTCGTAACAGAAATCAAGAAGACTGAAATTATGCAATCGCTTCTCCGAAGTTTGGAGCAGGAACCTGCAAAGCTATTGGGCACTATCTGCCACGAATATGAGATAAGCGGTAAAGGTGTACCAGATCACCACCTTAATTTGGCAGGATACCTTGGTGAGGCCATGCTAAGAACACTCATGGCAGCGAACCTAGTTACTAAGGAACTTGGGGATATGTTTTCGCTCTACATGTATAAGCCGACAGAACTGGGACTCAAGTATTACAAAGGTATGCTCGCCGAAAAGAAAATTTAGTGTACAAGATCATCGATACTCATGCTCATTTGGATGAGCTGCAAGACGTCGACTTCACGCTTCAAGAAGCTCAACAAAATGGCGTTATCGCTATAGTAGCCGTAGGTTCAGATTATCAATCAAATATGAAAATATTGGAAATATCACAAAGACATCCGCGCTTCGTCTATCCTGCCCTAGGACTGCATCCTTGGAGCTTAGCAAGTCTTGAACCTCGCCAGATAGATGAGAATTTGCGGTTTATCGAGCAGAATATTGACACGGCATTTGCTATCGGTGAAATAGGCTTAGACTATCATAAGAAACTGGTTAAAGCTGCCTCCAAGGAGTGGCAAAAGGAGGTTTTGGGGCATCTTCTGGATTTAGCCAGAAGATATGCTAAGCCAGCAATAATCCACAGCAGATACGCCTGGAAGGACGCGTTCCAGTCAGCCCAGGATGCCGGAGTAGGCAAAACTGTTTTCCATTGGTTTACCGGGTTTTCCAGCGTTCTCAGAAACATAATTGATGCTGGCTATTTCCTTTCCGCCACGCCAGCCACTGAATACCACGAAGAACATAGAAGGGCTATCAGGGAAACACCCCTCGAGAAGCTATTGCTGGAAACTGATTGCCCCGTTAGTTATGGCCTGGAATCCAAGTATGAATCCAAGCCAACCGATGTTCTAAGGAGTCTGAAGGCTGCTGCTCGACTCAAAGAGACAGACGAATCCATAATTGCTGAACAGACAACCAGAAACGCGATAGACTTATTTTCTCTGGACGTGACAATTTAGACTATGGAGGTGAAGCTAATGGTGCAACCCATAGCGGGAGAGGATAACTTCCGCAAGGCTGTTTTGGAATCCAAATTGCCAGTATTAGTAGACTTCTGGGCAGAGTGGTGTGCCCCCTGCTTAGCTGCTGCTCCTCTTCTAGAGGAGCTAGCTAAAGAGTATGCTGGCAAAGTAAATTTTGCTAAAGTCAATGTAGAGGATGACACCCCTATAGCTACCAAGTATAGCGTTGCCTCTATTCCCACGCTGCTTATATTTTCGGACAGCCAGCCTGTCCAGCAGATTGTAGGCTACAAGTCCAAACGGGAATTTATGAGGATATTGGACGAACTCATCGAGGGCTGATCGGCAGTTGCCTGTAGGCTTCACATTCATCGACACACTGGCTTCTGGCCCATGAATTCATCCAGATGAGGCAATCCGGGCATCCCCAGCCTCGATGGGTGATGATTAATTGTCAGGATGGAAACGTGCTGATGTTGACCGCTCTCAATAGACTTGCCCAGACGGAGCAAGAAAATCCCGTATAAAGTCGAATTCTTCCGGAAGAAGAGCCAACAGCAACGGAAATTGCCCCATCACAAATCTCGCCACTGCGGAATCTGACATCGCTCCTGCTACGCCTGGCAAATACTTACTCGTGATGGCAAGAGCAGCAGCCCATAATATACTCCCTACCGCAACACCAAGAACAAGGCCGATAAGTCTATCCACCCAGCCGAGCATTATGATATCAGCCAGGTGCGACACTACACGACCGATTATGCTGGCTACAACCATAGTAGCTACCACGATGATGGCATAAGCAGCTATTGGTGCCCAAACGGCCCCATCTGGAAAGAGCACATCTGCAAGCCCGCCATAATAATGCCCTGCTAAAGCTATCCCTCCTATTAACCCGGCAATACCAAATGCTGCTCTGATAGCCCCTCTCGAGAAGCCTATAAAACCGAATATGATAGCAGTAGCTATGATAGCTATATCAAGCCAGTTCATGGCCGGACACTCCGCTCTCCCATTTCAACCCGTACTCTCCAAAGCTCTAGTGCGCTTCGCTTCATCAAGCCTCCCCACACTCGAACTTATAATCGCAGCGGGGGCACATCCATGAGGGACATGGAGGAAGCTCAAATGGTGACGTTGCTTTTGCCAGAAGTTCAACTCGACGTAATGCTTCAGCCTTGATAGCACTCAAGTTTCTAAATGCCACGTCGTAGACCATCAATTTGGCGTCCTCTCTAGGGACTTTAGCATAGTAAAGTAGTAGCCTACCTCTGGTATAGTCTGTTAAAGCACATTCAAATCCCAGGCGAAGAAAGTAATGGGTGAAGGTCGAAGGCAAGCGTTCCCTTTCCACCAGTGAAGAGAACTTCGGGTCACGGATTAAAGCAGGCAAGTCCTGCCAGATCTGAACAAGGTCAGCTAACGGTGCATGACGCACAGGAACCTTCCGCGCCTGACCCAGGACACCATAGTGCAGCAAATCATTAAGTGAATCAAGAAAACCACGCTCATCCATGGAGCGGAGATATTCTTCTTTTTCTTCCTTCACTTCTTCACCCCGGCCAACTTCCTGGGACTTAAGACGTTCAAAATATGCTTTGCGTGGAAAAACAACGTCGTTCATTCGAAATACCCGGGAGGGCTGTGACGCAGCCATTTTGGCCAGGAGCCGCTCGCAGGCCAGGCTGTCAATATGGATTTCCCCTGCTAAGTCAGCTATCTCATACGATGCTGGTACTGATGTGCTTGCACAATCGCATACCTGAGAGTAATCACATCGCTTATTAAACCAGGGGCAGACAGGAAGATTACTGGGGTCATTTGAAATGAGTGCTTGCACGAGCAGGTCTCGCCTTCGTCGCATCTCAACCCTGATTGCCTCCAGGTTGGGGAAGCTAATGTGATAGGTAACTAAGGGAGAGGCCGAAGACAATTCCTCCTCCTGTCGCTGATAAATTATAATCTCTCCTTCATGTGAGTTGACCATAGCGCAATACATGCCCAGTTGTTCAACATAGGCTGGCCTGGATTGCTGCAAATCCTTTGTTTCTATAATGGTAGAGGTTGTCTTAACCTCTACCGGAATTTTCTCATAGATGTCAATTTTGCCTACTATGCCCTCGGCTTCCACAAATTGCTCCAGGTATTCCTCACTGGACACGGCTGAGCCAAATACCTTGTGAAACCCGGTGCCGGCCCACATGAGCTGCTGTTTTTCCAGAGGAGGGACTATCTCGGGATACTTTCTCCTGAAGTAAGCCTGCTTAAGACTGAGCAGGTCAGTTACCGAGATGCGATACGGAGGTTGACGCTTTTTCAGCCTTTGCATCAGAGCATCTTTGAGAGACCTGTTAGCCTCAATGTGGGAAACATAAGATGCTATGTCGAATTCAGCCATTGCCATGTCTTATTATTGTATCTTGTCGCGAGAATAACTTCATTATCTTACTGCGGGACAGATTCCCTCTGCTCCGCCCCCAGCATTGCGAGGCCCGCTTTATTGGGCCGAAGCAATATGACATCACCCTAAGCCTTAAGCCGCCTGAAGCCCTCAAGCTTCTCCCTGTCTCCTATCTTAGCCATCCTGAAGGGCTGAGTCACCTGCTTTGGCTGCCATACGGCTGGCATAAACTAAAAACGAGGGATTTACCTTGAGCAAATGCCCGAAGCTCTCTATCTCCATCGGCGTTTTGCGTAAACTCCTGCCCTTCCCGCCAGCAATGAACAGCCCAAGCTCCCTTCCCAGCCCTCTCATCCCCTCTTTCAAAGCACCGCAGACTGTGGTCGTAACTCCGCTGGAATGCCAGTCATAGCCCAGAACACAGCCAAAAGCCTGGAACCAGAAAGGATCCGAAAGCCGTCGCAGTACCTCCCCAACACCGAACTCATCAACCATGACGATGACAACCTCACCGGCGAGCTGGCTCATGCGTCCGAACAGCCATGGAGCCACCTTGCCATAATACAAAGGCAGATTGGCAATCCCCGTCCTCTGTCCCGGGCCACGCATATCTTGTTCCAAAGATATTATACAACAGCATTACTCTAAGACATCGTCGTTTTTGACGCGAAAGGTTGCTCGAAGGGTCGCTAGCCTTTGGAAATAAGAGTAGATAGTACGAGCTTGTGCCCGAAATTTAAACAGCTAGCTATTAGCGAGTCCTGCGCCTAGAATAGAAAGCTAGAAAGGGCAGGGTGACTTAGGGGACTGGGAAATCCCTCTCGTGGTCAAGCCAAACCGGACTCCTCTCCTTTCCCCAGAACCTCATAAACGTCCCTGGCCAGTTTCACCTGCTCTTCTTCGCCTAAGCTGAGGCTACTTTCCAGCCGGTTAATATAATCGTTGATTTCAGCGTTTTCCCTTCTCAGGCCGGCTATCTTCTCGTTCTGATTACTGATTCCCGCGTCCAACTCCCCCAAATCCAGATCCAGGCTGAATCTGCTGTCCAGAAAGGAAAGCGTGAGCTTTATGGCTAAAAGGTCCTCACTGGCAGCTAAGTAGAACGGTATCTCTGGCCAAATGCTCAGCCCGGGAATGCCTCTCCTTTTGGCCACCCATAGAAGGTAACTACTTATAGCCGGCGGCCCCTCCCAGGTCATATCCTCCAGCCCATAGCCCCGCAGCGTTTTTTGAAATTCGGGCTCATTGTACACTGCCAGCATTTTCCGGGGTGCGGTGTGTGCAGCAAGGGATAGAGTTCCGCTAATGGTGTATAACTCTTTGACCTGGTAATGCTGTTCAGCAAAATCCAGGATTGCGTTCAAGAACCTATACCATTCGTATCTGGGCTCTTCAGAGCTGAAAACCAAGAGGTTATGGTCCTGGCAAGCCCAAAACTTGCTCTCTAAAACCTGGACTACGTTGTCTCTAAATGTTGCTCCTCCAAGTGGGAAAAAGTCTGTGGCCTTTATTTCGGCAACCCGCTGGGTCTCTAATTTCTCGGCCAGGAAATGGGTAACACTGGAACTCAACCGGCCGACGTCATCGTTCTGCCAGCCAATAATCAAACACGGATTTTCAAGCTGAGGAGCCCGATAGATTTCAAACAGACTTTTCTCCACCTCGCTCATCCCCTCTCTTAAATAGTCCCTCGATATGCTCCTTGATCCATCTGGCATCCTCTTCTGTTATTCCTCCCGGCTTAGCCTGCGCAATAAACTTCCTTTGGTCGTATCGCTCCTTCATTTCCGGGGGAAATCCTTCATAGAGTCTTTCAATAACATCTTCTAGTTGGGCAATCATCTTATCAAGGACCCTGGACTCAATTGTAACGCCCAAAATATCAGCAAAGACTTCAAGCACGGACTTCGAAGCCTGCGGGTAGGGAAACGGGGCTCCTGTAAGCCAATCCGGTATCTCGCCCATAAGACAAATGCTTTCTAATCCCCTCTTCTTAGCCAGCGCCAGCATAAGTCCGTTCAATCCGGTAATGACTCCCTCACCTTCCCCAGCTTCCAGTTCGCTCATCAAGATTGTATTCTGATACCTTCTTATTTCCTGTGTTAACTGGGCAGAACTTGCCACAGAAACAACTCTCGGTTTCAAACCGTGATGGGTAGGCGAAACGCAAGCACCTGAAGTATAGACCCTCCCGCAGCCGAACTTTTCCGCCACATCCAGGACCAGATTGGCTATCTCGCAAGCCTTCCCTCCACTGGCATACAGTCCACCTTCAGCAGCAGGCTGTTTCTCCCCGATAAAAAATAGCAGGTCCCTCTTCTTCACTCTCTGATAGTAAAATTTGTTGGCGGGGAACTCCAGGCCCTGGAGCAAGCCGTCCTTGATGGTGACGTGCTTAGGATAGAAGAATTCCCAGGGCTCTATCTCTCCAAATTCCTCTGCCATCAGCATCCCTTTCAAGGTATCAACCGCAACTAGCCCAACATTTCCAATCCCCGGCCAACCACAAATCAGCTCCGGGCTTTCCAGCTCAGGTTGTCGGAACAATTTCACTCCCATGAATTACCTCCCCTGATAATCAGCCACAGAACCCCACACCCTCTTCTCCTCCCTGGCAGGCATGAGCTGGAAGCAAGAACTCAGATAGCTCGACTCTCACCTAACAGCTCCCTTTCAGGAAGCGAGAATACGCGAGGATCTTCTGCATATACTATAGACTCTCCGCCTGATTATTGAAAGCCGCAACTTGTATTCTGGAGTATACCAAGGGTAAAGATATAAAATATCAACGCCTTTCCAAGGTATAGAAACAACTGAATATGATAACCATAGATGGTGGGGCAAAATCGGGAAGCGGAACGATAGTACGCTACTCTGTTGCACTGGCTAGCTTGCTGGGGACGCAAATAAGGATAGAAAACATCAGGGGGAGAAGGGATAAGCCAGGGCTGAGGGCACAACACCTTAAGGCTATACGGGCATGCCAGGAGATGTGCCAGGGGGTAGTGGAGAATGCTGAGGTGGGCTCCCAGGAAATCGTTTATACGCCTAAGGAGAAGTTTAAGGGGGGCGAATACTCCTGGGACATAGGAACGGCAGGGTCCACCACAATGATGGGCCAGGCCCTTCTGCCTCTAGCTTGCTTCGCTCAGAGTCCGTCAAAGTTCCGGCTGGAAGGCGGGTTATTTCAGGATTTCGCACCTTCTGCCTTTCATATGAAATTTGTTCTCCTGTCTCTTCTGCAGCAGATGGGTGCTCACGCTGAGCTGGACATAATCCGCCCGGGATATGTGCCACGGGGCGGCGGCATTATAGAGATTAAGGCCCAGCCGGTGAAGAACCTAAGTCCCTTGAACCTCACGGAACAAGGTCAACTGCTTGACATTAAGGGAATCTCCCTTGCCTCACATTTGGACGAAAAGAGGGTGAGCCAGCGGATGGCCGAGGCATGTCAGAAGCTGTTGTTATCACACGGGTACACAGCGCAAATCCAGCGGATTTGTGACGAGAGCTCGCTTCAAGAGGGCGCTGCACTGGCGATATATGCCGAGACAAGCCTGGGCAGCAGAATAGGCTCAGACAGGGCCGGAAAACGCGGCAGGGGCTCCGAATCAATAGGAAAGTACGTAGCCCAAAACTTAATCGACGATATTAAGAACGGCGCTGCGGTGGATAGGTATGCAGCAGACCAACTCATACTTTATGCTGGTTTGGCCAAAGGGACCAGCCGCTATTCAATTCCATTTGTCACCGAACACGTAGAGACAAATCTATGGCTAATCCGGGAATTTCTTGGCGCTGAAACGAAGGTGCAGGGCAACGTCATAGAGATACGGGGGATTGGTTTCACACGGTAGCCATTAGCAACGGACAAAGTCATGCAAAGCATAGTCTTCATCCGAACTCAGCATTGGCCTGGAGACGCCGATGGCCTTGAACAGCACAAATAACGTGTATCGAGATTGCTCGAGCATCCTTAGCTCGCGTATAACTCGTAGGTGCGCCCTGTCACATCACCCTCTTTAGCCTGGCATTGGGTGTAATGCCAGGCATTCTGCCCCTCTTAGCGATGGGCTTACCTTCCACCTCATGAAGGTCGGCAGTGAAGTCAATGGGCTTAGCATCGCTGATGTGACTGCCCACAGCAAAGATGTCAACCGGGGCCCCCTCAGCAATAAAATACCTGATGCGCTCCGGGTCAAGTCCACCGCTCACAACTATCTGCACCTCTTTAAATCCCTCAAGATCGAGCCACGCTCTCACTTCTTTGACCAGATCAGCGGTGACCCTGCCTCTTTCCGAGGGAGTATCTAATCTCACACCGTGCAGCCTCCCTCCCATTGCTTTAGCAACCTTTACACTTTCCCTTACCTCGTCCTCAAAAGTATCCACCAGTGCAATCCGCGGTATCTCCGTCGGCATGTGCTTGTCGAAGGAAACCGTCGCTTTAACAGTGCTGTCCATAATGATGATGAGCGCATGGGGTATAGTCCCTGTAGGCTGAATGCCGGCAAGCTTTGCTCCGGCCGTGCTGGCACAGCCATTGCAGCCCCCGATCATCGCGCAGTACTCCATAATAGCAACCACAGATGGATGAACATGGCGCGCCCCAAAACTAACGACCGGAATCCCCTGGGCGGCATCAACACATGCGCGGGCAGCAGTAGCCCATCCACTACAATGCGAAAGCATACCCAGATAGACAGTCTCATAACTTCCATAGCTTTGATATGGAGCTTTTATGCGCAGGACTACCTCTTTTCTATGGAATGACTCTCCTTCGGATAGTGCCCAGACTTCACGATTAACTTCGGGAAGAACCTTGGCTAAGAGGGCCTTTACCTCCTCCATGCCGCAAAGAAGCCCATCCTTACTCGAGAAAACCTCCATAGTAGCTACTGGATTTATCCCTTCTTTCTTGAGTATCTCTACAGTGCGGGGGAAATAGACATCTGCGGTGTCCCCGCTTAACCACAAGTCTGGAATTTCAAAGCGCGCCCTGGCTATCTCAGCTCCTGGAGTGATGAGCTTGGCGCCAAGCACCTTCTCCATGTAGTCCAGGGCGAAGAAATGAGCTTTCGTGTTAAAGGAAGCAACACAATCTACAGGGATTTCAACTTCATAGCCTCTGTTTCTGGCATCAATCGCTGCCTGCAGAACACAAATATCAGTGCATACGCCGCAGATCACTATGGCTTCAGGACTGAGCGCCTCCAGTTTCTGCGCCAACGAGGTATTGTAAAAACTGCTATAAGTCCTTTTGGGTATTACTTCACCGGGATAAGGAGAAAGCTCAGGTATGATCTCAGCCTCAATACTGCCTTCAAGACAATGCGGCGGAAACATCTTGAATTCAGGGTCATCGGGTGCATGGCGATCGCATAGATAGAAGATTTTCGAGCCCTGTTTCAACTCCCGTTCCAGCAGTTTCGCGACATTGGGTATGATACTCCGGGCACCAATGCCACAGTAAAGCGGGTAACCCTCCTCGAGAAAACCGCGCAACATATCCGATACAATTACAACTCTAGCCATACCTTCGTACTAACTCAACTGATTGCCAGCTCTTATTCCTACGCGCTCTAGTCCACCTGTTTCCCGGCATCGAGCCCTGGCGTAATCAAGTAGATAGAGTCCACCTTAACAATAACCGCAGCCACGGGATTAAGTTCCGGTGATTCCGACTTCACCATCTTAAACCCTTCATTGAATACTTTCCCAGAGGTTTCAATTCTGGCATTACCCTTGAATTGATATCCTTCTGAGTCCCCTTTCTTCCATACCGATATCGCCACTCTGGGATTCGCCTTTATGTTATCAATGGTCTTCTTCATGAAGTTGTCAACCAGTAGAAACTCATCGTCAGAGAGCAATTTGCCAAAACTCACCACAACTACATTTGGTTCACCATCTCGAGTAGCAGTGGCTACAGCAAATACTTCCGCATTTCCCACCACTCTCTTCATATCATCGTTGATTTTTACCATTTCCTTCTCCCACTACATCTATTCGATCAAGACTCAACCAACAAAGCTAACTACGTTGCCTCCTCGGTCTCCTATCCATCAGTCTTACAAGCAGAATCTTCCGGGATTACAAATCTCCATGTGAACTTAGTGCCTGAAATGGCGTGCACCTGTGAACACCATAGCCAGATTATACTTATCCGCTATTTCAATCACCTCTTTGTCTTTTACGGAACCACCCGGTTGAATAATAGCCACAACTCCGCTCTTCGCCGCCAACTCAGGACCATCAGGAAAAGGGAAGAAAGCATCAGAAGCAAGAACGCTGTTCTTGACCCGGTCGCCTGCCTTCTTCAAAGCCAGCTCCACGCTTACCACACGGCTAGGCTGGCCCGCTCCCATGCCTAACAACGTCTTATCCTTGGCTATAACTATCGCATTAGATTTTATGCTCTTTACTGCTTTCCAGGCAAAAAACAAGTCCGATAGCTCAATTTCTGTAGGCTGCCGTTGCGTTACTACGCCAGGCCGGAACTCTGATTCGCTAAAAAAGTCCGCTATTTGAGCCAGAAAACCTCCCTCTATGTAACGAAACTCGAGGCTTGGCTCTCTATCCCCTTCAGACTTGGAGTAGGCAGCAGGCACTTCTACCAAGCGCAAGTTTTTCTTGCGCCCCAGCAGCTCCAGGGCCTCATTTTCATATCTGGGGGCAATGATAGCATCATAGTGACTCCTGTCTATTTCCCGGGCAGTGGCCAAATCTATGATTTGATTGCTGCCTACCACACCACCAAAAGCAGCTACCGGATCACCTGACAAGGCTTCTTGATAGGCTTTAGCCAGATTCTCATCACTGGACAGTCCACAGGGATTAGTATGTTTCATTATGGCAATAGTAGGAGCAGTGAAACTGCTCAGCACATTCAACGCGGCATCAAAGTCGAGTAGATTGTTGAAGGAGACCTCGGGGCCGCCCAGTTGAATCAAGGAGGACAGCCCATGTTGTCGCCGTTTCACATCTTGCGTCTCATAGAACGCAGCCCGTTGGTGCGGGTTCTCGCCATAGTGCAGGTCGCAAGCCTTTCTCAAGGATATGGTCATCTCCTCAGGAAAGGTTTCTGCACTGAGATATTGAGCAATGGCAGTGTCGTAAATAGCTACATGCTGGAAAGCTTTCTGGGCTAAGCGTTTTCTATATTCTGAATCTACACTGCCCTGGCGCAGCTTCTGCAGCACCGCACCATAATCCCCGGGATCCACAACCACCAGGACCGATGGGAAATTCTTGGCCGCTGAGCGAATCATAGTTGGGCCGCCAATGTCAATATTCTCCAAAGCCTCGTCTAAAGAAACATTCCCTCTGCTTACCGTCTCGACAAAGGGATAGAGGTTTACCACTACGATATCAATAGTCCCGATATGACTCCTATTAAGCTCTTCTAAGTGCTGAGGTAAATCTCGCCTTGCCAGAATGCCACCGTGGACTGCGGGATGCAAAGTCTTCACCCTGCCATCAAGTATTTCTGGAAAACCGGTGAGCTCCGAGATGCTATGCACCTTGATTCCAGAACCTTCAAGGGACTTCTTGGTACCCCCGGTGCTAAAGACTTCGACGCCCAACTCCTGCAAGCTCCTCGCAAAATCGGATACGCCGGACTTATTCGAAACGCTTATAATAGCCCGCATAATTCCTCCTTCACTCAATTATCACCTTCGTATCACCTTTTGCCTCGATAATTTCACCAATAACCTTAACTCCACGCAAGGCAGTAGCAAGTCCGGTCAACTGCTGAGGTGAACAAATAATAACCATGCCTATTCCCATATTGAATACCCGATACATTTCTGCTTCTTCTACTTTGCCAGTCTCTTGTATTAGCTTGAAGATAGGTAGTACATTCCATGAACCCTTGCGAACATGTGCAGCAAGGCCCGGAGGTAAGATGCGGGGTATGTTCCCTATGAAGCCCCCGCCAGTGACATGTGCTAAACCTTTAATTTGCGTTAGGACTGGCTTGAGTTCGTGATAGTAGCAGTGATGGATTTTGAGCAGTTCTTCACCCAGGCTCTCCCCTAGCTCAGGATAAAACCTATTCAAGCTCGAGGTACTATCATCTATGCCAAAAACCATTCGTACCAAGGAATACCCGTTCGTATGCAGGCCAGATGAAGGTAAGCCAAGAATTATATCGCCCCGACTTACAGAGGCACCATCAATGATATTTTTCTTTTCTACCACTCCAACAACAAAACCGACCAAGTCATAAGTCCCTTGGGCATAGATGCCCGGCATTTCGGCAGTCTCACCACCAACTAGCGAGCAACCAACTTCCCTGCAAGCTTGCGCCATCCCGGTGATAACAGACTTCACTTGCTGGGGCGCAAGTTTGTCCATGGCAATATAGTCCAGGAAGAAAAGTGGCTCGGCTCCACAGCAAAGGATATCGTTAACACAGTGGTTAACGATATCCTTGCCCACAGTGTTATTCTTCTCCAATAAAGAAGCGATTTTTAGCTTGGTACCTACTCCATCAACGCTCGAGACTAAGACTGGCTCACTATATCCTTCAAGCCGGAACATGCTGCCGAAGGAGCCAAAATTTAGAACTCTGGAGCTGAACGTAGACTTTACTTGAGCGGCGATGGATTTTTTTATACTATCACCTGTATTGAGATCGATGCCGGCGGCAGCATAAGTTCCATCATAATTTGATCCAGCTAATCTGCTACTTGACTTCACTGAGTTCCTTCAGGGGAAGGGGCTCCAAAGCTAATTTGTCCATCTCTATTTGTACCGGAATGGGGTATTCCCCAGTAAAGCAAGCAAGACAGAAAATATCTCTGGGCAAGTCCACAGCCTTGATGAGACCATCAAGGCTCAGATAGCCCAGTGTGTCAACACCGAGGTGCTCTCTGATTTCCGGGATAGTCTTCCTGGCAGCGATAAGTTCCCACTTGGTTGCCATATCAACACCGAAGAAACAGGGATACCGAATAGGCGGAGCGCAAATCCGCAAATGAATCTCTTTGGCGCCGGCTTTTTTAAGCAGATTGACGACATGCGGAGTGGTCGTACCACGAACAATACTGTCGTCAACCACTACCAATCGCTTCCCCGCAATTATCTTAGAGAGCGGGTTAAATTTTAGCTGAACGCCCAGCTCCCTTATTCTCTGGTCGGGCTCAATAAAGGTGCGGCCCACATAGCGGTTTTTCAATAAGCCCTCGCAATACGGAATACCCGAAGCTTTGGAATAACCAATACTGGCTGCAGTAGCCGAATCAGGAACGCCCATGACCAGATCAGCATCGACAGGGTATTCTCGAGCTAACATCCCGCCCATAGCTTGTCTTGCCTGGTAAAGCAATTTACCTTGGATGACGCTATCAGGACGGGCAAAATAAATATATTCAAAGATGCACAGGGCCTTCTTATCGCTCTTCACATGGGAACTCCTCGGCCCGTTCTTATCGATAACTACTATTTCCCCCGGCGCAATCTCCCGAACAAATTCGGCGCCTATATGATCCAGAGCACAGCTTTCTGATGCAATCAGCCAACCACCATCAATGCTTCCCAGACAAAGAGGACGAACGCCCAACGGGTCGCGGACCCCGATGAGTTGCTCCGGGGTCATAATGGTCAGAGAGTAAACACCTTGGAGGCGATGCATGGCATGCCTGACTCTTTCCTCCCAATCCTTCCCCTGTGAGTCCAGTATTAAGTTTGCGATGACTTCGGAATCCGTGGTGCTATGGAATACATAGCCCCGTTCTTCAAGTTCGTCGTGGAGTGCTTTGCTGTTAAGAATATTGCCGTTGTGGGCCAGAGCAACAGTCAAGTCTCCTGACTTAGCTATTATGGGTTGAGTATTGTGCGGCTTGCTGGAGCCTGTCGTAGAGTAACGGTTGTGCCCAATCCCGATATGCCCTTTGAGTGAAGCAAGGTGATTTTCGGTGAATGCCTGTGAAACCAAACCCATACTGGTATGGATTCTTATTTCATTGCCGTCGGTAACAGCGATGCCAGCGCTTTCTTGCCCACGATGCTGTAACGCAAAGAGCGCAAAAAAGATCAGCCGGGCTATACCTAGTCCTGGAGCGTATATTCCAAAAACACCGCAACTTTCGTGCATAAAAAGTTGCCTTCGCCCTAGATTATAAAGTAACCTAGCTTCTGGGTCAATTTCTATACAATAATTTCTCATAATGTTATCATATAGCACACTATTGAAAGGTAATATATATTAGACATGGAAAGCAAAACAGATATCATTAGCAAATTTAGGGTTAAGGATGGAGACACCGGCTCTGTTGAGGTTCAGGTAGCCTTGCTCACAGAGAGGATAAGTCAACTAACCGAGCATCTCAAATCAAACAGCCATGATGGCCACTCCCGACGCTCGCTTCTTAAAGTACTAGGAAAACAGAGGCGGCTTCTGGCCTATCTGAATAGGACAGCACCTCAGCGATATAGCTCCCTTGTTGCCAAATTAGGACTACGGAAATAATATGTTTAAAGTCTTTGAGTGCCCCGTCGCTGGCCGAACACTAGCTGTTGAGATAGGAAAGGTAGCTCAGCAAGCTGATGGTGCAGCGGTTGTACGATACGGAAATACAGTGGTTCTGGCTACTGTGTGTACCAAGGCCGAACCTTCCGCTAAGAGAGATTTCTTGCCACTGACAGTGGATTACGAAGAGAGGCTATACGCCGCGGGCAAAATACCAGGTAGTTTTATAAGACGCGAGGGACGACCGACCGAGGAGGCGATCATAACCAGCCGTCTTATCGATCGATGTTTGCGCCCTCTTATTTCAAAAGATTTTGGTTATGAGACACAGATTATAGCTACCGTGCTTTCGGTAGATAAAGAGAATGACCCTGATGTTTGCGCCCTTATTGGCGCATCAGCAGCTTTAACCATCTCAGCTATCCCATTCTGGGGTCCTGTGTCAGCAGTGCACGTTGGTTACCTGGATGGCCGCCTAGCCCTGAATCCTACTTTGCCTGAGATGGAAAATAGCTCGCTCGACCTCGTTGTTGCCAGCACCAAAGAGGCCATAGTGATGACAGAGGCGAGTGCCAAGGAAATTTCTGAAGAACTGATTCTGGAAGCGATCAAATTTGGACATGAGGCCAATCAAGAGATCATTAGACTACAACAAGAGCTACAGCAAGCCCATGGTCAGCCCAAGATAGAAATCGAATCCAGAGATATTGCTCCCGAATTTTTCACTCAAGTCTCCTCAATGTTTGGCGGCAGGCTGCTGCAAGCTGTCAGGCAACCAGGGAGATTACAACAGGAGCAGGCCTTAGCCTCACTCAAACAAGAGGCAGAGGAACAACTGAGCACTTCTCTCTCAGAAGCTGAAGCTGATTTTGTTATCGAAAGTCAGCTTAAGCAAGAGGTGAGGAGGATAATAGTGCAGGAAAAGCAGCATATAGACAGTCGCCCGGCGGACGAAATCCGGCCTCTCAGTAGTGAAGTGGGCCTGCTGCCCTGTACCCACGGCTCAGGACTGTTTTCGCGAGGGGAAACACAGGTTCTGACTATCACCACTCTGGGCTCTATGCGCCAGGAGCAAGCACTGGATGGCCTGGGCCTGGTAGAAACCAAGCGCTTTATTCATCATTACAATTTTCCTCCCTTTTCTACCGGTGAGGTAAAGCGGATAGGCACCCCAGGAAGACGAGAAATCGGGCATGGCAATCTTGTCGAACGAGCTATTGCCCCAATACTACCAGCTGAAGAGGATTTTCCCTACACTATTCGCCTCGTGTCTGAAGTCCTCAGTTCGCATGGCAGCACCTCTATGGCCAGTGCTTGTGCGTCAACTCTCTCCCTGATGGATGCAGGTGTCCCTATTAAAGCGCCTGTGGCTGGCATAGCCATGGGCCTGGTTACTGCAGAAGATGGAGACCACGTCATTTTGACCGACATAGCAGGCATGGAAGACGCGTACGGTGACATGGATTTCAAGGTTGCCGGTACGTCTCAGGGAATTACTGCTTTGCAGCTTGATATCAAGCTTAAAGGCGTGGACTACACAATCTTGGGAGAAGCGCTAAGTAAAGCTCGTCAAGCACGGATGAGAATACTGGGTAAGATGCATGAGACCATTGATGTCAGCCGCGCTGAACTAAGCCCCTACGCCCCTAAGATCCATGAGATAGCTATCGATACAGCTAAGATTGGCACAGTCATCGGGCCCGGTGGAAAGACCATCAGGTCTATTATAGACGAGACAAAAACAACCATAGATATTAAGAATGACGGCACTGTCGTTATTGGCTCTCTAAGTGAGGAAGCAGCTCAAAAGGCTATTCAAATGATAGAAGATTTGACCCAGGAGGTGAAACCCGGGAATGTTTATACTGGGAGAGTAACACGAATACTTAATTTTGGTGCTATGGTAGAGATTTTGCCTGGGAAGGAGGGCCTGGTACATATCAGCGAGCTAGCTGACTACCACGTCCGTGAAGTTGAGGATGTAGCTAAAGTGGGCGATGAAATATCGGTAAAAGTTATTGGAATTGACAACTTGGGCAGAGTAAACTTGTCACGTAAGGCAGTATTTGGGGCGCCCTCTCAGCTACCTGACGCCAGGGAAAACGCTACCTCAGCCGCAAAAGACCAAGGACAACAAAAACCAAGGCATCCTCGACGCTTCCATCCGCGCACGGAAAATTCCTAGGCACTGGATTCAGAACCCTACTATTTTGGGAATTTGAATTTATTTGGAGCCTGCAATTTGAGAGGGAAATATGGAAAGAATAAGGGTAGTTATAAATGGCGCTTTAGGCAAGATGGGGCAAGAAGTAACCAAAACAATAATCCGTGACTCTGAATTGAAGCTAGTTGGTGCTGCGGAAAAAGAGGTGACTCAACAATACCTCCCTCTACCCGAGACCGGAGAATTAGTACCATTCTCTTCTGATTTAATCACTTTGCTGAAGAGATGCAATCCGGATGTCCTCGTAGATTTCACTAACGCTGAAGCCGCTATGGCTGCAGCTCGCACCGCTACTAACCGCAAGGTGAACTTAGTTATAGGTACAACTGGACTCTCTGAGAAGGATCTGGCAGAAATTGAGCAGCTATGCCAAGCGAACAAAGTAGGAGCTGTGGTAGCTCCCAATTTCTCTTTGGGAGCATCGCTGCTGATTCACCTGGCTAGACTTGCTGCTAAGTTCTTTGATCACGCTGAGATTATAGAAATGCACCATGATAAGAAAATTGATGCTCCCTCAGGAACCGCCATCGCCACTGCAAAAGCCATGTCTCAAGCACGCGGACAACCTTTTGTTCACACCAAAGCTGAAAGGGAAATAATTAACAATACCAGGGGCGGACAAATGGACGGAATAGCAATTCATAGCCTGCGCTTACCAGGATTTATGGCGGGACAGGAAGTCATATTCAGTGAGGCCGGTGAAACCCTCACATTACGCCATGAAACCATAAATAGAGAGTGCTATATGTCTGGAATCGCCCTGGCAATCAAGGAAGTAACAAAACGCAAGGAGTTCATCTATGGGCTGGATTCCTTAATTAAGCTGTAGGGGAATATTATGAACGGTTTCAATGTAGCCATCATCGGCGCCACCGGTCTTTTGGGACAGGAGTTTATCAAAGTGCTCGAGCAACGGAGTCCCCTGGTAGCATCGATTCAGCTGCTGGATTCTAACAACCCTGCAAACACCAGACTCTTTTTCAACCACCATGGAATTGAGGTCGAGGAAGCCACACCGGAGATATTCAACGATATCGACGTCGCCTTTTTCTGCGCAGATGCTGAGACCAGCCGGAGATTGTCACCGTTGGCTGCTGAAGCTGGAGCAGTAGTCATTGACAATAGTTCCGCTTTCAGGTTGAAACCATCAGTCCCTTTAGTAGTTCCCGAGGTGAATCCTGAAGATATCAAACACCACAAAGGTATAATCTCGAATCCTAATTGCTGTGTAACGCAATTGGCTATAGCCCTTTATCCCTTACATAAAATCAATCCTATCAAACGAATTGTAGTGAGCACGTATCAATCAGTTTCTCAAAGCGGAGGCGCTGCTTTGAAAGAACTTACGAGCGAGACACAGGCAATCCTAGAAGGGCGCCAGGTTTGCCCTCACATCTATTCTCACCAAATAGCGTTCAACCTGTTACCAGAGATTGATGTCTTCCTGGATAATGGCTATACCAAGTCAGAACAGAGTCTGGTACAGGAAACACAAAAGATAATGCATAGCCAGGACATAGCTATTTCGGCAACTTGTGTCAGAGTCCCTGTTTACTTTGGACATAGCGAAGCGGTGAATGTGGAATTCAGTGCGCCTATAACTCCAGACGAGGCAAGGAAAATACTAGCTCAAGCGCCTGGAATAAGAGTACTCGATGATCCCAGCGTCAGTGTCTACCCCCAACCCTGGGCAGCTACTGGCTCAGAACATATATTTGTGGGCAGAATCAGAAAAGACGTCTCTCACCCTAACGGACTAGTTATGTGGATAGTAGCCGATAACTTGCACAGGGGGGCGGCAATAAATGCCGTACAGATTGCCGAGGAAGGGATAAGAACGGGATGGATAAGTAATAACAGAAATCTGAGACTTTCACTGACCCGCTCACCATCTAACGAATTTCAGGAGCTTTGAAATGAACAAGATAGGGCGCTTGTTAACAGCTATGGTCACACCCTTCACCGCTGACGGCGAGGTTGACTACATCCAAGCCAAGACCTTAGCTTTATCTTTGCTGGAGTCCGGCAGCGATGGATTGGTAGTTTGCGGCACTACAGGGGAATCACCTACACTTAAACGTGAAGAAAAACTACGACTCTTCTCTGAAATAAAGTCAGCAATAGGTAACCGCGGAACGCTAGTAGCTGGAACGGGTAACTACAGCACCAGGGAAAGTCAAGAGCTGACCAAGGAGGCAGAGAGACTGGGTGCTGATGCTTGCCTCTTGGTAGTTCCGTATTATAATCGTCCCACCCAACAAGGTTTGATCGTGCATTTTAAGGCTATCGCCGAAGCTACCGCTTTACCCTGTATCATTTATAATGTGCCATCACGAACGGTTACCAATATGACCGCCGATACGGCAATAACGCTGAGCCAAGTGGATAATATTGTTGGCATAAAAGAAGCCAGCGCTAACCTTGGTCAGGTATCAAAGATTATACAGGGCGCAAAGGACGACTTTCTGGTTTACAGTGGCGACGACATAGTAACCCTGCCTATCATCGCTTTGGGCGGTTATGGCGTAGTCAGTGTAGCCTCTCATCTGACAGGGATTCAAATTAAGGACATGATAGAGAAATGCCTTAACCACGAAAGAGAGCAGGCAGCCAGCATTCACCGTTATCTATTGCCCCTGATAGATGCTTTGTTTATCGTCCCTAATCCTATGCCCATCAAATATGCTCTAAATCATCTGGGTTTCAGTGTTGGCAAGCCTCGTCTGCCGTTAACCGAGCCTGACGCAAAATCAGCCGAGATTATCAGAGAAACGCTGAAAGACTATAAGATTGACCTGCCTATTCAGGTCAAAACTAGCTAGAAATACGGGGCCTTATTCTTATTATTTGCCCCCTCTCTGGCCCAGCCGAAACAAGAGTAACAGGGCAGGAGAGTAGTTCTTCAAGTTTCCTTATGTAGTGGCGAGCCTCAGATGGCAGCTTATTAAATCTGCGAATTCCACCTATCGACGCTTCCCAACCAGGTAGTTCCTCATACAAAGGTTGGCATCTCTCTAAAACGTTTGGATCACTGGGAAAGTAATTCAAAATCCTGTCCTCAAATCTGTAAGCAATACATATCTTGATCGAGGGGAAGCCATCAAAAATATCAAGGTGAGTTAGAGCTATGCTGCTGAACCCATTTATTTGAGCGCTGAAACGACCAGCCACGGCATCAAACCAACCACAACGTCGCGGCCTTCCCGTAGTAGCACCGTATTCGTGAGCCTTTTCCCGTATCAAATTGCCGACCTCATCCTTAAGCTCAGTGGGCATTGGTCCATTGCCAACCCTGGTAACATAAGCTTTGAATACACCGATAATACGATCTATCGCCCTGGGGCTAACGCCTGCCCCTGTAGCTCCCGCACCAGCTAATGGTGAAGACGAGGTCACATAAGGATAGGTACCAAAATCCGGGTCCAGCAGCGCCCCCTGAGCACCTTCCAGTAACACCAGCTCCTTCTTCTCTAATGCCTCATAAACCATAGCGCTAGTTTCCCGAATAAAAGGTGCTAATTGCTCTCCATAATGGCAGTATTGTTCATATATTCCTTCCAATGATAGGGGTGAAGCCTCATATACCTTAGTCACAATAGCATTTTTGAACTCAAGAGCTGACTTCAGCCGGCTAAAGAAAACATCTTTATTCAATAGATCTCCAGCTCGAATCCCTAAACGAGCCACTTTATCAGCAAATACAGGCC
This sequence comes from uncultured Dehalococcoidales bacterium, assembly GCA_964394145.1. Taxonomy (GTDB): domain Bacteria; phylum Chloroflexota; class Dehalococcoidia; order GIF9; family AB-539-J10; genus JAFGBN01. The sequence continues at coordinate 107,497 of CAYMVL010000034.1, read as the reverse complement.
CAATCCCCCTACCCGTAGTTCCTAAAGCTCCTTTACTGCGCCTCTCCTCCTCCAGCCTGTCCAGGAGGGTATGATAAGGCATAATAAGATGAGCACGATTGCTGATGAACAAGCGACTCAGGTTAACGTCGCGATTTTGAAGCTCGTCCATTTCGCTAAGAAGCACTGCGGGGTTGATAGCTACGCCATTGCCTATGATACAGGTTATATGAGGGTAAAATATGCCCGAAGGTATAAGATGTAGCCGAAATTCACCATAGGGATTAACCACCGTATGACCGGCGTTATCCCCACCTGAAAAACGAACCACCATCCTAGCCTTCTCCGCCACGAGGTCAATCACCCTTCCTTTACCTTCATCACCCCATTGGCCTCCTACGATAGCTACGACTGCCATTTAGCCACCTCCACTATTTGCTTGCTTACGCAGGTAAAACAGCCTTTGCGCAACAGTAACATAAACGAACACAAGCAAAATCCATAATGCGATCGTTACAGGTGGGATTACAACATCCACACCGCTCAGCAATAAACCCACAGCCAATACTATAACGCGTTCAGCCCTGGTAAACAAGCCAACCTGACATTGCAACCCTAGCCCCTCACCTCTTGCTCTTACATAGCTGACGAGAAACGAACCAATCAGGACAGCAAATACAAGCAGAATCTCGATCTCAGCCCCCTTTGAGACATACCAGACTATGAGACCAAAGAGCACTGCCGCCTCAGAAACACGGTCAACAGTAGAATCCAGAATAGCACCGAACTTCGTTGCTCGTTTAGCAAAGCGAGCCAACGCTCCATCAAGGAGATCAAATATCCCCGAAACTAAGACTAACACGCCGCCAAGGACAAGATAGTCGCGAGCAATAGTGTAAGCTGCACCAAGATTTACTGCTAACCCCAGCAAAGTCAAGGTGTCAGGCTTCAGGCTGCTCCTAGCCAGGATCCTAACCATCGGATTGGCAATCCGATAACCTATATCCCTCCGCATTTGTGTTAGATTTGCCATCTAGCCCGTCTCTATAGAACCCATTCCAGCAACATTAAGTCAAGTTTAGCTCAAATTATACCGATTCCGCCCAGACACATTTCAAGCTCTTGTTGTCCGTGATGCTCATTCCCCTCCCTCGACGGGTTCCCGCCAACAGAAACCCATCGCACACGACCCGAACTTCGTCACCGAGGCCCCCCATCCAGCAATACCTGACTGCCATATTTGCCGAGCAAGATGACGTAACAAGACGTAACCAATGAATTCAATCCTTCCAGAGATGTCGCCTACCTGAAAAGCCCGCTGGGCCTCACTCACTTAGCGTAGGCGCAAAATAAGAATAACCTTAAAGGCAAAACAATCAAACTCCACGCTATTCTCATCGTCCTCTTGAGAATCTGCTTAGACTTTAATCTCGGCTAGTTGCGGTTCAGGCAATGAAACGGGGCCTTCCTGTTCTTCCCCGTTAATGAATGCCTCCGTCTTCATGCGCGCCTCGTCGTCCGAATATTGAATTGGCGGCGATTTCATAAAGTACGCAGCGGGAGCAACTATAGTCCCACTGATACTCCGATCTAAAGCTAATTTACAGCACCTTAAAGCATCGATAACCACCCCAGCCGAATTAGGGCTATCCCATACTTCCATCTTCAATTCCAAGTTTAGTGGAACATCACCAAACGTACGACCTTCCATCCTTATATAACAGAATTTGCGGTCAGCCAGCCATGGCACGTAGTCGCTGGGACCAACATGGATATTATCAGAGCCGATATCATAGTCAAGCTGGGAAGTAACAGCGTTAGTCTTGGAAATCTTCTTGGACTCCAAACGCTCCCGCTCCAGCATATTATAGAAATCAGTATTACCACCAAAGTTAAGCTGATACGTTCGTTCCAATCTAACCCCGCGGTCACGAAAAAGCCTGGTTAAAACCCGATGGGTTATGGTCGCGCCGACCTGAGACTTTATGTCATCACCGATAACAGGCAGTCCCCTCTTGGCAAACCTATCCTGCCAATAGCGTTCACGAGCGATAAAAACCGGCATACAATTAATCAAGCCACAACCGGCAGCCAGTACCTGCTCTACATACCACTTGGTCGCTTCCTCGCTGCCTACAGGCAAATAATTGAGCACTACGTCTGTTTTGGTCTCCTTAAGTATGCCTACCACATCAGCAGTTGGCCCTGACGCCTTGGTAATCACTTGAGAAAGATACTTGCCCAGACCATCATGTGTCATGCCTCGTTGAACCCGGACGCCAATATCCGGCACATCGCAAAACTTGATCGTGTTATTAGGCGGGACAAAAATGGCTTCCGCCAAATCCTTGCCCACTTTGTTCTTGTCAATATCAAATGCAGCCACGAAGTTTATATCAGATATATGATATCCACCAAGATTGACATGCATTAGGCCAGGAACAAACTCATCTTCTCCGGCATTCTTATAGTAGTGAACCCCCTGAATCAATGAAGAGGCACAATTGCCCACACCTATAATCGCTACGTTTATTGGTCCCATGCTCTGTGTTCCCCCTTATGAGCTAATCTACACTTAACATACTCCACCACACATTGTAATGTCAACATCCCCAACAAACAACCCCACCAGTTGGAGGAGCCATCTATTTCTACTTATATGACAACGAATTGGGCAGAACCCGAGTCTCTGCATTCTTACCGCAGGATTATGTTATCTATTAACCTAGCTCTGCCAATACGAACGGCCAGTGATACCAGTGCCATATACTCAATATGTTCCAGTTCTTCCAGAGTAGTACTATCAGCGATACTCACATAGTCAATCCGTGCCAGTGGCTCCTTCTGGATGTGCGATATCATTTGCCGGCGAATTATGTCCGCATCCCTCTCCCCATCCTGCCATAACTCCTTGGCTAAAGATAAGGCACCAAAGAGAACCGCCGCCGACTGGCGTTCGTCAGGCCGTAAGTAGATATTACGGCTGCTAATGGCTAGGCCGTCGCTCTCCCTGACTGTAGGAACAACCACAATGTCAAGGTTCATATTGAGGTCGCTTACCATCCGCTTTATGACTATTACTTGCTGAGCATCCTTCTGTCCAAAGTACGCCCTGGCCGGTTGGGCAATATTGAACAACTTAACACAAATCGTTGCCACTCCTCTGAAATGGCCCGGCCGCGACTCCCCCTCAAGACACTCACTTACTCTTTCCACATCCACCCAAGTACTGAACCCGGACGGATACATTTCTTCATCAGGAGGAACAAACACTATGTCTGCTTCTTCCTCTTCTAAGAGTGCCAGGTCACGGTTTAAGTCTCGTGGGTAAGCTACAAGATCTTCGCTTGCACCAAACTGGGCAGGATTCACATAAATGCTAACTACAACGCTAGAATTTTCTGCTTTGGCTTGTCTCACCAGAGACAGATGTCCTTCGTGAAGATAGCCCATGGTAGGTACAAAGCCAACGGAGCTGCTGAGTTGTCTCCTCAGTTCCCCCATCTCAGAGACAGCCCTGACCACCTGCATTTCTCACTACCAGCCTAATCTTCCCCACTTACTACTAAGAAGAAGATAGGGTCTCAAGAGACTCAAGGAGACTCTCATCCATAGCATAGCTCTGTTTCATGGTGGGGAAGCTTTGCGTCTTAACTTCAGATACATAGCCAGCCACGGCAGCCTCTATTTCCCCCGCCAACTTAGCATATTGCTTGGAATGCTTGGGGACAAAATCGGTATAAAGCCCCAGAATATCGCTGATTACCTGGACTTGTCCATCACAATAGGGTCCTGCACCGATGCCTATTGTGGGAACAGCTAGCTTCCGGGTAATCAGCTTAGAAAGAGGTGCTGGAGTACACTCCAAAACGGTAGCAAAAACGCCAGCCTGCTCCAAAATAAGGGCATCTTGCAACAATTTCTTAGCTTCCTCTAGTGCTCTTCCCTGTACTTTGAATCCACCCAATTGATGTATCGATTGCGGGGTAAAGCCAATATGCCCCATAACAGGTATGCCACATTCTGTAAGGTGCCTTATTTCCTCAGCAACAACTTCACCCCCCTCCAATTTCACAGCCTGAGCCCCTCCCTCCTGGATCAAACGCGCCGCGTTGCGTAGAGTCTCGGCAATACTCATATGATAGGTCATAAAAGGCATGTCACCTACTATCAGACCCTTCCTAGCACCTCTCACCACAGCTTTAGTATGATGTAACATCTCATCAATAGTCACGGGTATAGTTGATTCGTAGCCCAACATCACCATACCAAGGCTATCTCCAACCAGGATCAAAGGTACATTAGCTTCATCGATTATTTTAGCCGTGACATAATCGTAAGCAGTGAGCATGGGGATTTTGTCCCCTTTCCGCTTCATTTCCTTTATCTCAGCGATGGTAACCCTCATGGCATTACTACCTCGCACTCACTACATCTCTTTGACTTCCAGAAATAGGACCTATAGACGGGGGTTCAATAATCCTGTTTCTGCTATCCACATAAACTCTGGTTGGTGTGACAACCATCGCCTCATCATCCGCAATCTGGCAGTAAGAAAGGATGATCACTATATCCCCTTTTGCAACCAGCCTGGCAGCAGCACCATTGACGCAGATAACGCCTGAACTGTCCTCTCCCTCTATAGCGTAAGTACTGAACCTGGCGCCGTTATTGATGTTTAGCACTTCTACTCGTTCAAACGGCAAGATATCACTGGCCTCCAGGAGAGATTTGTCAATGGTAATGCTACCTTCATAACCTAGGTTAACCTGTGTAACTCGAGCTCGATGAATCTTGCTCTTTAACATGGTTCTCATTTTCTCTCTCCTTTATCTATTGCTTAAGCAACGCCTCCAACATGGTTGCCCTCCGGGCATCGATTCCGCCTTTAGCCAGAGCAATAGGAATAGTCTGAAGACCCAATTCTCTATAAGTGGTCAATAAACCAGAGTCTCTAGCTTTAAGGCCACTCAAATGCTTGCTTATTGTACTCAAATCCCCGCGAGCTACAGGCCCTGTGAGACAACGAGGTAAACCAATACTCTCAATATTGCTTATCGTACCTTTGAGCAGAGGCATCAAAGCCTTAAGTGCCTCTTCGGGTGACACCCCGAAATACTGCCATAAATCCACGGCTAACTTGACCAAAGCCACCAGATAGTTAGACGCAAAAACGGCTGCAGCATGATACAGCACCTTGTCCCCTGGCTTAAGCTCTATGTAGCTCCCACCTAAAATATGAGCTAGTTGCTTCAACTTGGTTAATAGAGGTTCCTCAGCCTCTAACGCAAAGGCAGACCCGGGCAAATTCTCCATAGCCTGTTCATAGCTCGCAAATGTCTGGAGTGGGTGGAAAGAACCCACATTGGCCCCTGATTGCCTCGCCGGCTCCAGAATATCAATAGAATGCGCACCACTACAGTGGATGGCATCCTGTCCTGCATGCCACCCAATCTCACCCACAACCTTGGCTATAACATCATCAGGAGTAGTGATGAAAACCAGTTCAGCGGTATCTGCTACCCCCTGGCCATTCTGGTAGACTTCACAATTACTCACCAGCTCAGCCAATTTGTGTGCCGAGTGTGGACTTCGGCTGGACACAGAGACTACAGCACACCCTGCTCTGTAAAGCCTGACTGCTAATGCCGTGCCCACCGTTCCAGCGCCAATAAAGCCAACTTTCATCATCACACCAGATGCTTTGCTGCTACCAAGCCACTGAAATCGACCCAAGCTACGGCCCATTGCTCAGGGCGAATTGCCATAAAGACCGTCGTTCCTTTTCTACCGGTATGCCGTCCTACTCCAATTGTATGAACTTCACTTATGACACAGTACATAACAACAAAAAACCCTCTCGGCACAACCGAGAGGGCATCGCATCACACCCTGTTAATCCGTCTCAGTCGTTACCGATCCAAGCGGAAAACTCGTCTACTCTAATTTCAAGCTCACTGCCTTAAAGGTCAGCTGCCTTATACTATGCTACCAAAATTTCTCCATTTGGTCAATAGAGGGTGGAATTGATGAAGACCGTCTGCATATCCATGAAGAAAAATGGTCCACCCAGCAGAATCTGAGCTATTGAGTTAGGCAGGATGTGGACGCTGAGATATTCGGTAACACTCGTGGCATACTTATCATCAATACTGAATTACTATCACGGGTTACCATAATGGTAAAACAACTATGCTATAATGCAGCAACATGGTGAGGGTTACCTTCCATCATGTAAGGCCTTTGTGAGGGCAACTTTAGTGGGAGCAGAGAAGACCTGGATTAAATTCACAAAAGAAAACGTTAATAGCGTGCCCGAGGCTCCGGGGGTCTATGAAATAGCGTATGTCAGCCCCGGCGGGAAAAAACTCTGGCGTTTGGGAAAGATTTCAAATCTGCACAAGAGACTATTAATACGATTACATGAGCCAGAGCCGCCCGAAAACTGCTATTTCAGGTACTACGAAGCTGGGGGCTTTGAAGACATTGACACTATTGCAGCTAGAATTTTGGATAGCTATGAAGAAATACGGCAGGAAGACAAAGCCGGTAAACTAGAATCCTAAATAGAGTCCGCTTCGTCATACCGGCACTGCCTACTATATTGCAGCAAATACCAGCGAAGTCTTATTTTTCGCCCTTTTGATGCTCATCGGTTGTGCCATTGACTATTGAGGTAGACTTGAGGATTGGCCATCATCCGCAGCTGAGTAAAATCAGGTAAATAGGGAAACCTTACCTCTCTGAAAGAAGACTGGGCCTGATTGGAGGATAGATGGGAGCTTTTATCTGGGTCTGCTCTTTCTTCAGTTAAACCCTGAAGCAATTGCCGGCTTCAGGCTACTGTGTGACACATAGACTCCACAAGCACACAAACGGCTAGCATCACCCTTCCCTCTTCTCTCAAACTGAGCCGTAAGTCAGCCAAAGCGCTACCACGGTCAACTTGTTATCAGCCCATACGAATAAGTCACACTTGACGGCGCTCTAATAAGAGCCTTCCCCGCACCATAACGAGAACACGGCTCAACGCAGGCACGAGACCAAAAAGAGCATGGATTGGTCCCTGCTACCGTCTTCTCTCGCCCGCTCTGGCTCCTTCCGTAAGCAAGGTTTTCTCTCAAGTATCCTAACTCTCAGTTCGACGACTCGTCAGTAAATATGCAGCCACATTACTGCTGAAAATCGGAATAGGACCAGCAATTGAGTCTTCATAAGCAGCGACGGAAAGCTAAGGTACAGTCTTTTTGTGAACCGATATGGGGTGAGTAGCTATCAATTTCAACACCAGCAGAAATTGGCAATGCATGTATAGTGGAGACCCTAGTGTCTGACCCATTATGAATAGTGGACTTAGCTCTTAACACCGGAGCTACTCTCATCAAAAAACGCCACCACTTCATCACTTAGTATGGGAAATTTTCATATAAACCTATATAATATCTCATCAACCACACTTGAAAGGAGCTCTATGTACAGCATAGTTGCTTATCTTTTGCCCTGGGAAGCTCAAGGTTGCTCTTCTATAGGTTAGAACGTTGATATGTCGACTCATCGATGCAGACAAGCAAATGAAACAAGTATTTAACGCTTTGTTTACACCATCTGAACCGGCTGCCTCAGGCTTAACGCAGTACGGAAACAGAGAATCCTCAAAAAGGATTGGTGGTCCCGTATGACTTCCAACGGGGATCGGAAGAAGCGCATAATTCAAGCTCGGCGTCGCCGCAAACCTGAAGCTGCACCGCAGGGTGGGCGCGAACGCGCTGAGGCGCCCCAGCGCAGGCAGGTCGGAGATGCAAGGGCTGGAATGGGTGCTAGCTCAGGATCTAGCATCAGGAGTCGGCTACCTACTCGTGGAAGCAAGGGTTGCATGTCAGTTGTTTCTATTATTATCGTGATTATTATAGCTGTTATCATTTTTGGAGTGCGGAGCTGCGGAACTCCCAGCCCTGAAGACGGGCATTCCCTGCCTACGCTCCCCTCGACTGGCTCGGACACTGGCCAGATCTCGAGTCTGGACTCGGCTGCCCCATTTGTCACGAACTACCCTGAAATAACCAGCGAGACTTCGACCAGGACCGACCAGACCTGGTTAGTTATGCTCTACCAGGATGCCGATGACAATATACTGGAAAAAGATATCTATCTTGATTTGAACGAAGCCGAAAAAGCAGGTGCGTCGGATCGGGTTAAAATAGTGGCGCAGGTTGACCGGTACGATGGAGCTTACAGCGGAGACGGCGACTGGACAGATACCAGATGCTTTCTAATCAGTCAGGATGATAACCTGGGGCGATTAGCTTCGCAGCAAGTAGCTAATTTGGGTGAACTCAACATGTCCTCCAGCCAGACTCTGATTGACTTCGCTTCCTGGGCCATTAAGTCCTATCCGGCCGATAAACATGTTCTGATACTCTCTGACCATGGGATGGGCTGGCCTGGCGGCTGGACTGACTCCATCCCTAAAGGTAGTGTGGACACCACTATTCCTATGCAGGCTCGCCTGGGCGATATGCTTTACCTGAATGAGATGGACGATGCACTTGACCAGATTCGGGCTAATACAGGGTTAGATAAATTTGAAATGATCGGGCTCGATGCTTGCTTAATGGGCCAGGTGGAGGTTTTTACTGCTCTGGAGCCACACGCCCGTTATGCGGTCGCCTCTCAGGAGGTGGAACCGTCCTTGGGTTGGGCTTATACCGATTTTCTGAAGGCGTTGACACAGAACCCCGACATGGATGGGGCAGAGTTCTCCAGGTTGATCGTGCAGGGCTATATTGAGGAGGATCAGATTATTCTGGATAGCAGCGCAAGGGCAGATTTCCTTAGCCAGGGTTCTCCCTTGGGAGGCCTTTTCGGCCAGCCGACGGATGTTTCTCCCCAGCAATTAGCCCGTGAGATAGGGCAGAGCAGTACATTGACGGCAGTCGACCTGTCCAAAATTAGTATATTGAACAGCAGCTTGAATAACCTGGCTTTCATTTTCCAGAAGGCTGACCAGAAGACACTAGCTGGCAGCCGTAGCTATGCTGAGAGCTTTACGAGTGTCTTTGGCTCCCAAGTCCCGCCCTCATACATTGACCTTGGTAACTTTTTGCAGATAGTCACGCAAAATACAAGCAATGCTGAAATCACCCAGGCAGCTGACGACGTGCTCTCCACTATTAGGCAGGCAGTGATTGCCGAAAAGCATGGCCCTCAGAAACCAGGTGCTACAGGTGTGGCAATCTACTTTCCCAACTCGCAGCTCTACCAGAACTCGATTACAGGAGCGGAGTCCTATACAGCCATCGCCAGCCGCTTTGCCGGCAAATCTCTCTGGGATGATTTTCTGGCTTATCATTATTCCGGTCGTAAGTTCGCAGACAGTGATACGGGGGCAGTAGTTCCAGCCAGTGGGTCCGTGCGTGCTCCTGCAGCTGGTGGCATCAGTGTCTCTCCAGTTGCCGCTTCCGATACAGAAGCTGCCCCTGGTCAGCCGGTGACGCTGAGTGCCGATATAAGCGGTGACAACATCGGCCACATCTATTTGTTCGTGGGTTTCTACGACCAGGCATCCAATTCAATCTTCGTAGCTGACCAGGATTACCTGGAGAGTTCTAAAATTCGGCAGGTTAATGGTGTCTATTATCCTGATTGGGGTCAGGGTGACTTCACACTGGAATTCGTTTGGGAACCAGTGGTTTTCGCAATCAGCGATGGGACTACTTCAGTACCAGCCCTGTTCAAACCTGAAGATTACGGGCGCAATGCCGAAGAGGCTACCTATACAGTCGATGGGATATACACCTTTGCTGACAGCGGCCAACATCTTGAAGCCCGCCTGTACTTCATTAATGGAGTGATGCGTCAAGTGTTTGGTTTCACGGGTGAAAGCGAGGCCAGTGCTCCACGCGAGATAACTCCCAGCGCCGGTGATAGGTTCACGGTTCGTGAAGAATGGCTGGATCTGGACAGCAACGGGCAGGTGAGCGCTACCGTTTTTCAAGACGGGAGCACGCTGACATTTGGAGCGCAAATGTTTACCTGGGAGACGCTGGACGCCGCCGCGGGGGATTATGCACTGGGCTTTGTGGTCGCAGACCTGGACGGTAATCAGCAGCAGGCCCTGACTGGCATCACCGTGAGATAGATACGGCCAGCCGACGATTAAGATCATATGGAGTGACTCGGATACAACCACTCCATATTCAGATTTTCATTTTGAGACCTCATGAGTGAATTGTGCCCTATTTTGCCGGATTAAGAAGACGTCCCAGAAATATTATGCTATCAGTTGGTATGTCCCGGATAAGGAAGATGAACGGGCGGTCAACCTTGAGTTCGATCGCGAGTGCGCGCATAAATTTCATCCCCATTATCACTGCGGTAGCCGCAGCTGCCTTGGTGCCAGCTTCATCTACGGAGACAAAAGCTTTATGCAGGACATCCTGTATCAACAGGTCGCGATTACCGTTCATCCCTGAGAAATCAGCCCCCCCTTCAAAAGCCACTCTCATGCCGAGCCTCCTGAGTGCTTCTTTTAAGCCGAAATTGGACTCATATTCAAATTTTGGCATTGTCAGCGCCACTTCATTCAACTCTAACTTGCCAGTGATTGCCCTAACAAGCTCCGTGTTCAAGAGTTCTTCGAAGGCATCGAATTGCCCAGCTTTGGGTAGCAGGATAAGCATGGAGAGTTCATGCCCATCATACGGTAATTCAATAGCTTCATAAACATCACCTTCGGTATAGCGGAAGGATTTGGTTTGCCGTATCATGGGAACAGTGATATCAATATCACCCATTAGATGGAAGGTATCGTCAGAAGTCAAATTCTTACTGAAGGGGGATTCCCAAGCTGCATTAAAGTAGACAGCATTGGTTAAGACGAGTCGTGTTAGCGGGTCTATCGCCCCCTTTGGAACCAGTCCATTGATTCTTCCCTCAGTCTGGTCGCTAACCCATTTGTTAATAGCGACCCGTGACTCCTCCGTGTCATTTATGAAGTCCAGTACCCTCAACCCTGCACCATAGTTCTGGGCAAGAACGTCGAGAAATCCCTCCAGAAAATCATAGCCCTTTTGTCCCCAGATGGCGTTGACTATATGCAGTCTAAAACCATCTTTGTCCTTACCTTTTGCTCCTTTACCACGCTCCTTGAACCTAAGGTCAAGGCTATTAAATGCCGGGTGCAGGCAATCGGGTGATAGGTTGAAGTTAAGAGTTTCAACCATAGCTTTCTCGGTATCACCACGAGCACCAGCATAAGCCATTGCCAGCGCTTCCGATATACTGTACGGTGAGAAGAACAGGTTAGTTCCCGTTTGCCGTATTGTCCTATATAGGTCGAAAGCAAAGTCACTATTACCAGCAACCAGCATTGCAAGGTCAGTTTCATTTGCTGCTGGCCAGGCATTTCGCTGTTTTTTCGACTTTATCAACTGATTTGACACTACCTGACTACAACATACTAGCCCGACCAACATCGCCAATTTCAACACAAGTAATGCTGACTTTCTCATCTCATACCCCTCTAGAACTAATCTTGTGATCTCAGGCAACCTTTGACGTCTATACCAGTTCTTGCACAGTCGATATCGTCTCAGGTGCTAGTGCTTGGTCATTCTTCGCACTATGTCAACATACCTGATTATATTCCTTCCGCCATTGTCCTATCAAACGTCGGTAACCAATGCTCATCGTTGTGCATCGTCAGCGGTTCCTGAGTCGTTTTCTGAATTTAAGGACAATGAAAATGATGAGCACCACCAGAACAGTGACAACCACAAACGGAATGACCAGCGACAGCAGTGAAGTAGTAAAAGCTGCAGCGTGTTCCCCTGTGGCTACTAAGGGATTCCCTGTTCCCGCAGTTAAGCTTGTAGAAGCAAGCCTTGCCAAAACGGTGCCGCCTTGGACTGTTGCAGCTATACCTCCACCGACGATAAACCCACTAACCCATTTGAGCATCTCATTATCGATGGGAAGAACGGAAGTCAGAAGCAAAGTACCCGCGCCGACAGCCAGAGGTGTGCTGATACTATCCAGCAGATTGTCCATAACGGGGATATAATACGCCACTATTTCGAAAACCGTAGCCGTGCCGAAGGATATTATCGCAGGCCAGCCGGCCAGCCAGAGGAACCCCTCCTGAGCAGGGAAGACTCCCAGATGTGCAGCAACGCTAGCTACCAGCAATGGCACAAACACTCTGAAGCCACAACTGGCGGCTAAGCCAATTCCCAGGGCAATCGCCGTTATTATTTCCTTATCCATCATACATAAGTAATTATAATGGAGTCACAGATTGTTTCAAATTGCTGGTGGAAAGAGTGTTTGTTCAAGGTAGCGGGATAGCCCACCTCCATCACCCTATTATGACTACGCTCTATCATCTATGTTTTCAGAATGAGGCTAACAGCTTTGTGGCGAACGTGGTAGTGATAGACGATGAAGCATGACTAATGGAGGACGAGTAGGCCGGAACGTATGCTCGACAACCGATTTGCCAGGGTAAGAACAACAGGATCAGAATTATAAAGAGGATAGCTTATAACTACCGGAGCATGGACAACTTCTGGCTGACAATATTGGTAGCTAACCCAGGCTTCAAGACCACGGTTTCACACCTATTGGCGTAAAAGCAGTAACTAGTTTGTCTACTAAACCATATACGGAAGTGCTATAATTATGCTTGTTGGATTTTACAACACAAAATCCAGTCAAATAAATATCGGAAGGAGACGCCAATGACTATTTCAAGATCTACTGAGGTCAAATCATCCTCTCCAATCAGCTTCGATGACGCAATGAAAAAAGGAATTGCTCGTGCCCAAAAAACTCTTAAGAATGTCAAATCTGCGTGGATTTGGAATCAGGAAATACTACTCGATGACACGGGGAAAATATCCGAGTACCGAGTCCAGATGAAGATCACTTTTCTTCTTGAGGAGTGATTCACTTAGTAAGAAGGGTACTTTTCTGTCTAGTTGCCAGCGATAGTGGCTGGTTATGATCAATTGACCTAACGCATTCCCCGATATAGTTGATAATGCCGGCATCCTTCAGTTCCTCTGTCTAGTTGAATTTCCCATCACTTGGTAAAGCTAGGCAAGCTAATTCGGTATTTTCTTAGCATTGTGTGCTCCTGAAACAATTTGGCAGGATATTTGGGCGGCTCCTACGTGTTAATGGAATTGGCTTGAAGGGTAGACTCAATAGGCTATCTTAAGCCAGCTGAAACAGGGACAACAGGGGTAGTATAGACATTATATAGTGTCTTAAGGGTAAAGTATGGAGATAGTACTGTTCCCACAGAGCCACTTCAGGGGATCAGAGTAGTACACCAAACAAATAAGTCACTTTGGGCTCTCACCAACCTCGCTTGGGGGAGCCCGCGATGCTTCGGAATCGCCCATGGCTTATGATACTCGACCAAAACTGGTGAACCTGAAATCTCACGTTACCATTGCCTTTATGGAATAGGCCACTAGGGTATCCACTCGTGCCGTATGAAGGACTCTGATGAATCGTTCTCTATTTAAGGATTTCTAATAAGCGCTGACAGCCTTCGCTTATATGATGGAGACAGATTGCTCTTTTCATCAAAGAACTAGCCGTACAGCCCTTGCTTGATTACATTGATAGTGCTGCTTAATCGCATCATGGGATTACAGTATTTGATAAGGTTGCGGCTAATGCCGCTGCCCTGCTATCACTGAAGGCTCATTGCAAAGAAGTCTACAGCCCTTTGCTTAGCCAGCTTGCAGTTAAGACGCTGGCTCACTATGAGGTTGAATATCACTTCATCAGAATCGCACCTTACATTCAGAATCGTGAAGGTGAAGGGATTTGCCCCATGGAGAAGTTGTCCATCAACAAAGGGCCTGAAGAGTTTTACGAAACGCCAAGCCGTCATTGTTTCGAATCCAGCCTTGACTGATAGAGGATAGACCATGTCGGGCGGAGTAGTTGGATTTCAGTTTATTATCCTCTAGCACAGACAACCCGAAGACCTTGCGCTCAGGCAAAAGGCAATGAAGCAAAATTGTGGCCAAGATAGAATATGAACAAAGCACATCGTGAGAAAGACAAGTTAGGCTACTGGAAGGTATACTTCAAGGAAGAGTGTTAGATAATACAGAATGAAAGCAGAAACAGATAAAGGCCATAGACCCCCGAAGTCGACTTAGGGGTGTTTCCCGTTTTCATCTATGAGACGTCTCCGAGCAATAGTGATCGTACTGGGTAATGATAGATTAGAGCTTGGCTTCTTTATAGGTCTCAGTGCTGATGAAGGTGCAAGATTCATCCTTGGGCATGAAGGGAGGATTAGAAATGGTTGCGGGCAGACGCACAAGAGGACCTTGAAGACTTGAAAGCACCAATAATTATTTGATAACATATACGGACGCAAAATTAGAGGATATAAGCTAACTAATGACTATTGAAGCTGGTAAGCTCTGCAAAGAGTCTTAGTGCAATTAAGTATGTAGTTATAGAAAAGGAGCAGTATATGAGTTATGAGATTGTAGACAAAAGGGATCTCAATTCAGAGGACTACGCGATAACGGTGAGGGCGCCTTTGGTGGCCAAGAAATTTAAAGCAGGAAACTTTGTGGTTTTCCGTGTGCACCAAAAGGGAGAGAGGATTCCAATGTCCGTGCAGAAGACAGATGGAGACACAATCACAATGTTCATCAAGAAGCTGGGAAAGACAAGCATGGAGCTTGATACTCTCAAAGCTGGTGATACATTGGAGAATGTGATTGGTCCTCTGGGGACTCCTGTCGAGTCAAAACTCTACGGGAATGTAGTTTTTGCTTCAGACCTGGTCTGCGGGCATGCCGAGAACTACGCAGCATGCAAGGAGTTGCGCGAGAAAGGGAACCATGTAATTTCGATACAAACATTCCCATCCAAGGATATGGTATATCTAGAGGATGAACTGAGATCTGTCAGTGATGAATACTACATAACGACGATAGATGGTTCTTATGGCAGGAAGGGGACCTACCTCGACGTATTAAAAGAGTTGCTGGAAGATAGGAAGGTGGATGCCGTATTTGCAGGAGGGATCCTTGGAACCTACATCAAGCTAGCTGAGCTGACCAGGGCCTACAATATACCTACAATGGTCACAATGCGTATGATCATGGTTGACGGAACCGGTATGTGTGGTTCGTGCAGGCTGGAGGTGGGTGGTGAGACCAAGTTTGCATGCGTTGATGGCCCCATGTTCGACGCACACTTGGTGAATTTTGACCTGGTTATGGCCAGAAATAATCGCTTCTTGGAAGAGGAAGCTCTATCCAAGGAGCTTTATCTGAAGAGTGCTCACAAGCAAGAAAATAAGATAAAGGCTAGCGCCAGCTAGAAGGAGAGATATATGGGAAAAGCTAACGTAAACCGGGTGCCGATACCCAAGCAAGAAGTAAAGGACCGTATCAAGAACTTCAATGAGGTAGCCCTAGGTTATACTTACGAACAAGCCATCGCTGAAGCGAAGCGTTGCATCCAAGCTCCAAAAGCACCCTGTATAACAGGCTGTCCAGTCAACGTGAACATTCCCGCTTTCATTAAAGCGCTACAAGAGGAGGACCTGCCTCGAGCAGCAAAGGTTATCTACAGTACCAGCAGCCTTCCGGCAATTTGCGGCCGAGTTTGCCCCCAAGAGGACCAGTGTGAAAAGAAATGTGTTATGGCCAAGCTGGGTGCACCTGTGGCTATAGGAAGATTGGAGAGGTTCGTCGCCGACTGGGCCAGAGAGAACCCGGAGGAATCCGGCGTATTCAAGGTAGAACTCCCAAAGCCCACAGGCAAGAAGGTAGCAATTGTTGGCTCAGGGCCAGCCGGGCTTGCTTGTGCTGCTGACCTGGTAAAGAAGGGCCATCAGGTTACCATGCTCGAAGCCCTACATGTAGCAGGCGGTGTGCTTATGTATGGCATACCAGAATTCAGATTGCCCAAGCGAATTGTGGAAGCTGAGCTCAACTTTGTAGGGTCGCTGGGCGTGGAGACCAAGCTTGATATGGTAATTGGCAAAGTAACCACGGTGGATGAATTGCTGAGCAACGGATATCATGCTGTATTTCTGGCAATCGGAGCGGGGGCTCCCCAGTTCATGAATGCTCCCGGCGAGAATCTCGGAGGAATCTACTCTGCTAACGAATTCCTAACCAGGATAAACTTGATGAAAGCTTATCTCTTCCCTGAATATGACACACCTATTAAGGTAGGGAAGAAGGTCGCAATAGTCGGAGCCGGCAATGTAGCCATGGATTGCGTTAGATGGGCTATCAGATTTGGCGCGGAGGTTCACGTCATCTATCGACGGACTGAAGCAGAGATGACAGCAAGAGCGGAGGAACTGGAAAATGCCAAGGAAGAAGGGGCTATCTTCCATCTCTTGACGAACCCCAAACAATTTCTTGGTAATCAGCGGGGCTGGGTAGAAGGAATAGAGTGCCTGAAGATGCAGCTTGGCGAGCCCGATGCCAGCGGCAGGCGCCGCCCCGTAGCTATTCCGGGGAGCGAGTTCACTATGGAATTCGATACCATTGTGTCAGCCCTGGGCACTGTGCCTAATAAGCTTCTGCCCTCGACAACACCGGGTCTGGAACTCACCAAACACGGCACTATAGTAGCAGATCCGGCTACAGGGCACACTTCCAGGGACAAGGTCTGGGCCGGAGGGGATATAACCACGGGAGCAGCCACGGTGATCGAGGCTATGGGTGCCGGGAAGCGTTCCGCCGCCGCTATAGACGCTTATCTCAAGGGATAACTCTGAGTCCACGTCTTTAGCCTCAATACTCGGCTACATCCCAAACCTGGTCTCCTGCCTTGCTGGCATGCAGTACGCTCATTGCACTTCAGCACAGACATACGACTGAGGTCATGGTTCCTTTCGTGCAGCCTAATTACACCGCTTCTGGCTCGGGCAGTTTAGTGCCGCGTATTAGAGCTAAGCGTAGAAAGCAGCACACTGTACTCCTGAAGTGAGGAAAAGGCATATCAGTCGAATCGAATGAGTCGCTTCTTCCTTATCAAGACTGGTGGCCAGCTGGGGAACTGGCTGTAGATGGCATCTCCAATGTCCGAAGATAGGACCAAGCTCTACACCCCGCCTTAAGTCACACGTCCCAGAAGATCTAAAAACCGGCTCATGGATAAGGATCAGAATTTGTAAAGATTATCGTCATTGCCAGGTTAGGACATTTACGGGGGGCCGACGACTATCGAGGGGTGCTGACATTATGGACCCGCACTGGCCTTAAGAGTCATGTTTTGTGTTTCGTTTCGCCGTGCTATCCTTGGTGAATGTCTTCAATACTGTAGCTGAAAACGCCGGCGGGAGCAGCAACTTCAACTACTTGCCCCTTTTCTTTGTCTAGAAGTACCTTGCCCAGGGGTGAAGCAACAGAAATTCTGCCCTTAGTCGGATTCGCCTCCCGCGGATCAACTAGAGTATAGCTGGACTCCTGGTGGCATGACAACTCGCTAAGGACTACTGTATCTCCAATTTTTATCCGTACTGTGGACTGGCTACCATCAACGATTTTCGCCAGTTTTAGGGTTGCTTCCAGTTCCTCAATTCTGCCTTCCAAATGCGACTTTTGTTCTCTAGCCGCTTGCAGCGGAGCATTTTCCCGAAAATCTTTATCAGCAGCAGCTCTTCGCACCTCCTCAATAACACTGGCACGCTGATTTTTCAAATTAGCCAGCTCCGATTCCATCTCAGCGTAACCCTCCGCAGTTAAAGTAGTCTGGCCCCGGGGCCTCGGCTGTAAAGCGGTTAAGTTAGCTGATGGCCTTTTCGCTCTTAGATGAGGAGATAAATTCGCTCTGGTGAATCCCTTCTTACACATGTAAGCGAGGAAAGACTTGAGCAGTTTTACTGCGGACGGGCTGATCAGTTCACCATAACTGCCCACATCAACAGGACTAAGCTCATCCGCATTTCTATGCAAGCCAAACCAGCGGATAAACTTGTAGATTTCCGTTTGTGCCTTTACTCTATCACGTTGAGGTACAGTTAACAGAAAACCCGCGCCTAATTCAGCCAGCGTAGCTCTATGATTGGAAATTGTTTCCACCAAGGCACAAATATTAACGCAACGAGACAGCCATTGTCAACTAGTTACGGGCTCTTGCAGATCTTCTATGATTATGTCACCCTTAAATGTTCTGAGAAAATGTCACCCTTTGAAGGAGATGGTGACATTGAACAGGAAAGAACAGGGGAGGTTGTTGGTGTTAAACCAGATGGAGGTGCGGCAGATAATTGGGATAGAACTGGCTGAGTTATTTGACCTCTCCCTGCATGATGTAAGAAGGACCCTTCCGCCATATAGAAAGGAGGGCGCCCAAGCATTGGCACATGGCCATCAAGGATAAAGGCCTCACAATACTCTGGGCGAGGGTATAAAGAAGCTCGTATTGAAACTGGCACAGTTAACATATGCTGGCTGACCGTATAGATAACGCTGGTCTATGGGTTCTGGTAAGTTCGCTTTTAGTATACTCTATCAGGGCAAGACAGCCAGGCGATTAGCATGGGAGATTGAAATTGTACTCTTTCCCATCTCAGCCTCCGCGTAGACGCTGGCCCGATTTCTTGCTATATTTGTTTACATGTTCAAGTTCATCCCTTCCGCCACCATTACTTCGGTCGCGGGCTTTATGGCTGGAGCGGTTAACGCTGGTATGAAAACCAATGGCGAGCTTGACCTGGGCATTCTCTACTCCGAACTGCCCTGCACTGCCGCTGGCGTCTTCACCAGCAATCAGATCAAGTCAGCTCCTGTTATCCTATCCCGGAGACATTTAGCCATGAACCGGGCGCAGGCAATTGTGGTAAACTCAGGTTGTGCTAATGCTTGTGTGGGACAGCAGGGTCTAGCAGATGCTTTGGAAATGGCAAGCCTGACAGCATCCAAGCTGGGCATATCTGCGGAGGAAGTCCTTGTGGCTAGCACCGGTGTAATTGGGGTGCCACTACCTATGGATCGTATAAGGGCCGGAATCCGGAAAATGGAGCTGAGCCGCAGAGACGGTCACAGCCTTGCCAAGGCGATGATGACCACAGATACTAAATCTAAAGAGACAGCCGTTCACGTTGGTGACGGCGGAGCTGGATTCTCTATCGCCGGGATAGCAAAAGGATCCGGTATGATACATCCTAACCTAGCTACAATGCTTTGCTTCATAGCGACGGATGCTTCGGTAGATGCGCTATTTCTGCACTCCGCCCTCAAGCAAGCAGCGGATCTTTCCTTTAATATGATTAGCATTGATGGGGATACCAGCCCCAGCGATTCCGTATTCTTGCTGGCTAATGGCTTGGCTGCTAACCCCCCGATCCATTCTGGCAATGGTGCTGCCTTCCAGGAAGCCTTGAACCAGGTTTGTATCCAGCTGGCCAAGTCTATAGCTCAGGATGGCGAAGGGGCAACTAAGCTCATTGAGGTTAGCGTCGAGGGAGCATTCAAGCAAGCGGAAGCTTGCCTGGCAGCCCGAACCATTGCCAGTTCACCGCTAGTCAAGACCGCTATACATGGCAGTGACCCCAACTGGGGACGTATTGTTGCGGCTATAGGACGGAGCCGAGCCAAGGTAATAGAAGACAGGCTAGATGTATATTTAAATGGTACCTGCGTTATGAAGCAGGGTGTACCCGCCTTGTTCAGTAAAGATAAGATGATAGTGAGTTTGAGCAGCAGTGACACTGTACTTATTAGGGTATGTCTCAATTCAGGAAAGGGCAAAGCCACTGCTTGGGGCTGCGACCTCTCTGAGGAATATGTTAGGATAAACAGCGAGTATACATCCTAAAACAGAGGGTGACTTTGCCAAGAGAGACAATAGTAGTAAAGATTGGTGGCAGTACGCTGGGCAAGCATGACACCACTTTAGAGGACCTGGTGGAGCTTCAAAGGCAGGGGAATTCCCCTCTGGTGGTTCATGGTGGTGCCCAAATGAGTTCCGACTGGCTTTCCCGCCTTGGCATCTCCACAAGCTTCATAAATGGCCTGAGGGTTACCGATGCTGATAGCTTAAAGGTGGTAACGGCGGTCCTGGGTGGCCTGGTTAATAAAGAATTAGTAGTAGCAATTCAGGCTTTGGGAGCTAAGGCTGTAGGTGTCAGTGGTTGTGATGGCAATTTGCTCCGGGCAATCAGCAAAAGTCCGGAGCTAGGTTATGTAGGGGAGATTGTAGCCGTCGATCCCACCGTATTGAAGCTATTGCTGAAAGAAGACTACATGCCGGTGGTGGCGCCCGTAAGTTTCGGCTCAGTCGAGGGCAAGATAATGTTGCTTAATGTTAATGGAGACGCTGCTGCTGGTGAAATCGCGGCTGTGTTGGCTGCCGAGAAGCTTATCTTCCTTACCGACGTTGATGGTGTCCAGGATGCATCCGGCAGAGTAATATCTAAGCTCAATACCACAGAGGCCAAGGTGCTGCTCGAGTCCGACATAGCTACAGGCGGGATGATCCCAAAATTGGAAGCTAGCATTAGAGCTCTGGCGACGGTGTCCGCCGTTCATATCATCGACGGCAGAATGTCTCATAATTTGCTCAGCGTTGTTGGAAGCAGAACGACACAATCTCAATCAGGAGGGACAACCATTGTACGAGGATAATTGGCAGGAGCTGGAGAAACAATTGTTTCTGAGGACGGCAGCCAGAGTCCCTGTAACGCTGGTTCGGGGAAAAGGTGCTTTGGCATGGGACGACCATAACAGAGAGTATCTTGACTTCGTTGGTGGTTGGGCGGTAAACAGTCTGGGACATTGTCCTCCGGTGGTAGTCAAGGCTCTGGAAAAGCAAGCCAAGACTCTAATCCAAGCATCAAATCAGTTCTATACTATCCCACAGATAGAGTTGGCGCGCCTTCTGGTAGGACACAGTTGCCTTGATAGGGTCTTCTTCTGTAACAGCGGCGCTGAAGCTAATGAAGGAGCTGTTAAACTGGCCCGCAGGTACGGCAGACTCCACCTCAACGGCGCCTACAAAGTCATATCTACTTATAGCTCTTTTCATGGTAGGACTCTGGCCATGACTGCTGCGACCGGACAGAGCAAATTTCAGGACCCCTATATACCTCTGCCCCTTGGCTTTGTTAACGTTGATTATAATAGCGTTGAGGCAATTGAACAGGCAACTGATGAGCAAACTTGTGCAGTGATACTGGAGCCGATCCAGGGAGAAGGGGGAGTCAACGTACCCGATGACGACTATTTGCACAAAGTGCAAAGCTGGTGTCGCCAGAAAGGAATCCTGTTCATTCTCGATGAGATACAGACAGGAATAGGTAGAACGGGAAAGCTTTTCGCCTATGAGCAATATAACTTAGAACCGGATATAATGACACTGGCTAAGGGGCTAGGCAGCGGTGTGCCCATCGGCGCATTTCTGGCCAAAGAAGAGTTTTCCCTTTTCTCCCCGGGCGAACATGGCTCTACCTTCGGTGGCAACCCGTTAGCCTGTGCGGCTGCTTATGCTGCCCTGAAGTATATCATCGAGAACAATATCCCCCAAAGGGTAGAGCAAGTGGGCAAATATTTTATGACCAAGCTTGAAAATCTAAAGCGCCAATTCGAGTTTATCACTCAAGTAAGAGGTCGAGGGTTACTGGTAGCTTTGGAATTTGATAGCGAAATTGCTGAAGAGGTGGTGATGGCTTGCATCGACAAGGGCTTCCTGGTTAACAGGGTGAAGCCAACAACGCTTCGATTCATGCCTCCACTCATTATAACTGAAAGGGAAGTAGACAAGGCCATTAGCATTTTGCAGGATGTCTTGGCCGAGAAAGCAAGGAGTAAACATGTCGGATAAAGTAGTATTGGCATATAGCGGCGGTCTGGATACTTCGGTAGCCATAAAGTGGCTCAAAGAGCGGTATGATATGGATGTAATCGCCTTCACAGTGGATGTGGGTAATGTAGCTGACCTTGAGGCTATTAAACGAAAAGCACTTGCCGTAGGGGCCATAAAGGCATTGGTGATTGATGCCAGAGAACCATTCATTAAGTCCTTTGCCTTCCCCGCTCTTCAGGCCGACGCATGCTACGAAAATCAATATCCTCTAGCCACTGCTCTGGGACGGCCTCTTATGGCCCAACTCCTGGTGGAGGCGGCTGAAAAGGAGGGCGCCAAAGCGGTGGCCCATGGCTGCACCGGCAAGGGGAACGACCAGGTAAGGTTTGATGTCAGCGTAGCAGCCTTGGCCCCTCAACTTAAGGTAATAGCCCCGGCTAGAGAATGGAATATGACCAGGGAAGAGACAATTGCCTATGCTCAATTGCATAATATCCCTATCCCTATTACTAAGGCCAGCCCTTATTCGATTGATGAGAACTTGTGGGGAAGAGCCATTGAATGCGGCGTCCTGGAGGATCCCTGGAATGAAGCTCCCGATGACGTCTTTCTCTGGACAAAGTCTCCTGAAGCAGCCCCCGGGAAGCCTGCTTATGTGGTGATTGGCTTTGATAAGGGGATCCCGGTAAGCCTTGATGGCGAAGAATTGGATGCTGTGACTCTTGTCCACAGAATCCATCAGCTAGCCTGTGAGCATGGTGTTGGGCGAATTGACCACGTGGAGAATAGGCTTGTGGGCATAAAATCAAGGGAGGTTTACGAGGCGCCGGCAGCTGTGGTTCTCCTTGAATCCCACCAGGCGCTAGAAAATCTCGTGCTGACTAAGGAACAGCTGCGCTTCAAGGCCAAAGTAGCTACTGAGTATGCCGACCTTGTTTATAACGGGCTGTGGTTTACAGGTATGCGACAGGACCTGGCTTCTTATGTGGAAAGCACACAGAGATACGTCACCGGCAGTATCAGGGTCAAGCTTTTCAAAGGCAGTTGCCAGATAGTAGGTAAGAAATCGCCATATTCTCTTTATGATTACAGCCTGGCTACTTATGATAAAGGCGATGCCTTCGACCAGAGCGCTTCTCCTGGTTTCATCCATATCTGGGGGCTGCCCGTAAGAACTCAAGCTCAGGCACAATTGCTATTTGAGCAAAAGGGTAATGCTGAAGAACAAGAGTGAGCTAACAAGAAAATATCTTGCCTCTATCCCGTTTGACCAGCGATTATATCGCGAGGACATCACCGGTTCGGTCGCTCACGCGAGGATGCTGTCAAAGCAGGGAATAATAGCTGACAGCGATGCTGAGGCTATAACGAAGGGACTTATCTCTATCCGCGAGGAAGTCGAGCATGGGAAGTTTCAATTCAAAGCTGAACTTGAAGACATACATATGAACATTGAGGCGCGACTGTTCGAAAAGATAGGTAATGTAGCAGGGAAACTACATACCGCAAGGTCGAGAAATGACCAAATAGCTTTGGATTTACGCCTGTTCGTCAAAGAAGAGATTCTAAGAACCGTTGACAGAATAAAAACCTTGCAAAGTTCGCTGGTGGAATTAGCCGAAGCAAATAAAGATGTCATCATGCCTGGCTATACTCATTTGCAGCAGGCACAGCCAATTCTTCTAGCACACCACTTGCTGGCCTATTTCGAGATGTTTCAGCGAGATAAAGAGCGATTATATGACTGCCTTAAACGAGTTGATGTCTTGCCTCTGGGTAGCGGTGCCTTAGCTGGCGTTTCGTACCCTGTGGACCGAGAATTTCTTGCCCGGGAACTGGGTTTCGCCAGAGTGAGCACTAATAGCATTGATGCGGTCTCAGACAGAGATTTTGTGATAGAATTTGAAGCAATAGCTGCCCTGGCAATGATGCACCTTTCGAGGTGGGCTGAAGAGCTTGTTTTATGGTCATCGTCTGAGTTTGGCTTCCTAGAAATTGGAGCAGCCTTTACCACAGGCTCAAGCATTATGCCTCAAAAGAAAAATCCCGATGTGGCTGAGCTAGCCAGAGGGAAAACCGGGCGAGTCTATGGCAACCTTCTGGGCCTTCTGATTACTATGAAAGCTCTACCTCTTTCTTACAACCGCGATTTGCAGGAGGACAAAGAAGGACTCTTTGATACCGTGGATACCTTAGATGCCAGCTTATCAGTGTTTGCTGAGATGGTAAAGACAGTCAGGGTCGATGCCAGGCGTATTAGCCAGGCTATTAGAAAGGATTACCTATTAGCTACCGATATAGCCGACTACCTGGTAAAGAGAGGCCTGCCATTCCGCGAAGCCTATGGAGTAGTAGCTAAGCTGGGCGAATATGCCTCAAATACAGGCAAGGGTTTTCATGAGCTGAGCTTGAAAGAATACCACGAGTTGTCTCCCCTATTCGCCGAAGACGTATATAACATAACCTTGAAATCATCCGCAGCCGCTCGGAACAGCATAGGGGGCACTTCCCCGGAACAGGTCGAAATGGCGCTGAAGAAGGCGAAGGAGCTAATATAGTAGTAGCTATGGGTATGCATGTTAAACTGGCACCATCAATTCTTTCCGCCGATTTTAGTCGTCTTGGGGAGCAGGTCGCTGAAGCCACCAGGGCAGGAGCTGACTATATCCACGTTGACGTCATGGATGGGCATTTTGTGCCCAATATCACTATTGGTGCCTCCGTAGTGGCTTCGCTACGGACCTGGACTCACCTGCCTTTAGATGTGCATTTAATGATAGAGCGCCCGGACTGCTATATCTCTCAGTTCGCCAGCTCCGGTGCCAATATTCTAACTGTGCATGTGGAAGCCTGCTCCCACCTGCATAAGACAATTCAGTCTATAAAAGAACTGGGCATAAAGGTGGGTGTGGCTTTGAACCCAGCCACCCCCTTAAGCACCATAGACGAGGTCATGTCTCAGGTGGATTTGATTCTTGTGATGAGCGTCAATCCTGGCTTTGGAGGGCAGACTTTTATTGCGGAGTCACTCAGCAAGATAAGTCGCCTCCGTAAGATTCTCGATGATAAGAACCTGGCCATTGAACTTGAAGTTGATGGAGGCATCAATATTGATAATGCGCATAGCATAGTAGAAGCCGGAGCTAATGTTCTGGCAGCGGGGAACAGCGTCTTTAAAGCCAAGGAAGGGATAAACGAATCGCTACGGAGAATGAGGGAGGCAATAAGCTAACCCGAACAAGAATTTCGGATTAACTGGACGCCTTATAGTGAGTGCGAAGACATCGAGTGCAGATATTGACTTTTCTTTTCGCCCCATCCACGACAATTGTAGCTCGGTGGATGTTAGGCAACCAGCGTCTCTTAGTATGTCTTTTGGAGTGACTTACGTTATTACCAAACTGCACTCTTTTTCCACAAATTTCACACTTCACGGGTGAGTTTGAACCCCCTTTACTATAAATGATACCTCGGTTATCATAGTAATGCTATCATACTAAAGTTGCGGTGGCAACTTCAGTAGGCAAGGAGAATAGTAAGTGGAGCCTGAATTAGTTGACGGACAAATACTGAAAGGCATGTTTGCTTCAGCGACCGCATGGCTCGAGAAAAGCACTCCCGATATCAATGCCATAAATGTTTTCCCTGTTCCCGATGGTGACACCGGAACTAACATGTTGCTGACCATGAAGTCCGCTATGGAGGAGGCAAACCGGACTTCAGACAGCGATGTTTCTTCAGTAGCAAAATCAATGGCCTATGGTTCTCTGATGGGAGCCCGAGGCAATTCAGGTGTAATTCTGTCTCAATTCTGGCGTGGTTTGGCTAAGGGGTTACAGGGTAGGACTCATTGTAATGGCAGACAGCTTGCCAGTGCACTGACTGCAGCATCACAAACTGCCTATGAAGGTATTGTCAACCCTGTGGAGGGTACTATTCTGACTGTACTCAAGGATGCTTCTATCGCCGCTGAAACAGCGTGCGAAAACGATCATACGCTGGTCTCAGTAATGGAAGCTGCCGCAAGAGCGGCTCAGAATTCAGTAGCCCGTACCCCTAGCTTGCTCCCAGTGCTGAAGAAGGCCGGAGTAGTAGATGCTGGCGGGCAGGGCCTCTATGTTTTGCTGGAGGGCGCCCTCCATTTCCTCAAGGGTGATGCACAGAAGATAGAGTATTGGACACCTTCGATAGTAGCTGCCGAGCCGGCACTGGCCCCCAGGTCAGCCTCAATGGCCACAGCGCCGGAAATGCCTTACGGATATTGCACTAATTTTGTTGTGGAAGGGCAGGGTCTCAATCCGGGTAAGATCAGAAAGGACCTGAGCAAAAAAGGACAGTCTCTCATGGTTACCGGTAGCGACAGCTTAATCAGGGTACATATTCATAGCTTTGCCCCTGGAGAGGTCCTTCAGTATGCTACGCGTCTGGGCAAGCTGCACCAGATAGTAATAAGTAATATGGATGACCAGTATGTTGAATTCATTAAGATGCAAAGGGAGAGAATCCCCATGGTCGATATCTCTCTAATAACAGTTGCCTCTGGAGACGGACTTTTTGAGGTATTCAGCAGCTTGGGCAACGCCATCGTAGTCCCCGGAGGGCAGACTATGAATCCCAGCGTTCGTGAGCTCTTGCAAGCTGTGGAATCAGCTCCATCGGACAAGGTTATACTCTTGCCTAATAACAAGAACATCATACTCACAGCTTCGCAAGTCCAGTCTTTAACCTCGAAGAGTGTCAGAGTTGTGCCTAGCAGGACTATCCCACAAGGCGTTGCAGCATTCCTAGCTTTCAATTATGACATGAATTTGGAAGAAAATGCTCAAAGTATGGATGAGGCGATAACCCGGGTGAAGACAATAGAGATTACTAGAGCTGTGCGTAAGACCCAGCTTTACGGCTTGACAATCAAGAAAGGTCAGTTCATTGCCATTTTGGATGATGAGCGTTTGATAGCTAACAGCGATAGGGTGTCAGATGCTATTTTTGAAGCCCTGAGGGTAGCGGAAGCTGAAAACATGGAGATAGCAACCATGTATTATGGAGCGGGGGTTCAGATCAGTGAAGCTGAAGAGATCGCTCAAGGAATCGGCAGTAGATACCAAGTGGAGGTCGAGCTAATTCACGGTGGTCAACCACACTACGATTATATAATCTCACTGGAATAATTTTGAAGCTCCAGAAAGATGGTTAAGATTGTAACTGATAGCCTCTCCGATATTACTCCACAGCTGGCCCAGAGCCTTGGTATTACCGTGGTCCCATTGTATGTCCAATTTGGTAGTGAGTCTTATCGTGATAATGTTGATATAGGCACCGAGGAATTTTACCAGAGGCTAGCAAGAAGCAAGACCATCCCTACTACTTCAACCGTGACCCCTGATTTCTTTGCTGGACTTTTTAGTGAACTGGCTGAAGGGACAGGAGAAATCCTGGCTATAATGGCTTCTCACACATTTAGCGGCACTTACGGCAGTGCGATTCAGGGCAAAGCCATGATCGGCAACGATTGCCGTATTGAGGTTGTTGATTCTCGAGTAGCAATAGGCGGGCAGATGCTCCTGGTAATTCTTGCGAACCAGATGGCTAAATCAGGAGCTGACTTATACCAGATCGTTGACTGGTTGCGAAACGCGATTTCACGAGTACATGTACGCATGAGCTTCGACACCCTGGACTATTTAAGAAGGGGTGGACGTATCGGCAAGGCACAGGCTTTCCTTGGCAGCTTGCTGAAGCTAAACCCGGTCCTGGGAATAAAGGATGGAGACACTTTTCCCTTTGCCCGGCTTCGCAGCCGGGCTCAAGCGATAAGCTTCCTGGTGAATTTTGTCAAGGGTTTTAGTAATATCGAAGCTTTAGCTATTGAGCATGCTAATACCCCTGATGAATTAGAGATATTAGCCCAGCAACTGAGTGGCATAGTCCGTCAAGAGTCTGTCTATCGTTCCAGGATAAGCCCGGTGGTAGGCACGCACGTTGGCCCTCATGTTTTAGGCGTTTCCGTGCTTGAATCAGAATAGTCACTTATGTCAGATGTTAGCTGCGAATGAAATGAAACAACTTCAAAATGGCAAGCATTGATTTGCTGCGGAATGTTCTTGAGCTGGAGTGCAAAAAAGCTTATACCAACAGAGCAGTAATGGGCGGGTTGGATATGTACCTGAGAAACCAGGCAGGTTCAATCAGGCAGGCTATAGCCAGAAGCAACCCGCAACTCCTGGCCAGTTTCGATCTACTCGACCTGGCTAACTCTGATTATAGTTCTCTCAGTATTAATGAACGCAGGGTCTGGGTGAAAGACATTCTCGATCTGATAAGCAGGTTAGAAGCAGGGAACAATAGCCTTGTCTCTGCTGTCTCTTCGAGCAAAAGGAACAACGAGGGAGTGCTGGATCAAGCTAAGCCGCAGCCCCAGAAGCAGAGCCCCCGAAGAACCGAAGTGGCCAGTACAGGATTAGATTCGCCCATAACAATAATCAGAGGCATTACACCTAACGTAGCTACTAAATTCGCCAAGCTGGATGTGAGGACCATTGCTGATTTACTCTACCTTTATCCTCGAAGATATATCGATTACAGCCAGAGCAGACTCATCGCTGAGCTAAAGGAAGGTGAGGAACAGACTGTGATAGCCACGATATGGCAGGCGAGAGTAGCTACCTTTGGCCGTAAGCGTGGAACTGAGGCAATCGTAGGCGATGAAACAGGAAATATAAGAGCCGTCTGGTTTAACCAGCCTTATCTGGCCAAGGGCTTCCCTACCAATGCCCGGCTGGTACTTAGTGGCACCGTAGGCGTATTCAAAGGACAGAAGGTGTTTGAATCCCCTGAGTGGGAATTGCTCAAAGACAGGGAACTCATTCATACCGGCCGTCTAGTTCCTGTTTATCCTCTTACTCAAGGACTAGCAGCCCGACGGGTGAGGAAATGGGTTAAGGAAGCCATTGATGGCTGGGCCTGGCGAACGGATGAGTTCTTGCCCCGGGAGACAAGGAATCGGTGCCAGCTACTAGACCTCCTTGATGCCATAACACAGATTCATTATCCTGATAACCAGGCACTAGCGGAGAAAGCAAGGGAGAGATTGGCTTTCGATGAGCTATTTCTTCTTCAGTTAGCTGTCTTATCCAGAAAACGGGATTGGCAAGAAAGCAAGCCGGGCAATGCTTTTCGGATAGACCGGATGATTATTGACAGATTTTTATCTTGCCTGCCTTTCAGTTTAACTCCTGCCCAGGAACGGGTGCTCTGGGAAATCTTATCCGATTTGAAACAGGGCAGAGCTATGTCCCGCCTTCTTCAGGGAGATGTGGGTAGTGGCAAGACCGTGATTGCAACCCTGGCTCTACTGATAGCTGTGTCAAACGGTTATCAAGGAGTCTTGATGGCACCCACTGAGGTGCTGGCAGAGCAGCATTTTGACAACATCTGTGCTTATTTAACTAAGGCCAGCAGCGAACAGAAGAAGAGCCATAATATCAGATCCTATGCACAATTTCTTTCAAGGCCTCTCGCTATTGCTCTGCTTGTTGGAAGCCTTAGCACCAGCGAGAAAGAGGACTTGCATAATCGAATCAAACAAGGCGAACTTGATATTGTTATCGGCACCCACGCTATCATTCAAAAGGAAGTGGAATTCGCTAACTTAGGTCTGGCGGTGATAGATGAGCAACATCGTTTTGGCGTGCTGCAACGCTCTGCTTTGCGCCAGAAAGGATTTAACCCGCATGTGCTGGTTATGACGGCTACACCTATTCCTCGCACCATGGCGTTGACGTTGTACGGAGATCTCGACCTCTCCGTTATCGATGAGTTGCCCCCCGGAAGGCAAGTAGCGAAAACTAAATGTCTGGAAGCACGCTATAGGGGTAAGGCTTATGACTTCCTTCGAAAGCAGGTTGAAGCTGGGAGACAGGTTTTCATTATTTGCCCTTTAGTGGAAGAATCGGAATCACTCGAGGCGAAAGCTGCTACTACTGAGTACGAACGACTATCCAGAGAGGTCTTTCCGTATTTGAAGCTGGGATTACTGCACGGGCAGATGCATAGCGCTGAAAAAGAGAGTATAATGCGCAGTTTCCGTACCGGGCAGCTTGATATCCTGGTGTCGACATCGGTAGTGGAAGTTGGTATTGATGTGCCTAAAGCTTCAACAATCCTGGTCGAAGGCGCTGACCACTTTGGTTTATCACAGCTCCACCAATTCAGAGGTCGGGTGGGGCGAGGTAAGGAACCGGGCTACTGTATACTTATCTCGGAAAAGCTCACGCCCGAAGTCAAGAGCCGCCTTCAGCTGATGGAGAAAATTAATGATGGCTTCGCACTTGCTGAAAAGGACTTGGAACTAAGGGGGCCCGGCGAGTTCTTTGGCACGCAGCAAAGCGGTTTGCCTCCCCTTAAGATAGCTAAGCTGTCTAATTTACGGCTCTTGGAGCTGGCCCGCCAGGAGGCGATAACACTTTTCCGAAACGACCCTGATTTGAAGGAGGTTGAACATCGGCTGTTAAAGCAACAGCTAAGCCGAGCGCTATCTGATTACGCTGAATGGAGTTAGAAAATGTCATTGAGAAGCAGGCGAGGAAATCCCACAATTAAACAAAAACTAGCGAAGTGTCTGGAACAGGCGGTGCTGGAAGCACAAAAACAGGGCACAATTATCTCTGCATCTCTGTCTGAAGTTGTTATTGAACACCCTCAGAATCCTGAGCATGGAGATTTTGCCTCAGGACTCCCTTTGAAGTTGGCCCACTCCATGGGAATGTCTCCCATGGCCATAGCAGAGAAGATATCTGAGCAGATAGTACCGCCGCCTGAAATTGAAAAGGCACTAATTGCTCCACCCGGATTCATCAACTTCATTTTCCGGAATGATTGGCTAAGCACGCAGGTGGGACTGATTTTAGATGCTGCTGAATCGTACGGTAACATTGATCTTGGCGAGGGTAGTCGAGTCCAACTTGAATTTGTCAGTGTGAATCCCACAGGACCTCTCCATGTAGGTCATGGACGCGGTGCTGTCCTGGGCAGCACACTGGCCAATGTCCTTGCAGCCGCCGGTTACTCCGTAGAAAAGGAATACTACATAAATGATATGGGCAATCAGATAGATATTTTTGGCCGATCTCTCTATGCTCGTTACCAGCAAGGCCAGGGCAAAGAAACTGCAATGCCCTCCGGCGGCTACCTGGGTAATTACATGATTGACCTAGCCAGGCAAATCATTGAAGAGCAGGGCGATAGATACCTATCTCTGCCACAGGACGAAGCTACCGCGGAGTTGGGCCGTGTCGGATGCGCCAGGATGATACAGGGAATCAAGGAAGACCTGAAGCTGCTGAACGTTCAATTCGATGTATGGTTTAGTGAAAAGAGCCTGTATCAAGGCGAGCAATACCGCAAGGCAATATCACTGCTGGAAAACAATGGCTATGTGGTCCAGAAGGAGAATGCCACCTGGTTTGAATCCACCGCTTTGGGAGAGGATAAGGATAATGTGCTTGTGCGAGGCGATGGTACTCCTACCTATTTTGCCTCCGACATAGCCTATCATTACAACAAGCTTGTGGAACGGAAATTCGACTGGGTCATTGATATCTGGGGCGCTGACCATCAGGGCCACGTCCCGCGAATGAAAGCGGTAATCAAAGCTCTCGGCCAGGACCCTGAGCAACTCAAAGTAATCATCTGCCAGCTGGTCACCTTGAGGCGCGGAGAGGAAATAGTGAAGCTATCCAAACGTAGTGGCGATATAGTTACACTGCGGGAGCTACTGGACGAAGTGGGTTCAGATGCCTGCCGCTTCTCGTTCCTTTCTCGCTCGGCCGATGCCCAGATGGATTTCGATATAGAGCTAGCTAAGAAGCAATCGGCAGACAATCCGGTGTACTATGTTCAGTACGCTCATGCCCGCATTGCCAGCATTCTTCACTTTGCCCAAGAGCGGGGAATAGATTATAGCAACGGCGATGTTTCTTTGCTCTCATCTGAGCCAGAGCTGACCCTGATTCGGCGTCTGATTCTTCTGCCCGAAATAATAGAGCAGGTTGCCACCATGCTGGAGCCTCACCATCTGCCCTACTATGCTCAGGATTTGGCCACCGTCTTCCACAGCTTCTACAAGCAATGCCGCGTCGTCTCCAAAGATGAAGAGCTGAGCAAAGCTCGATTGAAGCTGGTCAGGGCAACTCAGATTGTCCTGGCCAGAGTCCTTCATCTCATGGGCATGACCGCTCCTGAGAAGATGTAGAGTATGTCATAAATAGACTCTTTGTTAACCGCTCGTGGTGAGCATGCCCAACCATGAGATCCAGTCGTGATGAAATTGAGTTGCCCTTCGAGAAGCTCAGGGCCAGTAGCTTGCCAAAAATCCCATGTGTCCGAGTTTGCGTTAGCAATCCTGTTGTGTTAGATTTACTATCTAAGCTGACGCAGACCGCTGTTATGTCTTAAGTCAACTTCACCAGAGAAAATAATGGAATGAGATGGTTATAGCAGAATGACTCAGGTAGAACTAGCCAGGAAAGGCGTTGCTTCACCCCCGGTCAAACATGTAGCTGATGTGGAGGGAGTGGAAATAGATTCTGTTTTGCAGGGATTGGTCGACGGGACGGTTGTCGTTCCAGCCAATGCTAACCATACGAGCCTGATACCCTGCGGCATAGGCAAGGGACTGAGAACCAAAGTCAATGCTAACATAGGCACTTCCCCTGACTATTCGGATATGAATACAGAGTTGAGGAAATTGCACGTTGCCGTTGATTCCGGCAGCGATACAGTGATGGACCTGAGCACGGGTGGGGATATTTCAGGCATCAGGAGAGCTATCATTGCTTCCAGCCCCCTACCTGTAGGAACAGTACCCACTTATCAGGCCGGCATCGAAGCTATCGAGAGGCATGGAGCTATCGTGCACATGGCGGTCGATGAGATTTTCGAGGTAATCGAGGAGCAAGCCAGGGATGGCGCTGATTTTATGACGGTTCATTGCGGAGTAACTCAGGCGTCTATAGCACGGCTGAAGAATCAGGGAAGGATAACAGACATAGTATCCCGTGGAGGCGCCTTTCTGACTGGCTGGATGCTGCATAACGAAGGCGAGAATCCTCTGTATCAATATTACGACCGCCTGTTGGACTTAGCCCGAAAATATGATTTCACATTGAGTCTAGGCGATAGCTTGCGTCCGGGCTGTCTGGCCGATGCTACCGACAGGGCTCAGGTGGAAGAGCTAATAATCATGGGGGAGCTGGTGCAGCGCGCCCGGGAAGCCGGAGTCCAAGCCATGGTAGAAGGCCCGGGTCACTTACCTCTGGACCAGGTAGCTACCAATGTTCAGTTGGAGAAGAGCCTTTGCCATAGCGCGCCTTTCTATGTTCTGGGCCCTCTGGTGACCGATATAGGTGCCGGCTATGACCATATCACCGGCGCTATCGGTGGTGCCATTGCCGCTGCAGCCGGCGCAGACTTTCTGTGCTATGTTACTCCGGCAGAGCATCTTTCGCTTCCCGATGAGCAGGATGTAAAGGAAGGAGTGATCGCCTCTCGCATAGCCGCCCATGCCGGCGATATTGTCAAAGGCGTGAGAGGTGCGAGAGAGTGGGATGATGAAATGTCCAGGGCTCGCAAAGCCCTTGATTGGGAAGCTCAGGCCCGGCTATCTTTAGACCCCGACTTCTCGCGGCAAGTCCATGGCAAGATTCCCAGTTCCGGGGCAACTTGTAGTATGTGCGGTAAATATTGTGCTATGGCGATAGTGGACAAATATTTAGCTCGCTCGGCAATCAAGCACTAGATATCCAAGGTGAAGGCAGAGATAATCCCCGTCGGCACAGAAATCCTCTTGGGCAACATAGTTGATACTAATTCTTGCTTCCTAGCTGGCCAGTTGCCTGCGCTGGGAATCGACCTATATTTTATCTCCGTGGTTGGCGACAACCACAAGAGGTTGCTCAGCACCTTGAGGAGGGCATGGAGGAGAGCCAGTCTCATCATAACTACAGGCGGATTAGGCCCCACCCAGGATGACATTACCCGCGAGTGCATTGCAGAGTTAGTTGACGAGGAGCTAGAGGTGGATGATAGATTGTGGCGAGATTTGCAGAGCTTATTTATCCAGCATCATTGGCAATTGCCCGAATGCAATATAAGGCAGGCCGCTATCGTACCTTCCGCCCGCGCAATTCCCAATTTTGCGGGCACAGCTCCCGGCTGGTGGCTTGAGAAAGACAATCACATAGTCGTGGCTCTACCCGGACCAGAAGACGAGATGCGAGCAATGTGGGTAGAGGACATATTGCCTGAATTACAACAGAAGCTGACTGGAGACGTTATTATGTCCAGGACCATTAAGACCTTCGGACTGAGTGAAGCCCGGATGGATGAGCTATTGGCCCCCTTGCTCCACCTGTGCAACCCTACCCTTGCTACTTATGTCAAGCCAGATGGTGTTCACCTGCGTATCACGGTTAAGGCAAAGGGGGAGGCAGAGGCAAAAGAGATAATCGCTCAGAGGGAGACGGAAAGTCGCAATAGAATCAGTCCTTACATATGGGGAGTCGATAACGATACCCTCGAGTCTGTTGTTGCAGGCTTGCTCGAAGCAAAACATTTGAGCTTAGCCACAATGGAATCCTGCACTGGCGGCCTTCTAAGCGATTGTATCTGCACTAGCCCGGAGAGTTCTTCTTATTTCAGAGGTGGACTGGTGGCCTGCTGCGACGAAGCCAAAACAATTCTTGGCTTGGATGCTCACGCCCCAGAGTATTATGATAAAGGAAGCAACGATGAAGCTCAGGCAATGGCTGAAGCAGTGCGCAGGAATTTCAGGGCCGATCTCGGCCTGGCCGTTAGTGGCAGCATTAATCCGGACGAAAATTCTGCCGACGTGTTTATCGGGCTGAATGGTGATAAACTGAAACGAACCAGGTCCTATGCCTTTCTTGGAAATCGTTTGAGAATAAAGCAAAGGGCGGTTTATGCCGCTCTTTTCGAGTTAAGCAAAGCACTTTTAGAGGAGGTCTAATGCATCTCATTATTGATGGCTATTCCAGTAAACCAGAAATTCTGCAGAATGAAGATTATCTTCGTAACTGGCTGGAAGTTTACCCTTCCAGGATCAACATGACCAGAATCTCACCGCCATATGTTCTCAGATACCTAGGTGCAAAGCTTGAGGATTGGGGAATATCCGGCTTCGTTTTTATTGCCGAAAGCCATATTGCTGTTCATACATTTGTGGAGCGCAATTACGTAAATATAGATGTTTTTTCCTGCAAGGATTTTGATACCGATAAGGCGATCGCAGATTTTCAGCAAGGATTTCATCTATTTAAATCGCGGACCTGCTTAATCGATAGGGAATGGCCACTCATGGAAGCTGCCACCAGCAGGCCTCTGAACTTTGTCAGCCATGCGGAATGAAGGGGAGATATTCCTTCCACCACGTGTCTTCGCTGGACTGACACCGCCTTACTCAGACCTGGAAAGAGCCAGGGTGGTGATTCTGCCCGTCCCTTATGACGGGACCACCGAATGGCGGAGCGGTACTCGCGACGGCCCGCAAGCCATTATTGATGCCTCCCAATACCTCGAACTCTACGACTTGGAACTGAATCGCGAAATACACGAGGTTGGCATTCATACTCTACCCCGGGTCGAACCCCTGATGACTAACCCTGAAGGCATGATTGAAAGGGTTTACGAAGTCACTGAAGACTTGCTAGGGAAGGGCAAATTCGTGGTAATGCTAGGCGGGGAACATTCACTCTCTCTGGGAACGGTCAAGGCTTTTAAGCAGAAGTTCCCCAGGCTTTCCGTGTTGCAGTTTGATGCCCACGCTGACCTGCGCAACAGCTATCTCGGCACCAGGTATGGGCAGGCCTCTGTTATGCGTCGTATTTCTGAGCTCTGCCCCATTGCGCAGGTGGGAATACGTAGCCTGAGCCTGGAGGAGAAGCAATTCTTGGCCCGGCATGAGATGACGCCATTCTATATGGACAGCTTGAGATCAGGCATGTCCTCTGCTGAGCGGATAATTCGCTCGCTTGGTCAAGAGGTCTACATCACCATCGATGTAGATGTTCTGGACCCTTCCATTATGTCTGCGGTAGGTACTCCCGAACCAGGTGGTATGGACTATCAGGAGCTTTTGGACATAATAAAATCAGTAGCCCGTTGCAAGCAGATAGTGGGTTTTGATTTAATGGAATTCTCCCCCGGAGAAGGTCCCGTGTCCTGTGCTTTCCTTCTGGCTAAACTGGCTTACAAACTTATCGGTTATGTTGTGCCACAAGGATAAGACTCAGTGTAGGATCAGGTACAAGATTAACAACCAAAAAAACTTGACAGGAAAACTGGAAATATGGTATCCTTTAGAAGTCCCGAGTAATCAGAGCTTTGATCTGGCAAATGGGAAGCCGGGTCACAAAGTAGGCGAAGGCTGAGA
Organism: uncultured Dehalococcoidales bacterium; assembly: GCA_964394145.1. GTDB lineage: Bacteria > Chloroflexota > Dehalococcoidia > GIF9 > AB-539-J10 > JAFGBN01. The sequence goes on along the minus strand of CAYMVL010000034.1, from coordinate 71,262 downwards.
GTGCGTGGGATCCCAGCCATGAGGGCGGTAAGCCGGAACCGAAAGTGAAGGGGTTATCTGGAAAAGTGAGGTTACTCGGGGCGTTTTGCTTTTCAACCATCAGCTGACCATCACATCAATCCACAAAAGTAGCTTACCCATTCACGTAGATACAGAAGCAATCGTATCGGCTATAGCTTAGAGACTCCCTGCGCAAAATCCTGACATCTGGCATTTGGGCCTCGCATCTTTCGCCTTGAACTGAATTTCGGTCGTCAAACCAGCAAGGACTCATTCTTGCGCACAGACCCCAACCAATCGCAAATCAAATCAGGAATAATCAGTTTGCAGAGATGATGCCGAGCTCTACTTCCAGGCTCTCACAGCAAATCACCAGGTTGGCCGGTGAGCCGCAACTGAGGTCGGATGTCAATAATGGACACGCAACCGTTCATGCTGCTACCAGCCCTGCACAATATTTATCTGCAAGGGCTATAGTTGATGCGAATCCCAGTTTAACATGCCGCCGCTGCCAGTTGTGAAATATCTCAATATATTCTGTTATGTCTTCAATTGCTTCCCTCTGCCTTAAGAGGCCCTGATATTTATAACTGCAGTACTGACTTTGCCGCGGTCTGAATGGTGCATCAGCCCCTTCTCCAACCTCCTGCTGCTCACTGCTTTGAGTCCCTTACTATCATTCAATGTTACAGCGATTCTTGCAGCCTGGAGCATTGTTATCAGCATAACAACCGTATAGAATACAGCCTAAAGCAACTACTGGCGAATATAGATGGTCAAAGTCTTAACTGACAGTGTCTCCGATTTACCAAGAGGCGTGGTCGAAGAGCTCGGGATAATGGTAATTCCCATCCTTGTTCGCTTCGGAACAGAGGTCTACCGCGACGGCATTGATATGAGTGTTGAGCAGTTCTATGACAGGCTGAAGCGGAGCAGGATTCCTCCCGGCACTTCAGTACCATCACCCGTAACCTTTGCGGAGGCATATGATAATCTGGCTGAAGGTGGGAATGAAATCCTTGTCGTAACTCTTACCTCCAAGCTTAGCGGCACCTATGAGGTAGCAAAGCGGAGCGTTGGACTTATGAAAAAGAAATGCAGAGTAGAAGTGATTGACTCCGGATGGGCTACTATGGCACAGGGCTTCATAGTTATGAAGGCAGCTGAAGCAGCCCGGGCCGGCGCGAGCTTGAATGAGGTTATGGAGGTAGCTCAAGGGACGATGCCCCGCGTGGACCTCCTGTGCACCTTCGATACCCTGGAGTATCTTCGGAGAGGTGGCCGCATCGGTAAGGCCCAGACTTTTTTGGGTTCGGTACTCAAGATAAATCCCCTAATTGCCCTGAGGAACGGTGTGGTTGAACCCGAGGGCAGAACTCATTCCAGAGCAGCGGCGGTAAGGCGTCTATACAACTTCGCTATGAGCTACTCTAGCATCGAGGAAATGGCGGTGGAAGACACTGCTTGCCCTGACGAAGCGGAGGCACTAGCAGAGCGACTTGGCGTTATATTTCCCAGGGAGCGAATCTACCGGTCGAAAATGACTCCTGCAATTGGCACACATACAGGTCCTGGCCTCCTCCTGGTAGCTATACTTGGAGACAAGAAGTAGCTACCACATTGAATTGCTTGAAACGACTGTCTCCTATTCTCACTGCCGGTAGAGCAACTTATAGAGCGTTAACAGCCTGAACAACTTCCTTATTGCCATCAAGGAGATATCACTATATTTGTATTCTACAAAGGAGTTGCGTTATGAAAGTGGCTGACATCACTGCTACACCTTAGGATTTACTCCGGAGGTCATCGGTGAACTCAGCATAGCTATAGTCCCACTATAAGGACAATTCGCAAATACTAGATATCGCGATAGCATCTACATGATAGGACCGAGGTCGCTGTCGATTGAAGAACGTGGCTTATTCAATTCTAAGATCGTGGTTACAGATGTTATATAAGTCGGAAACAGTTGCGCGCGGTACAGATATTGACAACATTAACATAATGCCCATTCATGGTATTCGAAACTGTCTTTCACCTCGTCCCGACCCAACTCCCCCACCTATCTCAGACGAGCTCTCCTAGCGGTCTTGTCCCCAAAGCTGCGAAACCGCAGCAAGCGATCGTTACTTACGGCGACTCTTTAGTGATAGTGACAGGGCCAGACCTGCTACGCCCAGCGAGGCACAGACTACAAACGCCCAGTAGTAACTGCCGCTGACATCAAATATGCGACCGGATGCAAGGGAGCCAGTAGCACCTCCAATTAGAAAGGCAAATACAGCCATCCCGAACACCTCCCCGTGGGCTCTCAGGCCAAAAAACTCGGCTACAATAGGTGACTGCGCCGTAATAAAACCTCCATAAGCGCCAGCAAAGATAGCTGCAGCTAGATACAGCGCCGGTAGCTCTCTGGCAAAGAGAAGCACCACGAAAGACACTGACATCAGAACGAATGCAATAATCATGACCCGCCTGCTTCCAGACTTGTCTGCAATGCCGCCAGTTCCAATTTTTGTGCCAATGCTCATAATGCCCACAACGGATAGAATAGTGGCAGCATCTGTTGCCACGACTCCTATGTCAGTAGCATGTGGAACGATATGTACCATTACAGTATGTACTCCTATACCGCCCAGTAGGCACATTACAAGAATTATCCAGAATTGCCTAACACGAAGAGCTTCGCGAAGAGAAGACCCCTGGACTCCCGAGCCAGAGCTAGCCGTGCTTACTGAATCGGCTCCATAGGCCAGCAGTCCTTTCTCACTCGGGTCACGCCTCAGAAATTGTGCAGGCACGACGCTCAGTGCCAGAATGATTAGTCCAATAATCACATAAGAGGTCCGCCAACTGTAGCTCGAGATCAGCTGGTTTGCCAGCGGTGGCATGATCGCAGCACCAACCCCTATCCCCGCCATAGTAATACCGCTTGCCAGCCCCCTTCTCTTGACAAACCATCTCGTCACAGTGGATAGCAGCGGAACCCACGTGCCTGCTACTCCAACACTGATTAATAGACCGTAGATTAAATACATCTGCCAGATTTGCCAAATCCGCGACATAAGCAAGTATCCGATGCCCATCAGTAAGCCACAGACTGTAGCCACTAATCTGGGTCCGAATCTATCGCTTAGCCTGCCAAAAAAGATGCCATATAGACCAATGAGAAAAAGAGTCAGCGAGTAGACACCTGAGGTCGCAGCCCTTGTCCAGCCGAATTCGCTCAATACAGGCTTGAAAAACACTCCAAAACTGAAGTGGGCTCCCCACACTACCATCAAGATAACAAAAGAAGCCAGGAGGATAAAATAGCCATAGAAAACACGGGGCTGCTTCTCCCCTTTTGAGGGCAAAAGCCTGTCCTTGCTCAAAAGCAGGCTGCCTCGATATGTTTCATTGATAGCACAGGCGAACTATATTATCACATACCGCTACTTCCACAAAAGGAAAGCTAAATTAGCCAGGCAGCAATAGCCTGGCCCAATCAGCTGCCAGCATATGCAGGACAGCGTGCTTCGCAAGGCCTCAGGCTGTCCTGAGAAGTAAATCAGCTTATACGCATCTGCACCGGCACATGCCACAAAAGAAAATCTCGAGCCAAAGCATTGCCCGAACACGGGATTGAACCGTAAGCCACACTGGATTTGAATGACTGGGAAATACAGGCTATTATAGAAGGAGAAGGAATCAGGCAGCGCGATAGGAAATTATATCCCAAACATAGAAAATGAGAGAGCGGGCAAGTCGCAGAACCTCTCAGCATACGGACTTCATTCAAAGTCTGGAGCCCGTTGCGGATAGGCTGGAAGACAAGCTCATAATTATCGATACCGAATACCGGGTAAGATTTGTTAACTCGGCTATATGCCACTCATGTGACAACACTGAGTCACCTGTTGATAAGCTCTGTTATGATGTATTGCAGGGCAGGGATAGACCATGCGGCCCTCCTCTGTGGGAATGCCCTCTGAGCAAGGTGCTGCAAAATGGCAGTCCAATAACGCTAATTCATCCTTACGGCGATAGGCACGTAAAAATCAGCATGTGGCCGCTGAGAGACAGCCACGGCATTATCGATGCTGTTGTCGAACTGAGAAGGGATGTTACCGCAGAAAGAGAGCTGGAAAGAGAGATTCTTAGGCGGCATTATCACCTCGACTCTATAAATCGCGTCTCATCTGCCGTCTCTGGCCTGGATAATCTGCAGGCTATACTGAACGTAGCGCTGGACACTGTGCTACAAATTATTGGCGGCAGCGTTGGCGGGATACTGCTCCTTGATGAGAAAACACAGAAGTGGTGCTATAAAGTACACCGTGGCCTCTCTGCCAAATACGCCACGGAAATATCCGTCCCTACCGGTGAGGGTATAGCCGGCAAAGTGGCCCAAACGGGCCAGCCGACTCTCTTAGAGAATATCTCCAGAAATCCAGATGTTGCATTTCCTGCTTTAATAAGTGCAGAGGGTCTTAAGGGATTCATCAGCGTTCCTCTAAAAGCAAAGGAGAGGGTCGTAGGTGTGATGAATGTGGCCAGCCACTCGGCTGGCAAATTCGCCCTCGATGACATGTACCTACTCAACTCTATAGCCTGCCAGCTTGGCACTGCTATAGAGCAGGCAAAGCTAAATACGGAGTTGAGCGAGGGGAATCAAAGATATCAGATGCTGCTACAGCAGGCTCTGAATGTTCAGGAACAGGAGCGGAAAAGAATCGCCAGAGACCTACATGATGAAACGAGCCAGCAGCTAACTGCCCTAACTCTCAACCTACAGGCAGTTAACGAAATGATAGAGATGGGCCAGTTCAAGGATGCTGAAATCAAGGAAATACTGAAAAAGACCCAGGCCATAGCTGTGCATGCAGGCACCGAGGTGAACAAGCTTATAAGGGAGCTGCGTCCAACTTTGCTAGATACACTGGGACTGCCTGCTGCTATTCGCCACGTTGCTGCTGACCTCGACTCTCAAGGCATCAATGTATCAACGTCGTTCCATAAGATGGAGCAACGGTTGCCGGCGGAGAGTGAGCTGGCGCTTTTCCGTATTACCCAGGAGGCTATGAGCAACATCCTGAGACATTCGGAGGCAAGAAATGCCGCTGTTAGAATAGAATGCGCTGCGGATAAATGTATCCTACACGTTGAGGATGATGGCAAGGGATTTGACGTTAGCGAGATCACGAGCATCGATAGAAGAGGCCGTGGTGCTGGCCTATACGGCATGAAGGAACGTGTGAAATTAGTAGGTGGCATCTGTTCTATTGATTCCCAGCCCGGGAAAGGGACCAAGATTATCGCCACGATTCCGATAGTCAGGAGCACAGTTGATGCAGAAGATAAGGGTACTGGTGGTTGATGACCACACCGTCGTGAGGGACGGCGTCTGCGCTCTGCTAGCTCTGGCTGCAGATATCGAAGTGGTTGATGAAGCAGCAAATGGCAAGGAGGCGGTGGATAAGGTTAGGCAACTGGCCCCTGACGTGGTGCTTATGGACATAGCCATGCCTATTATGGATGGCCTAGAGGCGACGCGGAAAATAGCCAAGGAATTCCCCAGGACGAAGGTGCTGGTGCTAACCCAATATGCTGAAAAGGAATATATTTTCCCCATTATCGAAGCAGGAGCGCAAGGCTTCATCAGCAAAGCTGCAGCTTCTTCCGAGCTTGCCTCAGGTATTCGAGCTGTTCACCAGGGGCATTCTTTTCTTTCCCCCGTGGCAGCAAAGGCCTTCATTGAGGACTATCAATTGGGAGCTCCAATGCGCGGAAGGAATGACTCATACGAACAACTGACAGGCAGAGAAAGGGAGGTCCTCAAGTTACTTGTTGAAGGATATACCACCAAGGAGATAGCGGACATACTGGTCCTCAGTCCCAAGACTGTGGAGGGACACAAGACCAATTTGATGGCCAAGCTTGATGTCCACAATAAGACCGACCTCATCAAATATGCCATACGCAAAGGCATCATAACCATCTAATAATGCAAACCGAATTTGCCGAATCCTCCGGATTTTCGCCTCCCTAAAACAGGGGGGTAATTCAAAGAATTCAAGCGTTAAAACCATACATATTGAGGGAGATCCCTCTTACTGTTCCACATTACTCGAATTACTATATACCTATAAGAGACAAAAACCATATCCAATCAGAGGGAAAGTCCATGTGTCCAAACGGTGCCAGGGAAAGCTCTTTTGACCATACTCTTATACCACCTTGCCAAGCAGCATGCCCTTTGCATATGGAAATTAGAGAATATGTTGACTTGATTGCTCAGGGGAGAATAATGGAGGCTTTACAAGTCATAAGGGAGACTAACCCGTTCCCGTCAATCTGCGCTCACGTATGTACTGCTCCTTGTGAGACTGCCTGCAGACGTGGTCAGGTAGATAAGCCGATAGCAATAAGAGCATTGAAGAGATTCGCAGTGGAATTCGGCGGCGATAGAATGATACAAATTGAAGGCGAGAACAGGCACGGGAACAGAGTGGCGATAGTGGGATCCGGTCCAGCAGGGTTATCTGCTGCCTACTATCTGAGAAGTCTAAGCTACCCTGTGACAATTTTTGAAGCCCATTCCGAAGTGGGGGGTATGTTGCGAGTAGGCATACCTAAGTACCGTCTTCCCCGAGAAGTGCTTGATACCGAGGTCCACAGGTTGATTAAGATGGGGGTGAAGATTGAGACAAGCACCTCGGTAGTATCCCTGGACCTGCTTTTCCAAATGGGTTACGAGGCTGCTTTTATAACCGTTGGTGCTCACCAAGGTCTCAGGTTAGGAATAGAAGGGGAGGAGAATCCAGGAGTGGTGGATGGGGCGACTTTTCTCCGTGAGGCAAATCTGGGTTTTAAGCCACATATCGGTGATAGGGTTGCTGTGGTAGGCGGAGGCGATGTAGCGATTGATGCCGGGCGTACCGCACTTAGGCTGGGCGCAGAAGATGTAACGCTGCTCTACCGCCGCGGTCAGGAGGAAATGCCGGCGAGTCCATCAGAAGTAGAACAGGCACAGGACGAAGGAGTAGAAATTCTATTCCTGGTAACACCCACTAAAATAGAACGCAGCGATGCAAAGTTGAAATTGACCTGCTTGCGCATGGAGCTCGGCGCGCCAGATCCCAGCGGGCGGCGTCGGCCGGTGCCCATCAAGGATAGCGAATTCAGCATGGACTTTGATACTTTGATTACAGCTATCGGCCAAGCTCCTCAAATTCCAGATGATTTCCGTCTCCGCATCGGCAGAGGCAGCACTATTTTAGTTGACCCGGTCACTCTCACCACAAATCGGGAGGGCGTTTTCGCCGGAGGCGATGCTGTCACCGGGCCAGCGACGGTGGTCCAGGCACTGGCCACAGGTAAGCAGGCTGCTCTTCGCATTGATGAGTATCTACAACACAGGTACCCGTTAGTCGCCAAGGGCGAAAAAGAAACCCTGGTAGGTAACCTTCTACCTAAGACTGTAGAGTCGATAAGGAAGCTCAGCCGCCTCGAGCCTCCCGTACTTCCAGCTGAAGAAAGGGCAAGAGAATTTGAACCGGTGGAGCTGGTCTATGATTGGGGAGTTGCCGTCAGTGAAGCCAGGAGATGTCTGAGGTGCGGAATGGGCGCCGAGATTCTGTTCCCGGATAAGTGTGCCACATGTCTCACCTGCTTACGGATCTGCCCTTATGATGTGCCATACTTGGATGGCAGTGGCACCGTTCAAATACCTGCCGACCAATGCCAGGCTTGCGGCATATGCGCCGCTGAATGTCCCGCCAAGGCTATAGTCCTGCGCAAGCCACAAGATAGACAGCATGTAGACGAAGGTCTAGCTCAGCTTCTTAAGTTTGCAGAGTCCACCAAGGTCAAGCCACTGATTATTGGTTTTTGCTGCCAATACGGGCTCTATGGCACCGGTGCGCTGGCCGGCCTGTGGAGAGAGCCTAAGTTAGGCATCTCGATAGTGCCTGTCTTGTGTGTTGCTAAGATAGAAACTGAGCATATATTGCGCGCCTTCGAGATGGGCGCCGCAGGCGTCTTTATTGCCGGTTGCGGGGAAGAACAGTGTGCCAGGCAGAATACAGCCTTCTGGGCTCTACAGCGGCTGGAAAAGGCCAAGAAGCTATTAGCCCAGATTGGCATTGAGCCTGAACGGCTGCGAGCTTTCAATCTGTATGCCAATGAACCGGATTTCGCCAATGCCTTGGACGAATTTACCAAACAAATAGGTGAGCTACATTTGGCCTCAGTAATAAGTCAGGAGGTGAAATCTTGATAGTGGCACAGCAAAAACCTTTACAGGAAATGCTACACCTTATCGCCCCTTATGAGAAGGTGCTTATCCTTGGTTGTGGCACCTGCACGACAGTCTGTAACGCCGGAGGCGAGAGGGAGGTCTCGCTGCTTCACAGGGCCTTCAGAGTTGCCCAGGCTAGAGGTGTAAGTGAAGCCCATAGCTTTTCAGAATACACAATCAAACGGCAGTGTGATCTTGAATTTCTGGATGTGCTGGAGGACAAAGTCAGTGAGGTAGATGCCATCCTTTCTCTCGGCTGTGGCGTTGGAGTGCAGATGCTGGCCGAGCGTTTCCCGGATACGCCTGCCCTGCCCGGGGTTAATACATCTTTCATGGGTGCGTCTAAAGAGTGGGGTGTTTGGGATGAGCGATGTTCTGCTTGCGGCGATTGCATATTGGCTGAGACTGGTGGCATTTGCCCTATTACCAGATGTCCCAAAGGAATACTCAACGGGCCCTGCGCCGGTAGCAAGAATGGCAAATGTGAGGTGAATAAGGACATGGATTGTGTCTGGATCCTGATTTACAAAAGGTTGGAAAGATTAGGCCAGTTGGACAAGATGCGCCGATATTATCCCCCCAAGAATTTTCGCCCCATTCCTAGACCAAGAAGAATCGTGAACAAAGCCGATATCATTCTAGGAGAAGGTAATGGCCAAATCGCTATTTGAGGAAAAACTTGATTCAGGTAATTTCTTGGTGACCGCAGAGGTCGGACCTCCAAAAGGAGTAGACACAACGGAGATGGTTCATAACATAGAATTGCTTAAGGACAAGGTTGACGCTATTAACATCACCGACCATCAAAGTTCGGTGATGAGGTTCCCTTCCCTGGGAGGCTGTCTATTGGTGAAGGAACATGGTGGCGAACCTGTGTTTCAGATGACTACCCGTGACCGAAATCGCCTGGCACTGCAGGCCGACCTCCTTCTGGCGTATTCCAGAGGTATCACTAATGTGCTCTGCCTCACTGGCGATTCTATTGATGTGGGAGACCACAAGGAAGCGAAACCAGTATTTGACCTGGATTCCGTGCAGCTAATAAGAATGATCAAAATAATGGAATCGGGTAAAGACATTGGAGGGAATGAGCTAAAAGGTGCTCCAAAATTCTGCATCGGTGCCTCGGTTCACCCCGCAGCGGATTTCATAGAGCCACAACTTATCAAGTTTGACAAGAAAGTAGAAGCTGGCGCACAGTTTTTCCAGACTCAGGGCGTATATGACCTAGACTGCCTGCGCAAGTTCATGCAATATTCAAGACAATTCAACGTCAAGATCCTGGCGGGGATTATAGTCTTAGCTTCAGTGAGAATGGCTCAGTATATGAATGATAATGTTCCTGGAGTAGTTGTTCCCCAGGCTGTAATTGATGAGCTAGCTAGCGCAGAAAAGGGAAAGGGGCTTCAGAAGGGCATCGAAATTGCTGTGCGGCTGGTAAAGACGATAAGAGAATTGAATCTATGCCACGGCGTTCATATCATGGCTGTGGGTAGAGAATCTATCGTGCCTGACATTCTGGAGGCTGCCGGATTGGGGGTCAGCATGCGTAACTGAATTTCGATTTAGAATCAGCCGCGGGTCGAGCGAGCTAACCAAAGGTAACATAATGAAGGGAGGCGTAAAATGGCAAGCAGCAAAAAGATTCTAATTGTGGATGATGAGCCCGATTTTCTGCTGGCTCTGCAAAAGACATTAGAAGCCAGGCTATATCAGGTTGCTACTGCCAGCAACAAAATAGAGGTGCAGGAAAGAATCAAGACTATGGATCCCGATGTAATCATTCTGGGAACCATGACTCCTCGTGGCGAAGCATTCTCTGTGCACCAATGGCTCAGGCAGCATCCCAAGACCAAGGATTTGCCTGTCCTGGTGATAGACGCAGCGCCAGAAAAGCAGCTTATTAAGGGATGGAGAAGAGACGAAGCTATGGTGATGGAAGCTGAAGACTACGTAGCTAAGCCGGTTGAGCCAGCTTCGATAGCGGTTCGAACTCAGACAGTACTTGAGAGAGCAGCCAAGCGTATAAAAGTGCTCATAGTAGATGACCATTCTGTGGTTAGAGATGGAATTCGTGCCGTGCTCACGCTACAAAAGGACATCGAAGTAGTGGGTGAAGCTGTGAATGGGAAAGATGCGCTGGAAAAAGCACGCCAGATTTTGCCCGACGTGATAATAATGGACATAGTCATGCCGGAGATGGACGGATTAGAGGCAACCAAGCGGATATACAAGGAATGCCCTCAAACCAGGGTCTTAATGCTTTCACAATACGATGATGAGGAGAACATACTTGCCGCTGAACAGTTAGGAGCCTATGGATTCATCCCCAAGAGGGCAGCCAGCTCCCAGCTTATAAATGGCATAAAGACCATATACTACATGGGAGAGCATCTCCAAAGGCCTGGCACAGTCTCTAGCTAAAAGCTTGTGCCAGATTCCCGAAGAATCTGCTGTCACGCCAGTAACCCAGCCACAGCAATACACTTGAGCCCCCGTATCGAGCGCAAGTATCTCCCCTCTCCTGTTTCATCTACTAACTCGACCAGCATCCCATCCATGATGCGAATCTGCTGCGTAATCAAGCCGAGCTTTTCGGCCGGAAATGTGACTGCATAAGACAGTAAGCGGGTGCCAGCATCGATCCCGATCTATGTTGCGGCTGCGTAATGAAGCGCCTTTAATTTCCACCGCATCAGGCGTCGCCCTTTACGTCAGGCTTCAATTGTAGCCACAAATCCATCCCCCGCCATAACGGGTATTACCCTGCGAGATGATACTCTCAACAGACTCCTCAGCATATAAAAGCTGCGCTGCTACTTCGCTGTCCCGATAGCCATTCTTCCTCCGGTTGAGATCCTCCCGCTCACGCCTCCGCCTTAAGCTATGCTGGTTTATGAAACGGAACGGAATATTCCACCCACCAAGGCAGTGCGCTACATTCCCTTAGTAGTGACCACCTGTATCGATGGCGAACATGACACCCCCGCAACCGGATTTCACCATCTCCGCTTTCGCTCGGTCCAGCATCATATCCAGACCTTCCCGGGTATTCCCGAATTTGAACTTGGCCTCGCTGGTCAAATCTCTAGTCATCAGACCCGCAGCATGCTTCTTCTGATTTGGGTCGATTCCTACGATCAAGTACCCGCCGACACTTGCTTCCCTTTCATAACTGCAGTATCTTGCATCTGTGACGGCTCCTCCTACCTTAGATTTGCTGTCAGACTATACACTGTTCTTTCTATTGTAGCCAAAGCCACACTTATTAGTTATTCCGTATGCTAATACATCGTGTTGCTTGACCGCCTCCTCTTGCTTGACGAATGCTACCGGACACAATGGACTTATGCTGTGGCCCAGGATAGGAGAAAAACAACTGTAGCAGAGATGGAATGAGATGCTTCTTCTAGAAGAACAGTTCGGCAAGCTTCGAACCTGGACTAGCGGGAAGAAATTAAGGGGGAGCGTCACCGCTCCCCCTTGTCTCTTGGATCCAACAACCGGGATGCTAAACAGGCTTGCAACAGCCGCAGGCCCAGCACTCCTTATAGCCTTGCCTCCGTAAAATACGAAGCCTCTTACTGATCAATAGATTTCCTTACCATACATCATGTGATAGTCTTCCTGCCTGATCATCCGCATTACTTCCTTCTGAAAGTCCTGGAATTGCCGGGATGGGACATCTCTCCCGTAGAATTCATCTAGATTTTCCACGTGCAGGATGCCGACATAAGTGTAGGGGGACTCCCCCGTCACAGCTCCCTTTATCCTGACCAGCTCGAACTTTCTGACCGAGGGCAGGCTCTCCAGGAATGGGCCCTTGACATTTTTGACATACTCCCGGTACTGCTCATCAGTCACACCGTCGGCAAGGTTGTAAATAGAAATTTCCTTTGCCATCTTGGCCCTCCTTTGCTGAAAAGTCTATCTCGCAAATACTTATTTCAGGCTGTAATAGCTTGCTTAACAGCAAATATAGTTGGCTCACCTATGTTTGTCAAGCGTTTGGCATACGAAATATACGCTTTAATGGACGAGGTAAATACAAAGGCAAGAAACAAAGAGCTATTTCAAAAGACTGCAGGTCTTCTATTCAATGCCAAGCCTGGTACCACAAAGTTCCGGGAGGCCCGGATGGCGATTCTGCCTCCAGTCTTGTATCATTCAAAGGCTAGCAGGTGCAGCCGTCATTTGACCAGCTTCTGGATTTCCTTCAACCGCTCCCCCTCTCCTACCTTGAGTAGTTCAAAAAAGACGGCCTCCGTACTGGTCGCGACAGCGCCCGCGCTGTTCATCTTGCTCAGCCCGATATTCTTGTTTGCCAGTGTTCTTGAGAAGACACACTCCGTGATAACTTGAACTTCGTATCCAAGGTCAAGCAGGTCCATAGCCGTCTGGTAAACGCAGATATGAGTTTCAATGCCCGCAAGCAGAACCTGTTTGCGGTTCAGGTCTTTAAGCTCTCGCAAAAAGCGCTCATTTCCACAGCAACTGAAACTGAGCTTGGGTATCGGCTGAAGGTCTGGCAAGAGTTCAGCTACTTCGGGTACTGTTCTGCCCAGTCTTTCGGGGTTTTGCTCACTTACAATAATGGGTATACCCAGGACCTGCATGCCTCTAATGAGCTTCTCCATGTTATTGAGCAGCGTCTCCTTCTCGTACATTGCACGCACTAATTTCTCCTGGACATCGATGATAACCAGGACTGTGTTCTCCAATACAAGCATAGAATGTGTACTCATCTCTCTTTCGCCTCAAATCATGATATTTGCGGTCTGGGTCGCTCGAACCAACCGTGTATGTTACATGCCCCGATGGCTGGTAGTCAATGTTTGCCTATGGATGGGCCCCAGAGTATCTCCCTGACCATTCCAGGTCCGCTGGGACAAATCCTAGCCTGCTGTCCGGCTAATAGGCAAGTGGTATAATGTTTCTGTGGCAGAAATACTGAAGAGCAAAAACCTGGCTACCAAGTTCCAGATAATGCTGGAAATAGCGGCGAACCAACCCAATATACAGCAGAAGGATGTTGCTAAGAAGCTGGATATAACCTCGCAGGCGGTCTCAGAATATGTCAAGGGATTGATAAAGGATGGCTGGCTCAGTTCGCAGGGGCGGTCCAGATACAGGGTTACCAGGGAGGGGGTGGACTGGATTCTGAGGATGGCTAGGCAATTGCATAGTTACTCTTTGTTTGTTAGTAAGGTGGTGAGGGATATATCGACCTCCCCTGCCGTGGCTGATGAGGATTTAGCTCCGGGCGAACGGGTATCTCTCCACATGAGGGACGGACTGTTGTTTGCCTCTCATGTCAGTGGCGACGAAGGAGCTACAGGAATAGCTCTGGCAGAGGCCAGAAAGGGCGAAGATGTCGGCATCTCCAATATAGAGGGAGTGATAAAACTGGAAACCGGCAGGGTTACCATTGCTGAAGTGACTGATGTAAAGGAAGGTGGGTTCAGAAATACCGACCTGGTCAAATTGAAAGACGAGGTAAATAGAGCGAAACTGGTGGGCATTGTTGGGGTTGAGTCTCTCATAGCTCTGAGACAGATAGGAGTAGGGCCAGATTACGCTTATGGTGTCAAACAAGCGGCCGTAGAGGCAGCTTACTGCGGCTTGCCTTTCCTGATCGTTTGCGCCGAGAACGGGCTTCCAGCGCTTGTCCAGGGCTTGGAGGAGGAAGGGCTGGACTATACAATTGTTGATTTGCGGGAAAAGAGAGCATTCACCGAGCGACCCCCATGTCAACTCGTCTAACTACGTAATCCAACAGGCTGCCGTTCAATCATATAATCTCTGACTATATGGTGTAGCCTCTTCTTGTAAGGGTCGGCCTGCTGGATTTACCCCTTTGCCCCCCGGACAGCGTACAGCTTTCCCAATTCTATATGTATTTGTCTATTTAGCTCGACTGGTCGGTCTTGCAAGAGTAGTCGTCAAGGAGAAGGCAGGCCTTCTCCTTTTTCACTCCCTGTTCTAAAGTAGTGCTCTTTTACCACCTTTTGAGATCTTGACAAATCGATTGAGGTCGTTTACTATGATGCCATTTAGTAAAGTTTACTTGTGTATAATAAAATGTACTTGTATAACAAGGAAGAAAGGGGGGTAAAATGTAGTCGCGATAGGGGCTCAATTACGGTCTGAGTAATTTCAACTTGTTGAGGTGGAAATGACATTCAAGAAGACATTCGGTATCATAAGCGGTTTGCTGTTAGCACTGGCACTGGTGGTGCCGGCAGTGCCACCTGTATTTACTCTCGCCACTTCTTACCCCCTAACCCTCAGCGATGATTTAGGGAGGGAAGTCACCATTGAGGAAATGCCCGTGAGGATCGTCTCTCTGTCTCCTTCCAATACCGAGATACTGTTTGCCCTTAACTTGGCAGACAGAGTGGTAGGGGTCAGCGGGTTCTCTGATTATCCCCCCGAGGCTCAAAAAAAGGAGAACATAGGCGGACCTTACTCCGATGTAGATGTAGAAAAGATCGTGACTCTCCAGCCTGATCTTGTGCTGGCTTCAAATATTAACAGCATGGACACCATTACTACGCTGGAGGGCTTGGGGTTGACAGTATTTGGTGTGGAATCCACCGACCTGGACGACCTGCTGGATGATATCAGGACAATAGGGCAAGTAACGGGCACGGAAGCGGAGGCAGACGCACTTACAGACGAAATGCAGGCGAGGATTGACGCGGTAACGGCTGAAACGGCTGGGCTTACTCAAAGTGAAAGGCCCGAGACGTTTCTAATCGTGTGGCATGACCCCATATATACTACGGGGGAGGGCACCTTTGCCCATGATGTGATTGAAAGGGCTGGAGGCGACAACATTTTTGGCGACCTCGAAGGGTGGCCAGCAATTGACATAGAGTCACTAATTATGCGAGACCCTGAGGTAATCCTGGTAACAGCGATGGGTGGCACCGGATCCAGCACATGGGATTTTGCGCTCACTGACCCACGACTTGCCAATGTATCAGCCCGTCAAACTGGCAGAGTGTACTATGTGGAATCTGATTGGGTTGAGCTACCTGGACCGCGGATAGTGCTCGGGCTGGAGCAGGTGGCGAAGTGCATACATCCCGAGATTTTCTTTGACCCCTGGGACTACGACAAAGACAATAGTGGAACCATTCAGAAAAGCGAAGCCATCAAATCAGTTCAGGATTACTTCAACGGCTTGATAGCCAAGATGCAAACGATAGAAGTCGTGATGCTTTACTTCGCATGAAAGGAGCGCAAGATGAGAAAGAGCATACTAGCGAGAAGCTTATATTCCTTCCTGGGGGCGATGATATTGGTAGCACTGATAGCTGCACCGGCCCTGGCGTCACCGGCCGCGGCTACAAGAACGCTTCCAGCGTCGGCGGCATCAGGGGCTGAGTTTGACATAGGGATTGAGGCTTCAGGCTGCGGATACTTCGGTCAGGTAGTGGAGACCCTGCCTGACGGTTTTAGCTACTTCAGTTGTTACTCTGGCGATATTGAGGTGGAGCAAATAGGTAACACAGTCAAGTTCAGCTTCATGGGTGATTCGGCAAGCTTTACCTACAGAGTAAGAGCACCAATAGTTGACACTCCTACCGCCTATACTCTTGGTGGTATGGTGTTAGACCAGGACAGAGTCTCTTATCCTATGGCTTATGGAGCTATTCAGGTAATACCAGCCATAACATGGAATTTGCCCTGGGGTCTTGATGCTGACCCATCAGCGGTGAATATCTGGACTTATCCTGAGGACGGTTCTCAGGTCACCCTGGCTGAGGCGGAATGGAGTATGCCTGAGGGCCTGCTATTGTGGAATTATGGTGGTCCAATTGACGGATGGTGCTTCTACAAGAAGGGTTGGGGCGAAGTTAACACTCTGACCACTCTTGTACCCGGCGAGGGTTATATTGGTATCGTGCCTGAGACCGGGCAGTGGAATATACCGCAGCAATAGATCGGTTGCTGGCATCAGGTGCAGGACAACAAAGAATGCAGACTGCTAGCTTCCCAGGCGAATGCTACGGACAGGCAGTATATTTTGATGCACAGATTGGGCAACTGATTCAATGGGATCGCATAAGAGCTTCCGGGTCGAGAGCAGGCGCAGACAAATTATTTCCAACTCCCTCCGGGAAATAAAGCAAGGAAGAATAAGATTGAGAAGACTATTTTTCACTCTGATAGCTGCGCTGATTATAGTCATGGCAACAATACCAGTCTCGGCGTCACCCGCGGTGGCTACGAGGACGCTTCCCGCGTCGGTGGAGTCAGGAACTACTTTGGATGTCGCAATAGAGTCATCAGGATGCGGCATTTTCGGTCAGGTTGTGGAGACCTTACCCGATGGGTTTTCCTATGTTGGCTGCCCTGCTTGCGGCACGGAGGAGATTGGAGTCAGTCAGGCAGATGGGACCATAAAGTTCGCTTTCCTCGGGGATTCGGCGAACTTCGCCTACAGGGTAAAGGCACCAGAAGTCGCTACTACGACCACTTACACCTTCCACGGAGTAGTTAAGAATGAAAATAAGAATGAATATCCGATGGACGATGACCAGATAACTGTGACTGCCAGTGCAGTCCATCCAGTAACCTATGCCCTCACTATGGATGTGAATGGAAATGGCTCAACCAAGCCCTCGGCGGGTAAGAATCATGTGTACGATGATGGGGAGGTGGTAAGTATCAGTGCCAAAGCAGACAGGGGCTGGGAATTCGACCACTGGTCCAGTAATGTTTCCGATCCTTATTCTTCATCTACCACAGTAACCCTGAATAGAGACAGAAGGGTCACCGCTTACTTTTCCCCGCTACCGGAGACTAAGCTCGACTCCCCAACTTATACTCTAACCTTGGCTTGCCAACCAATTCATGGTGGAAACGTAACTATTAGCCCTCCGGGAGAGTCAGCCGGTACAGATGAACCAGGCGAAAACGTTCCCTTTAGTACTCATGATACTGGCGCCTCAATTCAGCTGACAGCTATCCCGAGTGAAGGTTATGTTTTCTCTGGCTGGGGCGGAGATTTAGGCGGAAGCACTAATCCGATTGCCACTATCATGGACTCCGATAAGAGCGTTACCGCCAGCTTTGTGCTATCTGTGGCAGACGAAGCTGATTTTCCCTTGTCTCCTTTGAGTATCTCGCCGGAGCAAGTGCAGCCCAACCAGCAGGTGAATATCTCTATCACCGTAGTCAATTCCGGGGAGCAAGCAGGGTCTTATGAAGCCGCTCTTTATATTAATGGCGAGCTTGAGGATGCTCGCGTAGTGGAGCTTGCCGCGGGTTCATCCAGGGATGTGGTCTTTACTACAACTAAGACAACTCCGGGCGCTTATTCTGTTTCACTGGGAGGACAACAGGGACAATTCACCGTGCTAAACACCCTTTCCTACAATGGTAGACTGGATACTAAGACTGTGATAGCTATCATAATCATAGCAGCGCTCATTGTAGCCCTGATACTCGTATTGCGCAGGATTAAGAAGCCAGCGTAACCGGTACAACCAGTGCAGAGGATAGTTGAGTCTCTTTATCAACATCCCTTTGAGCACGTTCATCCGGTGTAAACCCGAAGTAAGGTGGGAGGTAAAGATTAGATGGAGACTCTGTCTGGCATTACCGGTGAGTGATTATGTGCAGGTTGGAGATCATCAAAGGGAAGAAATTTGTTTCAGTCTCAGGGTTCAGGGATTGAGCATTGGGGGATCATCGCAGTATAAGGTGTTAGGCAAAATGGGAGCGACCGAAGCTCCCCACATTGGCATCCTTCGCGATGCCGAACACCCCAGAATCTACGCTGGTTGGATCAAAGGGAATTCAACAGAGAGATTCGTTTTCAACATGTGATAGGGAAAAGAGTATGAATTTAGACCCGTAGCTTCGACCCCGGTGATTTAGCCACGGTGCTACAGGCGTAGATAGGAGATAGTCATGATACCGAAGGCGTCGCATCCATTAGGAAAGGGATATGTTCAAATTTATACGGGGAATTGCAAAGGCAAAACCACAGCCTCCCTAGGGTTGGCCTTTAGAGCAATGGGACGAGGGTAAAAACGTATATCGGGCAATTTATGAAGGGCAGATACTGTGGCGAGCTCGAAGCAGCAAGGATGGCGGATCCGTATATCACAATCGAGCAATACGGGAGGGATGTTTTTGTGAATGTCCAGAACCCTCCCCGAAAAGACGATGTCCAAATGGCCCACGAGGGGCTGGTTAGGACTCAAGAGGCGATGTTCTCCAGCGAGTATAACCTCATCATCTTCGATGAAATCACCATGGCGTATTATTTTCACCTCCTGTCGCTGAGGGATATGCTGGAGATAATAGCGCGTAAGCCAGAGGGCGTAGAAGTGGTTTTTACTGGGAGATATGCACCACCTGAGGCTATTGCTGCGGCAGATCTGGTAACGGAGATGGTGGAGGTGAAGCACTACTAACAACAGGGTGTTGAAGCCAGGGATGGAATTGAGTGCTGACGGCAAAGACTTCTAACACAGAAGTGGTAACGAACCAAGACAGGTTGCCGAGAACAAAGGACTGATTGTAATGTCTACAACCACATCTTAGTAGCAATCAGGCTTAATCAAGCTAATTTGTTTATAATCAAACTATGGTGTAATATGTAAGTTGCTGGCAGCAGCGGAATAGACTACGGGTTATATTGTATGAGAGGCATAAGATGGCTTCTGGGATTCTCGGCTATAAGCCTGATCTTCATCACAGCCTGCAGTCTTACCATATCGGCACCCTCAAGGACTATAGTTGATGATCTAGGAAGGTCGGTCAACATTGAAAGCACGCCTGAGAGGATTATATCCTTGGCCCCTTCCAATACCGAGATTCTGTTCGCCTTGGGTCTGGGGGAAAAGACAGTGGGTGTAACGGAGTACTGTAATTATCCCCCGGAAGCTCTGGACAAAGAAAAGGTAGGGGGATTCTCAACGCCAGATGTGGAGAAGATAATTGCTCTCCAGGCCGATTTGATATTGGCTAGCGGTATTCATGCCAGCGAGGTTGTTCCCGCCCTGGAGGAAATGGGTTTCGCCGTGCTGGTCCTAGAGCCTAAGACCATCGAGGGCATACTTGGAGACATTCAAATGGTGGGCAGGGGAACCGGAAGTGAAAAGAAAGCATCTGAACTTGTGACTCAAATGGAGCACAGGATTGAATCGATAACAGCTAAGACTGAAGGTATAGAAAATCGGCCGGGGGTGTTCTATATCACTTGGCATGACCCGTTGTACAGTGCAGGTTCGGATACTGTTATTCAGGAACTGATTGAGAAGGCAGGTGGGGAAAATATTTTCCAGGATATCACGGGGCACAAGATGGTGGACCTTGAGCTGGTTATTGAGCGCAACCCTGAAGTAATTATTGCCTGCTCTGGCCACGGGGCAGCGAAGGACAAACCATCACGGTGGGTAAAGGACGAACAACGGCTTGCTGTCACCGAGGCTTGCAGGAACAACAGGATATACGAGATAGATGCTGATTTAGTCAGCCGTGATGGGCCCAGGATAGTAGATGCTCTAGAGTGGTTTGCCTACTTTGTTCATCCCAAGGTCTTCAGTGAACCGGAGGTAGGTGCTTAAATGAGAGTGTTCGCTTCATGGAGTGGGGGAAAGGACTCCGCCATGGCAACTTACAGGGCGGTTTCGCAGGGCCATCAGGTGTTATATCTGCTCAACTTCATTGCCGAGGATGGCAAGAGGTCAAGGTCTCATGGCCTTAAAGCTGGTGTTCTGGCTCTCCAGGCAGCGGCAACTGGCATACCGCTCATTCAGGTTAGAACCTCCTGGGAAGACTATGAGCAGAACTTCAGGGAAGCCGTGATGCAGCTTAAAGAGAAAGGCATAGAGGGAGGAGTCTTTGGAGATATTGATATCGAGGGCCATAGGGAGTGGCTAGAACGGGTCTGTGCTGAGCTCAAAATAGAGCCTATCCTGCCTCTCTGGGGGGTTGAAC
This sequence comes from uncultured Dehalococcoidales bacterium, assembly GCA_964394145.1. Lineage (GTDB taxonomy): Bacteria > Chloroflexota > Dehalococcoidia > GIF9 > AB-539-J10 > JAFGBN01. Next base: position 51,017 of record CAYMVL010000034.1, on the reverse strand, counting down.
CCGGAGAATTCCTGGCTGAATTCTGGAGAAGTGGCTTCAAGGCAAAGGTTGTAGCTACAAAGCTGGACAAAGGTTTACTCGGTAAAGACTTGGATAAGGCGCTTCTGGTTGAGATTCAGAAGTTCAATTCTCATCCTTGTGGAGAAAATGGGGAATACCACACTTTTGTCACGGACGGGCCGATTTTTGGCAAGCCACTCAAAGTGGCCTTGGGCAGACAGTACTGGAGGGACAATGTCTGGTTCAGTGATATTTCTGCGCAGATAGTGGGAGCAAATAGCGGCGAGGATGTTTAGATGTCAGGTGCTTTTCCTCAATCATTGAGCAAATCTGCCAGCGAGTTTGCCATACAATATCCGCTTCGCTGGAAAGGCAAGATCTATGCCTTGATAGGGCTTGCCGGGCTGCTTGTGGCAGTAATTGTATTTGCCACCACTCTGGGAAGCGTGCATATTCCCTTTAAGCAGTGCTTTCAGGTTATTCTTTCCCAGTTGCCTTTGCTCCACATAGCCCAATCCTGGCCTGATACTTTTAACACTATAATTCTGGATATCAGGCTACCACGTATCTTCCTGGCAGGTCTTGTGGGGGCAGCTCTCGCCATAGCCGGAGCGACTTATCAGGGATTATTCCGCAATCCTCTAGCTGACCCTTATCTCCTTGGCGTTGCCTCAGGAGCAGGAGTGGGAGCTACGGTCGGCTTCCTCATCCCCTTTCCCCTGCAATGGATGAGTTTCGGGGCTGTTCCCTTATTCGCCTTTTTGGGCGGGCTGGGCGCTGTTGCTATTGTTTATTCTTTAGCACGTGTTGGCAAAACTCTGCCGGCAACTACTCTCATCCTGGCCGGGGTGGCCTTAGGCGCTTTCTTATCTGCTATCACATCTTACCTCATGACCATTTCTGGTGAGGAATTACACGGCATTGTCTTCTGGCTGCTGGGGGGACTTTCTTTGACCAAGTGGGCTGAAGTTGGCATAGTCTTCCCCGCTGTAATAGCAGGAGTAATAGTTATCTGGCTTCATGCGCGACCTCTCAATGTGATGCAACTGGACGAAGACCAGGCACAGCAATTAGGCATCAATGTGGAGAAGGTCAAGCTCATTCTGCTTGTGGCTGCCACTCTAATTACCTCTGCTGCAGTCTGTTTCACTGGCCTTATAGGATTCGTTGGCATAATCGTTCCTCATGTAGTGAGGCTTATTTGGGGTCCTGACCACCGTTTTTTGCTGCCTCTGTCTGTTCTAGTCGGCAGCATATTCCTCATCTTAGCCGATACCCTTGCCCATACTTTACTTCCTCCTACCGAGATTCCGGTGGGGGTGATTACTGCTTTCTGTGGAGCTCCCTTCTTTCTTTATCTATTGCGGAGGAGGAAAGGGCTTGCTTTCTTCTAACAGGAGGATGAAATGATTCAGCTAAGACACGTCAGCCTGGGCTATGATCATAAAGCCATTCTAGACAACATAAACCTGGAAACTGTCCCAGGCAAGTTGCTGGGCCTGATTGGCCCTAATGGCTCGGGCAAATCAACCTTGATTAAGGGTATAAGCAGGGTAATAAACATTTTCTCCGGACATATTTTCATTGAAGGCCAGCAGATAGAAGGCATCAAGACGGAGGAACTCGCTCGCCTCATTGCCACAGTGCCACAAGATCCTGTTTTGCCTGAAGCCTTCACCGCTTTTGAAATGGTGCTTATGGGACGAACGCCTCATCTTGGTCTGCTCCGCTATGAAGGCGAAAGGGATATGGCTATTGCCTGGCAGGCGATGGAAGCAACGCAGACCCAGTTTCTGGCTGAGCGCAGAATGGGCGAGCTCTCTGGTGGAGAAAAGCAGAGACTTATCATCGCCCGGGCTCTGACCCAGCAGCCGAAAGTCCTGCTTCTCGATGAGCCAACAGCTCATCTGGACATAAGCCATCAAGTTGAAATCCTGGATATGGTTAAGAGTCTCTGTATTGAGCAGAATTTGACTGTGATTGCCGCTCTGCATGACCTGAATTTGGCTGCTCAATACTGTGATTGGCTGGTCATGTTGAACGCAGGTCAGATATATGCCGAGGGCACAGTTCAGGATGTGCTCACAGCTGAGAATATTAGGGAGGTTTACGGAGCCGAAGTGTATGTTTATCCTCATCCTGTTAACAGCTTGCCTACCACTCTTATCACGGCGAGCAGGGATATAAAGGAGAGGATGCACATTTGGCGGTAGCGAATGTTATGGAACCTCTATTCGTTTTATTGCTGGCTCTGGCAATTGATGCATCATTGGGAGAGCCTCCCCTTGTCATGCATCCGGTTGTGTGGATGGGGAAGCTCATTTCCCTTTCGGAGAAATTTGCCCCCATCCGGAACAGAAGGGCTCAGCTGGCTTATGCCATTGGCATGGTTCTACTTACCGTGTTAATTTTCGCTTTGCCTGCCTATTTTCTGCTATTTTATGTCAAGCAAGCTGGCCCAATAGCGTATGTAATCGCCGGCGCCCTGCTGCTAAAACCAGCCTTCTCTCTCAAAGAGTTGCGCCGTTCTGCTCTTGAGATTAGAGAGCTCCTGGCCCGGGACAATCTAGAGGATGCCAGGGCTAAGATGCCTGCGTTGGTCAGCCGCGAGACTCAAAATCTGGAGAAGCCGGCACTTGTCTCGGCTACGGTGGAGTCTGTAGCAGAGAATATCTGCGATAGCTTTGTTGCCCCCCTATTCTACTTCTTGCTTCTCGGTGTGCCAGGTGCCATAGCTTATCGTGTGATAAACACATGGGATGCCATGATTGGCTACCATGGGAAATACGAATATCTGGGAAAGTTCCCCGCCAAATTGGATGACGTTCTAAATTTTATTCCGGCGCGAATATCTGGACTGTTGCTGGTGATAGCTGCTTACGTATACAGGAAGGACGCCAGAAATGCCTGGCGAATCATGCTTCGTGACCATGGCAGGACTGAGAGTCCCAACGCTGGCTGGTCTATGAGCGCTGCTGCCGGTGCTCTCAGGATTCGGCTAGAGAAAGCGGGATGCTATTGTCTGGGTGAGACTAACAACACTCTCTCTCCGCAGCTAATCGTCTCCGGTGTGAACCTGGCCATCATAGCGGCCGTGCTCTGGGTTTTGGCTTGTTCGATTGTGGAGGTAACATATCTTGTCCTTGCTGCCTAGGGCGGAAATCAGGGACATGGCAGTTTGCCCTCACGGCGGAATTGACTATGCCGAGATGGAGATGCTCGGCATTGCCCCTGAGGACATTATCGATTTCAGTGCTAACCTAAACGCCTTTGGCCCGCCACCGGAGCTGAGAGAGGCGTTAAGCAAATGTCACTGGGATGGGGCAATCTCTCATTACCCTGACTCCGGCGCTAATCGTCTGAAGCTTTCCCTGGCCAGGAAGCTGGGAATAAAGGCAGAGAATATTCTCATCAGCGGCGGTTCTACTGAACTCATACGCCTTGTTGCGCTGACCTACTTTAGTAGAGGAGACCGGGTCCTCATTGTTGAACCTACCTACGGTGAATATCAAGTTGCCTGCCAGATCGCAGGCGCATCGCTTATCAAACAGCAACTCTCGGCAGTAAATGGCTTTCTGCCGGAGGTAGATGAGACCATTCAATTGATGCATCGCCATCATCCCAAAGGCGTATTTATTTGTAACCCGAACAATCCCACTGGGCGATATATGTCGCGAGCGGATTTCAGGAGGATTCTGGATGCTAGCTTGGACTCTCTCGTAATTCTGGACGAGGCTTATATTAGCTTCGTAGATAGTGCCTGGTCCTCTCTGGATATGGTCGAAGCGAACCACCTGCTTATTATAAGGTCTATGACCAAAGACTATTCCATGGCCGGGCTCCGCCTGGGCTACGGAGTGGCAGGAGAGGAAATTATAACTGACCTCCGCCGTGTCTGCCCACCGTGGAATGTTAACGTCGTAGCGCAGGAAGCAGGGATTATCGCCATAGAGGCAGAGCCCTACTTAAAACAGTGCCAGGCCAGACTTCGGGAGACGAGGAGATATCTTACAGCTGAGCTTTCTAACCTTGGCCTGCCGCCAGTCGCTTCAGAAGCAAATTTCTTTCTGGTTGAAGTTGGCGGTGCTGCCCTGTTCCGCCGGGAATTGCTTAAGCTAAAGATACTGGTGCGCGATTGCAGCTCATTTGGCCTTCCTGCATATATCCGCATCGCACCACGTACTTTACCCGAGTGCCAGATGCTGGTTGTGGCTGTCAAGGAGGTGACAGGTAGATGAAAGTTCGAGGACTCACTCAGGTCTATACGGGGAATGGTAAGGGCAAGACGACAGCGTCTCTGGGACTGGCTCTGAGGGCGGCGGGCCAGGGAATGAAAGTCATTGTAATTCAGTTTATTAAAGGTGATCCCGGGTGTGGAGAGCATCTCTTCTGTGCTCGATATCACCCTTTTGAGATAGTACAGCTCAACAAGAAGAGCAGCTTCGATGAGAGTCTGCAAGAACTGCAGACAACGGCGGAGCAGTCGCTTGCCTTTGCTGAAAAGACCGTTATAGCTGGCTTTTACGATGTGGTTATCCTTGATGAAATACTCGTTGCCCGGAAAAAAAACCTGATAAGTACCCAGCAAATATTAGACTTGATGAAGAAGAAGCCTGCGAAGATGGAGCTAGTTCTAACCGGGCGTGGGGCACCGAAGGAGGTGATAGAGCAGGCAGACCTGGTTACTGAGATGGTAGCAGTCAAGCATCCTTACACCGAAGGCATTGAGGCTCGCAGGGGCATTGAATGTTAATAGGTCAGAAAATCCGGCAACGGCTATGCTAAAGCAGATGACTTCTTATACCTCCACACTCCCGGCGGCAGCGGGCCTGGAGCGGGAAGCCCGGACTGAGTTGTTTAGAAGGCCGTAACAAACTTGAGGAGAAGAGAATTGATGAACCCTTCTATGTCCAGGATATTGAATGAGATAAGGCCTCTTGATAAGCAGGCCATGGAAATGGCCCGGTACCGCCAGAACGAATTGACAAAGCCCAGGGGAAGTCTGGGCCGTTTGGAGGAGTTGTCCATCAGAGTAGCTGGCATCAAAGGCGAGCTTGTGACTGGTTTGAAGCATAAAGCTATCGTGACGATGGCAGGTGATCATGGTGTGGTGGATGCAGGAGTAACTCTTTACCCTCAAGAAGTCACAAGGCAAATGGTGTTCAATTTCCTCAACGGGGGCGCAGCTATAAATGTCCTTGCCCGCCTTATCGGTGCTCGTGTTGTTGTGGTTGATATGGGCGTGATCGGTGGTTTTGAGCCGCATTCCGGTCTCATCTGCAAGATGGTTGATTTTGGCACCAAGGATATGACCAGAGAACCAGCTATGACCAGACAGCAGGCAATAAATGCCATTGAGAGCGGAATTGAGGTAGTGGAAGACGAGATAGCCAGAGGGCTCGATATTATAGGTACAGGAGACATGGGCATTGGCAATACTTCCGCCAGCAGCGCCATATGTGCTGCGATTACAGGAGAGGCACCAGAAAAAGTCACCGGGCGGGGAGAAGGACTTGGCGATGAACAACTGGCGCACAAAGTCAGGGTGATTCAGACGGCTTTGCATATGAATCGGCCTGACCCTAGAGACCCTGTTGACGTCCTTAGCAAAGTCGGTGGTTTTGAAATAGGTGGGCTGGCAGGGGTTATGCTTGGAGCGGCGGCGCACCGGATTCCTGTGGTGATCGATGGCTTTATTTCCGGAGCTGCTGCGCTGATAGCTACCGGATTGTCGCCCAGATTGAAAGACTACCTGATTGCTGCTCATCGCTCTACCGAAAAGGGGCACAGGGTACTTTTGAAATATCTGGGATTGACCCCGCTGCTCAGGTTGAACATGCGCCTTGGCGAGGGGACCGGTGCAGCGCTGGGCATCATCATTGTTGAGGCAGCGGTGAAGACCTTGGCTGAAATGGCAACTTTTGGCGAGGCTGGCGTTTCCAAAGATAAGGAGTAGATATCACGGCTGGCATGAGAATAGGAAGTGGTAATATTCAATCCTTAGTGTCTATACATTGGAATTTAACTTAAATGAGATTCTGGGTCGCCTTGAGACTTCTCACCGTATTCCCTTCCCCACCAGGCCGGGAATATGGCGCCGAGGACTTCGGAAAGTCAATGAGCTGTTTTCCGGTGGTAGGACTTTTGTTGGGTCTGGTGCTGTTCGGCCTTGACCGCTTGCTGAGTTTGTTCCTGCCCCCGATATTGATAAATGTCCTGCTTGTCGTTGCCCTGGTCATAATGACAGGTGCACTGCACCTCGATGGCTTTATTGACACCTGTGACGGGCTGAGTGTCAAGAGTGCGGTTTCAGACAAATTGAGGGTTATGAGAGATAGTCGAGTTGGTGCGTTCGGTATAGTTGGAGGGTCTTGTCTTATCCTTGCCAAGTTTGCTGCCCTGGTAGCCTTGCCTGAGGGTATAAGAGCAAGCGCTCTTATACTCATGCCTATCTTGGGTCGCTGGGGTATGGTTTATGCCATTTATGCCTTTCCTCTGGCCAGGAGCGAAGGCATGGGGTGGGCCATCAAGCAGAAGGCAAATTTGAATGGAATTGCTCTGGCAAGCTTGTTTTCCCTAATTATGGCGCTACTCTTATTGCAGTGGTGGGCAGTTGCACTACTGGCAGTGCTTTGCCTTGTTCTGCTGATGCTTTCAAAATATCTTTGCTCCAGATTCGGAGGCCTCACCGGAGACAGTTATGGTGCTATAAACGAGTTTGCTGAGGTAACTGTGCTAATTCTGGTGTATATTGTTGCTAAATTAGGAGCAGCCAGTTGGCTGCCGCTATGAACGGAAGGAAGGAGCCCGCAAGCGATTCTTTCTCTCAGCGGGCAGATTGACAGTCCACTAAGATGGCCAGAAAATTCATAATTATTCTTGGTGGGGCTCGTAGTGGCAAGAGCAGCTTCGCTAAGGATTTGGCAGGAAGACTCGGCCAGAAGGTCCTCTTCGTGGCCACCGCTGAGCCGCTGGATGAAGAGATGACTTCGAGGATAGAGCGGCATAGAAAGGAACGGCCTGTAGATTGGCGGACTTTGGAAGTCAGCATCGAAGTGGGCCAGAAGCTTGGAGAGCGTATTGGCGATGCTGAGGTCATTCTTGTTGATTGTGTGACATTGCTAGTTTCTAATATCCTAACCAAAGGTAGCGGCGGACTCTTGCTTTCGCAGGGAGACAGGAAACAAAAAGATGAAAACGAAGAAGCATTATCCATGATGGAAAAGCGCGTCATGTCTGAGATGGAAGAGCTTATAGCTGCAGCCGACAAATATGCAGGCAACTTTCTTGTTGTTTCCAATGAGGTCGGCCTGGGGCTGGTTCCCGAGACCAGGCTGGGCAGAATCTACCGCGATATCCTGGGCAGAGCTAACCAGCTCTTGGCTCAACATGCCAGCGATGTCTACTTCATGGTTGCTGGAATTCCGGTAAAGATGAAATAGGACTCCTGGGACTTCATAAGCAAGCGTCCGGATGCTCAATTTAGCCGCTTCGATTTCCCGGCACAAATCTTTCCCGTCGCTGTATTCAGTCTCTATCAGCCCCGTGTATCCTGTGCCTCTCCAACCATTGCGTCACCTCCCCGGGCTGCAACCCAGCAAGAATACTCTTGGCTAATAGTTCATCATCCGTTTTCAGAGCAACAACTGTAATCTCGTCCCCGGTTTCTAAGCCAGTAGCACCCTTTATTACAACTACAGTCGCCTCATCGTAAGTTACAGCCTCAAGTTCACTGCCGGTATCTACAACGATAGTGTCGCCCGATATACTATCAATAGTCCCTTCAAGCTGTATCGTCGTGGGTGATACTGAGCGCTTCCAGCGCGCTGCCAAAACCGAAGCTACCGTGCCCGGGATGACAACTATGTGTTTGGCCGTATATATAGCTCCATCCTCGTAGACCAGAGCCACGATGACAGCTCCCTCGAGTTCCTCGGGGTCCTCAATGCCCCCAAAGATACGACTCTTGATCGGGCCCTTGATTGCATCCTCGCTCACTTGAATAATCTGGCCCTCTTCCAGCTCTATGCTCAACTGACCATCTTCCGCTGTAACCTTTTCCACCGTACCTTTAAGCACCCTCACCTTTCCCCACAGATGCCAGGGCCTTGCCTTGCCCTCAGCTTGGTCGTTATCAAGCAGCGGCAAAGATGGCTGCACCTGCCCCGTGTCACCCGTTGCCAGTGCCGCCGGCACCACGCTGAGTAAAAGCCCCGCAATGAGTATAATGCCCACTATCACTGCTATTCTCTTCATTTTCTCCCCCTAGATCATTTTACTTCACACATAAAAACGAAAAGAGATGTTGAAAGTTTATGGATGGCGAGAATTTTCCACATCATGCGACCCTAGCACGTACGTGAGTTGAAAGTATCACAGCCTAGGAAGTAAGGCTACTGTCACAGAAGCTCATGGAATCTAGATTACTGACAAGTTGAGAGGTGTTGCCCAGCCGCAGACCGGGCAATGCCATTTGCCCATAGCGGCGCCACAGCAGGGGCAGCTTCTCTCGCCTGCCTTTGCTTTAGGTATCTGTCCCACAACGTCACTATAGATGCGATAGTAAAAGAAGTGTTCTTTATTTATGAATTTTATGCGGAAATTGGTGGCTGCTGATTGGAACTCTGCGTCTGAGACCATATTGTCTATCACATGGTGAAGCCTGGTAGAGCCGGAACCATACTCTATAGGCTCCTTCTCTCTCCACACCAGCTCCTCTGGCATCAGGTCCTCAAAACTCTTCCTCAGGATATATTTCCCCACAGTTCCTTTGACCTTCAGCTCCGGATTTATTGCCACAGCAAAGCGGACGAAATCCCTGTCCAGAAAGGGCTGCTTCACTTCAATGCCTAAACCCTTGCCCAGGTCGGGGGCGGAAAAGTGCCAGTGCTGTGAAACCTCTGTTATATATCTTCTCAGATGCTCAGGCGGCAGTCTCACCATGTACGAGTAGCCAGCGAAAAGTTCATCGCTCCCGTCTCCTGTCATTACGGAGCTAACGCCACCTTCACTGGCGAGTTTTAAGGCGAAATATATGGAGAGGTCGTTAGGCAGGGCAAGGTCGAAAGTCTTCAACATCTTTATGACCTCAGGAAGCGCATTGAGCGCATCTTCCGTAGTGAACTCCACTTCCTTGTGTTCCATTCCAAGGAGGCTGGAGACCTTCCGGGCATAGATGAGGTCGGACGAGCCGGAATTCTTCAGAGCTACTGTGAAGGCCATGGTTGGCCTGCCTACAAATGCCAGGATGCTCGTGTCAACTCCGCCCGATAGGAGTAACGCATCAGCCTTTTCCCTACTGGTAGCTTCTTTAAGCTTGTTTCTTAACTGGTCACTGACATTCATAGAGTCTCTGCAATATTTTCCGGGCTTCTTGAGCAGCTCTACCGCGGTGACTGATTTGGTTCTTTATCTCTGCGGGAAGCTCGGCCATGGTCTTGTCCATCTCAGGGATGTAGAAGACCGGGTCATAGCCAAAACCGTTATCCCCTTTAGCCTCGAAGGCAATCATCCCGTGACATTCGCCACGGCACAGTTCTACCTGATTGTTGGGAGTCACTATCGCGATGACGCACTTGAAGTGAGCGGTCCGCTTTTCCCAGGGAATGCCTTCAAGCCAGGCTAACAGGGTCCTTACCTTATCTGCATCGCTAGAGCCTTCACCTGCAAAGCGCGCCGATCGTATTCCCGGTTCTCCCCCCAGGGCATCTACCTCAAGGCCCGAGTCATCGGCCAGAGTCATTATTCGGCTGCATTCGGCGTAGGTGCTAGCCTTCAAGCGGGCATTCTGTTCATAAGTACCCTCCTGCTCAACCGCAACCTTGGTTATGCCTTGCTGGGCTAGCGTCACCATCTGATAACCAAGATTCCCAAGCAGAGCCCGATATTCGCTCACTTTTCCGGGGTTAGTACTCGCTAAGAGAAGCTTGGGCATTCGGGTCTATCAAAGACTTTCGAATCGTGCTGCCAGTTTCTCCATTACCTCAGGCATGGTGGTATATTCCATCTCCTCTAGGGGGAGGCGATGCGGCTCGAAAGGACCCATGCGGCGCAGGAAATCAGCTGCAAGATTTGCCTGACGGCGGGCCTCGTCAAATGCTGGGTCGTCAAAGAGGTCTCGGGGTCCAATAAATTTACCTTCGGCAAGCTGGAAACCGGCAGCTATCACTCGCGGTGGGCCGTCAAAGCGAGAAGGATTACTGTCGCGGACAGCTACTGGCATCAACGGGCCGTGATGAGAACCTCTCATCCATCCTTCGACTATGAAAGGGAAGGTAAATGGTTCCACCACTTCCCCCACAGCCGGGAATTTTCCCTGAGAGCGAACAATGCAAACAGGGTCATCCTTACCTATATACCTCCCCGCCATCATCGATAGCTTCTGGGTAGAGGAGGAGGCGGCAATCTCCCCACTGGCTTTGTGGTATACAGCTTTAACTGCATAGCGGCCCGGTGCGCCCAGGAGAACCAGCATATCATAGATTTCTTCAGGAGAACTGAGCCTGACCTTCTTTTGCTCCTTGACATCATGTATTTCGAAGGTAAAGCCAGAATGCATATTAGAAGCAATCACCAGCCCTATGGTATTAAAAGGGTCAGCAAACATCTTATATAATGGCAGATTCCATGCACCGGAGGCCGTCTTATCCGCCATGAAGATGATTATCGTCTCAGCTTTGCGCTCGGTAAACTGCATTTCAGCTACGCCGGGCCCCAGCCCCCGGACGTTGCCGGAGAAAGCATCAGCCAGGAGGTCCTGCCCTGCACCATGCAGCTTCAGCCTCTTGGCTACATTGGTACATTCCACAAAGGTATCCCAGGCTAGCTGATGGATTTGCTTGTTCTCTTCGCCTTGCTGGTGAGTCATTATGAGCTGCAGGTCATCGCCACATCGAGTGACATGGTAGTCAACAAGCAATCCTTGCTTCTTGGCTTTTGCTAGCTCATCTTCAGCCTTCTTCAATATATCAGGATGACTGGAAGAGTGCCCCACATATCCGCCGATATCCGCTTTGATAGCGCTCAAAGTTATTTCCATCGTGCCCTCCTTTGCTAAATCTAAGTAAGTCTAACAGGCACAAAGCGGATATGTCAAAGCAGTCGCTATTCATGGCGGGGAATCATATCATAGGGGAACCAAGATCAGACTTTCCTGGTTGTTGCCCAGAGCGTCCATACAGAGAATATCCCTGTCCTCGCCTGAAAAGCCGAGGTTACCAAGCACTAACCTATCATCCAGTCCTAAGCAGGCGTCAGGTTTGCCGGGCGTTGTGGCCAGATCAATGCCAAAGAGGGTATAAGTACCCTTCTCACTATGATCCCGATGGAGCGGAGCGGCTCTAGCATCAACTCTTGCCAGCCCGCCTCAATATTTCTCTGGCTACTACTACGCCTGAGACTGAAGCCTGCACCAAACCCCGGCTTACGCCAGCGCCGTCGCCGGCAGCAAACATATTGCTAATCTCGGTTTCCAAATTGGCAGTCAATTTTAGCTGACTTGAGTAAAACTTGACCTCTATCCCGTAGAGCAGTGTGTGAGGTGAAGCAACGCCGGGGACCAGTTTATCCATGGTTTCAAGCATTTCAACTATTCCCTTCAGGTACCGGAAGGGAAGGGCAAAGCTCAAGTCCCCCGGTGTTGCCACCTTCAAGCTTGGTTCTACCAGCCCGTGTTCCAGACGGGTTGGCGTAGAGCGGCGGCCGCTCATCAAATCCCCCAGTTTCTGCACTAGGACACCGCCGCTAAGAATATTGGCGAGCCTGGCCAGATACTTACCATAAGAGATGGGTTCATGGAAAGGCTCGGTGAAGCTGGTGCTTACCAGTATGGCGAAATTGGTATTCTTTGTCTTTGGCTTGGTATAACCAACGCCGTTGACCGTAATCACCGGGTCGGAGCCGCCTGTAGATTCTATGATTACCTCACCCCCGGGACACATACAAAAAGTCCTGACCCGGTCATTGAAGCTTCTGGAATAATATACCAGCTTTGATTCGTAGAGCACTGAGGTCAGTTTTTCCATGGTAGCCATTGGCACTTCTACCCTGCAGCCAACATCGACAGGGTTGGAATTCAGGCTGAGATTGAGCCGCTTGGCCTCGTTGCTCAACCACTCGGCCCCTTCCCTCCCCGGTGCTAGAATCAAGTACTGACACTGCAGGCTTTCGCCATCGCAGGTTTCAACGCCCTTGACTTTGCCGCCTTCGGTTACGATACCCTTAATCTCCGTCTGGAGTCTTATGTCTAATTTAGGTGAAAGGTAATCGTGCATGGCTTTCAACACCTCAGGGCAGTGGTCTGTTCCCAGGTGACGTAATTTAACAGGGATTAACTTGAGCTCAGCCAGAGTGGCCTGGCGTTCGAGCTCAGCTATTCCCCCCCCCACACCATAAACTTTCTTGGGAGCACCAAATTTAAGATAGACAGAGTCGACGTAATCAACGAGCGCTCTAGTTTGGTCAAGGCCAATCAAATCCTGGAGCCGGCCACCTACTTCTGTGGACAGGGTTAGCTTGCCATCACTAAGAGCTCCAGCGCCTCCAAAGCCACTCACCAGATAACAGGGATCGCAGAGTACACAGCGCTTGGCCCCTTTCTGGACCGGGCAGACGCGCGCATCAACCTGCCTCCCCTTATCCAAGAGCAAGACATCGAGGCCGGCATCAGACAATTCCAGACCGGCGAAAATGCCTGCTGGGCCAGCGCCCACTATGATCGCATCGTAGTTCTTAATCATTGTGATTCTCCTCGAGCCGAAACATAGGAATCAATGTGAGTCCTGTAAACAAGCTCATCGAGATAACCAGCTGGGCAACCATTCTCCTGACTTGAGGATTTCGTCGCCCGCCGAGTGCAGTGCAATCTCCACTTTCTATCTTCTCAATACAGCTAGTCAACTGCTTATCTTACTCGATCCGCTTAATTAATTCCTTGATGAATTTCCTTTCAATTGCCTTTATGAATTCGTCCCCGCATTGTTGCTGACGTCGCAGAGGAAGCCGACCTTCTCTACTATAATAATAACAGGCCATAGAGATGCGCTGTCCTCTTCAAATATTCTTTCTATTATATCCATCGGCGGCGGATCTTCCCATGTCCAATCAAGCATTTTATAACCTTAGTGACCATTCAGCAACCGGAGCAGGCCAGTAGACTCTCGAACCAAAAATAGGGCAGACGTGATATAATGCCCAACTTAGCCGTTACCACAGCCAGAAAGGAGAAGAAATGGGGAGCAAGATTGTAGAAAATCCCGGTCTAAGCAATCCCGCAGTTGTCGGCCTAGCAGGCTTCGGAGGCACTACGCTGCTGCTACAATTCCACAATCTTGGCTGGTCTGGCACCGGCTGTCTTCTCTGGACTGCTTTGTTTTTTGGCGGCTTAATGCAGCTGATCGCTGGCTTCAAAGAATTCTCCACTGGAAATAACTTTGCCTTCGCAGCCTTCTCAACCTACGGTGCTTTCTGGATGGCTTTAGCAGGAATCTACCTGGGGATACATTTCGACATCATGAGTATAAGCACGACCGATATCGGTTGGTTTCTGGTGAGCTTTACACTGATTACTTCTATTTATATGGTGGCTTCGTTTAGAGCTAATTGGGCGCTTTCCTTTCTCTTCTTCACACTTCTACTCGGTTATATCTTTCTCGACGTAAGCCACCTGGGTGGCCCAGCCTTTCTCACCATGGTAGCCGGAGTAGATCTGATTATTTGCGGCCTTACTGCCTTGTACGTTATGGCCAGCATTGTGTTGGCCCAATTCGGGTGGGTGCTTCCTTTGGGCAAAGGCTGGCTCGCCAAGTAACGGCTAGTGGCACTTTAGCGCAGGAGCAGTTAGAGTTTTTGCGCGTAAGTCAATTCTCAGGAGGTTCCTTTGCTCGTCAATATTTCCTTCAGCACCTCCATCCACTTGTTTCGCAGCTGCCTGCTATCCAGCCTTATTTGTGTATTACTCGGCTTCACTGCGCCACCGTAGCTGTTCCCAAGGTATAATCTGTCCATTCTCTGGGGCTCTATCACGATATACCTACCCTGCAGGGAGATTGTACTTACTCCAGCTTCAGCAGCCAGGATCTTGATCTTAACGGCGTAAAGTAGATTTCTCACCGGCTGCGGCAACTCACCGAACCTATCTCTAAGCTCCTTAGCTATATCCTCTGTTTCCTGGCATGTCTCCGCCGCTGCCAGTTTGCGGTAGAAGTGCAGACGGGTGTTTAGATCTGGCACATATTCCTCTGGTACGTGAGCAGTCAGGGGCAGGGCTATGCTCGGAGCTTGCTTCACTTCGCTTGAAATGATAGCTCTACCGGCTTCGTGTCCTTGTCTCGCCTTCAATTCCTCGACAGCCTCAGCCAACAATTGGCAATAAAGATTAAAGCCTATGGCGGCTATATGCCCGCTTTGTTTGACGCCCAGAAGATTCCCTGCCCCCCGAATTTCCAAATCCCTCATGGCGATGCTGAAGCCCGCACCGAGCTCTGTAGCCTCCTGGATAGTCTCAAGCCTCTTACAAGCCTTAGGGCTTAGCTCCTTACCTTTGTTAAAGAAGAAATAAGCATAAGCCTGGTTAATACCGCGACCTATCCTGCCCCTTAGCTGGTAGAGTTGGGCCAAACCAAATTTGTCAGCCTGGTCGACGATCATGGTGTTGACATTAGGCATATCCAAACCTAACTGGATAATGATAGTGCTCACGAGAATATCGTACTTGCCTGCAATAAAATCAGCCATAACTTTCTCTAGCTCTTCTTCGGGCATTCGCCCGTGTGCTATCGCAATTCTGGCTTCAGGCACCAGAGCCTGTAACTTGCTGGCCGCCAGTGCAATGCTCTGAATCCTATTGTGGACGAAGAAAGCCTGCCCGTTTCTTTCCAGCTCACGCAGCATTGCTTGCCTGAGTAAGTCTTCGTCATAAGCTCCGATGTAGGTCTTGATGGATAAACGCTCCTCCGGGGGTGTTTCCATAATACTCATATCCCTGAGTCCGCTTAAAGACATGTGGAGAGTACGGGGGATAGGAGTAGCACTAAGAGCAAGGGTATCCACCTCTTTTTTCATTTGCTTGAGCCTTTCCTTTTGCACCACACCAAAGCGCTGTTCTTCGTCAATTATCACTATTCCCAAATCTTTAAATCTGATATCTCTTTGCAATAGTCGATGAGTCCCGATGCATATGTCTACACTGCCATTGGCTAAGCCTTTAATGTTTTCCGCTTCATTTTCAGGGGAGCAGAAGCGACTCAACATTTCCACCCTTAAAGGAAACGTTTGTAACCTTTCTCTGAAGGTAATGAAATGTTGCTGAGCCAGTATGGTGGTAGGGACCAGAATAGCGACCTGTTTGTTATCCATTACTGCTTTAAAGGCAGCACGCAAAGCTATCTCCGTCTTGCCGTAGCCTACGTCCCCGCAAATGAGCCGGTCCATTGGCCTTGGTTTTTCCATGTCCTCTTTAACGGCTATAATTGCCTCTAGCTGGTCCGCTGTTTCCAGATATGGAAATGACGCCTCCAGTTCCTGCTGCCATAACGTGTCCCGAGAGAAAGCATACCCAGGACTCACCTCCCTGACTGCATAAAGACCGAGAAGCTCCTGGGCGATATTCGCCACCGATTCCTTGACCCTTTTCTTCGTTTTCTGCCATTCCTGAGTTCCCAGTCGGCTCAAATGTGGTTGCTGGTCACCGGCACCAATATAGCGGCTGACCCGCTCTATTTGCTCGGTAGGGACGTAAAGCCTGTCCTTTCCACCGTATTCCAGAATGAGGTACTCACGTTCGATTCCATTGGTGGACATCCTGGTCAAGCCATTAAATTTACCGATGCCATGGTCAACATGGACTACATAGCTACCGGGTGTTAGCCGGGGTAAGAGCCAGTCACGACGTAGTAGCGTCTTCTTGCTCGGCCGCGCCTGTTTCACAAAACCAAAGAGTTCGGCATCGGTTACCAGATTTAATACACCCCTCATCTCCCAGCCTTCAGCCAGCGAACCCTGAAGCAAGGTAATTGAATTGGGCGGAGGCATCTGCTCTAGCTGTGACGCAGCAGAAACGTGAACATCTTCTTCCTGGAGGAGGTCAGCCAGTCGGTTCGCCTGGTGGCTGACTATGAGCAGGCGTTGTTCTTGTTCTATCATTCGCTTAGCTGCTTTAAGGAACCTATCCAATTTACCCCCATAACCTTGAGGGGGGCTGAATGGCATAGTCTGCTGGCCAATGCTATCCCATGATTCCAACGATAGGCGCTGCTTCGCCCTTATGGCTGACTCCAGTTCTTCCCAGGCAAAATGAGTAAAGGGGAAGCCCGGGGGTAATTCACCATGCTCCAGCTTAGTGTCTCTCCTCTCTCTACTCTGGACATATATTCTTTGCACAGCGGTCTCGATTTCCTGAGGGGCATCTAGAACAACGAGAGCCTCATCATCCATATAATCAAAGATGCTGCCATGATTGAATAGCGGGAAATAGAACTCAGCGCCCCGAAACCACTCCCCTTGCAGTAATTTGCCCATGTCCTCCTGGAAGCGGTGTTTCACGTCCGAGGCACATGCTTTCATGTCCAGGGAAGCCAGTATTCCGCTTTCTCTGGCCATTGCGACCTCTTTAGCAGGAGTGACTGTAACAGAGTCTACTAACTTGGTTGACCGTTGGCTCTCCGGCTCAAAGTACCTTATGCTCTCTATCTCATTGCCGAAGAACTCTATTCGGACTGGTAAAGGGCAGGAAGGAGGGAAAACATCAATTATTCCACCCCTTCTGCTCATTGTTCCTGGCGTGGCGACGGTAACTTCCATCTCGTAGCCTATAGCCTGCCACAGGCGCAGTAGATTCAGTGGATCAGCACTCATGCCCTGTTCCAATACATAGCTGGAAGCGACGAAATCTTTCCGGGACACAGTCTTGGTTATAGCTGCCAGGGCCGAGCTTACGATCAGAGGTTTAGCGCCGCGCTCATGGAAGGCTAAGGAGGATAATACTCTCAGCCTCTCCAGCATGGCGTTAGAGGGATAAGACGCGAGATATTCATAAGGAAGAAAGTCGAGTTCCGCAAAATGGAGCAGGCTTGTACCGGGGCGACACCAGACCTCAAGTTGTTCGTGCAGCCTTCTGGCATTTTCCGGCTGGGCGCTTATCACCATCAGAGGCGAATTAAGTTCTTGATGCAAGGCCGCTATAACGTAAGGCTTGGCTGCACCCAGTATGAACACCTTGTGCTCCTGTTTGTCCGCGGACAATTGCCTCACCAATTGCTGGTAAGTCGGCATTTCTTTGATTAAAGAAAGCAGGCAAGAAAGATTCATGATTGAGCAATTTTAGCATAGTGAGTTTTCCGTTACTTGTTCATAGTTCTCGCTGGCTGCTATAATCCAACATAATGCTTTATAGTCGGATAGTAGCTAAATTTGGCACCGGTCTCATCACCTCGGGGAGCGACAACCTCGATTTGTCTATAATGTCGGGCCTGGTGAAACAGGTAGCCCAGCTTCAGCACCAGGGGAAGAGTCTAATCGTGGTCTCCTCGGGCGCCGTCGCTGCCGGGTCAGAACGGCTGGGCGGCATCAGGGAACGCAAGGGGACTCCGTTCAAACAGGTTCTGGCTTCAATAGGGCAGGGCTACCTAATGCACACCTATGAGCAACTCTTCAGTCAGCATGGTATGACCATTGCTCAGGCGTTGCTTACTAAGGAAGATATCTCCGACCGTGCCGGATACCTTAATGCCCGCAATACCCTGCTGGCTCTTATGGAGCTAGACGTGGTCTGCATCGTTAATGAGAATGACGTGATTGCGATTGACGAGATTGAGCAGTTTAAATTTGGAGATAATGATAACCTCTCAGCTATGGTGTGCAATCTGGTCGATGCCGACCTTCTGGTGCTGCTCTCCGATATCAGCGGTCTGTATACTGCCGACCCTCATTACAATCCGGAAGCACAGCTTATCCCCCGGGTAGACAAGATTGATGCTGAAATTGAACGCCTAGCCAGCGATACTACCAATTGGCGGGGAATCGGCGGGATGATAACCAAGATTGAGGCAGCCAGGTTGGCTACCTCTTCAGGAACAGATGTCATCATCGCTGATGGACGGGAGCCCGATATTTTACTGAGAATCGCTGGAGGAGAGAGCCTGGGCACGCTTTTCCCAGCGCAGGTAAATAAGATGGAAAGCAGAAAGAGGTGGATGCTTAGCGGGCTAGCCTGTAAAGGCAAGCTGGTCGTTGATGAGGGCGCTACGGCAGCTCTCAAGCAGCAGAGCAAAAGCCTGCTTCCTGCCGGTATTCTGGACGTGCGCGGGAAGTTTCAGCGCGGCGACATCGTGGACATATTTGATAAGGCGGGCAAGCATATAGCCTGCGGAATCGCGAATTATGGTTCTAACGATATCCTCGCTATCAAAGGGGCGCATTCCGATAAGATACCCGGCCTTCTGGGCCACGATTATGGCGACGAG
This sequence comes from uncultured Dehalococcoidales bacterium, assembly GCA_964394145.1. Lineage (GTDB taxonomy): Bacteria > Chloroflexota > Dehalococcoidia > GIF9 > AB-539-J10 > JAFGBN01. The sequence goes on along the minus strand of CAYMVL010000034.1, from coordinate 32,559 downwards.
GTCATTCACAGGAACAATATGGTGATGGCGTGAAGGGTAGGAAAAGGGAAATCAACAGATAGCATTTCACAAGCATTTCCTCGAGCGGTATAACTAGCATTGCAACAGAGACCATATTTGTGAGAGGGCAGCACATCGCTTCTCTGATCTGAAGGGCAAGTTCAACCAAAACTTCGCGGCTTACGAGCCAGATAGTCAGCAGACGTGGCTTGGAATTCACACCGGACTTTATCAAAGACTTTGAAGGCCCTATGGCCTCCTACTGGACTGTACTAAGCGTCTCACCGAATATCTCTTCCGCATGCATGGACGCTTCCTTACTCCCCGGCTCAACAGCAATTCCCAGATACTTCTTAAAGTCAATAGACATTTCCAAACCATCTACTACCATATCCGGTACTTTGGAATGCTTGCGAGCAAGCTATTGTACCTCGACACCTAACCTCTTTTCTTGTTTCCTCATGCGGAATTGCTCCGGCCACCGTGGCCATAGCTCTTTTCAGTCGGTCATAGTCGCCCATTGGTTGACAAGCTGGCAAAGAAGCGTAGAATAGGAAGTGGAAGCTATTAATAGTGACACGCATACGTTGCTTGCCACTGGCTCGAGACAGCCAAGAAGATTCTGGAGAGTCTGGGTGGCAGAGCAGGAGGGAGGTGTAGAATGGGGATAAGTACTAACACTCCATAAGATTACAGTCCATTATATCGCCTATAATATAAGGGTGGAAGGAGGAACTAAGAATGAAGAAGTTTTTGGTAATTGCGATAACGGTTGTGTTATTACTTCCGCTGATATTCGGCGGCTGTCAGCCTGCCGCTCCGGAAGCTGAAGAGATTCTTATTGGCACCGTTTCGCCGATGACGGGTATGTTTGCCGGCTTCGGCGAGGGGTGTGTATACGGAATGCAGGCCGCTATTGACGATATAAATGCGCACGGTGGAGTATATGTGCAGGAGTACGGAACTAAGCTACCCGTAAGATTGATAGTGACTGATTGTGAGAGCGACCCTACAAAAGTGACCACTCTGGCTGAGGACCTGTGTCTCCGCGACGAAGTAGACGCGTTACTAGGGGTCGATGTATCGGTAGCGATAAACGGGCCTGTAGCAACTGTAGCTGACATATATGAGGTGCCTTTCATAGTTGGAGGTGGTCCTTATGAGCCTTGGTATTCTCAGCGACAGGAAGTAGATGGACACTGGGAATATACGTGGATGATTGGATTTCACATTGCGATGCCGTACCCGGCGGGTTATTTCGCGCATGCACCGGGATATACCATAAAGGACTGCTGGTTTCAGATGCTGGACAAGTTTGCTGACGAGACCAATAAGGTAGCAGGAGTCTTTGCTTCGGACGATCCAGATAGCCTTGGTTGGTACGCACTGTTCCCAGCCGCATTGGAGGAATATGGTTTGACAGTTGTGGGCTTGGACAAGAAGCTAGGACTATTTCCTCAGGGTACTACGGACTTCACTCCCATAATAAGCGAGTGGAAGAGCAACAATGTTGAAATATTATGGGGCAACACTCATGCCTCAGATTTTGCGACACTCCGGAAGCAAATGCACTCGCAGGGCTTCAAGCCAAAAATAGTAAGTTGTGGTGCCGCCCCTCTGTTTTACGTAGATGTATCATCCTGGGGTGGTGACCTGCCGTGGGGCGTTGGTGTAGAAGTATGGTGGGATCGGGTATATCCAGCGCAAATGTGCCCTGGTATAGGTGGGACGACCGCAGAATCTCTCACACAAAGATGGACCGAGGACACAGGACAACCTCTGAACCCGGCCATTGGGCACGGGTATTTGCCAGCGCAGGTTATGTTTGATGCCATTGAAAGGGCAGGCACGCTTGACGCCGCTGCAATCAAGAACGCCATAGGGGAAACCGACATGCTGACAATCAATGGCCGCGTGGATTTTATGCAGGAGGACCACTTCAGCGGTATTCCGCTCTTTTTTGGTCAGTGGGCAAAGACCGACGAGCCGCACGTCTGGCGACTCGAGATAACTCTCTCTCAGCATGACTGGCTGAAGCCCACGCACGAGCCGATATTTCCTATGCCCTGATTACAGGATGCCATTAGGAATGATAGAGCAAAGTAGGTCTGACTAAGCACGGCCCCTCACTGGACGGGCAAGTCGTGAGCTAGATCCGAATGGCTGGGTGATGTTAAAGTGACCCGGGGCTTTGAACCGCAGTTATGCAGTTTGAAGCTTCGGGTTTCTGTTCAGGTCAGGGATTCGTCCTCGCCATGCCACGCGTCGGCTGAGCACACCATGAAGCTAGTCTATTCTAATCCTTTCCCAGTCCTTGAAAACTGGGGGGGCTAAGGATTTAACGCACATTGGAATCAATGATGAGGGAGCTGGAGTCAAAAATAAAGTTTCCTTAGACGCCTTCTACTGGACCGTCTTAAGCGTTTCCCCTAATATTTCTTCTGCGTTTCTAGATGCTTCTCTACCTCCCAGCTCGGCAGCAATGCCCAGGTATTTCTTGAAGTCAACGAATTTACCCATACCGCCTACCAGAACACGTTGTACTCTGGAATCCTTGAGTAGAAGGCTATGGACTTCCTCCCCCACCTTTTCCCTTATTGCGTCATGCGGGATTGTTCCGCCTACGCTTGTTATAGCTGTCTTGAGCCGGGCGTAGTCCTTTCTCAACTCTGTAAGGTCGCCTGTCAAAGCTGTTTTTTCTGATTCTAGCGCCTTCATGTTTGAATCCAGCCCGGCTATTTCCGCCTTGTGACTTTCTTCCATTTGCGCCTTTTCCTCATGCAGGGTTTTTACCTGTGACCTCAAACCATCTATGTCGGCTAGCTTCGCTGCAAGCGCTTCGTGATTAATCCTCGACTCCTTGAGGTCTTCTCCCAATACTCCGGTTAACTTTTCCATAAATTCTTTGGAATCAGTCCTTAAGCCCTTGTATTCCTCTCCTAATATTCCGACTACCCTTCCCATGAGTTCGTCGTAGTTTGCATTCGCCCAGTCACGTTCTTCTTCCAGTGTCATTATGTATGACCTCAAATCTCCCACTTTCCCACCATACTGCTTGTTTAACAGGGTGTATATAGCGAAGGCGACTCTCTTGGCTACAGCCTCCCCATAGCCCTTTATATCGCTTCCTCGTGGGCCTAGCACTTTACTGATCAACTTATCCTCTCGTTGGAGATGTTTATCGTAGTCTTTCAACCCCGCATCAACCACGGGGTCTAGTCCAGCACTGTTGTATAGTTGCTCTGCCAGCTGCGTTTCTTCCAGGCCCATCTTTTCCAGATCGAGTTCCTCCCTCTCTATTAGCCGCTTGTCTTCCATTTTGTCACCTCCTCCTTTTATGCTATCTTGATAGCTTCGCTGCCTCGGTCTCTCGCCACAGATGGGGTCGGCCTGATTGCTCATCAGATGGATATACTATAATCATACATGGGTTATATAATATGTCAAGTTAAGGAGGGCAAAAATCAAAAGGGGCAGCTATCTCTGGTATATCAATGCACCATTCGATTTTGCGCTTCAAGGGCGTACAATAAATAGGGGCACAAGCACCAGAATTCACCGCCTCAGTTATATGATGGCGTCATGAAAGGAGAAAGACCATGGAATCAGCTGTAAGGGAACTGGAAGAAAAAGGGAACTTAGCCAAATCGGCGGCAAGAAAGCTTGCTTTTCTGCCTACAGAAACGAAGAACAGAGCTTTACTTGATGTTGCTGAAGCTGTTATGGATCAACAGAAGGAAATTTTGGCTGCAAATAAAATCGATTACGAAGAGTCTAAAGCTTCCGGCATGAGTGAGGCCATGCTCGACAGGCTTTTGCTATCGCCAGGTCGCCTTGAAAGTATAGCGCAGGACACAAGAACAGTAGCTGCGTTGCCGGACCCGGTGGGCGAGATATTTGAGATGCGGAGTCTGCCCAATGGTCTGCAGATAGGCAAGAAGCGGGTGCCTCTAGGGGTTATAGGAGCAGTATATGAGAGCCGCCCGAACGTCACCATCGATATATCAAGCCTCTGCCTCAAATCGGGCAATGCGAGTATTCTCCGTGGTGGCAGGGAAGCAGTCAATTCGAACAGTGCGTTAGCCAGAGTAGCACAAGAAGCCTGCTCCCAGGCTGGAGTGCCCCAGGGGGCAATTCAATTTGTCCAATCGACGGAACGTGCTTTAGTGAATTATATGCTTAAAATGAAGGGGGTAATCGACCTGATAATTCCCCGCGGTGGCCCGGGACTGATAAAGCTTGTCTCAGAGAATGCCAGCATGCCGGTAATCAGCGGAGGAGTGGGTGTCTGCCACACCTATGTGGACAAGAGCGCTGACCTGAATAAGGCGGTAGCTATTGTCTATAATGCCAAGGTGCAGCGCCCTACCGTGTGCAACGCCCTGGACTGCGTTCTGGTTCACAGCCAGATTGCTCAAGCCTATCTGCCTGCCGTCGCCAAGGAGTTGGCCCAGGGAGGCGTGGAAATGCATTGCGATGAGCGGGCTATAGCTATCCTGGAGCGCTCTGATTCTTTGAAATCGGTCCTGGTTCCAGCAACTGGAGAGGACTGGGGCAAGGAGTATCTATCATTAAAGGCGGCTATCAAGGTAGTGGACTCGCTGGATGAAGCGTTAGAGCATATCGCGAGATATGGCTCAGGGCACTCGGAAGCTATCGTCGCCGAGGATTATTCTGCGGTTATGAGGTTCCTGAATGAGGTCGATGCCGCCTGTGTCTATGCCAACGCCAGCACCCGTTTCACCGACGGCAGCCAGTTTGGTCTGGGCGCCGAGATAGGTATAAGCACCCAGAAATTTCATGCGCGCGGCCCTATGGCTCTCAAGGAACTCACGAGCTACAAGTGGATTATCTTCGGCACGGGGCAGGTTCGTCCTTAGCTTTATCGGAGTTGCAGAGAGACGCCTACTATAGTTGAAGTGTTCCCCTTCTATGAGCCACAATGACGGGGTAGATCAGATGAGAAAAATAGAGATTATTCTGGCAGTCGATGGTCTCAAATTGGCGGGCGAACTCCACATGCCGCAAACGGCAAAGAGCCCTCTTCCTGCCTTGTGTATTTGCCACGGCATCCCTGCCACCCCCTACAATCCTGGCGACAGGGGCTATGCTCTGCTGGCAGAAAACTTCTGCGCTGCCGGCTTCGTAACCTTAATCTTTAATTTCCGGGGCACAGGGAGAAGCCAGGGTAACCTGGACATGATGGGCTGGAGCCGTGACTTGCTCGCTGCCATTGATTTTCTTTCGGGCCTGGAAGAAGTGGACCAGGCGCGCATTTGCCTGCTTGGCTTCAGTGGCGGTGCGGCGGTGAGCGTTTACGTCGCCGCTCATGACCTCAGGGTATCTTCAGTAGCATCCTGTGCTTGCCCTGCTGAATTCGACTCTCTTATGCAAAAGGCGGAGACACACTCTATGCTAGAACACTTCCGCGAAATCGGAGCCATCAGGGATGGGGACTTCCCCTCCTCGGAGGAACGCTGGCGGAACGGCTTTGAAACCATCGCACCAATCCGCTGGATAAACAGCATTTCTCCCCACCCCTTACTTCTGGTCCATGGAGATAACGACGAACTGGTGCCTCTGGAACATGCTCATAGACTCTACCAGAAAGCCAAAGAGCCCAGGGAACTCGTGATAATTCCAAATGCTCCACACAGGCTGCGGCTTGAAGAAGCAGCGATGACTGCTGTACTGCACTGGCTAAAGCGTGAATGCAAGACCTGACTGGGACCAAGAGCTCTGAAGTCTCGTTACGTGTAGCTTATGCAGCGGGATTGCATGACAAGCATACAAAGATTGATTATGAGCTTTTCAATCTGGCTTTCTTGCCGGTTTCCGGTATTAAGAAACTGACGATTGTCCAGGCTAGAGCCACCCCTGCCAGAGCAAAGAAGACAGGGTCAAGATTTCCTGTGATGTCAAGAATGTGTCCCGCCAGCAAGGGGCCGATGAAGCCACCTATATATGCTATGGAAAGTATCATTCCGCTTGCCCGACCGACAAACTGTTTCGGTACCATTTCTACGGGCAGCGCCAGTAGTATCGGGAACGCTACATTTGTTCCAATGCCAACGGCGACCATAAGAAGCCAGCTAGCTGATAACGGAGCGAATACTGCAGCCAATGATGACACAATGAGCACAATGGCAGAGCCCCAAAGAAATGGCTTTCTCAGGCCAACTCTATAGGAGCCCCATGGTGCGAGCAGCAGTACAGGTATGCTCACCCAGAGCATGACTGATGCTATTACTGCTGCTAAATCTTCTGGTGCGCCCTTAGCCTGTAATAGCGTCGGGGTCCAGTCCGACCATGTGTACATGTGAACGTCGTTAAAGAAGAATATGACGGCTACCAGCCAGATGTTCTTATTTTTCCATAGCGGCTGAGACAAGCTGTCGTTTCCCTCTCCAGCCACCTGTCCAGCAATCATACTCTTATCAACAGGGGGTGGTTCTCTAACGATAATCCACCATAATATAGTAGCCACCAGTGCTGGAATAGCCCATATATAGAAGACACCCTGAAAAGTATTGGTCACAGGGAAGACTACAGGCAACGTGATAGTAAACGGCACGGCAAAACCGAGACATAGTCCTGTTGTATAGATTCCTGTGGCTAGCCCAATTTTTTCAAGTGGAAACCATGCTGCTACAAGCTTGGGGAGGTTGGGGTATATCAGAGCAAATCCTGCACCATAGAGCGCTGTAAGGGCAAGGAGCGTCTCGAAATCTGAGGAGAAAACTCCCCTCAAAAAGCTGGCCGCCGTAATTACAATTGCCCCGATTCCTGCTGCTGTTCGGATACCAATTCTGTCAGCCAGCCAGCCGCTCGGTATAGCGATAGCTACAAGGACGAGAAGCGGCATAGAAAAGATAAGCCCCATTTGAGCATGACTTAGCGCCAGCTCTGCTTGAATGATGTGTTGCATCGGCGGGATACAGAGTATGCCCGAGTACATGATGAAGCCGAGTAACCAAGCGCATCCCAATACGAGCCAGGCGTTTCTGGGAGTCTTTTTTAGCCGCATAGTTGTCTTTCCCACTGCGAATTAGCTAATGTAAGGGATACGCCATTTTTATTCCTAAATTTGTTTTTAACCCCTTACGCTGGTAGCCGGAGACTACATGACCAATATCGAACCTAATCAGCTATCCCTGCTCATCCCTGCTAAGCTTGCGATTTTGTCTGAGTATTGTACCATGGATAGACACAATCAGAGCTATTCCGGTGTGCACTCGTGGCCCTTAAATCAGGTAAAGATAGCCACAATAATGAAGAGACAGAAGATTTCCATGGATAGAAAATCGGGAAAGACCCGGGGCTGGACCCGGTTTATACTGGTTGTGATTCCGAAGATGCGCTGACGATTATTGCATCTGGAAGCTGGAGATATATGGATAGCGACGGCAAGGTTCTCAAGCGGCTGGAAGAGTTGCTGAGAAGAGAGCGATGTCACAAGAAAGAGCCTGCTAGAGTCTAGCAAGGACAATTGAGCTCAGGCAAATTTCTTTCAGCACGCACTTGCTGCAGTGAGGCTGTCGGGCGTGACATATTTTTCTGCCGTGCTCTATCAGGTGCAGGTGGAATTGGTAGACCTTCGACGGGGGCACCTGCTCCTGTAGCAAATCATGTGCCGTATTTACAGAGACCCCGGAACCAATCAGCCCCAGGCGTTTCGCTACTCGAAAAACATGCGTATCCACCGGCAAACATGGCTTTCCTAAGGCAAAAAGCAATACGCAGGCGGCTGTCTTTTGACCTACGCCGGGCAGGTGTAGCAAATAATCTCTGGCTTCAGTGATATTCATTGCCTGCAGAAAATCAAGGCTTAGAGCTCCTTGCTCGTCTTCGATTTGCTTGAGTACCTGCTTGATCCTGACTGCTTTTATTCGAGATAGTCCTCCCATTCTTATAGCCTGAGCAATTTGCTCTACAGGAGCATCTGCCGCGCTTTGCCAGCTACCGAACATTGTTATAAGGGATTTGAAAGCTCTATTTGAATTGGCGTCTGACGTATTCTGAGAAAGGATAGTTCTTATAAGCACATCAATGGCTTCCTCGCCCGGCTGCCATTGCCGAAGGCCATATTCCTGCTCCAATAGCCGTATGACTTCTCCGATTACCATTTTTATGATAGTGTATCTTACTAGAGCCGGTGCACAAAGTCATTCTGGATATGGACCCGGGCATCGATGATGCACTCGCCTTACTGTTGGCCTTAAAGTCGCCTGAAATTCAAATTTTGAGCATCGGTACAGTGGCAGGCAATGCTCCGGCAGGTATGGCCGCCACAAATACTCGTCGAGTGTTAGAATACATGGGCGTGACTGATATCCCGGTAACAGAAGGCGCGGCTGGGCCATTGAAGTACTCTCTGGTTGATGCGCTGTATAATCATGGGCAGGATGGACTCGGTCAGTGCGGTTTGCCGGCCCCCAAGATTCCCGTGCATCCAATAAGCGCCATGGACTTCATGGCTCAGCTAATACTGGAGGCCCCTGGTAACATTACTCTGGTGGCAACAGGGCCTCTGACTAACGTGGCGCTTGCCTTTCAGCGTTATCCGCGCCTATCCTCCTCTCTAGCCCGGCTTGTTCTCATGGGAGGAGCATACGGTCTTACGTCTTATAGTAAGGGAAATAAGACCCCCTTTGCCGAGTTTAACATATGGCAAGACCCGGAGGCAGCTCATATTGTGTTGAATTCAGGAGTCGACATCTACGCTTTGGGGCTTGACGTATCTATGGATCCTACAACTCATCTGAAGGGCCAGCATCTTGAACAACTCAGGGCTGGACATACTCCTGCCGCGGCGCTGGCAGCTCAACTATCGGGATTTGCTATAGGGCGGAAGGAACGCTGTGAATTGCATGACCCCTTGACCCTGGCGTCCGTGGTGGATAATTCTTTGTTGCAATTTGAATCGTTGGCAGTCGAGGTGCTTGTCGGAGAAGGACCAGAAAGAGGAGTCACTCGTGTTCTGCAGCGGGAATGGGCAGGCGCGCTGCCTTTGATACATGTGGCCAGCGCTGTAGATGGTCCTCGTTTTCTCAAGCTATTTCTATCGCGCATGTTGGAGGAGTAGAAGTGCCCAGACTGGTAGTATGCGGCGCCATAAATTGGGATATTAGCTGCTTCGTAGAGCACCTACCATCGCCGGGAGAAGAAGTGCGGATAGAACATATTGTCCGTGTCTCTGGCGGCACAGGAGGCAATGTGGCTGTAGCTTCAGCGCGTATTCTGGGTGCCAAGGAAGTTGCTCTGATTGGAGCTCTGGGAGAGGACGGAATTGCGCGCCAGCAAGTAGCGGCTCTCGAGGCTGAGGGGGTAATGGTTGATGGAATCAGCCATATATCGGGAGAGGAATCAGGACAGGCGTACATTCTTATTGACCGGGAGGGGCAAAATGTTATCGCCAGTGGCCTGGGGGCCAATACCAGATTGCGGCCTCAACACTTGAGAAAGCCGCCTATGGAACGGCTGCTGCAGGAATGCGAAGGCTTAGCAATCACAGACCCCTCTTTAGATATAGTGGCAGAGCTCATAGCCCTGGCAAAACGACGCAGCATCAGTGTTTTATGGGATCCGGGAATACTGGTAAGCCACGGATGGGAAGCGCTGCAGCTGCTTGCTAAACAGGTGGATGTGTTCTTGTTGAACCAGACAGAGGCGCTTACCCTCTGGGGAAACACGGAATTAAATATGAGGCTTGAGCATCTGCGGGCACTGGGGTTTCGCAACCACGTAGTGCTCAAACTTGGAGCCGAGGGAGCAACCATGCTCGAAACAGCTACAGGCGTGGCGTTTGAAATTCCTGCTTTACCCCTCGAGGAGATGGGATTAGAAGTAGTCAACACAGCAGGATGCGGAGATGTTTTTGTGGGGACCTTCGCTGCCTACCGTGTTTTGGGAAGCAGCCTGCAGAAGTCACTGCTGATGGCTGACATAGCGGCGGGCCTCAATGCTACTAGGCCTGAGACTCGGGGCAGTCCTTCACAGGCAGACTTAGAAGCGGCGGAGCGACGTAGCCGTGGCCTTGGCTTTGTGGTCGGAGAACACAGACTATCCCGTTATTCATGAAGAAGCCAGGCCTCCAGTCTACGTGCTTCCAATGCGTACGGCTTCATCGCCTCGCCATTCATAATGTGGATCATTGATAATGTCGAGTGTCAGCCTTGCCGCGGGCATAAGCTTCGTGCCACCCTTTTCGCACCGGCCTTTTCTCGTACCACTCCACTCGCTCTGCCTCGAGGAGAGTGCGCTCCTTGCCCATGAAGTCGGCGGCGCAGATAACCCTGCGGCCGGAAAGCGATGAAAGCGAATCCAGCCATTGCTCACCTTCTTTGCAGCGCATCAAATGATGGTCCAGAATCAGCCGGTCAACCTCTTTGGCTAACTTCAGTGCCCGCTGCAAGGCCTCCTCTTCCTTTTGTCGGGTCAGGCTCGGCAAATAAATCGGTGGGCCTGACACCAGCACCACAGTTGGTCTCCATATGAGGATTTGCTCGATTGCCTTATCATTGAGCATTTGAATATCGGAAGCGTGCACGAAAATCTCGCTTCCCTCTTCGATGCGGGTCATCATGACTGTGCCCGCTCGGTCTTCTTCACCATGGGGAACGGGAAGGGAAAAACTGAGGCATCCGTCGCTTAACCCTTCCGCGGCCGAGAAATCCCTGCCAATCATTTTAGCTAGAGCTACGGCTCGAGCACGCTGGGTGGGAGCGATGTTCTCGATTCCCTTCGTCCACAAGCGGGCACGCTTCAAAGCCCCAACTACCCGACCCGCCGAAAGCTGATAAGGATTGGCATCAACCATCGGATGATGCTCACCATGGTAATGACTGATCACCACGTCTGTAGCACCTTCCAGCGCCTCCTCAATGGCACCTCTTACTCTCTCACCTGCGGAAACCTGGACTGGATGTGGTAGCAATCCATGTCGCCTGTATCCCAGTGCTACCCCGGGATCGATGACTATTATCCGACCCTTGGTCTCGACAAGACAGCATAAGCCACGGACTCCCAGCGACTCCGCCCCAAGTATCTCTATCCGCATCAGCTAATCTTTCTCTAGGTCCAGAGGGTTATATTCAGGCTCAAAGGAAACATCGCTAAATTTCAACGACTTTGTTTCTGCTCTTGAAGCCGCTGAGAATCCTGACCTGTCTCTGATTGACGCCAAAATGTGCTGCCACTAATTTGATGAGTGCTTGGTTAGCCTTGCCTTCTCTGGGTGGCTCTTTGACTCTGATAATTAGGCTATCTCCTTCCTGAATGATTTCCTCGGCTCTACAATTGGGCGTTACCTTAACTTTGATTTTCACCGCTAATTCTCCTCGCATCATATGGTGCCGGCCGATTTTACCCGGCGATAGCGGCTTTGAAATTGCCTGGCCGACCTGACAGAGAATTTTATTGCGAGATGCCTGAACAAGCTCGAGCTTGGCATTAGATATCAGAAATAGGCTCTCCCTTTCTTCCTATAGTAGTATCCGGCTATTATGCCAAGCAGCAAACCACCAACGTGAGCCTGCCAGGCTATGCCGGGAAGAAAGGAGATCAAAAGGAAAATGATTATTGCTATCCACAATGGAACAGGAATGGGAATGAAGAACAAGAAGACCGGCAGCCTTGGTGCCAAGATTGCCAGCACTCCACCCAGTGCGAAAATGGCTCCAGAAGCTCCTACTGCAGGGATCCTGGATGACTGGATGAAGAGATAGAACAGGCCGCCAACTATGCCCCCGAGGAAATACACTGTGAGGAACTTTCCATCCCCTATCAGCCTTATCAAGAAGCTTCCAAGGAAATAAAGGCTTAGCATGTTGCCAAATATGTGCCAGAAACTTCCATGGACAAACATGTGGGTTATGATGCCCCAGGGCTGACTTAAGAAATATGGGTAAGGCAACAAGGCAAGTGAAAAGCCTATATCCGTCCTTAATGAGGTAATTATGAAGACCAGGACATTTACAGCTATCAAGCCCCAAATCGTATTTAAACTGTAGCCTCTGTAAGTTCGCACCACTTATCTCTCTAGCTCGGTCCTACTTGCCCTGATAACTCCCCTTTTTACACCAACAAGCAATCTATTTCAAGTAGTATACTGGAAATCGACCGACAAGCGCAGGCCTCACAGACACCAGCCCTACCTCCAACATAGGGCAAAAGCGTAATCTAAAATGGCTCGGGACGTCTATGTCGAATCAGTTCATACATCACCGGTGGTGGGGTTCACTGATAGAGATATTGTAAGAATGTTCTATGCCGGGATCATCAGAGATAGAGGTATGCGTCCAGAACATAGCCTGTAATCTGTCCAAACGATCGGGTTCAGCTCGGTTGACTGCTAGTTTACCGATGCTGGTATAATAATAATCTTATGTTCTCGGAATAGGCATGATAGGCTTTCGTGGAATCTGCAGTCTATTTTTGAAGATATTCAAATCATAATGGGGGTTATTTAGACTATGTATAAGGGCGGTTACATGGGCAAAATACTGAGGGTGAATCTGAGTACGAGATCTGTTAAGGAAGAGACTTTGCCTGAAGCTGTTGCTAAGAACTATCTAGGAGGGGTAGGCATCGCTTTCAAATATCTTTACGATGAGTTGATACCGGGCACTCCGCCCTTGGATCCTGCAAATAAACTGATATTTGCGGTTGGCCCGTTGACCGCGACAGGGGTTCCGTGCACGAGCAGGATGGCAGTAACATCAAGGTCTCCACTGACGAACGCTATCGCGGCAGCCTTTGCCGGCGGGTATTTTCCCTATGAAATGAAAAGAGCAGGATATGACATGATAATTGTGGAGGGAAAAGCAGAGAAGCTAACTTATATTGTGATTAACGATGGCAAAGTCACATTCAGGAGTGCGGAAAAATTAAGGGGTTTACTAACTGCCGATACCCAAGTGTCCATTAAGGACGATCTTAAGGACGGCAATTACAGGATTGCGTGTATAGGTCCGGCAGGAGAGCATCTGGTACCCATGGCGTGCATAATCAATGAACGGCGTGCCTCAGGCAGAAAGGGGTTAGGTGCAGTTATGGGTGCCAAAAATCTGAAGGCTATTGCTGTGCGGGGGACCAGGAAGCCAGCTATAGCTGATCAATGCACGTTCGAGAAGGCACGAAAGGCTATGCTCCAGGCTATGAAAGACAGCAAGTTGTTGTATCCCCAGCACTCAAAGAAAGGTACTGCAGCTACTGTAGACGATACGACTGCTAAGGGCATACTATCTATACGCAACTGGTCGGCTACAGGTGAATACAACATGGTTCCTGCAATAGGAGCCGATGCACAAGACGCTTTAATCAAGGACCGATTCTTCTGTGCAGATTGCCCGGTAGGTTGCTCTCATATAAAGGTCGTTACCAGCGGTCCTTATGCTGGTTACATGAGTGAGGGGCCTGAATTTGAGACAGCCTATTCGCTTGGGAGTGAAGTTGGCGTCGACTATCTTCCTGCAATCATCGCTGCTGACCGACTCTGTGATGAATATGGCCTGGATAGTATTTCAGCAGGTGTTACCATAGGTTTTGCCATGGAGCTTTACGAAAAGAAAATACTAACTGATGACGATACAGATGGAATCGAACTTAGGTTTGGTAACCATCAGGCTGTGATTCAAATGTTGCGTAAGATAGCTTACAAAGATGGTTTTGGAGCAATCTTAGCCGAAGGTTCAAGAAAGGCAGCGGAGAGAATCGGTAAAGGATCAGCCGCATACGCTATGCAGGTGAAGGGCCTAGAGATGCCGGCCTATGATGTGCGGGGAGCTAAGGCGCACGGTCTGAACTACGCTACTGCCTACAGTGGAGCAGACCACAACCGTGGCTACGCTTTTCAGGAGATTTTTGATATTGCTGTCCCCGAAAAGGTGGACAGATTTGCCATCAAGGGCAAAGGCAAACTGACCAAATGGAATCAGGACGTTCGCTGTGCTACGACAGATTGCCCCACAATGTGTGCTTTCATACTGGACATGGCGTTGGCTAGTGTAGCATGCCAGAACATCGCTGACCTTGCGACCGCTGTCACTGGCCTGCAATTTACTGCGGAACAAATTCAGCAGATCGGCGAACGTGTGAATAATGTGGCGCGGCTATTAAATATCAGGGAGGGATTCACCCGCAATGATGATACATTCCCAAAACGTCTGTTGACAGAACCTATCCGTGAGGGGCCTTCTGCCGGTCAACTCATCAGCCAGTCGGATCTGGATGCAATGCTTGATGAATATTATGAAGTGCGTGGCTGGGATAAGGATGGCAAACCTACAGCGGCCAAGCTTAAGGAATTAGGGTTATGATATTGCGAGCAAAGATACAAAATGCGATCAATTATCATGCTGTAAAATAAAGTCACAGGAGATGAGATATGGTAAGTAAGGTAAAGGTAGTCATTATGTGTGATGTTCCAAAAGAAAAGGAGGAGGAATTTCTCAAGCTTTCCCGTGAGGGGACGAAACCCTACATGGAAGCACACGGTGTCATATCCTATGATGTCTGGAAGACAGAGGAAGAAGGTTACCCCCGTTTCATAAAGGAGATGTATGTTAAAGACGAGGCCGCCGCGCAAGAGGTATTCAGGACAAGGGCTACCGATCCCGTAGCTAAAGACCTGGTGGACCGCTGGGAAGGCATGACCGAGAATCTTAGCCTTAAGATATATAAACTGCTGACTTAGATAGAGAGAATATTTTTTGTCTTGATTGTTCAAACAGGCCTCAGTAAACTTATGGCGCCTAGGGTGATGCCAAATAATAGATTGGGAGGATTTGCAGTTGAACCTGGAACATTTATTTACTGAAGAGGACCTACAGATGCGTGAGGCGGTCAGGGCCTTCACAAAGAAGGAAATCATTCCTAACGTTAAGAAGTTGGAAGCTGACTACAGCCTTGTCGAGCAAGTCCATCAGAAGTTGGTCGACATGGGGATTCAGGCATGGGGGCACCCGGTCGAATGTGGTGGGGGAGGTGGCTCCCAGATGAGTCAGAGCGTCATCTGGGAAGAACTGGCCAAAGGTGATGCAGGGATATGCCTTTCTGTCGGTATTAACATGGGTGGCATGATGCTACCAGCAATGGTAGCCGGGAACAAGGTCGTCATGGAGACGTTCGGTCGACCTTTCTGCTCTGGCAAGCTGGCTTACGCATGCAATTCTATGGGCGATGAAGCGGGAGGCGCTGATACGGAGAATCCACTACTCCACGGTGCTGGTATTAAGACTACCGCCAAGCTTGTAGGCGATCAATGGTTGATAAACGGGAGCAAGGTCTGGCCGACCCATGGCGGTATCGCTGAGTACTATTTAACGGTATGTAATACCGACCCAAAGGCGGGTGATGACGGTATTGCCATCATCTATGTTCCGAAGGACGCACCGGGACTGACGTTCGGCAGGACGGAGAAGAAGATGGGTTATAAGACAGCGATAAATGGTTCGATATTTTATGATAACGTTATGGTTCCTAGAGAATACCGGCTTGCCGGCCCTGGTACAGACGCCAATATTTATTACTTCATGACTGCTATTGCCGGTCTGCATACTTCGATACAGGCGATGGGAATTGCCGAGCGAGCTTTTGAGCTTGTACTTGAGTACACGGGAACTCGTATGGGCGGATTCAAGCCGGTAAGACAGCACAGTATGGCGGCCGGGATGATCGCCGATATGGCGGTTGGCTTGGAAATGATGAGGGCGGGTCTCTATAACCTCAGCTACATGGTGGACCACCTGGATAAATACGGCCCACCATGGACGCCCCAGTTTCTATCAAAAGCAGCTGCCACGAGGGTATTTGCCGAAGATAAAGCTTTAGAAATAGTCAATAAAGGTGCTGAACTGCTAGGGTCAATGGCAATTTCAGAGGATTTTCCATATGAGAAGTTGCTCAGAGATGTCAAGGTGAGCCAGCTTCCGCTTGGCGGGCAGCAAATCAACCGCTATCGCGTTGCCTACGGTTATTATGACCTGAAGAACTGGGCATAGCTATTTGTGGCTTCTCCGAGCGCCTATCGCCTACATCTTCTGAAATATCACCCCTCCCTTGAAATGACGACCTGTCCCTCTGACTCTATCGAAAACGTCAGGCCTTGCCAAAGACGCAAGTACGATACGCATATTGGCTGGTGCCTGCCCTAACAACAGCGGAGCACAGTCTCGGTGATATTCAAACTCGACTTTTTGGAAGTAAGAGCAATTATTCGGATGGACAAGGGGCGTATGGGTCTTGATGACGTCGTCGACAGCAAACCCTGCCTCTTCACTGACCGTCCTTATCTTAGCGAGAGCTATACCGGCATGGTTCATGCAAGCCAAGGGAAGTCCTTCACACTTGAAGCAACGGCAAAAGTCTACCTTGAACTCCATTGGGGCCGTTGGAAGTGCCGAGACTGCAGGCATATATTTGCTGAGCTTAAAGAGTTGCTACAATCCCGTTCCAAGCTTACCCGGCAGGCCGAAGCCGAGGCCCCTTTTGACCTCCCGACAATTTACGAGTATGCTAGCAGGTGATTCAACATATACCAAAGGGGCTGCCAGAGGCGCAACTGTCGGACGTTAGTATCTAGAAGAAGGTAAAAAATTATCTGTGAAAAGGATAGATCACGATGCTGAGAAAAGTAGAGTTGGGCGAAGCCATAGGAATGACCCTGGCTCACGATGTAACTAAGGTTATTCCAGGCAAATTCAAGGGACCCGGCTTCCGCAGAGGACATGTCATCCAAAAAGAGGATATTCCTGAATTACTCCGGATTGGTAAGGAGCATGTCTATGTCCTAGAACTGGAGCAAGATGAGGTCCACGAAGAAGAAGCAGCCTTAAGGATAGCCCGGGCGATAGCCGGCCCAGGCATTGAGTCTACGGCACCCGTGGAAGGAAGAGTAAACTTGAAGGCAAAGATTGCCGGCCTTCTCAAGATAGATGTGCCATTGCTGGAAGAAATCAATTCCTTGGGGGAGATTACGGTAGCTACCTTACACAGTAATACTATGTGCAAAACGGGTACCGTCGTGGCAGGAGCAAAAATCACTCCACTGGTCATAAATGAAGACAGGTTGAGAAAGGTTGAACAAATCTGCCAAACACAAAATAAGATAATCGATGTCATAGCTCTTGCTAAGAAGAAGATAGGCATAGTGATCACAGGTAATGAAGTATTCCAGGGTAGAATTGAGGATAAGTACGGTGAGGTTATGCAGCGTAAAGCAAAGGACTTAGGCTCAGAGATAATCCATAAGGTTATTGTTCCTGACGACACTGATATGATTGCACAAGCTTTGGCGGAACTTAAAGCCAAGGGAGCTGAGGTCATAGTTGCTTGCGGCGGGTTATCTGTTGACCCGGATGATGTTACTGTTGCCGCAGTGAAGAAAGCCGGTGCAGAAATCGTTTCATACGGCGCTCCTGTCATGCCGGGGGCAATGTTCCTCTATGCAATGTGGCAGGGTATTCCGCTACTGGGAGCCCAAGCGGCAGTTATCTACAGCCCGGTAACCATTCTGGACCTTATTCTGCCCAGGATTTTGGCCGGCGACAAGATTTCGCGCATGGATATAGCTAAATTAGGGCATGGTGGACTCATTACCTAGGATGATGAAAAGGTTATTCCTTCCCTACCTGGTGGCGCTATCAATTATCACATTCTCTAGCGGATGTGCTCCAAAACATGAGGCATCTGTTCATATGGCAATAGAGTTTGTGGATCACGCCGCCTGTGCCTATATAGCCAGAAATGAAGGCTGGTTTGAAGCTGAAGGCTTAAAGGTGGCCGCATATGAAAGCTACACGAGCGGCATGGCTTTGACTACTGCTCTGGGCAGGGGCGATATCAATGCTGCCTACGTCTGTTTGATTCCTGCCATATGTGCCTATGCCAACGGCAAGGTGCCGCTAAAGGTTGTTGCAGGGACACATAAGTATGGCTACGGCTTGCTTGTAGACGCTAATCGGGTGCTAAGCGTGCACGATCTAGAAAGACAGGATATCCGCCTCGGATGTCCCCGAGACGGTAGCCCAGCGGATGCCGTTATGCATAAAATGATAGATCGATATCAGCTTGATGAGAACATGATAGTGGACAGAGTCCAGCGCATGTCCCCGCCAGAGCTGCTGCTTGCCCTCAAAATGGGACATCTGGATGCGGTTTTCTGCCCTGAGCAGTATCCCAGCATGGGCAAAGAGTTAGGCTTTAAAATACTTCTGAAGGCCAAAGATGTCTGGCCCCAAATGCAGGGAAGCGTCTTAATAGTAACCGACGAGCTTATAAAGGAACACCCGGAAATAGTTGAAAAACTGGTAAAAGTGACCGAGAAAGGGACACGCTATATACATGAACATCCGCAAGATGCCGCAGCGATTGTGGCTGGTGAGCTGGCGGTTGCAGAGACAGAGATTCTACCTCTGGATATAGGGAACACCGCTGCTGATTTGGAAATCACCCCTGCGGCTATATTAGAATCCTTAACTACGGAGATGGAGTGCACCACCAGCCTTGACACGGCAATGGTCCAGGAAGAAATAGACTACCTGGCGAAGCTAGGTTATATCACGAGCTTCAATGCGGAAGATATTCTGGATTTGACTTTCCTTGAAGATGAGCTGGCTTAAGAAAATTAAACCGGGCTGGGGGATAGTGCCCGTAGCCGTGTTCCTGGCTATTTGGGAGATAGTGGCTCGCGTAAGCATAGATCAAGAGCATTTCTTCCTGCCCCCATTTTCTGACGTGGTAGTGGAATTCTATTATCTGGCGGCCAACGGCGTGCTGGGACATAATTTTCTCAGCAGCTTAGCGCGGGTTCTCATTGGCTTCTTCTCCGGTTCTATTGCCGGCTTGCTAATGGGAACTATCATGGGATGGAAGGATATAGCCAACAAAGCACTCAGCCCCCTGGTTAGTTTGATTTACCCTATACCAGCTTTGGGCTGGATGCCACTGTTGATGCTGTGGATAGGAGTTAGTGAAGCTTTGCCTGTTATTATAATATTCATCTCCTCTTTCTTCCCTATAGCATATAATACAGCTACCGGCATCAGAACAGTGGATAAGAATTATATACAAGTAGCTAGAACCTTGGGCGCCTCTGATATGAAGATTTTGGCTACAGTAGTCATGCCTTTGGCGTTACCATATATTTTTACCGGACTGAGGCTGGAATCAGGAATGGCATGGCGCGTGATAATAGCTGCAGAGATGGTGGCTATCCCCACCGGTATCGGAGCACTGATGATGAAGGCTGAAAGCCTCATGCGAATGGACATCATCATAGTCTGCTTGATAGTATTGGCAGTGATGTGCTTTGCCTTTGAGAGGCTCTTCACCATCTTGGAGTCCAGGTTAACAAGCCAATGGAAATAGTATGCCGTCTATAACACTTAATAATGTATCCAAGTATATCTGTCGCAGTATAAATCTAGAGATACTTGACAAGGAATTGCTTGTATTACTGGGGCCAAATGGCGCCGGAAAAAGCACTCTGCTGAACATTATTGCCGGACTGGTTGAATATGAAGGGTCAGTTTTCTTTAACGGGAAGTCAGTAGATAAGCTACCGGCTAGCAAGAGAAGGATAGGCTATCTGTTCCAAGACCTGAATCTGTTTCCTCACCTCGATGTCGCCTCAAATATAGCCTATAGTCTTAGGGTGCAAAAACAACCTCAGTGTGAAACAGAAGCCAGAGTCAAAGAGCTACTCGAGATGATGAAGATAAACCATTTATCTTCGCGCTACCCAAAGCATCTGAGCGGGGGTGAGAAACAGCGAGTGGCCCTGGCTAGAGCTCTTGCTCTGGCACCCGATGTGCTACTCATGGATGAACCATTGAGTGGCCTGGATACACAAGCCTCAAAGTATTTGCGAACGGAGCTAAAGCAACTGCAAAAGAAGCTGAGTATTACTACCATATATGTTACTCATGACCTGACAGAAGCTGAGGAAATGGCCGACAGAATATCTGTAATCGACAGTGGCTGTATAGAGCAGGTAGGCAGACCCCAAGAAGTATTCTTCTATCCTAAGAGCAAGAAGGTCTCTGACTTCATCGGAGCCCCAAACATTCTGGATTGTAGCTACTGTCACAGCCTGGGGAAAGGGGTGGTAGAAGTTGGTTGTGGAGGACTCCCTATAATTATTCCCGACGGTGTGAATACAGTGAAGAGAATCGCCCTATTTCCCAGAGACATCTATCTCTCAGAGGCCAGAGTCCCGGGACCAGATGTCAACCGCTTCAAGGGAATTGTTACCTGCATCAATTCAATCGATGAGACGGTCAGGATAAGGTTAAGGGTGGGAAAGACCGACCTGACGGCTGAAATGCCCCACCACATTTTTGACAATATGAGCTTGGCAGTGGGCAAAGAGGTATTCCTGATATTGAGGCTGAGCAGGATAGCGGCTTACGAAGACAAGGAAGAGAAGAAAGAGAATGTATGACGTTATTAGAAAAGCATTTGCCAGGACTATAGGTGATAATGGGCTTCAAACGGAGGAGATTACAATTAAGGCTGTACCTCTCTCTCCTGAAGAAGCCATCGGCAATCCCGAGGATAAGGATTATCCTCTGGTAATAGGCAGAGAACGTCTGATGCAGGCAGATTTTAGGGGCTCCCTGGGGCAGGCTTTTACTGATATGTACGGCGACTTCAGCGGCAGGTTGAGCGATATCGTGGAGATGGAGCTAAGAAATAACTTCCGCAGAGCTATATTCATCTCCAGTCTCAATGCAGTGATGAGGCATTTGGGATTGGTGGACAAAACGATACACTGTAGGAATAACGAGCCGCGAGAATGCAGTCAGGAATTAGTAAAGTATCTTGAGAAGCTTTACGGCCACCCCAAAATAGCGTTCATCGGTTTTCAGCCCAGGATGGTTCAGACACTGAGTGAGAATTTTGAGCTGCGAGTTACTGATATGGATAACGATAACATCGGCAAGGAAAAATTTGGTGTCATGATAAATAGCCCGGAGAAGACGCAAGAAAACCTGAATTGGTCTGATATAGTCCTGGCCACCGGCACTACCATAGTCAACAACACCTTTAACCAGTTCAGGATATCTAAACCGGTCATATTTTATGGCATAACCATATCCGGTGTGGCCAAATTGCTGGGCTTAAACCATTTTTGCTACTGCGGGCACTAAAGTGGCTGCGGAAATCCATGGCATGCAGCTCCATGGGAGCCTACCATGAAGATTTGAGACGGCCTAATTGTCCCGCTCTTGCTGACCATACACATCTATAATTTCACTTATTGCAATTTTGGTGTTCACCAGGATTTTATCTATTTCTTCTCGGGTGATATTATCGAGATGAACACCAGCAATAACACAGACAGGCCTTCTAATAGACTTGCTCAGCAAATAAGCGGCTTCCCGAGCCAGCGTGTCATCTTTGTGTCCCAGCCTGGTGATCACCGACACAGAGACCCTCTTGTGCTCATGATCATAATCTCCCAAAGCAACAGCCCCTATGTGAGCGTTTTGGTTGTAAATACGTAACACTGGGTCACTACCCATGCTATTTACTGTGACAGTCACGCTGGCTCTGCCTTCCCCCTTAGTCAGTTCATAGTCAAACATGCTGTATCATTGGCTAATGTCTGCTCAAGTTCTACTATTGCTTCATAATGCCTGACCATCTCTGCGAAAGGTCATGCTCTATGCCAAACATATCCAGCATCTTACCTACCGTATGGTCAACGATATCTTGAATTGTCTGTGGTTTATGGTAAAAAGCAGGAACTGGTGGCATTATAATGGCTCCCATCTGGCAGAGTCTTTCCATGTTCCTTATGTGGCCCAGATGCAATGGCGTTTCTCTCACCAGTAGAAGCAATCGTCTTCTTTCTTTGATACTAACATCGGCTGCTCGGATTAGTAGGTTTTCGGTGTACGAGTTAGCTATAGCCGACATTGTTTTTACCGTGCAAGGAGCAACTATCATTCCGTCTGTCTTGAATGAGCCACTGGCAAGTTGAGCTCCAATGTCCCTGACATCGTATGAATAGCTGGCTAATCCTGTTATATCTTCTATACTCCTGCCAGTTTCGTATTTGATGATCTCTTGTGCAGCCTCAGATACTATAAGGTGCGTTTCTACAGTTCTAGCGGATGAGAGCACTTCAAGCAGTCTAATACCATATATTGCTCCAGATGCACCAGTAATCCCAACCACTAATACCATCATTCCTTTTCGCCGTATCCGAGCTTGCGCCATATCTCGAGCGCCTTCTGTTGCACTTCGTCAGGGTATGACTGTCTGAAAGAAATTCGTTTCGGCACGTCAGCCGGATCCCAGTCCAAAGGCCAAGTACAATCGAAATAAGCCTTGGCACCTAATCTGGATTTTCGCTCCTCTCTATCTAGCCAGGGCACAAGACTTATTACAGGTGAGCGTTCCAGTCTGACTATCCCCCGCACCGGATGGCACTTGGTTATCAGGGCATGAAGTACCTCGTTCAAATTAAAGGGATCAACATCATCGTCGACAATGATAAGATACGGCGTCTCATGGCCGATGTTGCCTGAAGCCCAGATTAAGTGAGCGATATCCTCAGCTGCTCCGGGATAATGGGCTTTACTAACCGCCACAATAGCCAGCATGTGCGTCGTAACCAGAGGCACAAAGACACCCGTCACTGGCTTCCCTTCATTTCTCATGAGCTCCAGAATTTCTGCCGCTTTTGTCATGGAGAAAATAGCATTATCGTCAACAGGAATACCACAACAACTGAAGGCCAGTATTGGATCGTTTCTATGTGTCACCGCTTTCACTCTAATGACAGGCCTGGGTTCTCTTCCGCCTCCCACGTAGCCGGTGAATTCTCCAAACGGGCCTTCGTCCATTGTATCGTTAGGCCTGAGTTCTCCCTCTATTACTATTTCAGCCGTCGCAGGGACCTCAAGGTCTACCGTTTCACACTTCACCAGCTCGAGAGGCTCCCCCCTGATACCCCCGACTACATCAACCTCAGACACCCCAACAGGCATCGGGCTTGCCGCACACATAGCTGATATAGGCTCAACGCCTATAGCAATAGCAACATCCATGGATTTGTTCTTGGGCAGATAACCCCGGTCACGTATGATCGATAGATGTTTAGCTAACGAAGCCTGTAATATGCCCACGGCATTCTTGCTTTGTACCATATGCCGATACATCCCCCAGTTCACCCAGTCGCTATCCGGGTCTTTTACGATGGTGACATGCCATGTGCCAATATAGCATCCGCCATCACCCTCATGCTCCATAGGTACGGGGAACTCAAGCAGGTTGACCGCGTCACCTATATGAATATTCTCCTTGCAAGGACCGGTGCTCACCAGCACCGGTTTTATTCGCTTCTGTTTTCTTCGTATATACTCCTCTATCAACTCCCTGGGATGCGTATCCGGTTTCATATCCATGCTGATTGCCATCCGCCTGAAGCTATTTGCGCTATTGCCAAATAGTCGATATCCCGGCGGATATCCCTTAATTTTTTCGAAGATTGCTGCCGGTAATCCCTCCTCTGCCGACCTGCGCAAAATAGCCCCGGCTTCCAGATTCCAATCAACCTCCTCCTGAATTCTTACCGCTTCGCCCTCTTCTTCCAACTTGGTAATAAACTCCCTCAAGTCTTTGAACGCCATTTCTTATTTCCTCCTCTCATTAAGTATCAGCTCCGACATATCCACCAGGCACGAGTTAAGGCAAACTTACGTTCAGCACAATTCATCCTTTCACACGCTATTATAACACCGAATCTCCTTCATTCGTTCCCGATTAAGTGATTCACAAGCTTGGGAGGAAGGTTGCAAGCCACGGGAAGATATGCACCAGAAATAACATTAGTACCATGGCACCAACAAACGGGAATGCTCCCTTGAAAATGGTCTCAAGAGGTACTTCCGGGGCTATCGACTTAACTACATATACATTCACTCCTACTGGCGGTGTGACAACCCCGGTCTCGGTAAGCAATACCACCAGCACCCCGAAGACTATTAAGTTATATCCTATAGCATCAAGCAATGGAAGGATTATGGGGACGATTAGCAACATTAGAGGCATAGAGTCAATAAAGAAACCTCCTACGAAGAATACCACGGAGATTACGAGTATCACGGCCGAAGGCGACAAATTGTATGCCTGTACCAGGTTAATCAATTCAAAAGGTAGTGTGGTGAGAGCTATAAAATGTCCGAAGACCACAGCTCCGGTGATAATGAACAATATCATACAGGCCGCCTGCAGGCCTTCTTTAGTTGCGTGGACAAATGCCTTCCAGGATAAAGATCGCCGCGCTAAACCAATGATCAAAACACCGGCAGCACCAATAGCTCCTCCTTGAGTGGAAGTAAAAAACCCGAAAGCCAAACCTCCAATGACGATAACAAACAGGATAAGGATTTCAACCAGGTTGCTCAAACCAACAAGCCTTTCCTTCCAACTGGCCTTTATAGCCGGAGGACCCAGCTTAGGATTCAACCTGCATCTGACGAAAATCATCACAATGAACATAGCCGCCAAGATTATTCCGGGAATCAGTCCGGCAATAAAAAGCTTCCCGACCGCTTGCTCAGTCATTACTGCATAAAGAATCATGATGGTGCTGGGAGGAATCAAGGGACCCAGCGAGCCACCGACAGCGATGGTGCCAGTTGTAAGCACGTCATCATAACCGTAGCGCTTCATCTCCGGATAGGATGTCTTACCCATCATAGCGGCTGTGGCAACGCTGGATGCGCAGGCGGCAGAGAAAGCTGCGCTTGTTGCGATTGTTGCCATGGCCAGGCCTCCTGGCATGTGTCCCAGCCAATCACGAACAGACTTGAAAAGCCTTCTACCTACACCAATTACATCAACGTAATAACCCATGAGCACAAACATCACGATAGTTCCCAGATTGTAGCTCGTGAAATTAGAGAATATATCTCGAACCAGGAACTTGGAGCCCGTGTCCCACGAAACTAGATATGCAATGCCCACGAGTCCCACAAAGGCCATAGCAAATGCAATTGGCATTTTAAGAAAAATCAGTACGATAAGTACTGCTATGCCGATGGCTCCCACCAAAATAAGGCTCATTTTGCCGCTAACCTCAAGCCCAGAATAGCTCTGACAATTTTGGTGAAGAAAATTAGTGCGATGGGGATAAACCCTGCAGCAACCACAAAGGCAAGCGGATATAACGGTAGCCTTGTAGTCTCACTTATTTCGTTTGATATTCTGAGGTCCAAACCATACAAGATGCTGTACCAGACAACCATCACCGCCACAACCAAGGCCAG
Organism: uncultured Dehalococcoidales bacterium; assembly: GCA_964394145.1. Taxonomy (GTDB): domain Bacteria; phylum Chloroflexota; class Dehalococcoidia; order GIF9; family AB-539-J10; genus JAFGBN01. The sequence continues at coordinate 7,276 of CAYMVL010000034.1, read as the reverse complement.
CACAGACATTACGACTTCAATAGCTCCCTGCGCTCGCCTCGGAAACTTGGACACAAGTATTTCTACGCTCAGATGTTTACCATTGATTAGCGTTATGCTTCCTAGAAAAGCCATACTTATCAGCAGAGTAAACCGAACCAGATCGTACGCGCCCAGAATAGGCCATGACAGCAGCTTATAGCTTACTACATCAGTAAAGGTGATCACCAGCATGACGACTCCCGCACCGGCTCCAAACCACTCCAGCCAGCGGCTTATCCAGCCGCTTACACCATAGACCTTGTCCACTGAGTAGTTGATCCGGTCAATCACTCTACCGCGCACTGTATCTCCTTTTAGTCACATCATAATTTAGAGTCTGTCCAAGGGCTGCCTGGAATAGCTTTGCAAAGCAACCACTCCCGGAGTCCTCAGACAGACTCTTTGCACGAGCTACTATTACCAAAACCTCAATTCACCGAAGATCAACCTGGAAAAGCATAGGGCGTCTTGAGTTCCTCTTCACTCCAGTACTCGGTACGCTCTTCTATATACTTGACCCATTCCTCGACTTCGCTCCTCGATTCGCCGGCGGCCACTCGCGCATCTACATAGGCGTCGATTACCTCTGCCACAGCCGCCTTCCATCTAGCTTTCTCCGCAGCCGATAAGGTAATATAGTCTATACCCAGGTCCTTCCCCAATGCATAATCGGCGTTGTTCAGTCCTCCCCACATCTCAGCTGCCTCGTCAGCATACTTCGCGGAAACGTCGTTAAAGACTTCTTGGACATCCGATGGCAACTTGTTCCAGCTGCTGTTGCTCATTGTTACCACAAAGACATCACAGCCACCTATCATAGGAAACGTAATGTACTTGACTACATCGCCAAAGCGCCATGTTATTAGCCCATCTGCCCCCATGAAAACGCCATCTAACAATCCCCTCCCGATGCTCTCACCGACATCAGGCATTCCCATGTTATTGGGCACGGCGCCCAGTGCAAGAAGCACGTTATTACTGGCACTGCCGCACCTTAATGTCATGCCTGTTAAGTCAGGTAAAGTGCGCACTGCCTTCTTGGTGTAGAAGCAAAGTCGTCCACTAGCGTGGAAGAAAAGAGGATGCGTATCATTGAATTCCTCGAAGCGGAATTTCTCATAGTAGTCGTTTGCGACTTGTGTGGCACTCCAGCCACTGGGAAAGCCAAAAGGCTGGTATAGGGCATCCATACTTGGGAAACGTCCAGGAGTATAATGAAGGCCGGTCATAGCTACATCTATAATACCTGTTGCCGCTCCCTCATATAACTGATTCCCTTTGAGCAACGTCTCGCCTGGATAGAAAGTAAACTTGACTCTGCCACCGGATTCGGTCTCCAGTTCTTTAAGAAACGCCTCCATCATCTTGCTCTGGCCAGCCAATGGCCCGAAGAGCGTGCCTGCCGTCATCATCATCACCTCTGCTGAAGGTGTTGGCTCTGGCGTCGGTGTAGGAGTTGGCGTTGTCGGAGTCGTCGGCGTTGTTGGTGTCGTCGGCGTTGTTGGTGTTGCAGGTCCAGCACAACCAGCAATGACAAGACTCGCAATAACTGCCACTGCCAAGACTAATGTGAATAACCTGTTTTTCATTTGATCCTCCTTTTTCTGAAATTTTATGTTTCATTGCACCCTTTGTTCTTCTATTCCCATCACCTCCTGTTCTACTTTTCTTCTGCTCTATCTAAGCGCTCCTACATAGCCTCATCAGCTAACTTACTAAGGACTTTTAAAACGAAAGAGAGGCCCGCCCCACTATATTGGGCAGGCCTCTCTTCGAACAATGAAAAGAACCCTAGCATTTGCTTATTAATCCAGCCCAACTTACCCCCCCATTCTCACTTAGACTGAGAGCACTTATTAGATTCAACTACCTAGATAAAGGATTACAAATGACAGACAAAGATATCATAGACGATACCTGCCTCATTGTCAAGGCAACGCCGAGCCTTTCACTGCTTTAACTCAGAGGCTCTTCTATAACGACCCAGGAGACGAGTAATCGGGCGAGACTTCTTTGAAGCTGGAAATATAAGCGGCCTAACGCAGCACTCATCCAGTAACCGAGGCGAGGCGATCATTCTTCTTCACCTGCTCCGCAAAAAACATGGTGGAAAGTAAGTCAGAAGCAATGATGAGATGTAAGCCAGTCTATCTTGAATAGCCCGACAAGCAGAAAGTTAAGCAAGTCTTCCGTATCGCCAGGCTCCGGACACAGAACCTGGCCATGAAAACCATGGTGATGGCATCGCTACCAGGTAGATTGGTACCGCATGGCCAGAGCTATATCATGGGAGATATGGTGACTAACATCCTTCGCTTCTTCGGTCAGGGTACGAAGCTTGAGTGTGAAAGGGTACCCACGACCCCTGACGCCCGCCTCGTGCAAACCGATGAAAGGTCATCTCTGGCCTGAAAGCAAACTCATTAGTGACTTTGGGAAAAAGAGACAAGACACACGCCTGATACCAGTTGATTGGAAACTCTTCCTCCACGCTAAGGCTCCGCGCAACGGGCTTTGACTAACCCCCGGCAGCGACTTCGCCTAGGGGAACTTTGGTTTCTGGAATAGTCCAAGCTCTTCCAGCGCAGCATCCCGCAACAGCTGCAGGCCTAAACCCAGCTGCTGGTAATTTTCCTCCGGCAGGCAAGATATTATGCGGTGGACGGACTCAAGTCTAGTTGACTCGTGATATGCTTTTTCCCCCTTCTCGGTCAGAGTAATGCTTATCAGGTTTTTCCTACCCAGCCCCTTACTCTTATTCAATAGCCCTTTCTTCACCATTCTATCCAGTATGCCGAGAATCGTGTGGTGCCTGCGGAGCAGTTGTCGAGCTACCTCGTTGGGCGTTGCTTTCCCGCCCAGGGACTGGATAGCGAACAGGACAGTAGCCTGCTCACAAGAGATGCCATATTGTCTCAGTTCCTTCTGCCTCGCTTTGCCTATAGCATCTTTCGCCTGGCATAACAAAACCCAAAGGCGGTAATCCCTGTCGGAGGATAACAAGTTTTCCACGTCTGTCCGCTATTTGCCCAAGGAACGGCACTACCTTACCAGAAAAATCGAACCTAACCCGCTCTGCACCTCTGTCTCACTCCACTGCCTTGACGGTCGGAGAGGTATCGTATAGGATTATTATACACGCTATCTACCCTCCGGTCAATAGACTTAGACCAGAGTGTTTGTCTATCTCAGCTACGATAGCTTGCACTATGTGGGTTATCGAATTCTATCGCGCGCAGCCCCAGCAGCTACGCGTTATGGACTTGAGAAGAAGGATGTAGCTGCCACCAGTGCCGACATACATTGACATCCGAAGAGTCGATAGGGTATTTTGTAATCACGCAAAGGACCTACCCAAGGTGAGACTACGTGGCACAGCGGGGCACGAGGCAACCCATGGCATTATCTGATGAGAAACAACTGAAAGAGCAATGATCTCTGTTCGTCTGTTACTTAATCCAAAGCACAAACATATTAGCAAGGAGGTCTGAGTCCATGCTAGAAAGCAAGATTGTGTATTTCGAAGAGCCGGGCAAGCAGAACACCGAGGAAGTCTTCCGCATCGCCGGGCGCAGGGCAGAGGAGTTGCGCATCAAGACCATAGTGATAGCATCAATATCAGGTGGGACAGCGGTCAAGGCTATGAATGCCTTCAAGGAGTTCAGGGTGGTGGTGGTGACGCACAATACCGGATATCTGGAACCGAATAGTCAGCAGTTCACCGAGGAAAACGCAAAGCTAGTCCGTAGCAAGGGAGGCATACTACTGACCACTACATCTGCTTTCGGTGGACTGAGTCGAGCCATGCGCCAGGGCTCATTAATACCGCCAGGCGCAAGCTACGTCGTAGGAGATATAGTTGCAAATACCCTGCGAGTGTTCGGTCAAGGCACTAAAGTGGCCTGTGAGATAGCAGCCATGGCTGCTGACGCCGGCCTCGTGCGCACCGATGAAGAGACCATCTCCATAGCTGGCACTTTCCTCGGGGAGGGTGGAGGAGGAGCAGACACAGCGGTGGTAATACAGCCAGCCAACGTGAATCTGTTCTTCCAAACTCAGGTAAAAGAGATCCTTTGCAAGCCCAGACAACCGCACCGTAGGCTAGAGAAGCTGTACCAGTTGTAATGGCGCTCCTGAACTTATCAACGACAACAACAATCAATTTTCGGCAAGGAGCATATCAACTGGGTGCCTAATAGCGGAAATAGGCTGAGCCTGCTGCTACCATCGTGCTGACCTTACCACGCACTGACTCCGTTGAACAGACTGCAAGTGCCGCTGGCACCGACTTCGCCGAAGTCAACTGCGGTTGCTGGCATACTCCAGGCTCCCAAAGGGGCGTATCCCTTAATAATTCCAATTGCAAATTCATTTGCCGGTAGTTGTCCTCAAACAGGCACGGCATTATGCAACGGATTGACTCAAGATTCCCTCATTCATAATACGCTTGCCCCCCACCCCAGCGAGAGTAATCCTAACTAGCTCTTTCTCTTCTGACCCTTAACCCCCTTCAGCAGCGCTGTATTTGCCATTTTATTCAGTATGCCCAGCACTGTATGGTATCTCCCGAGCAGCTGTAGAGCTAGCTCGCTGGGCGTTGGCCGCCCACGCGGTTCGCGTACCTTGACAGTGGAATCTTAGTCATATATGATAAATCTAGGGGGATTAGGGCTCTGGTCAATGGACCATTCAGCCATAGGATTACGCTCAAAATTGAGTGTGATGGTTTGGGAAAGTGACTTGGACCAAGATCTATATTCTAAGGCTTTTCTTTCATCCCTGTCCTTCCTTGAGAAGTCGGCCCGCCCGCCTTGGTATGGACGTGCCCACTTCTGGTTTGCAGATACATTGCTCAATTTGCCGGCGAAGCTTCGGCAGGCCCTTTAAAGAGAGGAAAGGAAGACCGTGATGGGAGGTGATGCCTATATAGAAACAAAAGGTGAAATCCGGGACAAAATCGCAGGAAGGAGGACTAGATGAAGAACAAATTGGTTACATTAGTTTTGGCGGTAGCAGTCATTGCGAGTCTCGTTATTGCGGGCTGCGCCGAGCCAGCCCCAGCTCCATCTCCACAGCCAACACCATCTCCCTCACCGGAGCCAAGTCCTGCACCGGCTCCGTCAGGTCCAGCAGAAATTCTTGTCGGCTGCTCCGCATCGGTAACGGGCATGTACGCTGGGATGGCCGACGGTGGCGCGTTCGGGCAAAGAGCGGCTGTTGATGATATTAATAAGCAGGGTGGAGTATATGTGAAGGACTACGATCGCAAGTTGCCAATCAGACTCATAGTTGTAAACAACGAGAGTGATCCGATAAAGGCAGGCGTTCTCGCGGAGGATCTGGTTCTCCGCGAAAAGGTGAACTTTCTCACATGTCACAATGAACCACCTCCAATGCATGCTCCTGTGGCTACCATAGCTGCCCGGTATGGCATCCCTCATATCGCTAATGTCGCCGTTATGGAACCGTGGCTAGCCATGAGAGCCGAGGTTGAGCCGGCCTGGGCATATAGTCATACGATGGGCTTTGCAATAGCCACGCCAGCCGCAGCCGGAAGTATCTGGGATAAACCGGGATATACCATATCCGATACATGGAAGGAGCAGCTAGACCTGTTCGGTGACCAGACAAATAAGAAAGTAGGCGTATTCACCACTGATGACCCAGACGGTATAGCCTGGTATGCGATATTTCCTCCCATGCTAGAAGGCTGGGGTTATGATGTTGTGGGTGAAGACAAGAAGTTGGGCCTGTTCCCCATAGGAACCACGGACTTCACATCCATTATAAACGAGTGGAAGAAGAATGATGTTGAAATACTCTGGGGCAACTGTCCAGCCCCTGACTTTGGGACGTTATGGAGACAATGTCACGAGCTGGATTTTCAGCCCAGGATTGTCACCGCTGGAAGAGCAGCACTCTACTACACAGATGTGACAGCTTGGGGCGGTAATTTGCCAGCGGGCATTGGCACAGAAACCTTCTGGCAGCCATCAATTGAAGGTTGCCCTGGTATCGGTGGTACAACTTCAATGAACCTCTACGAAAGGTGGGTTGACGAAACGGGTCGGCCACTGAGTACGGCCATAGGGCTGGGTTATACGGTAATACAGGTCCTGATTGATGCCATTGAGAGAGCAGGCACACTTGACGCAGATAAGGTCAACGAAGCTGCAGGCGAAACAGACCTGATGACAATTTACCACCGTGTGAAGTTTGACCCGGAAACACAGTTTAGCCGACAACCGATTGTATTCGGTCAATGGCAAAAGACTGATAAACCAGAGGTATGGAAATGCGAAATAACCTTTTCCAAACATGACTTTTTGCCAGAGACAGCTGAGTTCTTATTCCCCGTCCCTTATGATTAGACTGAAGCAACAAGGGATAGGGCTTGCTTCATAAGGCCCTATCCCATTTTCTACACAATCTACCACAGCGACAAAATCTCGAGCAGTCCATAAACAGTAGCATTAGCCTTAATCCACCAATGCCGTGTACTGCTCAGGGAATCCCTAACTTTAGCTCAACTGACTTGAACACGCCATGCAGGTTCTTCCTCCAGCAATCAAACACCAGGTCCCGATGCTGAAATCTGGACTCAAGGTGCAGCACCAGATAAGCATCGATTAAGGGAGAATCACCTGCTTTGCTTGGCTTCTCTCCGCCTATTCACGATTAACGGCTTCGCGGACTCTGTCTCTACCGGATAGCCCTGCGAGCTATGCGGCCGATAGCTATTATATTCTTGGCTCCGTATCTCTACAACACTCCGAGCCTGTTTACCCCTCCGGAAGACATAACGATTCAGACATTCGTCGCTTAGCTGCTCGGTGAATCTCTGGATATAGCTATCTTCCCACGGACTTATGGATTGAAGGGAAATAGCCTGGTAACCATCGCGTTAGTCTAAGAGCCGGGCTTCCGACGGTGCAGACCAACCACCGAACCGCTAGCCCCATCGAGAAGGCGGCGGGCGGATTCGAACCGCCGCATAGGGGTTTTGCAGACCCCCGCCTTAACCTCTTGGCTACACCGCCACAAAAAACAGCCCTTTCACAGGGAACAAATCATCTATGGAGCGGAAGACGAGATTCGAACTCGCGACCTCTTCCTTGGCAAGGAAGCATTCTACCGCTGAACTACTTCCGCCCTGCACTAAATTTTACCACTTTGGGTCATTTAAGCAAGTCCATTCTGGTGCCGAGGGGGAGACTTGAACTCCCACGGGCTCACGCCCACCACCCCCTCAAGA